>CAYHXO010000001.1:0-134453 GCA_964360635.1 uncultured Candidatus Peribacteria bacterium
CCTTCCAACGTGAATTACTCGAACCTGATAACCACTTGTTGAACCTATCTGTTACAGGCGAATTGTACTCATTTTTTCGAAAATAGCAAGTGATTTATTTGACAAACTGTAAATGGGAGGGTAAAAAGTTCCTCGCTGTTTAATTTTAAAATTGATAATATGAGTGGACAAGATAAAAAGGATGGATATTTTTACGGAGTTGATTCAGGTTATGATCCTGAAGACAATGCGCCTCCTGCTCCTGCTACAGTGCCGGCGAGTTTAGATTTCTTCAAAAATACTAGAAACAGACCTTCCCTTCCACCGACATCTTCAATGGCTGTGGAAACAGGAATAAACGCAACCGGAAACCGGGCGAAAACTGCTGTCGGTGGCTGGTAATTAGAGTTTCTTCAAATAATCTATTGCTGATTGAAGTTGTATATCTTCTTCAGTTCCGATTTTTGAACTTTCCATTTCTACAATTGTATCCGGTGTGATTCCGGTATGATCAATTGTACGATCATTTGGTGTGTACCATTTTGCGATTGTCATACGTAAACTTGAGCCGTCGGTCAAAGATGAAAGTTCCTGAACACTTCCCTTTCCGAAAGATTTAGTACCAATAATTATGGCCCGCTTGTAATCTTGAAAAGCTCCCGCGAGAATTTCTGATGCTGATGCAGAGCCTTCATTGATTAAAATAGCAATTTTTATATCGGTGAGTTTTCCATTGCCTTTTGTGTAGATAATTTCATTATCTTGATCTCTACGTTTAACAATCACCGCTTTAACTTTATCTTTGAAAAATTCTGACATCATTTCAACTGAAGTATCAAGGTAACCTCCTCCATTTAAACGAAGATCAAGAATCAGTGCATCTGCCGGCTTCAACAAAAGTTGGCTAACTGCTTCTTCAAATTCGGAATAAGTATTGTCACCGAATTGTGAAATGCTGAGCACTGCAATATTGTCTTTATATTCAAGTTCTACACTTGGAACATTTATTTTCTCACGAGTAATTTTCATAATAATCGGCTCCGGTGAATCTTTACGAACGACAGTAAGTTCCACATCTGTATTTGGTGCACCACGAATTGCATTAATCGCTTCAAAAAGAGTCATGTCACTGGTTAGCTTTCCATCAACCATGTAAATGTAATCTCCAGGCAGAAGACCTGCTTTTTCTGCAGGTGAGCCTTTTAAAGGAGAAATAACCATTAAAAGTCCTTCTTTTACCGTTAACTCAGCGCCGATTCCTTCAAGCTCTCCACCAAGACTTTGGTGAAAAGAAGTTGTTTCCTCAGGAGTCATGAAAACTGTATAAGGGTCGTCAAGAGAATTAACCATTCCTCCTATCGCCCCATAAATTTGATTTTGTGTACTTAGTTTTTCAGTATCTACATAACTTTTTTCCAAAGCATTCCAAACATCCCAAAATAAACTTAAATTTGCAGTTGATGAACCATCTTGAGAAATTATGATCTCTCCTGCTGCTGTCTCGGATTTAAATATCCCATTCGAAACCCACCCGAAAGTGAAGCCGATTAGAATCCAAACTATGAGTGCTTTGTAATTTACTGATTTTTCTTTCATGCCGGAATATATTAACTTAACAGAAGACTAAATGGTAGGAAATTATTGCAGGTATTTTTCAGGACTTTGTCAGCTTTTTGGTTTACGTTTAGATTACTCAACGATCTTTGACAAGTGGGCACCTAAAGTTTAAAAAATTATATGAAAAAAATAGTTTTGTTAATTTCATTACTGCTTTTAATTTCTTGTCAGAGTGGCGAGACTAGTAATTCTTATGCGAACGCAGATTATGGGATCAAGTTTTCTTATCCCGACAATGACATTCGCGTAGACGATAAAGTTAGCGATTTAGACAAAGGTAAAAGGGTTAGTATTTCGACTTCCGGTTTTTCGATGGTTTTAACATCTGAAGATTATGAACCCGGAGTGAATGAGGGCTGCTGTTATTATTTCAGTGGTAAAAGTGTGGATTTAAAGTCTGCACAAGCGGATATTGAGAAACAGTTTGGCTCAGTCTATGACTTTCAAATTGTTAATGTTTCCGGTAAAGATGGGTTTCAGTTTATCAGGTTTAACAAGTATGTTTCTGTGATGCCGGTGCTGAGCTTGCTCGTGCCTGTGTCCGGACATGGTTTTTCAAACATTTTAATTAGCGGACCGACTCTGGGCAATTTCGTCAAAGACGACAAGCCTGATGAAGCCGCTGCATTTGACTACATCAACAACAAACAATATGAGGAGGATGAAGAGTACAAAAATAATCTGGTGAGATTCCAGAGTGTGATTTCTTCGATTAAACTGAACTAGAACAAAACAGGCTTCGCCTGTGGGAGATGAGAGATGTCAAAGTTTTTTTTGCTGGCTTTTTGGTCAGCTGTCTTGTGTTTCTTTGTGGGCTGTCGTGCAGTTGAACCCGGAATGAATGAAGCTTCAATCTACGTGGACGAATGTCGTGATTACCCGGAGCTGTGTGCTTCGCCTAACGGTGATGTGGACAGTGGGGATTCCGGCTCGGACATGGATGCGGATGGCGACGGTGGGAATACCGCCGGTATGCCGAATCTGAATCTTCCCTTCCCTGTCGGCGAATACTGGCAGATCACTCAAACCTACAATCCCAGCAACGACCTCAGTTCAAGCCATCAAGATTACGGCGGCACCTACAGTGACGACCGTTACGCGGTGGATTTGGCTCAGGGAAATTGTGAAGACTACGGAAAGCCGGTGAATCCTGTCGCGTCTGGCGATGTGTACTATGTGGATACTGACGATGGTAGTGGAACCGGTTACGGCAATACCGTGATCATTCGCCACCAGAACAGTTTCTACAGCCGTTACGCACACTTTTCTGAAATTCTCGTGAATGTTGGCGACACCGTCGACACGAACGATTACATCGGAAAGGTTGGAAATACCGGCAACGTGAGTGGCACTTCATGTTCAGAATATCCGGGAACTCATCTGCACGTGGTCATCTACAAGGACGGCGACGGTGTGAAACCCGAACCGCTTTCCGGCAACAATGACCTCACCGTGGGTTGTTGGTATGATCGGCTTGGTGACGTGAGTTGCAGTGGAAACCCCGGAAGCTACGAAGACGAAATCGATGATGAGGGCGAGTTGATGATCAGTTATCTTGCGGTGAATCCGGAGAACGGCACTGCAGGTGAGACCGAGTTCGTTTGGACGACCGTGGTGAATAGCCCCGATCTTCAACCGGAATCGACTCTCGTGATTCACAACCCGAACGACGGAGTGAACTACGAGTTTGAGATGGAAACCGAAAGTGTAGAGAATCCTTGGATTTTCAGCTACCAAAAATCTCTTCGTGACGCGGCCACCTACACCTATTGGGTGAAAGTTGGCAACGGCGACGGGAATGCGGTGTCCGATACCCAAATGATTCAAGTTGACGAAGCTGCTGACACCAGCCTCAACGTCAATTCAATCTTGTGGACTCCCCTTTCCGGTACTTCGGATGAGACGGAATTCACGTGGAGCGTTTCGGTAACTTCAGCGAGCGAGCCGAGTGTCGATCTGTACATCATCAACCCCAACGACGCTACGACCTACACATTTGCAATGAGTGTGAGCGGTGCCGGTTCCTCGTGGACTGCCACCTACTCAAAAACTCTGCGCGATGCCACGACTTATGCCTTCTGGGCGGTCGCGGATAACGGCGTAACTACTTCGGTCTCCAGTGTCGGTAGCCTCACGGTTTCCGACGCGGTTGTCGAGGGTAGCGGCGGCGGTGACACCGGTGATGTGAGTGTGGACACTGGCGTGAGCTGGGATACTGGTACTGTGGTTTTTGACACGGGTGAAGTTCCTGTGGATACGGGTAGCAGTGAAAGCTACGATACTGGATCTGTGGTGGTGGACACCGCGATTGAGGCCGATACTGACGAAGTGGAAACTGACAGCGGCACGCGTGAAAGTACCGATTCCGACACCGAAGAGGTGGAGGTTTTGGATACCGGAAGCGTACCTGTGGATTCAAGCGACTCGGCAGAAGTGGACAGCGTCGAAATTGAAGACAGTGCAGGTGTGAGCGAAGATTCAGCACCTGAAGAAGCCGATAGTGGAGAAATCTACGACTCGGCTTCTGTTGACAGTGGCACGGAAGAAACGGACACTGGTGAAGTCGTTACTGAAGAAGTCTCGATTTGTACCTACACGGTTCCCACCGACTACTCCAGCATTCAGGATGCGATCGACGTGAGCACGGATGGCGACATTGTGTGTGTGGAAAGTGGCACCTATACCGAGAATCTCACCATCGACGGAATTGATCTTTCTCTCGTGTCGCTTGACGGCGCGGCGAGTACGATCATCGACGGTGGTGCTGTGACTCATGTTGTTACCATTGAAGGTGGTTCTTCGGCTTCTGTTGAAGGATTTACCATTCAGAATGGCTACAACTGGTTGGGCGGCGGTCTATACATCGACGGCGCAAACCCGACGATCAAGCATTGCGTGATGACGGACAACCTTCCCTATGGGATTGCTGTCTACAACTACGCGGCGCCGGTCTTCGAAAACGTGCTTTCGGTGGGGAATGACTATCGTGGCATTTTCGCAACGAACTACTCGAACCCGGAATTTGTGAATTCGGTGATTGCGGGGAACATTCATGACGGCGTGGGAATCTACACCGGCACGACTGTCTACCTCACGAACACTGTGATTTACAATAACGGTGACTATGGAATTGGCGTTGGAAGTAGCAGTGGTGTGTCTGTGACGGACTACTGCAATGTTTACGACAATGGCCTTGGCAACTACTACTCTGCGAGCGCAAGCGGAACGGACTTTTCGTCTGATCCGTCTTTCGTGGACACGACGTGGTACGAGCTTTCGAGTGGTTCGACTTGTGTAGATGCGGGAAATCCATCTTCGAGCTACAACGACGAGGATGGAAGCAGGAATGATTTGGGTGCCTACGGCGGACCGTACGGGTCCTGGTAGAACGGTAAGTCGTGTCTTTTAGGCGCGAATCCCGGTTTGCCGTGAATGCGGAAAGCTACGCTGAAAAGCGCAGTGAACGCTAAAAGTCCCCGATCATTCGAAAGAGTGGTCGGGGACTCCTTCCTATTGCATCACATTTTGAACTTGCCCATGAGTTCTATTTCGTTGTGCTTGAACTTCAGGAGAATTTTGTGCTTCAAGTTGTCTACCATAATCACTAAGTTCAAACTCTGGCGATTGAAAATTGTCCGGTGCTCCTATTGGCATTTTTGTGTTTGTTAAATCTGTATATTATAGCAGATTAACATGTGAATATCAATAAACTTGTAATGACAATGTCAATACAGGATCCTATAGCTCTCTTCCTTCTGTTTTAGAATCACGAGGAATATATTTTACGGCAATATCTTGTCCTGTTTTTTCATCTCTAGGAAAGCGTGTCTCTTCAGATAATGTCGCCATAAGTCGGTCTCCAAAAGTGCGCGGTCTTTTATCAAGAAGGTTTCCAGAACCTTTTTCTAAACCTGGTAGACTATGGTTTTCTTTGACTGTTTGCATGCTAATAATGCCTTTTGGCTGAGATGCCTCCATTAGATCATCAAAACGTGTGCTTGTTCCAATGCATGGAAATGTTTCTGCTCTCTCGTCCCATGATAGTATTCGTTGTCCGCTCATATATAAAAATTAAGATTTGGTGATTTTTATACTGCATTTATTAGAATCTGTCAAATCAATGCGGCTAAATAACTTTATTCAGCTTCATAATTTTTGAAGTGGCGCGATGGTTTTTGAAAGTTTTTTTACTCCGATTTTTGTGTTCTTAAAAGCGATAGTCAGGACTCCCCCACTAACATTTAAAATAATACCCTCTCCAAAAGTTTTATGTAAAACACGGTCACCTTCGGAGAGTTCGACTTCTTCGTAAAAATCATCAACTACACTGAAGTCTTCAACAGGAATGGGTTTGCTTTGGAATTCGGTGGCTGGATTGACCGAATTGGCGGCTGCGCCGCTTGTGTAAAGCTCTTCTGGAATATCATTTAGGAATTGCGATGGCGCGCTTGATTTGAATTCGCCGTAAACCATTCGGCGTTCTGCATATAGGAGGTAAAGAAAATCCATGGCACGAGTTAGGCCCACATACATAAGACGCCTTTCTTCTTCGAGTTCTTGAGGCTCAAAAAGGCTGCGGGAGTGTGGAAAAATTCCTTCTTCGAGGCCTGTCAAAAATACTATCGGAAATTCTAGACCTTTCGCAGAGTGCAGAGTCATTAGTGTGACTGCATTGTCTCGGTCATTTAGTTTATCGAGATCAGAAATTAAGGCGATTTCTTCGAGGAAAGTTGAGAGTGATTGGCCCGGTTCGAGTGCTTCATATTTATTTGCGACTGATGCAAGTTCCTGAATATTTTGCAGTCTAGCTTCACCATCTGGCGTTTTATCTTCAAGCAAAAATTCACGATAACCGGATTCCATAATTACATGTTTTATTACGCCGGCTGCGGCAAATTCTTGGTTGAGACTTTGAAAATGACGAATCATTTTTATGAAATTTTCTACCGGCAGTGCTTTTGAACCAAGATCTGATATTTCATTTGCACGCTCCATGGCGCGGAACATTGAAATATCATAATGATTCGCAAATGTCTGAAGAATTTCGAGACTCTTTGGACCGATTTTTCTGGCCGGAGTGTTGATAATTCGCATCAAACTAACACTATCATCAGGATTGTGAATTAGGCGAAGGTAAGCCACAATATCGCGGATTTCCTTTCGTTCATAAAAGTTCACACTTCCCACAACTTTATAAGGAATTCCGAAACGCATGAAAGATTCTTCGAGCACACGCGACTGTGCATTAGTTCTATAAAGAACAGCGAAGTCTTTATACACAGGTGATTCATGGCTTTTCAGGTGGCGAGTGATTTCACGTACAACTTGCATTGCTTCGTCGCGCTCATCACGTGCGCTCCAAATTTTTAGATTTTCTCCGCCTTCCCTATCTGTCCAAAGTCTTTTATCTTTTCTTTTTCTATTCTTTTCGATGATGGAATGGGCCGCATCTAGAATCACTTTTGTGGATCGGTAATTCTGCTCCAATTTCACTACCACCGCGTCAGGATAATCTTTTTCAAAATCCAAAATATTTTGCATATTCGCGCCGCGCCAGCTGTAAATACTTTGATCAGGATCTCCAATCACGCAAATATTTCTGTACTTTTCCGCGAGCATTTTTATAAGTGTGTACTGGGCGTGATTCGTGTCCTGATACTCGTCGACGGAAATATATGTGTAACGCTCTTGATAGTGTTTAAGAACTTCCGGCAGGTTTTTGAAAAGTAGGACTGTTTTCATAATTATGTCGTCGAAATCGAGAGCGTTGTTTATGCTTAGTTCTTTCTGGTAGGCAATATAAAGTTCTCCGACTTTCTCTGTGAAATAATTTCCGCTGTAGTTGGAATATTCATCTGGGCCGATTAACTGGTTTTTTGCTTGAGAAATATAATTGAGCACAGCTTTTGGGTTCACTTGTTTTTCATCAATCGAGCGAGACTTCATAATTCGCTTCATCAAAACCACTTGGTCGTTGGTATCGTATATTACAAAAGAGTTTTCGAAATTTAAAAGATGAATATATTTGCGGAGAATGCGAATGCAAACTGAGTGAAAAGTTCCGATAGTTGGCGTTTCATACTCCTGTACTTCGCCCAAAAGATTCAAAATTCTCTCCTTCATTGCGTTTGCGGCTTTATTTGTGAAAGTCACAGCTAAAATGTTGTGTGGTCGCACTCCTTTTTCCTTAATCAAATAGGCGATTCTATGGGTTAGTGTACGCGTTTTTCCAGAACCGGCACCGGCAATAATTAAGAGCGGTCCGGCGGCTGTTTCTGCGGCAGTTCTTTGAACATCATTAAGTCCGTCTAAAATTGAGGTCATTTGAAAAATCAGTGGATTTTTATCCTAGCAGATTTTATTGTGGAAGTACCACCAAATAAAATTCGCCAATTGGAAAAACGAGCCAAATTTCTTATTTCGGCATTCTCTATAGTATTAGGAATAATGATTTTCTCTATTTCGATGGAAAAAACTCAGAACCTTCAGACTAATGTCTTAGTCATTCCTGAAATTTCTGTTGAGACTATTATAGAAAATACAGAGCTCAAATACGGAACGGAATCGGAAGTCTACAGATTTAAAATTGACGCGACTGCTCCTTTTACTATTCGATATCTGACATTCCAATTCTCGCATTCAGGCCTGGATTGGACAAAGTTTGACTCTGCGGATGACTGGAAAATGTACGAGGTAGTAAATGGGGAAATTGATTACTCTGTGCAAGTTGGGGAAGGTACTGAACTTTCAGACAACGGAATTTTGAAGATGAAAATGTTCAGTTCTGGTAAACGTGATGTTGGATTTGTTGGGGAGAAAAATACTTTTGTCTTGGTGACTGATATTATAAAGACGGGAGGTGACACAAGTTTTGGAGTGATGACTTATACTGATGGAATGTCTTGGGTTTGGGGAGCTTACAATAATTCCTGGGGAACATTGGAAAAAAAGTTGGGAGCGGATAGCATAAAGGGTTTGCCTACTAACATCTCTTCTAAAATTTGAGGTTTGTGGTATAATAAGGAGATGAAAAATAACAAACATGACGAGTTAGTTTTTTGGCAGAAGGCCATTAGGGCAGTTCGTGCCATGACGGAAGATGCAAATCGTGATGATGAATCTGCAGATTTAATGAATTTAGAATCTAGTTTAAAAAAGTTATGAGCGATACTCACATCGAATCCGGAGAAAATACAAAAGTAAAAGCCAAACTTGAAGATTTAGACAGTGGTGTTGATCAAAAAGTCGAGAAAGCGAAAGAGTCTTTTAAGCAACTTTTTAAAGAGTTCTCAGCTAGCAATACTGATCTTAGAAATTATGAGGGAACTTTCGTATTGAAAGTTGCTCTTAAAATTGCAGGAATTAAAGGAGATGCAAATTTGAAGTTTTATCAAAGTTTGAATGAAGACCAGAAAGCAGAAGTTGATGGTATCGCGTTAAAAATTCTTACTGTTATTCATGAGCCAGCGAAGAGTGAAGATAAATCTACTAAACAATCTTCAGAAAAAATTGAGCCTACTGTCGATAGGACTCCAGATGTTCCCAAAATAGAATTCCCTAGCATTGATGTCGAATTGAAAACCATTGAAGATTATTTTGGACCTGAAGTCAAAGATGGGCTGCTTAAATGGGAAGAGTCACTACAAGTGAATATATTAGATAGAAATTCTATAAAGAAAAATTTAGATATTGAATATGATCAATTCAGATCAAAGGGTGAATCATTACCTAAAGGAGCATTTGAAAAACTTATGGTTAGATCTGAAAGTATAGCATGTAAATATATGATTCAAATACTCACAAGAAAACTTTATATATTTGCCACCAATGAGGTGGCAAGGAAGAATTTCTATGACTCGCTTCCAAGTACATTTAGAGCAGAAATTGAAACAAAAAATAAAGTTAGTGGTCCTGATTCCTTAACAAAAGCATATTGGAAAGAAGTAATGAATAATGCTGCTAAAAATAACGCACAACCTAATAACGGAGACCGTTTCGACATCTTAGAGGCCCAATCTGCATTGAATTCTATTGGTTCAAAGCCTGAGGTTAAAGATATTATTGTTAATATGAACTCAGAACTAAAAACACTAAATGATGAGTTTGATGCTGAATATATATCACTTATTCCTGTTAGCTAGGCTTAACTAGAAAACAAAGTCTAGTCTACGCAAGAGCAGTGCTTTGCAAAAAGGCTGATTTGTTGCTATACTGGCATGATTTAAATAAAAACAAATAACAAATCACGTATGGCAAAAATCTTCAAAACAATAGCGGCATTGAGCCTAGCAGCTCTGATGGGAACTCAAGTTGCGTTCGCAGCTGACACAAGTTTTCCTTCAGATGTTGAAAGCGTTGAAGCACTTCCTGATGAAGGTGCGGTTTCTCTTTCATGGGATCCCGCGACAGATGACACAGCCGTGACCGGTTATAAAATTTACTCAGGACTTTCTTCAGTACAAACAGACGGAGGTTCTTATACATTTGGAGATAAAGATGTTGGGAATGTTGTTTCTTATAAAATGACAGGTCTCTCAAATAACGTTACTTATTACTTTGTTGTTACTGCCTATGACGCGGCAGGAAATGAATCTGAATATTATTCAAACGAAGTTGAAGCCACACCAACTTCTGCGTCTGACGCAGATACAACTTCTCCAACAGTTTCAAAAGCTGAAGCAATTTCTTCAACAATGGTTGAAGTAAATTTCTCTGAAGCTGTTGTTTTACCTGAGAATGGTGCAGATGCATTCAGCGTTGAATCCACAGATGGTACAGCACTTTTGATTCTTGATGCATATAATTCAAGTGATGATGCAAAAGTTGTTTTCCTTATAACAGATGAGCAAACCGCTGGTTCACAATATATTTTGACAGCAGGTATTTCTTTATCAGATGAAGCCGGCAACACAATCGTTAGTGGAACTTCAGATACAGGAATCTTCACAGGAAGTTCATTAAAAGATACTGATGAAGAACCTGTCGATGAAAAACCTGTGGACGAAGAACCCGTTAGCAGTGATGAATTTACAATCAGTTCAGTTGAATCAACTACTGATTATGAAATTAAAGTTAAATTTTCTGAAGCTCCGGTTGCCGGAACAGATGCAATTACAATTCAATTGGCAGATGATGCCTCAGAAGAAATTGAAATTGAAAATGTTGTTGCAAGTGCATCAGATCCAAAAACACTTATTATAACTACAGGTAGAATGGATCCGGGCTTTGAATACGTTTTGTCTATTGGTGACGAACTAACAAATGAAGCTGGTGATTCACTATCTAATGATGACAGAGAAACACACTTCGTTGCAAAAACTTTAGATCTTATAGACATAGTTGCTCCTGAAGATGTTACTGAATTCGTAGCTTCAATCTTGACTTCAACAAGCCTTAGATTGACATGGGAAGACAGCGTTGACTCAGCTGGTGACTTGGCTGAATACCTTGTCTACATGAGTAGCGATGGTGGAAAAACTTTCGGCGCTGCGCTTGAAGTTGCGTCTACTGTGACTTCTTATGACTTCACTAAATTGACTGCAGGTTCGACTTACACATTCAAAGTGAGCGCTGTAGACAGCAATGGAAATGAATCTGATGGAGTGATGACAAACATAACTCTACCAGAATCAGGACCTGAACTATTGGTTCTTGTACCGATGTCTATGCTTGGAGCGGCTATCGTTCGAAGAAGACAAAAGAAAGATTAATTAACTTATTCCGAAAAGCCCTACCCTGAGAGTGTGGTGGGGTTTTTTATTTTTAAATGTTGGGTAGGGACGGGCGTTGATGAAGAAAGTTGTGTAGTGTTGTCCATGCTCTGACAACAGGTTTTTGATCTGTTAATTTGTTTTGTTGCTCGACGAATTTTTGACTTGAGTTAAACTTGAGCTGATTTAATTTTTAGTATATTATTACATATGAAAGTATTACTAAGTATACCAAATATGCCTACCATTTCATTTAAAGCCGACGACGAATTTAAAAAAAATCTCGACTGGCTAGCCAAACACAACGGGATCAATGTTTCAGCCTATATAAAACTTAATCTAATGAAAATTATAAAAAAGGATATGAATGAAATAACAGTGAATGGTTTTACGGTCGCAGAGGAGATGCGCATATTGGAAGATGCAAAAGATCAAAATTATTCCGGCCCTTTTCACACAGTCGAAGAGTTGATGAATCATTTAAATAATCGACATGAAGATAATAACTAATCGAGCATTTGATAAAAAATTCCTAAAATTATCTACCAAAATACAGGTTCAATTTAGTAAGCGCGTTGAATTATTTAAAGAAAATCCGGCAAATCCCTTATTGAAAAATCATATTTTGCATGGTGGTATGTCCGGATTGAAAGCTTTCTCAATTAATGGTGACTATAGAGTTATCTACGCAAGAATAAATGATGATCAGATTATTCTTCTAAGTATCGGCACTCATAACCAAGTTTATTAATGTCCAAAACTGCTGCCATTTTCGGACTCATTTTTGCTATCGATTTTGGGCTGATTAATTCGCTTACAAAGGTTTATCCGCAGCTGCAAATTCATGTGCTTGATATTGGGCAGGGCGATGCAATTTTGATAACTACACCGGAGCAAAATCATATTCTGATTGATGGCGGGCCTGATAATAAAGTGCTCAGTGAATTGCCGAAAGTTATGCCGTATTTATTTTCGAAAATTGACTTACTTGTTCTAACTCATCCGCACCTTGACCACGTGGCGGGTTTGGTCGAAATTGTCGATCGATATGATGTTGGCGCAGTACTTTTGAACCCGGTGGCATATGGATCTGGCGCTTACGAAATATTTCTTGATAAAATTGTGGGAAGAAAAATTTACAGTGCCAACGCAGCAAAAGATTTTCGGCTAGGTGATACTTACATCGATGTGCTTTTTCCTTTTCAGGCGAGTTTGGCTGAATCGAATCCGAATAATCAATCAGTGGTGATAATGATTTCTCAAGGTGGTCATAAAATTTTACTCACCGGCGATGCGGAAAAAGAAGAGGAGGAGAAGTTGATTGGCTATGATTTGCAGGCGGATATTTTTAAAGCCGGACATCATGGAAGTAAAACTTCATCGACGCTATTGGATGAAATTATGCCGAAACTACTGCTGATTTCTTGTGGGGTCGGGAATAAATATGGCCACCCTCACGCTGAGACATTGCAAAATGCAGATGACTTGGGAATTGAGGTTTTGCGCACAGATGTGGACGGGAATATCTCGATTATTTTTGACGATTATTCATTGATGCGCTCGATTTTTGCTCCGAGTTGGCGGAGTTTTTCATCGAGTTTTTCGTAACCGCGTTCAATGTAATTTATGTCGCTGATTTCAGTTGTACCACGAGCAATTAATGCGGCGAGAACCATTGCGGCGCCGGCACGAATATCACAGCTGACAATTGGTGCAGCTTTTAATTGCGTTGGGCCACTTACTGTTGCCTGATGAGGATTGAGAATTTTAATATCAGCACCCATTCTTTCAAGTTCAAAAAGGTAATTTAATCTACCTTCAAAAAGTGTTTCGTGAATTTTTGTTGTGCCTTCACACTGAGTTAGTAAAACTGAAAATGGGGCTTGAAGATCTGTTGGGAAACCCGGGTAAACTGCGGTTTGAAGTTTTTCCAGTGCTGTGAGTTTATTGTGAGGCTTAATTATGACGGAATTTTCTGCGAGTTCAATTTGTGCGCCAACAGATCTGAGAGACTGCCAAAAACTGTCGAGCTGATTAGATTCAATATTTTTCACGGTCACGTTCCCGTTTGTGAGAACGGCAGCTAAAACCAAAGTCCCTGCTTCGAGATAATCAGGAGTAATTGAGTATTCGGTAGCCTGTAATTTTCCACCCTCCACAAGTAGATTTGGCGTTCCAATTCCTTCAATTTTCGCACCCATTTTCACAAGAAATTTGCAAAGATCTTGCACGTGCGGTTCCATCGCTGCCCAGCGAATTTCAGTTTTGCCATCAGCAGTTACTGCGGCCATGACTGCATTTTCAGTTGCTGTCACACTTGATTCAGTCATGATTATTTTTGCGGATTTGAGTTTTCCTTTCAGGTGAATATCGTCTGTGCTTTCAATTATCTCGGCGCCGAGTGCTGAAAGCGCATGTATGTGAGCACCAATTGAACGTTTTCCTAAAACACAACCTCCCGGAAATGCGAGTTGGACTTCACCAAAACGGCCTAGGATTGGCCCTAAAACTAAAATTGATGCGCGCATTTTTTTCACTTGATCGTGGGCGATGTGCGCCGGCTTTGCGTGGCTGGCGTCTACTGTGACTGTTCCGTTCGCGAAAGTGGTTTTTGCTCCAAGAGTTTCAAGAATTCCAAGAAAAGTGTGGACATCAGAAATATCAGGAACGTTGTGTAAAGTTGAAATTCCATCCACAAGAAGGGTTGCGGCAAGAATCGGTAGGGCTGCATTTTTTGAGCCACTTACAGAAACTTCGCCGTTTAAAACTTGTCCGCCTTCAACTATAAATTTTGACACAAATGAGTATTAAGTGGGCGGATTGTACCTGATTTGGCTTCAGGTGGCAACATGCTTGGCAAAAACGCTTTTTGGAGTACAATAGTTTCTTAACTTAAATGAATATGGAAACTGTGGAAGATTTATATAAGCGCGAAGAAGTTCCGCTGTCGCCGCGTAGAAATGCTAAGATTGCAATTTCAACTTTGAATCAGTGGGCTTTAGATTTTGACGGAAACAGAGATAGAATTATTGAGTCGATTTTAGCTGCAAAAGAAACTGGAGCAAAATATAGAATTGGACCGGAACTCGAAGTACCGGGTTACAGCTGTGAAGATGCTTTTTATGAACAAGATACAATCACGCATTCAATGGATTCATTGGCGCAGATTCTTTGCGCAGAAGGTACGGAAGGAATTTTATGCAGCGTTGGAATGCCAATTATGCATCAGAGTGTTCGATACAACTGTGATGTTTTTATTTTGAATGGAAAAATTATTGGAATTCGGCCTAAGAAAAACCTTGCGGATGATGGAAATTACAGAGAGCCAAGATGGTTTACCGCGTGGACAAAAGACAAAGTGATAGAAAATTTTAAACTTCCGCCACTTCTCAAAAAATTGACGGGCCAGAAAGAAGTTCCTATCGGCGATTTTTTAATTGAAACTGAAGATGTGGTTTTAGGTTCTGAAAAGTGCGAGGAAATGTTCACCACAAAAAACCCGGGAATAGACATGGCACTAGACGGAGCCGAATTGCTTGGAAATTCTTCAGGCTCGCTCTGGGAAATTAGAAAATTGAGAAGGAGAATTGAGTTAGTGAGAGGTGGGACAGCTAAATCTGGTGGAGTTTATGCATACTCGAATTTAGTGGGAGGTGATGGTGGAAGACTACTTTTTGACGGTGCTCCAATGCTAGCCCAAAATGGAAAACTTGTGGCTCAGGGCCCACAATTTTCAATGAAGGAAGTTGAAACACTCACGGCAGTTGTTGATTTTGAAGCAGTGCAATCAATGAGAGGTTCAACAAGAAGTTTGGGTCAACAAGCGGATGCTACTGCATCTTTCCCACGAGTAAAAATTCTCGATTTTAAACTTTGTGATGATAAGTTGAAAGAGCCAAGCAAAGCTATCGAGCCGAGTTTATTAAGTCACGAAGAAGAAATCGCAAAAGGCCCTGCGCTTTGGCTTTGGGACTACTTAAGACGTAGCGGTGCGATGGGGTTTTTCTTGCCCCTTTCAGGAGGGGTAGACAGTTCAGCAACCGCTTCGATCGTGGGTTCAATGTGTAATATGGTTTTCAAAGAAATCGGTGAAGGAAATGAAAAAGTTTTGGCGGAATTACGAAAGATTGTGGGTGATGAAAATTATGAACCGGTGAATCCACAGGAAATTGCGAATAAAATTTTCTTTACATGTTACATGGCGAATGAGGGCACAAGTTCGCCGGAAACTTTGGGAAGAGCGGAAAAACTTTCTGAAGAAGTCGGTGCATTTTTTGCTAAAGCGGATATTAGTAAAATTGTTACTGCTGTTAGAGAAGCTGCGGAGGAAGTTATGGAAGTAAAATTACGTTTTGAAAGTGAAGGTGGCAAGAAGGCTACAGATGTAGCCCTTCAAAATCTCCAGGCACGTATAAGAATGGTTTTGGGTTACTTGTTGGCACAAATTTTTCCATTAGCAAAAGATAGAGACGGTTTCTTGCTTGTTTTGGGCTCTGCAAATGTTGACGAGGCAAACCGTGGGTATTTCACAAAATATGACTGTTCTTCAGCTGATATAAATCCGATCGGAGGATTAAACAAAAATGATCTGCGCGATTTTTTGAGATATGCCGCTGAAACTTTTGGATACAATACTTTGCTTGATGTTTTAACTGCAGCTCCTACGGCGGAATTGCAGCCTTTGGAAGGGCAGGCCGCACAAACAGATGAGCATGACATGGGAATGAGCTACGACGAACTTCGAGTTTTTGCGAAACTGAGGAAAGAAGAGAGGATGGGTCCTTTAAGTATGTTTGAAAAACTTGTGAATGAGTGGGGACCAGGTTCAGAAAGAAATCTGACTGCTAGGGAAGTTGCGTCAAAAGTTAAATATTTCTTCAAAATGTATGCAGTAAACCGACATAAATTAACAACTCTGACTCCGGCTGTTCATGCCGAAGGTTACAGTCCCGATGACAATCGATTTGACCTCAGACCTTTCCTTATGAGTCCAAAGTGGACAGCACAATTTAGGAGGATTGATGCGCTAGTTGGAGAAATTCCTGTGGCGTGAATGTTTTCAATTTTGAGGAAGAATGTTTGAGTAGATTTTTGTCCCAACTGATTAGCGGTGTGTTTGAAGTCATGGCACTAATGGCTACTATAGTATCTGAGGTTTTAATATCAAAAAAATGGTGGCCTGCAACAAAATCCGCTAAAAATGATGCTTCAAGGTTTAATATCTTCAACTTATGTGAGATATTTAGATCGATAAATTGTTCAAAAATGCTTTCTGTTTCTTTAAGATTTTTTGTACTTCTGTAATAGCCTTGAAGCACTTCAAAAACAACCAAGATTGGCATAAGAATACGAAAATTATTATTTCTCACAAAAGATAAAAAATCGATAGAAATCTCACTTTGAGGCTCCTTCCCAAGAAAAGCAGATAAGAAAACCGATGAATCAATTGTTAGTGCATTCTTCATAAATTATCTTAAATTTCTTACGAGTTTTACAGCATCTGCCCTATTTTTCCCTGATTTATTTTTTGCAAAATTGATGAAGAAATCCAAGCTTTTTTCAGCCTGTACAGTATCAATATCTTCAAACATGCGATTTTCGAGCTGTTGATATACTTGGCAACTCATTAACATCATTACAGGTTTAGACCTGGCAATGAGCAAAAAAACGCTTTTGCTTTTTTGAACATTTTCTACCACTTCTTCGGTATTCTTCCGAAGATCTGACATCTTTATAGTGTTTGGTAGAGCCTGCATATAGTTATATTAAAGTTACTTTAAGGTTACCATAGATTTTGTATAAATTCAAGTTCGCCAATTCTTCATGTCCAAGTTTACTCATATGAGTAAATTCTTACCTGTTGGATTGACAGAATTGCCAAGATGTTATATGCTCCGCGTCTATGAATTCAAAAAACGCATTACTACTCGGCTCTGGCCTAAGCTCTATTTTTTGCTCCGGCATGCTAGTTGGCGGAGTATGTGGTATTGCCGGTGTCGTATCAGGCAAAGATAACGTGCTTGATAAATTTATGAGCAAAAAAGAAGCGGAATATAAACTCCGAGAGGAGGACCTTCAAGATCAATACACCCCGTGCACAAATGAACAGCAAGAGGAAATTGACGATGTAAAAGATTGGTTATTACATAATTTAGTAGATATTGGAGTGGCCTTGGGTAATCGATGTGAATCAGATGTAACTGATAACTTTGATCTTACATTTGATGAGTCGCTTGATATAACTTTTAAAATGCTAAACCAGTTTGATCAAATTCAAATTTTTTGTTCCACGAGGAATGGAGATGATGATTATGATACCTTGGGCCATACAATTAGGTTTTCAGATGATGAGAGACCCGGTCAAATTAACCTCCATCCGCTTGCTTTTGATGGAGGAGAGTGTCAAATTGCAGGTGTAATCATGCATGAATTTGGCCATGTAGTGACGGGAGAAAAGCATGAAGTATGGGACGGCAGCGGAGACTGGATTCATTTATCCGGAATCATCACAGAAGTTAAATGTGAAAGTGATCATTGACGAAGGTCTTAATTAAGATTTATTTGCAGTCGGGCGGTTTTTCGATATAATCAGCCGGCAAAGGTGTTTAATGCGCCTCACATTCCGTGAGTTATGGGCAGATACCAAAGTGGTCAACTGGAGCGGACTGTAAATCCGCCGGCTCTGCCTTCGAAGGTTCGAATCCTTCTCTGCCCACCATTCCTGATTAGCAAATCCAGACATGGATATCCCAGAATTTATTGAAAGAGAACCTTACGAAAAGGGCTTTTCTTCATTTTATAATTCACGAATTCGTGAACTGGTTGGAAGAATTCAAAGTGAAAGAGAGGGCAAATTAGCAATTTTCAGAACCAGAAGAAATTCTTTTGGGCCAATTTTCATTGGATTGCTAATCCTCAGTATTCTTACTGACATTTTCTTAGTGCACGATTTTTTTGTAACATCGTATTGCCTTTATTTTGATACACTTTTAGCGTTTTGGATTGTTTATCCTTTGCTTAACTTCAAAGGTACTATAAAAACTGAGTTTCTCCCCTTGATCTGTGAATTTTACGATGGCTTGAAATACGAGTTAAAACCTGGTCCATATGCTGAAGATATTTCTAAATTGGAAATTTTCCCTCAAGTTTCAGCTCTGAATCAATTTTTTAATTTTCACAGGTTTGACTCTGAAGACTATATTTCAGGCAGACGTAAGAATCTTGAGTTTAATATTAGAGAAATGACATGTTATAACCAGCGTAGAATGCGTATTTATGTGGCTTTTCATGGACTTGCCATTGTAATCATTTTTCCTAAAAAATTTAGTGGTGTTACATTAATTAAAATGGATGCAGGTACTGTTTCCAATTTCTTTGAGAAATTTAATCTGAGAAGTGGAATGGAGAAAGTAACTTTAGAAGATTCTAAATTTGAATCTATTTTTGAAGTTTATGGAACTGATCAGGTTGAATCCAGATATCTTCTAACAACTGCTTTTATGGAGAGAATGATTAAACTAAGAGAAATAAATTCTGGAATTAATAATTTTGGCGCATATTTGCAATGTGAATTTATTGAAAATAAACTTGTTATAGCCATCCCTTCAAAAACAAACTTATTTGAAAGAAGTTCTATATTCGGAAATGTTTTTAACATTGAAGATCTACATAAGTTTTTGAAACAGATAAATGAGATTTTCATGCTGATTGATGCATTAAGAATAGCTTGATAAATATGTCTGCTGTGATAGGTTTCAAAAGTATATAATTTAATGTTTTAAAAAATGCCTTACATCATTGCGATTGCCGTATTGCTACTGATTCCATATTTGATTTACGCTTCAATTATTAAGAAGCGAAATCAGGTTAATGAAACTTTTTCCGGAATAGATGTGCAGCTTGTGAAGAGGCACGATTTGATTCCAAACATTGTGGCGGCGGCTAAGAAATTTATGGATCATGAGAGTGAATTGTTCAATGATATAACTGCGCTTAGAACTCAGGCTGTTGAATCTCATAATCTGAAAGATGCGAAGGGTATAAAGGCGACACTTGATACAGAAGCTGCACTTTCAAGCAAATTGAGTCAATTGATGGTGAATGTGGAAAATTATCCAACTTTGAAGAGCGACCAAACTATGATCGAGGTTCAAAAAGCTTTGATGGATGTGGAAGAAAATATCAGCGCTGCGCGACGTTTTTACAATTCTGCAGTTAGAAATTTGAACGATACAATTCAGGTTTGGCCGATGAGTTTAATTGCAAAATATGTGAATGTTGAACCTTATCCTTTCTTCGAAGCAAAGGAGACAGAAAAGGCGACTCCAGATGTTTCAAAATTGATGGCGTAATATGGGAATGCCGGATTTCATTGAAGTAGGAGATTATGAAAAAGGTTTTGCCGAATATTATAAATCCAAAATAGCACCGATTTTAAGTGGAGTTGAAGCGGAGCGACTTGTGAAATTGTCGAGCTATACGAAACGCAAAATTATTGGCATTCCTGTGATGATTTTGGTGATTATTGGAGCTTTTTATATGGAAGGCAGCATGAACGGCGGTGGCGATTTTCTAAAGATGGGCGCTGGTTTATGTGTGCTTGTTTGGGGAATAATTTACGCGCCTGTACTGAAATATAAACAAGATCTGAAGAGCCAGTATTTACCCATTCTCTCTTCATTTTTTGGAGATTTAAAGTATGAACTAAAACCGCCTGCCATGGAATCTGAGGCAATTGCTAAAATGGAAGTTTTTCCGAAATATACAAGCCTTGATGCGGAAGATTACTTTGGAGGAACTTATAAAAATGTTCCACTAAATATGAGAGAAATGAAACTCGTTTGCGGGTCAGGAAAAAATCGACGCACTGTATTTAACGGGCTTGTAATTGCCCTGACTTTCCCGAAGTCATTTAAAGGAAAAACCGTTTTGAAAAAAGATGGCGGGATGTTTTTCAATATGTTCGGCAAGCCTAATTTGGGAGCAAATACAGAAAAAATCGCATTGGAAGATCCTGATTTTGAGTCGATTTTTGAAGTTTATGGTACAGATCAAATTGAAGCCAGATATTTGCTCACCACAGCATTTATGGAAAGGCTTCTAAAACTTTCTGCAGCGCGAGGAGGAACGCCGTCAGTTCAATGTGAGTTTGCAGATAAATCTTTGGTGGTTATGATTGAAAGTAAAGTGAATCTGTTTGAGCCGGGTAGTATTAAAACTTCTGCACTAAAATTGGATGATTTGCATATGTTTTTGAAACAGATGAATGAAATTTTCGTGCTTATCGATACTTTGAAACTAGACAGAGTTTAATATTGACGAATGCATCAGATTGAGATAAAAGAATATCCTTTAATATTTTTTTATGTCAGCAGGACTACATTTTATAAGCACCATCGGAGAGGTTAGTGATACTAACTTTGTGGAAACTCGAAATCGCATTGCTAATGACAATCCTGGATCATTGCCGGATTTCATTGATAAAAGAGCGTTATTTGCCGAGATTGCTAGAAACAAAGGATTTATTGATATGGTTGTAATTCTTAGTGACAACAAAAATACTAGACATGCCGAGACTGTTGCGGACGCAGTAAAGAAAATGGGCGCTGGTGAAGTGAGAGTTATCCACTGCTTATAGTTTTTTCTTTACAAAGGCGGCGCGGTCGGGTAAAAAGTTATGGCTAGCGAGCCACCTTAGCTCAGCTGGTAGAGCAACGGTTTTGTAAACCGTGGGTCGTCAGTTCGATTCTGACAGGTGGCTCCATTTTTATGTGCAGTAGAGCTTGTTTATCTATAAAGCATCCAGGAATTCTTCTTTGCTAATTTTAAATTTATCCCGTGCATTCCTAATGATTCTCAGCATGTTTCCGGTAACTTTACCTGCGCCATGTCCACCCGGGAGTGGATAAGTCAATCTTTTGCCATCTGGTAAGTCCTTTCTAAGAATTATGTGAGAAGTGGATCTGTCCTCAAGTTCATAGACACCGAATTTTGCCAGTACTTCTGCTACCTCCTCATAAGTCATATTTTTGAATGATTCTTTTTTCCCCTTTTGGTAGGTTTTTCTTGCCTCCCGTACTTTAGGCTCCACTTTAGGTGCACCAAGTGTACTTTGAATTTCTTCCTTAAGTTCTTCTGACGCCGCCTCCACTTCTTCTTCTTCTTCTTTTTCATCTTCATCTGTCTCTACCTCATGCCAGGTTCCGTTTTTAATAGCACGGTTAAAGCCGAAGTAAACGGTATTTTTTACATATTCATAGACATCTGATAAGCCATATTTATCAAAGATTGGTTTTATGGAAGCATAACAGCTGCCCGGCATAACCAGCTCACCTGTAAGACGAGAAATTGAAAACATAATCTCTCTTGCCTTATCAGCATTGAATTTGATTCGAACTCTAACCAATTCGAAATCTTTTAAATCAGGACCGACATACAGTGAATAATCACGCATATCTTTTAATCCTGTGTTTGAACCAACATTTAATGATGCAGGAGGGTCTATTTCTATGTATTTTAATCTCTCGAAGTCAGCGGCATTTCCGGCTTTAATAGACTCAATAAGATCATTAGATATTCTATAATTACTTAGCTGAAGTGTCCTCGAAAAAAGTAGAATGCCTAATCCAACATCATTTGCATTTTTTCTCCCAGTTGTAGAAAGCAAACCTAAATTTTTTGCTACTTTTTCATATAAATTTTCTTCGCTGTATAAATTGACTGAAGGTCTTCTTCTCTGAACCATATCTTCCGCCAAACTTATCAAAACACTGTTATCACAGATTTTTAAAATTTCAGCAATAAAAGTTCTCATTAACGGTCGTGATGTTGGATCAGCCAAATCCTTTAAATCTGAATAACATCTTTCCTTAATAATCTTTCTTCTTTTATTTTTATCAGAATACTGACTTGCCATTTGCTTATTCAGAAATGCGATATGCTCGGTAATTTTTTCTGCCAAATGTGAAATGAAAGGCAAATCTGATAAAATTCCAGAAAGAGTCATGTAGTCCATTGTCTCCTTCATTGTCAGATCATTACTTTTTATCAAATCCTCAAGATCAGCTATTGAGTCTGAAAAGAGCTGCAAATCGTCCATTAAATCTTTCCCGAGATATTTTTTTGAATGCTCAGAAAATTTTAGTTTTGGGTGTGTATTTTTTATTGGATCTTCCGGAACGCGCATAAATTTTATTTTCTCTCAATTATAACAGATTTGAAGCTTTTTTGAAAGTCGGTTAAACTGTGCGCATGAATATAGAGAAAAATAAAGGATTGGCAAGATATTGTACTTATCAGATTGGCGGTTCGGCTGATTATTTTCTTGAGGCCACTTCAAAAGATGAATTGTTGGCCGGCCTAGAGTGGGCGAAAAATGAAGAGGTTCCGGTTTTTGTATTTGGTGGAGGAAGTAATTTACTTTTTGATGATGCCGGTTTTCGGGGTTTAGTTATTCGAGTGGCAGATGAACGCATACGAGTTTCAGAAGATGAGATTGTGGCCGGAGCGGGGGTGAAAATTGCCGGATTGGTGAACGCTGCAAAATCAGCGGGTTTGAGCGGAATTGAGGCTTGGAATGGCTTACCCGGAACTGTTGGTGGAGCGGTTTTTGGAAATGCCGGTTGTTTTGGAGTGGAGTGTAAAGATGTACTCGTGTCGGCGGAAATTTATGATGGCTCGGCGAGAAGCGTGGGCGTGGATTTTTTTGAATATGAATATAGAAATTCGAAGTTGAAGCGGGCGGGCGGGATTGTACTTAGCGCAACTTTCAAATTGCGACATGGAGAAGCGAGCGAGATAGAAGCGAAGATGAAAGAAATTGCAATTTCGCGTGTAAAAAAACAGCCAGCCGGTTCGAGCACCGGTTCATTTTTCAAAAATACTTCAGCGGGAGCAGCTGGAATGCTAATTGAACAATGCGGATTGAAAGGCAAAATGGTTGGTCGGGCGCAAGTTTCCGACTACCATGCAAATTTCATAATAAATAAAGGCGGGGCGAAATCTGCAGATATTTTGGGGCTTGCTGATTTGATTGAGAACGAAGTACGTGCGAAATTTGGAGTTGAGCTTGAAAGAGAGGTTGTTTATGTCCCGCCGGCGGGGAATAAAAACATATAACAGATTTCTGTAAAAGCTACTCTGTTGCGAAATTTGAATACTGGTATGTATAATAGGCGGGAATTTTATATAAAATAACCACCACGCCATGAAAGCCTTACTCAAATCATCGTTCCTTCGCGAAGTTGCGATTTTCGCTGCACTTTTAAGCTTAGCAGCGCTAGTATCAACATTTTTCGCAGACATAAGTTTTGCCGCAACTTCACTTATTGATCCTTCAGATAATCCATCTGCAATTTCTGATGCAACAGGAGGAGAAAGCTCATTCAAGGCTTTGGCTCAGACACTTCTGAACTATGCTCTAAGCTTCCTTGGATTCGTGGCAACAATCATGGTGATTTACGGAGGTGTACTTTATGTGACTTCAGCAGGTGATACAGCAAGTGTTGATAAAGCAAAGAATATACTACTTTACGCAGTTGTTGGTATCGTTTTGATTCTATTGTCATTCGCAATTGTAAACACAGTTCTTGGAGCCGCAACAAGCGGAGGTTCAAGTTCTAGTGCAGGTACTGCGACTTCAATTTAATTCGCATTTTAAAGAGCCTCGCTTCGGCGGGGCTTTTTTGTATCTAAAAAGCCGGCAATGGCTCCAGTTTCTCCTTCGATTTCTGCTCCGGTTCGCAATTCAAAATGACTGCGGATTCTGTGATTTCGAAAATGTCTGTCCAAGAGAAAATTCGCTTGCCCCAAGTAACCCAAAAGAATCCTTTTGAGACTTCGAAAGTAAGCAGGCTGGAGCTTGTTGTATCGAGTGTGAAGTCTTTGATTGTGCCGTAGCGGTAGCCTTTTTTTGACTTTACTTTTTTGCTCAAAAAATAAGTGCGGCGGAAACCAAATTGTTCAATGCGAAGAATGTCGAAGGGTGAAACGAGAACATCTGGGTCGCTGATAATTATGGAATCTTTTGACCATTTTTCAATGTCTACCGGCACTAGCACTCGCGAGAACCCAACTAAAAATGCGATTATTGAGCCGGTTTCAGGGTGAATAAATGCACCGTTGAGTTTTCCCAAAACTTTATCACTTTCGTGAATTGTTACGGGAATACCAGAGATTTGTGACCACATCTTCTTCATACTTGAGATTATAGCACATTTCAGGTATAATGACTCGATATAAAAACAAAAACGTATGGCATCGGAACTTGTTGAAAAAATAAAGGCTGCGATTATGCCGGAAGACATCCGAGAAAAATGTCTTAAATTACTTGAAAAATGTCCTGAAGAAAAACTGGGTTCTTTGGAGAAAATTCTTGAAAGCTATTTTGAAAAACGAAATAAAGAGCTTGCTGTGATTCTGAAAAATGACCGTGCACTTGCGGCAAAAATGCAAAAAAAACTTGCGGAATTTGAAAATGCGGAGAGAGATGGTGATGCGGAAGATTCCTTAAATTCCACTGCATGGCAATAGAAAGCGGAGGAAACAATATCGATAGACAACAGGAAAGAATTAAAACCATCGACAAAAAAGAGGGTGGAAAAACAGACATTGTTTTCAAACGTCTTGATGATTTTCAAAAGTCTATTGAGAGCAGTAAAATGCCGCCGGAAGTGAAGGCAAAACAATTGAAAGAGTTGGGCGATTTATTGGCGACCGCAAACACGGAAAATATCAAGGAAATTGATAAAACTTTAGATGAAACTCTAACAAAATTTGAGGATGAAATAAAATCCAGAGAGCAAGAAATCCGCCTGGAACAAAGTAAATTGATTGCCGAAATTTTGTTTGGCATTTCCGAATTATTTAAAGACAGCGGAGGCGTAATGATGAAGGCTTTGAAAATTGCGTCGGGTGAAGAAGGTTGTGCTCAGCAAGCAAAGCAGTTCTCAAATATGGCAGAAAACTTTCAAAATATAGCGCGGGTAAAAATACTTGATCAGCCGAATAAAAGTCTTGAGGAATTGTTTCCGGATGTGATTAATATGTTAAATCACACTGGCGATGGCGTTTTATCTTATATCTCGGGAATCCCAAATATAGATTTTACAGACCATAAAAATGCCGGCGATTTAAATTTGCAAAGAGCTCAAGTTATGAAATTTCTTGAATCGATTGGGGCATATCAAACGGTAGCAAAAATTGGTGAAGAAGCTTTGAAAGATGATTTTGATAAAGCAAAAGAAAAAACACCGGAAGCTAAAAAAACTGAAATTACCGAGGTGGCGCGGGCAAAAATTGCTAAAGACTGCGAGCCGTACAAGACCGACTGGAGGGCCAAAGGAATGAGCGAAGATCAAATCAATGGTTTTATTATTTTGATGCAAGCGGAACAAGTAGATAAAGATTTAACAACTTATGCGATTAAGGAAAATTTTAATCCTGATTTAATTAGTGAAGATAAAAAGGCGGCTTGGGCTGTTTATAATGATGCTTTTGATCCGAAAGGCGAGTGGTTGAATATAACAGACGATCACTTTGATTTCATTGTTCAAGAATTATTAATAAATGCGCCGTTGATTGTGCTTTCAGGTGGAGTCGCAAGCGCTGCACGTGGTGCATTAAGTACAGGTGCAAGAAGCTTTTTGGCTGGTTCAAGATTGGCAATGGCTTATGAAGGCGGAAATCTGGCTGTGAGGGGTGCTGCTTTGGCGGGTGGATTACTCGTTGAAGGGGCGACTTTTGAACTTACACATAATGCTCTGTCGGTGGCGATTGGAATTGAAGATAAGTGGCTTGTTGAAATGCCGGATGCTATGCAGAAAATTCTTTGGAGTTCGGTGACTTTGGGAGTCTTTCATGGTGCTGGTGAACTTGCTGGAGGGATCGGGAAACAAATTGATTTGGGAATTGCCAAACAGTTCGTGAAAAATCCTGAAGAAATAATTGCGCTTGCCGCTAAAATTTCGGATGCCCCAACAAGAAAAGTAATCCAACAACTTGTGATTAGCGGAAATATTGAGGCCGGAACAATGCTGATGATTGGAGCGGTTCAAAACGGATTGACGAGCGGTAGTTTGAAGGCATTTACAGACAGTTTTGGCGGTGAAGAAATCTTTCATGCATATGTTTCGGCTTATTCACTGAAGGCCGGTGGAATGGCTAGTGAAGCGGCGAAAAATGGTGGAGCAAAAGTTGAAGGTGTGCAAAAAGATCTACCTCCGGAACAACGTCTTTCAAAGGCAGAAGAATTATTGAGCCGTGATTTATCTCAAGCGCAAAAAGAGGCGATTCTTGCGGCTCATGAAATTGGTGCAAGCGGAGAAGGTAAATTTACAAGGGCGGAACTACTGGAAAAGGCGAGGATTCTGGATGAGGTTGGCTTTACTAAAGAGGAAAGACGGGTGTTGATGGAGAATGGGATTACCGGAATTTTTGATCGTGTTAATGCATATATTAATGACCTGTTGAAAACACCAGAATCTAAAGAAGAACTTGTGAGTAAGGCGGAGTCCAAACCGACGCCGAATGAGGAATTTAATAAATTGTCGATAAATGGGAAACAGCCACCTTTGACAATGCAAATTCTTATGGATGGTTGGTTCAAAGTAGAACATAAAGAAATAATCGGCGATAATACATTTTATTTTGGCCCTGTGGTGAATAGAATTGAAGGAGGCAAACCCGGAAGGCCGGAATGTATAGCTTTTGTAAAAATTGGGGAAGTACTTCAGCCTCGTTTATTCTATCTTTCAAATTCTGACGGTGGATGGAGAGCTTCGCCGTACATTCGTCAGGATGGTCGTTACTCAAAAGGAAATCACTTTCATTACACACAGGAAACGAAACCTACAGAAGAGGTCGTAAGCTACTTGGAGGGTGCAAAAAAAAATGCCGGAATGGGGGATATCGGGTTGTACTTCAGGGGGTATGAAGAAGGAGCCGGCACATATAAATCTGAAATGACTCAATACAAGCCGGAAAATTTAAAGGATGCGTGGATCATTGAACCCGGCCGTGGTAATGACAAAAAACTTGATCTAAATAAATTAAGCCAACCTGACTTAATTAAACGCTTGAATGAAATTAAATATCCAGATGGTTTTGTTCCAGAATTTTCGCAAGGATATGTTCATAAATATACGAAAAATCACACAATGTTGGGAGAAGGAAATGTTTATGTTTATGAGGGTAACTTAAACGGGCGAAAAGTTGAGTGGCACATGGCGACTTATGGCAATAAAGTTTGCGTTGAAGCTATTCGTTTTGCAGATGCAAAAGTAACATCATTCGGAACTTATAATGAGGTTATTAATTCAGGTATTCTTACAACAAAACCAATTGAATATAGAGGTCTAACTTATGGAGGACTATATAAAGAACTCGGTCATGAAATGGACAAATTCAATCAAGGTAAAAATCGTGATTCTCAGTACGTTGATCAGGGTCCACTTTTGAATGAGTTGAAGCCTATTCAAGATTTTAAAATCCAATTTGTAGACAAAATTAAAAAAGCCGCTTAAATAATTATATGACTGAAATAACAATTCTAGCTTCACACCCAATAAACGTTTTCAAAGAATCTGATCTTAGTTCAGCAATGAAAGATTCATTGAGAGATGGTGATCCTGCCGAGCAAATAATTGAGGGTTTGGCGAAATCGGAAGTACTGGTTGTGGATGTGGCCGCGCTTTGGAAAAATTGGGGAAATTTGAATCGAGCTTTTAATGATGAACAAAAATCTGACTTGCTTCGGGTTCTGCAAGATTTATTCACTCAGCCACGCAAGGGTGGGCGAATGAAGCCTGAGTTGATTGATTTGTGCACGAAGATCGCATTGAGTATTTCTGAGCCTAGCTCACGCGAAAAAGAGCTTCTTACAATCTTTACTGAGATGCTTGAGGTTTACGATAACGTTGGGGTGCGAAACCGAATTCAGGCGGCTTTGAGTGAGGCTGGATCGAATGTGAAGGTGAAGGTGTGATTATAGATTCTGTGCTTTCTTTACTGCGCTTTTCAGAGATTCTTTTATTTTTTTGAATGATACTTTATGGCCCTTTTTGTACAAAATTGGCTGGTCCTGAATGTCTTCAAAATATACCAGACTTTTCATAAGTAAGTTCAAATCTAAATCAGGCAATTTCTTTTCCGCAAATGCGAAAATTTTTCTAAGCGGCAGGGTTTTTAGAATAAAATAGAGATCGATATAATCTTTATTACTGGCGCGACCTGTTATCGCTGAAAGTTTCATGCACGCAATATCTTCCATCGAAGCGATTTTCAAATTTTCCTCATCCGTTGGCTTTTTCAGAAGAGGATAAGGATATGTGAAGAAACTACAACGAATATCTTTATCAATTAACACACTTAAGGTATTTTTTTCTTCCTGAGTTTTTTTTAAGTCATGTCCTGCAAAAGCAGTGCCTCCGGCAAGATAAAAATCATTCTTAAAACTCTTAAAATTAGGAAGGATTGCACGCCTTTTTCGATCTAAAATTTCGTAAGACAAATTTACTTTTTAGATCATACACCTTGAAAAGTAGTTTTGTAGACTCTTGAGTTCCCCAATTTAGAACGTTTGTAATGATTCGCACCTTGTCGTTTGTCAGATCCATTTTCTTCACGTCGTAAGACCAAAGAAATGGCTTGAAAACATTCATAATTTGATTCTTACTCATGAGTAAATTATAGCAGGAATTGAGAGGTTTTTCCATGTGGATTTCAATAATACGCAATGGGACTTAGAATAATTCTCGTTTCCATTTCATAGAAAAAATTCATGGCTTGAGTTTTAGCCTTATTTCTGCTATAATATCCTGATTTAATTAAAAATCATGGCAGTTACAGCTGATGAAGTTATCACTCTCGCTAAAAATACAGCGGCTCTAAAACCTGAGCAGCTAGAGAAGATTTTGAAGTTTGCACCAAAAATGGGACAGACCGATTTGGATAATGTTCACAAACTTGTAACCGACGTGAAAAAAGCCGAAGAAGGCGTGAAAGAAGAATTGGCGGTGCGCCAAGAAGTCGACGCGCAGTACAAAGTTTTCAAGAAGGATAAAATCATGACAGAACTCCATGTTGCCGAAGGCGCGGCACAAGCGGAGGACGAAAAAGCCGCCGAAGGATTACTTAATAACATTTAATATGGGAAATGTAAACGTACAGTCATCGAAAGCAGAGATAGAAAAATCTAAGGGTGGATTTGAAAGTCTTGTTAGTATTGAGAATAAATCGATAAGTGATTTGAAAGAAAAAATTAAAAATGAAAAGGATAATCAAAAAAAGACTGAATTTGAGACTCAATTGAAAACAAAAGAGGATTTATTGGCGGGATATAAATTAACAATCTCTACACTTGATCAAGCATTGAAAGCTCTTGAAGTAAAAGATAATGAAACGGTTATTGCAGGTGAGTTTCCAATAAAAATTACTCAGTTGAGCAATGGACAGTGGGCAATTAATGGAGACATCAATCTTGTTTATGAAGATAAAGAAGACGCTGTTAGTGACGGTGAAATGGTTCAGAGTGCATTGAAGGAGTTAAAATCTCTTGTTGTTGAACCTGAATATGTAAAAACTCCTTTTTATGCTTCAACACTTGGTACTTCAATTTGCATTCATGAGGCAGGAACGATTATGAATACCGGTATTTCTAGAGATGACCTAATTACTGCAAAAGATAAAACCGGCCTATTTGGCGTTGTGCCATCAATTAGTGATTTGACTAAACTCGCAAATAAACTATTTATTGAGGCAAATGGAGATGCACAAGAAACAAGTGAAATGGCGAAGATAAAAGCGGAGCTGGAAGAAATAAAACGAGGTTCTGCAGATGAGCTTGGTTCAATACTTGCCAAACCTGGACAGGTTGCAGGTGCATTGACTTTAGCACCGGCTGGTACAATACTTGCTGCCGGTGGCCTTGTGGCGACCGCACCAGTGCTTGGTTTTGCTGCGCCAGTAACGGTCCCAGTTGGACTAGTTGGAGGTACTTTAGGTGCCGGCGCTGTCGGATTTGAAATTGGTGGAAAACCTGGTGAAATGGCTGCGGAGCAACTTGCAAAATTTGATGCCCCACTATTCGAATATGACATTAGATCAAGCAAAGAAGTTGCAATTAGTTCGCATGGTGCGGCAGAAATAGTATTCAAGAAAGAAGGTAAATATTGGGTTGCTGAGGGAAGCGATAACAAACTGAAATATGGAACTATGGAAGCTGCGGCAAAAGATGCAGTTTTGATGCAAGAATTGGAATCAAGAGCTACTCAAGAGAAAGTTAAAATTGAGGGCGAGGAGAATGGTCCGTTTTATACATACGTTGGGGATGAGATTTCCGTTCACACTGATGGTCTAACTGATCCGGATGTTAGTAGATCTTGGGTAGCTTTGGGTGCCAGCTTGATTGGCGGAGTAAGTACTTCTGAATTGGTTGATTTCATGAATGACAGATATGCGGCAAAAGCTGCTGTTGTTCAAGAAAGAGAAAAAACAATCGGTGAAGATGGAGAGATTCTTGAGAGAAGAAAATTGGTTGAAACTTTGAGAAAATTAAAGGCAATTTTACCTGATCTTGGCGACCCAGAAAGAATGGTCGTTGATAAAGATCACGTTGAAGTGACTTCAACTTATAGTGCCGTTCCAATTAAGTTTGCAAAAATTGACGGTAAATGGAGAGTTGAAAATGGAAATCTTGCTTATGGAAGCATTGCAGATGCCGTTTTTGACGCGGTTTTAGTACAAAAAATTGAATTCGATGCGAAGAAAATTAAAGACACTATTTTAAAAGATAAAAAGGAGGCACCGTTCGTCGCTAGTTATGGGGCTATAGTCCTATACACAACTGACATGACAAAGAGCAATTGGCATAGAATCAAAATTATGCCAGAAGTAAGCAGTGATCAATTAGCAGAATATTTAAATGGCAGATGGAATAAAGAAGTGCCTAGTGCCCCTGTTGAAGATACTGATGGAGTGACCGGTGGAACTGACAAAGTTGAGCCTGTTCAGCCTACTGAGCCTGCTAAGCCGGAAGTTCCTGCAGAAATTGTAAAAGAAGAAGGCAAATATAAACTTGAGAAAGACAGAGATGGGAAATATACAATTACAAATAATACAGAGAAAGAATGGACAATCTCAATTGATGAATTGAGAAAACTTCTGCCTGAAGGTGTGACTTTGGGGAAGACAATTGAAGTGCCGCTTACATCTAAAGATGAAGCTAGCGATAAAGTTGACACGGAATCGAGCAAAATCGGAAAGCGAGTTTACACTTATAATGAGGAGAGATATGGCTATTATGATGGCGATCAATTATTAGTGATTAATGAAAAGTACCCTAGCTTTTATATTCCTGAAGAAACAAGCCCAACAGATTCAGTGCCAGTGGAACCTGGAACTGCTGAAGGAACAACAGATGTAACTCCTAAAACCGGAGGATCAGGAGAAGGTGATTCAACTGGTGAAACTGGTGAAACTGGTGAAACTGGTGAGACCGATGAAACCGATGTGACTCCGACTGAAGACGACGAAGAAACTAAGCCGGATGCTGAGAAGCTTCCTCCTATTCTTCCTTGGAAACCTGAAAAAATTGTTAATCCTGATGGAAGTATGACAGTGGAACTGCCGTGGGGAGCTAATGCTACTATTTCACCTGATGGAGTAGTAACTATGGAAAATCCCGATGGAGGTGAAATAACTATTCCAATGCCAAACACAGTAGAGGTTAATGGTAAAATTTATTATTTAAAATATGATAATTCCAAAGAAGTTCCTTTTGAATATCTTGATACAGACGGCAAAACATTTGAGCCTAAGCCTACCGATAAAGTTGTATTCAAATACGACAGTAGAGAAAAAGCCGAAACACTTCCTCCAAGATTATCTCACACAGAAAGTCTTAGCCGCTTGAATGATTTGGCTCGATGGGGTTTTGAAGTGGAAGGAGAAAGAAACTTTACTGAGAGAATTGAGTTTAATTTGAAGAAAAAATATCAGCGTGAATATGGAGATCAGATGCAAGTTAGCTTAACTAGCGTGTCTGTTGATAAAGGTGAGGCTGTGATTAGATTTAATGTTGTTGGTGAAGGTAATGTTGACGGTCAACCAAGAATTAAAGGATTTATGTTGAAGGGCTCCGCCGCAGAAGGGCTAAGTTCTGCAGGAGAAGGTGAGGCATTAGTGCTCGGTGATGATGCATATATTGACTCGGAAGAAAACCGTAGTGCGGTGAAGAAACTTTTCCAGGACAGTATGTTTAACGGAATTTTCGAGACTGTCGTTTTAGATCAAACAGATGTGGGAATGGAAAAAGGCGAAATTTCAAGACTAGCCGAATATGTTAAAGAAACTTATTTGGATGAAGATGATGAAAAGCCTCGTGACATGAAACGTGCGGCGAAATACGCCGGCTTCAAAAATAAAATCGACGCTGAAAAAGCGCTCGATGAGAATATGGAAGAGCTGTTGGCATCTGATGAACTAACTTCTGAGGAAAAAGATGCTTTAAAAAAGAACAGACCTAACGAATAAATATGCCTGGAGAAAGACCATCATATACGCCAGAAGTGCATAAAGCTGATCCGTCGAAAAAACTCGATCGAGGGCTAGATAGTTTTGAAAAAAGACATGAATTGGAAGTTAAACGAGAATTCAAATTGGAGGATAGAGGTAATGGTCGCTATTCAATTAAAAATGATGGCGCAATTGGAGACTGGAAACTTGACCCGATGGACTTAAAATATCTTCTTCCATCAGGGAAAATGCCAAAAAATATTGCGGCACAACTTCGTCAAGAAAGAGAAGTAAATATGACTGAAACCGAACTGGAAACCGGTGAAAAAATTTACAGTTACGACGCAAGCAAACAGGGTTACTTCAACAGCGATGAAGATGACAACAAATTAGAAATCACTTCGATTTACAACGAAATTCGAGTGGTGGATGGGGTTTTAAAAACTAAGGAATAGATATATGGGTGCAGAAGATTTCAAACCGAATAATGAATCCCTTGATTCACGTAATGATGAAAAGTTTGCGGCAGCTATGGATAAGCTCGAAGACCTTCGCAAGAAGGAATATCCAGACGATTTTAAAGATCATTTAAAAACCACGATTCCACAACTTTATGAGGAGGTTATTAAGCTAGACGCTAATGCGGATACGGATATGGAAAAAGTTATGAGGATGATTTTAGATGATCTTGATCGTGCATTACGAGTATTTGACGGACTAATTCAAGGCGAAGTAGTACCTGCTGCACCCGAGAAAACTACCGCTCAGCGAAGAGCTGATTTTTTGACAGCAAATGAAGCTAAGTTCAATAAGAATGATAATGAATTTTACACAAAAGAAGTCAATAAAGATGGGTCTACAAAATCTATGACAATGACATTCAAGGACAAATCTCCAGCTTATTATTATTTACAGATTCAGGATATTGTTATAGATACAACTGCTACTCTCACAAAAAGTACAGACTCTAAAGTGTACAAATGGGACAACACAAAAAATAGTTTTTGCTCTAATGGAACTCGACTTCTAATTCACAGTGGTGATGTAATAAATTTTATTAAACCTGAAGCTGATACTGTAGCTCCAGCAGAGCCTGTTGTTGAGGCTGCACCATCGCCTGAAGCTCAACCAGTGACTTCTTCAGATCCAAATCTAGCACTGATATCACGATTGAGAGAGTTTCGAGATGAAGGGTACAAAGAATCTCAAATTAAAGAAACAAATAGAGATGATTTAATTGGACAGATTAGAGTGGCGTTGGCGGGCAATGAATTATCTCAAATACATAGAGATGAACTTTTGGCAGATGCAGAAGATGACGGTCTTCTAGTAGGCCTGCAAAATGCAGACAAGAAAGAAGATTCAAAGAGAGCAGAAACGATGAGCGAAGCGTGGGATTCTGGTTATACTAAAGAACTTCAATATGTAAAAGATAATTTTACGAATGTAAGCTTGAGCGTGGACAGCAAAGGTGGACATGAAAACAATAAAACTGTGACTGTGACTGTAGGCGATAAGCCGGTTGAGATTAAAGTCATTACTCCTATTGTTGGGAAAGTGGCAGAATATAATAAAGATAATAATGTGACTATCACATCTAATGGAAAAAAATATGACGATCTGCATTCAGCGATTAAATCTGTAACAGAAAATGCCGTGAAGAACCCTCCTGAAACAAGAACAAATGAGTTGGCCAAAAAATTTAGCCTGGATCCTACAAAATTAACAGATATAGCATATAATGCTGCTAAGGATCTATCTGCTTGTAATTATAAAGTTGGCGAGGTCAATTATAATTTAAAATTCGATTTAGAAAATAATACTGTAAGCATCTATAATGGAAGGGAGCAAATCAAAGAACTCGCGATTGGTGTGAGTTTAGATCAGGAGATTGCTAAACTAAATACACCCGCTGAGAACGTAGCGGCGGCGACTATACCTGAGACGACAGAGGAATTTCCTGTTCTCAATGCAGATGAAATTAAAAGCACTACCGTGGTTAAAGAAAGATATATATTGCCGGATATAGATGGAAGGGTGTGTACTGGAAAGTTTCAGAATGGTGAACTAATTGATGGAGAAAGGAAATCAGCGGATGGATTGAAAACAGAAGTAGGTAAATTTGTGAATGGTAGACTAACGGATGGTACGACGACATATATGAATGGTGAGATTGTTACTTTGGCAAACTCTGAGATCACTAATTGTACTCTCTCAGAAGAACAGCTTAAAAGAATTGAGAAAGGTACAAGCGCCTTGACAGCAAAAAATGGGTCGGAAAATACTCCATATTTCGCCTACGAAAATGATTTGTATTTTGCAGATAGCGTAAAAAAGGAAAAGATTGGACTTGATACTTCAGAGGTAATGCCAAGTATAATTCTCAAATACTTACCTGCTCAATTGAATGCCAGAAGATCAGCTCTTGATTCAAATCATTCGATTGCTTCAAATGTTGGAAATCCAGCTGCTCCTTCTTCAACTTAAGTCGCTAAATAAAATTCAAGGATTTAAAAACATAAATTTCGTAGATTAAACTTTTGTGTGGCCGTTCAGTTATGATTTCCTTATTGCGACAGTGTCTCAATTAACAGGTTAGAGTTTTATAGCTACAGAAAATGCCGTCAGGTTGTTATCGCGACACTGTCACGATAAGAAAAATGGCTCGAATTATGATGCCGAGGTGCCGGATTGCGAAAGTTTATCAAAATGATCGCATTCTTTTGGCGCCATGCAATATAAGCAATTGACCTCCAGCGCGCTTTTCCTTATACTCCCTCTGCTTTTTAGCTTCGGGGTATAGCAAAGTTGGCTATTGCGCTCGGTTTGGGACCGAGAGGCCGCAGGTTCGAGTCCTGCTACCCCGACCATTAGCGACTTCAGTCGCTTGTTTGGGCTTAAATCATCAGATTTGGATCGAATTGTATTTACATTGTGCGCTATTTGTGATACACTTGCCTTGTTTTAAACAATATAAATATGACCACTATAAATATTCGCACTGACGAAAAACAAAAACTGGCTGCTACCGCTATTCTCAACCATATGGGGCTTGATATGAGTAGTGCCATTAAGCTTTTTCTTCAACAAGTGATTATAACAAATAGCATTCCTTTCCCTATTCGAACGGCTAATGGGTTCACACTTGAACAGGAACAAGCAATTTTGAACGATATGCTTGGGCTTGACGCAGAGATTGCCGCCGGTACTGCAAAAAGTTATAGTTCTGCCGAAGAAATGAGTGGGGACTTACTAAAAGAATAATGTATAGAATCGTTCCTTCCAGGCAGTTTAAAAAAGATCTAAAGAAGATTGTGAGATCCGGACATTTTGATTTGTCACTTTTAAATCAAATAATTAATGCCTTGGCGAGAGGTGAGGTTTTGGATAAAAGATTTAAAGATCATACCCTTATTGGTAGGATGAAGGGCTTGCGAGAATGCCACGTCAAACCTGATTTACTTTTGGTGTATTCGATTAGAGGAAATGAACTGATGCTGCAACTCTTCAGGGTCGGAAGTCACAGTGATTTATTTGATTAGCTAAGTGAAAGTGATGCCGCTTTACACGAGAAATCTCAAATAATTCTCTCTATTAATACACTTGTATTTAGCTTTTGGATAAGCGAGGGTGAAGCCTTTAGGTGCGGTTTTTTGTAATTTTTTCCATTTAAATTCAAAGGCGGAAAGTACACCTTCGCTTTCTTCCAGGTAATCTATTTCTGCTCCGGTATACACTCTCCAAAAGTATCGTGAGGCATAGATTTTTTTGTAGCTCAAATATTTCATTCTTTCAACAATCAGAAAGTTTTCCCATAATTTTCCTTGATCATCTCTGTTTGCCAAGAGTTTAAAATTATCTATCACGGCATTCCGAATCCCAAGGTCGTAAAAGTAAATTTTATCCATTTTTGTGACCTCCTTTCTAAGGTTCCGACTGAACCCACTCAAACGGAAAACAACAAAAGCTTTTTCAAGAAGATCTATGTAATTTTCTACTCGTTCCCTGCTAATATCTAATGAGCCGGCAAGTTCATTTAAAGAGACTTCATTCCCAATTTGGAAAGCAAGTAATTTGAGTAAATCACGAATTTTTTGGGAATTTTTAATGTTCACCAGTTCAAAAATATCCTTAAATAAATAGGAATTGTAAATATTTTCAAGATATTCTTTTTTGAGATCGTAACTCGGTAGCGAGAAAATTTCTGGGTATGAACCAAAAATAAGATTATCTTCAAGCATTTGATTAAGCTCAAAATCATTTTTTTCGACTCCTAATTCTGAATATGAAATTGGGAAAAGTGTGTAAGACCAAGCTCTTCCCGTTAATGCTTCACCAACTTTGTTTGCTAAATCAAATGACGAGGAGCCTGTCGCTATAATTTTAAGGTCAGGCATTTGATCATGTAGGATTTTTAGATTAATTCCTATTTCCGGAATTTTTTGTGCCTCATCAATAAACAGCAGCTCATAGCCGTAAACCAAGGATTTCATTTTTTCAAAATCTTTTGAAGAGAGAATATCTACAAACTTTGTTTGATCTCCATTTATTTTCAGCGATTTCAGGTTAAGCTCATCTAAAATTGCATTAATGAGTGTCGTTTTCCCAACCTGCCTGGCTCCATATAAAATTATGATTTTATTACTTGTTTTAAGCTTATCAATTAACTGGTTTTTTAGAGTTCTTTGTATATTCATGGCCAAAGTATATATGAAATGTGAGGTAGAATCAAGCAAATAGCGTGAATTGTGCAGATTTTACAGCACAAATAGCGTTAATTGACAATTCCCACCTCATGGTATAGTTTTGTCTACTTTAAATTCACCGCATGAAAACATCTTTTGAGAATTTAGCGAGTAGTTCCCCTAAAGTAACTAGAAAAGTAGAAAATGCTGCGAGCAAAAATAAACTAACTGCAGTTTTCTCTGCATTGCTTTTAAGTGCATGTGAACCGGCAGAAGAAAGCCCTAGGCAAGCTCCCATAAACCTGGAAAGAGCAGACCCAATTGTTAGCGATAGTCCTAAACAGGTAAAAATTCCTGATGTAGAAACCGTGCCTGTAAAAAGCACATCTTATGTTGTAGATGAACATTTACTGAGCCTAACTACAACTTTTTCAGTAGCGAAAAATGGTAAACCCAACGGGGAAGTTGTTAAAACAATCTTTTCCTTAACTCCAACTTATACCTATTCAAATAATGCTGGCGAATGTTTGGCTATAGGTCGTCGGGCGATGATGTCATGGGGCAATAAAGTGAATGTAACAGATTGTGGAGGCAAGGATTTAGCTACAATTCATGAAAATGTGGCGGAAACTTTTTTTGGCGCCGGTTTCAAGACTTCATATAGAATTACGGGGGAAGGTGATCAAGTGTTAGCTAGTTCAGTAGGTACAAAATTCCTGGCAACCAGCTTTGATGTCAAAGATTCTGACGGTAGTTCTGCTATGCATGCAAATAGACCCATGTTGAATATTGGAGGAGATAAATGGACAATGACAGTTGAAGATTCTAAAGTTGATGAACGAGTATTTGTCTTATTGGTATCCTTCAAAACAGATGCCGACAATGAGCGTGAAAGTAAAATTGAAGATGATGAAAAAAAGAAGGATGATAGAGATGAATGACATGCGAATTATTGCAGGTATTTTTCAGGACTTTGTCAGGTTTTGGGTTTATTTTTAGTAGGCAAGCTTCTTGCAAAATCTAAACACTGTAATACAATGGTAATACAAGAAACACATATGCGACAAGTTCTAAGTATTTCTGTCTCCCCGGAGGAGAAAAAAAGAATTCTTGCCAGGGCAAAAAAGTCCGGGCGGAATGTTAGTGCTTATATTCTTTATGCTTTGGAGATTGAAAATGATCTCATAAGCGAAGATGAACTTCTTGCAAGGTGTAAAAGGGCCAGAGAGAATTACAGAAATGGAGATACCAAGGAGCTCAGCAGTCTTGCTGATCTCATGTAATGAAAATTAAAACTATAAAATACGATAAAGAATTTCAGGAAGAGTTCTCAAAATTGCCAATAGAGATTAAAAATAAGGCTCTGAAGGCGGAGGTTTTGTTGAGAGAAAATGCTTTTCATCCTTCGCTTCGTCTGCATAAATTACATGGCAAATTGGCTGGGTATTGGAGCATCTCGGTTGACCGAAAATATCGCATCATTTTTGAGCCGGTTGGAGATGTGGTGATTTTGTTTATCAGTGTGGGAAAGCACAGTATCTATAATATATAAAGTGATACTTGCATTTTATATAAAATTTATATAAAATGATTAAGAGATTTTATATGTTTTTATGAAAATTAAGAAGCCGCAAAGGGAAGTTTCAATTCAAGAAAGTATGGCTACGGTTTTTGACCTTTCACAAGAAAAGTTTGATATTTTGAGAAGTTTTGCAGATGAAAAATATAAACCTTACGAAGATTTTCGGCTTGCCCTTGCAGGCGATTTCACCAAGGCAGATTCGGAAATTTTGTGGCCATTTGTGCGTTTTTTAAGAGAAAGAAACAATACTGAATCTCCGGTAAAAAGCCCAACGGGGCAATTTTTTACTTACAATAAACTGAAATATTTTGATAAATTATTGCATGAAATCGATATGCAATTTGGTAGACAAGATATAATTACAAAAGCGGCGCTTCATGGAAACTTATCAGAGAAAGAACTGATTTTAAACTCAATAATTGAAGAAGCCGTTGCAAGCTCTCAGATAGAAGGTGCCTCAACAACTCGAGAGAAAGCCAAAGAAATGTTGAAGACCGGCAGGAAACCACGAGATCAATCAGAGCAAATGATTGGCAACAACTTTGAAGTCATCAAGAGTATTGAAGACGAGTTGGGTTACAAACCATTAAGTAAATCTCTTCTGTTTGAAATGCATAAAAAACTTATGAGTAAAACAAGAAATGACTGGGATGATATTGTTGAGAGATTCCGAAGGGATGAAGAGAATATTGTGGTACAAAATTCATTCACTGGAGTGATTTATCATACCCCGCCACTGTCTGTTTTTGTGGAGAAAGAGATTGATAGATTAATTGAATTCGCAAATTCTAAAGAAAATGTGCCTTTCGTTCATCCTTTAATCAAAGCAATTATTTTGCATTTTTGGATTGGTTATTTACACCCATTTGTAGATGGTAACGGTAGATTGGCACGTGCTCTTTTTTATTGGAGCATGTTAAATTCCGGATATACTGTTTTTGGATATCTGCCAATATCAAGAGTTATTAAAGTGGCAAAATTGCAATACAGCATGGCATATGTGAATACTGAACAAGACAATAATGATCTAAGTTATTTCCTGGATTTCAACCTTAAAAAGGTGAGTCAGGCAATTGATGAGTTCAGAATATATGTGAATAAAAAGCAAGAAGCACAGAAAATTTTGGCTGAAGAAGAATCGAAATTTGGATTAAATAGTAGACAAATGGCAGGACTAATTTATTTAAAAAAGGAGAGCGGAAAAACTTTGAATATAAATATTTATAAATCGCTAACGCAATCCAGCTTGCCGACTGCCATTAAAGACTTAAAAGAATTGGAGACAAAAAAAATCGTGACTTCAAAAAAAGTCGGCCGAGAGAGAATTTATAGATTAATTTCTAAGCCTCACCAATCAGGGTCGTAAAAATGAAAGGTGCGCGACCCAATTCCAAAGGAGCTTCCGGTTTTGCAGTAAATTCTTTAATTGCGATATCCTGAGCACGAAGGACACAGAAGTTAAGTAGATCTTCAAAATCAGTATTTTCTGAGGCCAATATCAAGTGGGCCATCAATTTTTGCATGTCTATTTTTGTGGGTTCTTTCAATATCTCTACAAGTTTGAATATTACAGATGCCTGCTTGTCGTTGTCACCTGAGTGGGCATTCATGTCTTCATATATTCTTTCCAGCATTACGGTGTTCGGCACTTTCAAATCACTTGATTCGAGTGGCTTAAGTTCATTCAAATGAGTTTGCTGGGCATGCATAAATATCATTTGAATTGTGTTAGTATCGAAGGCTTCATTCTCGGCGGTTTCAATTAGCTTTCTTGTTATTGTGCCAATTTCTTCATCTTTAATTGATTCGCGAAGAATGAGACATGCGTCAAAAAGTGCATCGTCACTGTCTTCAGCATTCATTGCTTCTGCAATTTCATAAAATGCGATTTCTATTTCAGGAGAAAATTCTGTATTTCCGTTTGTTTCCATCTATGCAGCTTCTTTTAATAATCTCTTTGCCTCTTCTTGAGCGGCTCGCGGTTTGATTGCTTGCTGAACCCGTTTATTTACAAAGGCTGAAGTGATTAAAACCTCTGCTTCTTTGCCGTGCTTTGCCATTTCAATTAAGTTATCTGCACCAACAACAGAGGCAAGATGTTCTGCTGCCAGTGTTTTTCCAACGTAAGCGGCAACAGGTGACTGACCGGTTTTTACCTTTCTTCTAAATTCAACAATTCCGTCATAGAAATTTCCGGTGTTAGCAGTGGTAATGCTGCCTGTGTGATCTTCCGCGTGCCAAAGTTCATGAGTAAGAGTGTTCGCCAAAGATTCACGAATTCCGCTTTCGGTTCTCACAAGGTCATCTCGAATTCCACGGGTTTTGCTACACATGTGACAATCACCTGCAACGTGACCCATCTCGCTGACTGGTCGAACTTCGACATTGTCTACTTCGGCATTTCCCGTCCAACGTTTTGCTCTGCTAATTTCCGCTCGAAGCATTTCACGCTTTTTAGCGTTTTTTTCGTTGGCAACGAAATCGCGAAGTTTTAGTACCATAAGAGCGAATTGTAGGGTAAAAGTCGAAAAAAGTAAAGGGTGAGTTTTTTAAATTTGCTCACCTCCGGTGTGTATTATGCCGCCTTTTTGACCAACTTTTTGCCTTTTTCTTTTGCCTTTTCCGGATTCATATTTTTCTCGACTTGTTTGTTGATGTATTTGCTTAAAATGATGACTTCAGCTCCGGCGCCGTGGCGACGAGATGCATCAACGAGTTCTTGTGTGCCAATTTCTGAAGCGAGCTCTTTTGCGGCTTTGTGCTCTTCAGCATAGTGTGGGTTTGCTGATTTTCCAGTTTTAACTGTTTTAACTAGCTCCGCCACTCCTTCAAGGTGAGTTCCTCTGTGATGTTCGCCCTCATGTATAAGAATTTCTGCTATGCTTTTGCGGATTCCACTTTTCGTTGTAGCTAAATCCTTCCTAATACGCATTTTTTTAGTACGCATATCACATTCTCCGGCAGTGCCACCCATTTCATCAATTTCGCCAATTTCAACGTCGTCAAAGTCGAGTTTGCCATCCATTCGTTTTGCCTTTTCAACTTCGAAATTCAAAATTTTACCCATTTCTGTGTGTTTTGTTTCATCTTGAAGCTGTTTTAAGGTTTGTTTCACGTCTTAATTATAACATATTTGCAGGCTACAAGGAAGGGTGATAAAATCAGCTTATGAGAAAAGAGTTGCACAGTTTCGAGGTCGAAATTTTCGATTCGCTTAGGGAGTTGCCTGAAGATGAACGTGCTTTGATTGAGGAATCAATGCGAGCGAAAGGCTTTGCTTACATGCCTTACTCCAATTTTAAGGTTGGAGCGGCCGTTTTGGCAGGTGAAATGTTTGGTGGTAGTAATCAAGAAACGGCTGTTTATAATGGCACTCATGCAGAAAGATCTGCGCTTGATCGGGCTGCGCAAAGTGGAAAGAAGGGCTTGATTAGCAAAATTGCGATTGTTGGAGATGCAGAAAATCCACTCACTCCATGTGGGCCTTGCCGACAAGACATCAAAGAAGTTGAAGATTTAGCAGGTTCTCCAATTGTAATTTTAATGGCTGGAAGTAGTGGTGAGGTTTGGAGGGTATTGGGAATCGACGGGCTTTTACCATTGGCTTTTGGCCCGGCGAATTTAAAGAATTCTTGAAATGTCTCTTAGTAAAGTAATTGACCCTTCTTTTTTTACCGTATTATAATAACGTTCATCTGCAGTTATAAAAATACCTTTTTTTGAGATTGCCAAAGTATGATAAATGGCATCATAAAAAGAGACTTTTTCATATTTTTTCATTAAGTTTATAGCCATAGTCCCAGTATCCAAATTAGGCAAATGAGTAATGATCCCTGAATTTAATAACTCTGAAAGAGTGACGTCTGCAATATTTTGATATTTTCTACCAATAGTATTTATAACTTCTGTAAAACAATGAGCAGGTACAATTATTTCAATCAAAGATTTTTCCCATCTTTCTCTAATATAAATGGCATCTTCTAAATCTTCAGCTTCACCTGTAAACCACTTAATCAAAACTGAGGCATCTAATATAAAAAGATTATTCTCTTCCATAGTTTTTTAATTTTATTATTTCTTCATCCGTAAACTTCATTTTGCCCTCTCTTGCTATTTTATCCATATTTTCACAGACTTTTTTTCTTCTGAATAATGTTAGCGCGCGCTCAAAGGCCTCGTTTGCAAAATCACTTCTTTCTCCTTCGGGGATCCATCTTTTTATTTCAATTTCAATATTGGAATCGATCATAAAATTGATCTTTTTGCGGTTTAGAGTTTTCATAGGGATAGGTTTATTACCCCTGTATATTACTCCGTTTTACAGAACATTGCAAATTCATCCCCCTTCTCTTCGAAGTTCTTCCAGAGAGAGTAACTTGGGGAGGCGGTGGAAAGTAGACAAATTTGACCGGGTTTTGTATTTGCGAGTGCGAATTCGACGGCTTTTTTCATGCTGCGGGTTTCTAGAATATTGAAACCGGCGCGGGTTTTTAACATGTGTGGTCCGGAATCTGGGAAGAGAACGATGTTCGGAATTTTGTGCGCTCGGATGGTTTTTTCAAGTTGGCGGAAGTCGTATCCACGGTCTTCACCGCCAAGAAAAATTGTGCCGATTTTTTTGAGAGTTTTGATGGCTTCAATTGTGGATTCAGGAGTTGTGGAAATTGCATCGTCGTAAAATTTGATTCCGTTTTTTTCTGCGACCAATTCGAGGCGGTGGCGGAGTGGTTTGAAGTTTTTTATAGCTTTTGATATTGCGGCGTCTGAAATTTTTAAAGCGCGGGCAACTTTCACAGCGGCCTGAATATTTTTTAGATTATGTTTGCCGAGGAGGGGAATTTTTACAGTTGGAATTTTGGCGGTGTAGGGTGGTTTTATTGCAAGTTCGGGCTGAAATTTGAAGATGTTTTGTTTCGCTTCGTAATAATTTTTTACGCTACCGTGATAGTTCATGTGCTCTGGAAAAAGGTTGAGAAGTAGCGCGACGTTCGGTGAGTATTCAATGTCGTCGAGCATGTAACTTGAGAGCTCGATCACGGAAAATTCGGCGGGCGAGTGGAGCGCGGCAAGCATTGGATTTCCGATGTTTCCGAGCAATTGAACTTTTTTGCCAGCGGCTTTTAGAATTTCATAAATCAGAGTTGTGGTTGTGCTTTTACCCTTGCTACCGGTCACTCCGATTGTGAAAGTTTTGTTCGCTTCAAAGAAAAGATTTGTGGCAGTTGTGTATGGAATTGTGACTTTAGTTTTTGGAAGGCCCGGAGTTTTCACCGCGAGGTCGAAGTCGATTTGGCGGTCGAGATAATTTTTGTCGAGCGATTGATCAAGAATTGTGATTGGAAGTTTTGGAAAAGTTTTTTTGATGTATTGTTCTGTGACTTTTCCTTCTTTGCCGTAGCCTAAAATACAAACATTTTTTATGCCGAAAAATTTGTAATGTGGCGGAAGAGTTGGAGCAGGAACGGTACGGTAGACTTTTTGTGCGGCCACGCTAGGCGCATGGCCTAATGCTGCAGCTAAAGCTGCACTGGCTTCTTCGAAAGTTCCCACACAATCGAAGGGTTTCATTTTGCCTCGGCCCGTTATGTCTTTAAACATTTGCTCCAATTTTGGATCTGCAAAAAGATCTTTGCCAAAAATTTTTACCAATTCTTTGTGTGCGATGAAGGGCGAAAGAATTGTGAAAACAAAAACGCATTTCGCACACTCACCGCACCACAGCGAACTTGTTCGCTTTTCGTTCACTTTGAAATTGCGATTGCAGCTGGAAAAAATCGAGAAGTAGTTTTTATAGCGCGCAAAAAGTTCTGCAATTCTAATTTCATAAAATTGGCGAAGTAGAGAAAAATAGTTGATGTCTTTCGTGATAAATTTGTGAATGTAATTTTGGAACATCGCTTCGAATTCGGCAGATTTACTCCACTGGTGATTCACGTTTTTTGCGTTGCCGATGTTGCTGCTGTATTCATTCCCAACGATTGTGTTTTTGTAATTATAAAGTGCAGAGGCTGCGAGGCCAACGAAGGCAAAAATGGCGGAAATTGGAATGTGGCCGTTATACGAACCTTCATGCCTTTGGAAAATTTGTGGATCGATAAATCTTTGGATTTTCAATGAAGGCACTTTCATTTCTTTGATTACGGCCTCAGCAATTGGTTCAGATTTTTGGGTTTCTAAAAGGAAAGCGGTGAAATCTTCGTGGTTTTCTTTGAGTAGTTCTCCTGCAACAATTGAATCTTTTCCTCCGCCGATTCCTAGTAGAGAGCGGTTTTTTCGAGGGCAGGCGAGTGGTGAAATTTTTATAGCGGAAGAAGGAAATTTCGCGAGTTTTTTTGGATTTATTTTATTTCGATAGCAAAATTCGCCAAGACCATTACGGTAAACGCTTGTCCAAAAATCGGCCTGCTCTTTGTTGAGTTTTTGAGGAAGTTTTACGCGAGAGGGAATGTAAAGTTTGTAATAACTGATTCCGAGGATGAGGTGGAGGGAATCGAAAATTCGCTGCTCCAGTTCGGCAGGTATTTTTTCGTGTTTCGGGAAAATTAGAGTTTCAGAAAATGTGAGTGGCTCGCGATTTGTGAAATCTATCCGGTAATTGAAAGTCGCTTTCGATTTTTCGAATTTCCAGGAAGTGAAATGAAAACTTTTTGCTTTAGGCTTCATCTCTTATATATAAACATGAGGTTGAGCCCAAGGCAATACTCTGATACTGTTGACTGACTTAACCACTCCACATGAAAATTGAACTAAACAAATGGAAAAAGTTGGCGATGGCTTTGAGTTTGATTATTATTTTGAACGTGTTTTTCAATGTGACGATTGATACTTTTTACAAGATGCCGGATTGGGTTTCTTATTGCCCTGACAAGTTGAACTCAGTTTCTTATGAGGATAAAAAAACTTGTGAAGATGTTGGTGGAATGTGGAGTGAAAATATGGGTTATCCAAAAGAGGCTGGTGTGAGCGGCTATTGTAACGCCCAATACACATGCCAGAAAGAATATACTGCGGCATCATCAGTTTACAATAGAAACGTATTTGTGGTTTTGACTGCACTTGGTGCTATCACAATCATTCTTGCACTATTCGCGGCACTTCCAAGTTCTGTTTCTTCAGGGCTGCTTTATGGAGGAATACTTTCACTAATAATTGGTACTATAAGATTCTGGAGCGATATGGATGATTACATCCGCTTCGTTGTCACTGGAGTTGTTTTGATTATTCTCATCACTATTGGAGTGAAAAAAATGAAAGACTAGCTCTCTAAGTGCGACCGAGAATTCTATAGGCTTCCTTGAGCATGACTTTCTCATCTTCAGGTTTCTCGTGGTCGTAGCCGAGAATGTGTAGGAGACCGTGAACAAATAAAAATCTGAGTTCTTCTTCTAATGATTGATTTAGCTCGTCAGCTTGTTCTTGGGCACGATCGAGTGAGATTATTATTTGGCCTAGGAATTTTGGGTCTGGACTTGGGCTTTCGCGTTCTGCGAAAGAGAGTACGTCAGTTGGACGATCGATGTTTCGGTACTGTTTATTTATTGCGTGAATTTCTTCATTATTTGTTAGTAGTAATTCGACGTTTTCTTCCGGGATTGGCGGAAGTTTTTTTAGTAAATCTGTGAAGAGTTTTTTGGGGATTTTTGTGTTTTGAGTGATTGTGAGTTTCATAGTTTGAGGGTTTGGAATTCTGAAGCGTCTGTTTCCCAGTAAGAATAGATAGCTATGCCGCTAACTTTGTTTGATTCGGTTCGGATGTTTGAATAGCCACGGAGAAAGCCAGAAAGGCCGGTTGCAACATTTTCGACAGCCGGATCGAAGCTTTTACCCTCACTATATGTAGGAATGCCAATGAAGAGTTCGACATCTTCTGGGACAAGATTCGATGTAGCGATTGTCTGCTGCTCAACCCACCATTCATAAAGTCGAGGATCATTGAATCCGGTATCATAAGTCATCACAACAATTTGATCTGCATATTTAGCTACTTCTTTAAACTGAGAACTAGTCCAGTAGCTCTCTGAGCCTGAGAAACGGCTGAGCAAATCCGGTTGCCATTCATCAGTTGCGACTGAAATTTTTGTCTCCGGAAGAGCGGCGCGCATTTCTTCAAGTAAGGTGATGAAAGCGGTGTCGTCAGGTAAAATAGGTTCAATGTCTAGATGGATTCCGTTGAAACCTTTCTCAAGTAGCCACTTTGAAGAGAGAATGATTTTGTCGCGCACAATTTTATCTTCTAAATTTATGTTTATTCTTATGCTACCAACCCAGGCATAGTTTGTTGTGCCAAGTGCATCAAGCCCTTCGGTAAAAATTTTAAGATCATCAGCTAGAGAGCCATCTGGATTTAAAGGTCCAACATGAAAAAATAAATCTGTAATGTTAAGCTCATCGACTTGTTCTTTTAAAGCGCTGAAATCTTTATAAATACTGGACCAGTCGTGCTCCATCCAAAAGGCAAAGCGAGGCGTAAATTCTCTGTCTACATGAATGCCAAATACAAACCAAGAAATAGATAGAAATAAAATTGTGAAAAAACTTGTAGTTAAAATGATTATTTTCCTGAGAATTTTTTGCGATCGTATAAACATCATTAATGGGTTTGTATAAGCGATTATATAGAACTATGAATGGACAATCCATGTTCATTTAGTCATCAAAATGACCAGCGGCGCAAGAGGAAGAGTTTAGTCAAAATGGACACGACTTAGACATCAATGTTAAGATCGGATTAGACAAATTTTATCCCCCACGCCATGCAAATCCAAACCAACAAATTTACTGTTACCCGTTCAGACGCAGCAAACCTTCTTGAAGTATCAACAAGAACTGTAGATAGGTACATTCGTTCTAAAGTTTTATCTGCCAGAAAAAAAGGTGGAAATATTCTTTTGAGTGAAGAGGAAGTTAGTAATTTTAAGGTTTCAAGATTTCAAAATGCGCATGGGGCTAGCCCTGATGTTGAAGGCCGTGCACACAGACACATCAATAATGTTGATAAAGTTTTAGATTCTGAGACATTTGAAATGGAAGAGCAGGAGGCTCCGGCTTTGGTTAAAGCTGCGCCTATGGAAAGTTCAAGAGAAAAAGTCTTTGAAGAATTATATGATCTTTCAAGAAGAGAAATCCGTGAATACCACAATAAATTAGAGGCTTCAAATTATAGATTGGGTCAATTGGAAACTCAGTTAAAGCACTCCGTTCCGCTTCTAGAATTCCATGAGCAGAGTGAAGTTCTTCGTGAGAAAGAAGATATGGTTGGTGGAAAAATGAAACATCAACAGGAAGCTATTGAAATGCTTGAAGTTGAATTAAAGGCAGAAAAGCTTAACAAAAATATCTATATAGGTTTGTTGTTTGGTCTTCTTGCCCTTCAACCAATGTTATGGCTACTCCTTCAATAGTCAAATTCCTTTGGGAAATTTTCTGGAAAGAAATGGAGCTTAAAAGGCAAATGGCTCATCTAGCTTTTGGTTTAGTTTATGCACTTTTCTACTCACTGGGATATATCAATACTGCTGTTTCCTTAGTGATGTTGGCGGCTGTTGTGACCCTAGCATTCTTCCTTAAAACTCGTAGAACTTTTGTTGATAGAATTGTGCTACTGGTTGAAAGAGAAGAGCACTTTTGGAACCTGCCTCTGCGCGGCCCTATTTTCTTTATTCTTGGCTGCACAATTACAATTAGTTTTTTTAGTTTTATACCGGCCTTGGCTGGGGTTTTGGTTTTGAGTATTACTGATTCGATCGGCACACTTTACGGTAAATATATGGGTGTGATGAAGATTCGCTGGAACCCTCGAAAACATATGGAGGGGCCGATTATCGGCGGGGTTTTGGCTACTGTAATGCTCTATTCATTTTTGCCTCTCGTGCCGGCTGCTGTCGCAAGTTTTGTGGGTGCATTCATTGATACATTAACAATGCGGGTTTTTGGATTTGAAATTGATGATAATTTAGTGATACCGATTGTGGCAGCGATGGTGGTGAAGGTGATGATGTGATTGAGTTTGACATAAATGATGAAGTTTGGTTAAATCAGGTCTACCTAATTTTTTATATGTTCAAAAGAGTAGACCTCAGAAACGGAAGTGTTAACGAAAGCCTAGATACAAGGGATGCTGGAAAAAGCAGACCAGATTTTGAGAGACAGCTTGCCGGGAATATTGATAAGATGCTTGAGGCTATGACTTATAATAAAGATGATGCTGCAATATTTCTTGATAAGCCGTTTACAAAAACAAATTGGATGGTGAATGTTCTTGAAGAGAATTTATCTTTGAGACAGAGTGATTTGAATGGGCCATTAATTGAAATTATCGAGAGGATTCTTGCAAATAATGAAGGGATTTTTCGTGGCGTATTTCACCGGCTGAATGCAGAAGGTTACAGTAAAAAAATATTCGCCGAGAGATTGTTGGCAATTATTACCGAGATTATGGATGAGAGGGAACGAATTAGAGATTCTATTAATGAAATCATATGAAAAAAGAAGAGGGTCCATTTTTTAGGCAGATGAATGAAACTCCAGATGCAAGAGGTGAGCTACGTTTTCAGTTTGTGGAAAAAGATGAGAGAAGAAGGGAAAGTCCTGAAGTCTTCAGAGAGAGAGTCTGGTTTTTAGTGGACGCTTGTATGAGTGGAAACGAAGATGTTGCTTTAGTGAGGGGAATAGATACTAATAGCGCTGAAAGTATTGAGATGATTAAAGCTGTGATTAGCAAATGGGCGGATTGTAATCCTGAATGGGAAGCAAAAGAAGAAAGTATTTTCAAGAAAATCACCAGAGGTGGGCCTGAGAGAGTACTATCAAAACACGGTCTTTTCCCAGGAGTTTACGGTTTGAATGCGAACAAAGTTATTCCCACTCGATAGTAGCGGGTGGTTTGTTTGTGACGTCGTACATCACGGCTGAGATTTGACCGGAGGTCATTATTTTTGCTGCGAGTTCTTTAACTTTTTCCATTGGGAGCTGAGCGAAATTGGCCGTCATTGCTTCTTCAGAAACGATTGGGCGAAGTACGATCGCGTCGCTGTTGATTGGAATTAGAACGACCGGCATTTGCCAAACGTTTTTGTATTCGTCGATTTCACGAAGCCAGTCCATGGCTAACTTATCAGCCGTGCGGAGTAGGTCGGAGCGTTGTTTAGTTAGCGATGCTGGAGTGAAAGTTGGAGTGATATCATCGGTGACGAGATAAAGAACACGATTGATTTGGTCGAATTTATTAGTGATAGCTGGGGAAAGTGCGCCGAGCTCGATCCAATCTGCAGGGCCGGAAAGTAGAACAGGGTGACGGTAGGTTCTAAAATCACCTTGAACGCCAACGGATTTTATTGGCAAAGTTTGAGCCTTGAGGTGGCTGTTTTTAGTCAGTAAAAATGTGTTTATATCGTGATCGAGTTGAGCGGAGTTTTCAGGTAAGTCAGTTTCGGCTGCGCAGAGAATTCTTACGGCGAGACCCGGACCCGGAAATGGGTGACGCCAAACCATTCGAGGGTGAAGACCAAGTTTCTGGCCCACTTCGCGAACTTCATCTTTGTATAAATCTTTGAGTGGCTCGATTATTTTTCCTTCAGCAATTAATTTTTCAATTTCTGGAACGCGATTGTGATGAGTTTTGATTTTTGAGGAATTTTTTGTGCCGCCTGATTCGATTGTGTCCGGGTAAATTGTCCCTTGTGCGAGTAGCCAATTTTCAGGGTCGAGTTTTAAGTCGGAGGAAACTTTTTTCTGAACTTCAAGGAAAACTCGGCCGATTATTTCACGCTTTTTTTCAGGTTCGGTTACGCCTTCGAGTGCTGTGTAGAATTCATTTGTGGCATCGTAAACATGAAGATTATCTACGCCAATTTCACGCAGTGATGATTCAACTTCGGTTCGTTCATTTTCACGCATAAAACCTGTATCAACGAAGAGTCCGTAAACGCGATCTGGTCCAAGTGCTTTGTTTAGAAGAACGAAGGCAACAGTGCTATCAACACCGCCACTTATCATTAGGAAAACTTTTTTATCGCCGACTTGAGTTCGGATTTTTTCTACTTCGGAATCGATGAAATTTTTCAAATCCCAATCACGACGAGCATTACAGATTTTCAAAAAGTTCAGGAGAATTTGCTCACCTTTTGTGCTGTGTTTAACTTCAGTGTGGAATTGGATCCCAAAAAAATTTCGAGATAAATCACCGACAGCCGAGTATTCATCATCATTTGAAGAGGCAAGAATTTCGAAGCCGGCTGGGAGTTTTGTAACCTTATCGCCGTGGCTCATCCAAACCTGAGTTTTCATTCCAGTCAAAAAATCCGTAAAAATTCCAACCGGTTTTTTTATCAAAATTTCTGCTTTTCCAAATTCAGCGCCCACGCCTTTTCCCGGTTCAACTTTTCCACCTAAAATGTGAGTCATCAATTGGTGGCCATAACAAATTCCGAGGATAGGAATGCCGAGTTCGAAAACTTTTGGGTCGACTGAGGGCGCATCTTTTTCGTAGACAGAAGCGGGACCGCCTGAGAGAATGATTCCTTTGTAAGTGGAGAGAGTTGCTGCTGGAGTTGTTGTGTCTAAGATTTCACTGTAAACACCGAGCCTGCGAATTCGAGTCGCAATCAAATGTGTGTATTGGCTGCCGTAGTCTAGAATTGCAATTTTATCCATTTGTAGCTTCGGTTACTGGTAAATCTCGCTGTATGACTGTCAAAGTTCTTGGGCTAGGAATAATTATATTTCCGGCAAAATCTCGTAGGTTTTTCAAAATGACCTCGTAGCGTTCATCTTCTTGTGGGGTCATTCCGGTAGTAGTTAAAATTACTGCCGATCCATCAACTCGAGTGTTGATAATTGCGATGGCATCTTTCACGGTGGCATCGCTGTAATCCATATCTGTGATCTGATAATTTAGGCTATCGGCAGCAAAATCTGTGGAAAGTGGCTCGTTGAAAACTATTGTTATTTCGTTCATTGCTGTGATTTCATGTGACACGATTCGAGGTGCATTTTCATCCGGCAAAAGAGCGAAAGAAAGATTCTGGTCGGTGAGTAGATTTGTTTCATAGAAGGCGACATTTTCACGAACATCAAAATCAGTAGAATCCAGTGATTGACCCTGAGGAACGTGAACGATAACTCGATAATGGTCGGCTAAAGTACCCGGCTGTTTGTGAATATGGAGATTGTAAATTCCGTCTGTCCAAACGTATTCAGGTAGAGTGTATTCATAAGTGTAAGATGCTGAACCGCCCACTGGAATACTGAGAAGTTCGCCAAGAATAATGCTTGAGCTGCTGTTTTCTTTTACGGTGCCGCCTTTTGTGACATTAGAACTTAGTGGGATTAAGGTTCTTAGATAGCCCGTATATGGGCCGCTGAGTGGAATATTCCAAATGCCATTATGCATTATATTTTCTGTGATTTTTGCCGTGACAACCGGATTTCCGCGTATATCTTTTTGACCTGTTACATTGAGCTCGTAAGTCACGTCGTGAGAAATGTAGCGATTAGTTTTCATGCCGCCGTAATTTGCATCGTTCACTGCGAGAAAGTCACCTGACTCTGATTTTGGTGTGGAGCCATCCCAATAACGTTTTGCAAATGCGTTTGCGAGGCCTGAACGGTTGAATGCTGCAAGTACGTGTTTTTCATCGAAAGCGAGCGCAAGTTCATCTAGAGCAGTGCTTATTCTCCAGGGTAAAATTATAGTTTTCATGATTATTTTTTTCACAATTTCTCCACTGATGTTTTTGCGATTTTTTAGAGCTTCTTCACTATGACGATCGATGTCTGAAACGACACTGCTTAGTGTTTCGAAAAGATTAGCTTTTGTTAGTTCGTAATCTTCAACTTTCAGCGGCTCATAAAGACCGACCATATTTTCTAGGAAGGTGAAATCTGCGGCAATTACTCCGTCAATCTTTGTGTCGGGATAGGTCATATTGTAAAACTTGATGAGCTCATCTTTAGTTGTTGGAAAATCAGGATCAAAATTTGCATCACGGAAAGTGAGGCCTTCAAAACCGGGACCTTTCAATAGAGTTGCAAGAACTAGAGGAGGCTCAACATAATCGTGTTTATCGATGTCGCCGTAAACGTCGTGGAATTCGAGGCCGGCATAAAGGCCGTGGCTGAATTTTAGAACGCCGTAATTGGAAATGAAGCCGCCGGTTGGGCGAAGTTCGTAATTATTTTGGAAAAGAATTAAGTAGTTTCTTGTGCCGAAAGGGAAGCCTGTGAGTGAGAAAAATCCTGGCATCATGAAACGAAATGACCCGAGGAAAAGCCAAAGGCCGAGTAGAATTATTGCCGCAATGGCCGCTGCGAATTTCGCGACTTTGTGGATTAGTTTTGGTTTTTGAGGAACCGGCGCATGACGTTGCACGGAGTGGTAGCCGCTAGAACCGTACATGTTGTAATTCATGATTAGCCAATTAATTCCTGAAAACGTTTGATTACGAAATCTTTGTCGAGCGCTTCCAAAAACCAACCTGCTTGTGGACCGGAATCTTTGCCAATTAGCGCTTTGTAAATTGCGCCGAATGCGTCTCTTGCTGAGAGCGGCGATGCCTTTCTGATTGCGTGGAGTTTTCCGTGCAATTCTTCACCTGTTTGTTCGACTTTTAGCTCGTCAATTATTTGCGCAAGGAAGGCTTTTTGATCAACTGAAAGTTCGACTATTGGCGTTTCCTTTAGCACCTCAAACTTTACTGAATCAGGTGCATATTCAGATAGCCATAATTTTACGTAGTGTAGTCTTTTCTCGAGTTCTTTTTTGTCGGCTTCGGTGAGGGGTGATTTTTTTAGTTTTGCTACTTCGGCTTCAATATTCAGGTGAGGCATTTGAACCATGAATACGAGTCGAGAAAAACGAGGGCGGAAAGTAGCTTCGATCGGAGCAATTTGCGAGAAGTAGAATGCGCGAGCGAAGTCTTTGTTAACTTCTTCAGCGAGTTCAAAATAGTGATCTGCACATTCGTCGTAACGGTCAAAAAGTCGGGGTATTGTTTCGTCGTTTGGATCGAATTCGATTGGCTGATTTGGACGAGAGCGTATCATCAAAAATCTAACGAGTTCAGGTGGAAGAATTTTTGAAATTGCGTGAGCAGTTGCACCTTCTCCTTTTGACGAGCTCATTTTTGCGCCACCGAATAAGAAAAATTCGTATGGAATATTAAATGGCACATGGGTTTTGAAAATTTCACGGGCGATTCTAATTCCGATGTCGTATGATCCTCCGGCCGCGCCGTGATCTTTTCCTGCACCTTCAACGTCCACATTATATACTGTCCATTTTACCGGCCATTCCACTTTCCAAGGCAGTTTTCCTTTCCCTTTGAAAGGCGCGATTGCACCGGTGTGGCCACAACCTTTCGCCCACTTCACCATGTCCGGCTCGCAAATGTAGGACGCGAGTTTGCCGTCCCATCCTGTTACTTTTGTTGTTCCGATTTTTCCACAATTTTCGCAGACAACTTGAAGAGGGTGCCAGTCATCCGGCTTCACTGATCCGGAAACTTCTTTGTATATTTGGCGAATTGCAGATTCATTTTCCATTGCCTTCACAATCCACTGGTCGTATTCGCCGTCGTCGTATTTTTTTGTTGCTCGAGTATATTCTGCTTCGAGGTGGAGTGAATCGATTACTTCTTTGAACTCAATTCCGAAATATTCCGGGTAGTTTTTTGCTTTCGCATCAGGTGAAGGAACGTCGCGAAGTGGTTTACCCATGTGTTGTTCGTATTCGGCTTTGTCGAGATAGACCGGAAGACCGTCCATCGGATCGACGTCGTTAAACTCGTAAACGAAATGAGCTTGGATTCCGCGTTCTCGCAGTGCTTGCGCTGTGATGCCATGAAGAACAACTCCTCGGAGCGAGCCAACGTGCACGCGACCGGAAAGGGTTTTTTCATCTCTCACCACGAGCTCTTTCTTGCCTGGGTTGGCTTTTATAATTTCATCCGCGAGTTCATCTAGCCAGAACATAGAAAATTTGTTTATGTACAGGCATTGTAAGTGGAGGGGCGGTTTTTTTCAATCTGAAAGAGTGCACCCGGGGACAGTTTGTGATCTGAAGTGCCGCCGGCGAGGGAATTTATGTGACATTGGTGGTATATGACAAAATGATATCAAATAGATAACTATTGTATGACTATTTGTCATATAGCCCTGCGGGAATCTGCTAATTAAACTTCGTTACAAATTTCTTCCCGTTAAAAATCAGAGTTTGCTGAATTGGAATTTTTACTCCAAACAAATCTCGAGCCAAAACTGTACCTTGTGAGATTGTTTCTGGTTTTACTCGGACCGGATCATAAACCCAGAAAGTTTGAATTTCGTCGGTGTCTTTTGAGAGGGAATGAATTATGGCAGCCGTGATTCCTCGACAATTCACTTTCAAATCTGATTTGTCGTCAGATTTATCGCAAGCTTCTTCATTACATTTTTGACCTCTTTCAGTGAAGGCGAATCCGCTCATGTCGGTCGGGTTGATTTTATAACCTGTTTGCTGAACGACTTTCGCGCGACAAATATCTTCAGAAATTACTGAAATGCCGGAGAGATTTACGCCATAATCAGCTGCGGCTTCTTCATAAACGGATACAATTTCCGGCTTCAAATCTGCAAGTCGCAGGTGCTTCATTCTTCTGTTCGAAAGTTCATATCCAACAAATTGATTTCTAAAAAGTGCCTTGTGGTCAAATGCGATTGCGATTTTAGCAATTCTATCTCGACATTCTTGGGCAAGCTTCATTGCTTCTTCAAATGCTGGCAGCTGTGGGTCGATTTGGACTTGGCCCTCTATCAGTTCGACTTTGGGATTTCCGGCTAGGATTGAAAGTTTCATTTGATTAATTAGAAGACACCATAATAGCGGCAATTGTCAATTTTGTCAGTAGTTATGGCTATTGTTGGTCATTTTAACCTGTGATATACTGTTGTCAGTAATATTGACAATAATGGATTTAAACAAGGTTTTAGAGAATATCGGACTGACGGAGAAGGAATCTAAAATTTATTTGGCGCTTTTAGAAATGAAAGAGGCATTACCGAGTACAATTGCGAAAAAGGCGGGTGTGAAGCGACCAACAACTTATCTGATTTTGGAACAGCTGGTTCGAAAGGGTCTTGCTAGTCAAATCAAGAAAGGTGCCTATTTTTACTTCCAGCCTGTGAACCCGCATTCGATTTTGGAAGATCAGTATAAAAAATATAATGATCTTGAAAAGGCTCTTCCTGAACTTTTGAGTATGCACGCTTTGTATTCCGTTAAACCACAGGTTTCATTTTTTGAGGGGAAGGAGGGGATAATCAGAATTATGGAGGATACACTGAAAACATCGACGGAACTTCTTTGTTGGGCAGATGCAACTCTTGCAACTAACACCCTCTTGAGGGATTACTATCCGACCTACATTAAAACAAAAGTTGCGCGTGGGATTTGGCTTCGTGGGATTTTTTCATACGACAAATTCGCACTTAAGTACAAAAAAGACGGCGAGAAAGAACTGCGTGAAGTCTATCTGATTCCGAAAGAAAAATTTCCTTTCAAAAATGAAATTAATATTTATGATAACAAAGTTGCCATTGTTTCACATCAGGATCAGATTGGAGTGATTATTGAAAACAAAAATATCGCCGATACTCAGCGGTCGATTTTTAACTTCGCTTTTGACTATGCAAAAATATTAGAAAGTGGTATGAGTCAGTTATGAGCAACAAAGAATCTAACAATTTACTAAAAGGAGACATTGATATTCGTCTCGGCGGAAATGTTTTGATTCCCCTTAGCGAACTTCAAAATAGAAGAGTGAATATTTCTGCAAAAGCTGGTGTTTTTATCGGAAGTATAACTAAAGATAGTAATGGTCTGAATATTGTCCATGGCGGAGGCAGGGCAATTCTAACTAAAGTCGGGCAGGAAACTCAGATTGGGCCGGGCTCGCGATGTTACCTTAGACTCGACAAAGAGAATTTATCGATTTCCAACAGATATAGTATAGCAATTATCTATAATATTTCAGATTTGCCTAGCGATAAAATTCCTGATGATCCAAGTGAAGAAGTTGAGAGTTTCAGAGATAGAGTTTCAGGTGCATTCAAGAAACTTTTCGGGCGCTAATCCATCTGCTCGTTGAAGCTGTGCTTTCTTTCGATGTCGAAGAATTTCATCTGTTCTTTCTTGAAAAGTAGCTCGACTTTCCCGGTCATACCGTGACGGTGTTTTCGAACGTAGATATCTGTAATTCCGGCTCGATCGGTGTCTTCCTCGTAATAATCTTCACGGTACATCATCAGCACAACGTCGGCGTCCTGCTCGATCGCACCTGATTCACGCAAATCTGAAAGTTGAGGGATTTTGACCGGTCGACTTTCAACCGCACGAGAAAGCTGAGAAAGTGCGAGGATTGGAATATGAAGTTCACGCGCGAGGCCCTTCAGAGAACGTGAGATTTCTGAAATTTCCTGAACACGGTTCGTAATTGAGTTTGAAATTTTCCCGGCAGACATCAACTGTAGATAGTCGACAATGAGAATGTCGAGTCCATGTTCCATCTGAAGACGGCGTGCTTTTGCCTTGAGCTCTGAAATCGAAGCGCCCACAGAATCGTCAATAAAAATTTTGCATTTATTGAGCTGGTCCATCACGGTTCCCATTCGCATGAAATCTTCTTGAGTGAGTCGGCCGGATTTCATCTTCCAAGAATCAACTCCGAGAAGCGAAATAAATAGACGTTCCACCAACTGCTCTTTGGACATTTCGAGAGAAATAATGCCGATCGATTTACCTTTGACCGCAATATTTTGCGCGATGTTTAGGGCGAAGGCGGTTTTACCCATTGAAGGTCGGGCGGCGAGAATCACGAGATCTGAAGGTTGAAGACCGGTCAGCACATTGTCCAGCGAAGCGTAACCTGTTGAAAGACCTTTATATTTTTCAGCGGCTTCTGGATCGTGTAGATCTGAGATTTTCTCATAAGTTGAGCTAAGAACTTCTTTAATATGCACGAACCTGTTTTTCATGAAGGTTTGAGTCACTTTGAAAAGCTCCTGTTCTGCCATGTCCACAAGCTCGTCTACTTCTTGATCTTCTTGATAACCGAGGCCCGTGATGGCGGACCCGGAGCTGATGAGTTTTCGAAGTGTCGACTTTTGTTTAACGATAATTGCATACTGGAAAACGTGAGATGCTGTGAGCACTTCGTCACAGACTTCTCGAAGGTAACTTTGTCCACCCACGATGTCGAGTTTGCCATTGTCTTTGAGCCAGTTTGTAATTGTGAGAATGTCGATTGGCGAGCGTTTTGCAAAAAGTTCTTCGATTGCAGTGTAAATTATTGCGTTGATGTCGTAGTAAAAATCTTCCGGCGCGAGCATGTCTGCAACCTTAATAATCGCGTTTTTTTCGATCATGATTGACCCGAGCACAGATTTCTCTGCTTCGAGGGAGTGTGGTGGAACGCGAACGTGGTCTGCCATGTGTTTGAATAGGGTGATTTATTTTGACATGGTTCAGCAAAAACTCAAGAAAGGTGGCTTGCCATAGACAAGTTTAAGTTTTAAAGAAAAATAAAATTTAAAGTTTAAGCAGCCGAAACCATCACCGAAGCGCGCCAACGAACATACTCAGGTATAGCATCCAGATTGTACTCATTGAAATACGGCCGATCAAAACCCCAACGACCGCCAGGCAGGTAAGTCTCATCTTCTAAGTTATCTTCAAGAACTGCCCAATGTTCTTCATCAACTCTTCCATTTAGCTGAAGCAATGAGTAATTTCGAGGATGAATTATATTTACACCTTTCGGTAGTGTTTTTTTATATAGTTGTCTCTGTGTTGGAAGTGGAAATTGTATTAGTGGAGTGCCAGGTAATCTAGCCATACCCTCAACAAATCCGATTTGGGCTTCATTACTAGAAGGCATTTTTGCGAACCTTTCTCTAATGTATAAAGTAAGATGGGTTTCAAGTTGACCAGGTTGTCTGTTTAGATTGAGTGCATTTTCAAAATCTGCAAATGGCTTGTGAGGAACGATTTGAAAGACTGGACGGCGAATTTTTTCCTGCACGTATGTGATTTGTTTATCTGTGTAACTGTCGCGAAGAATATCTATACACTCAGCTTCAGTCGGAATTATTACTCCTTCTGTTAATCTGCCGCGTTCGAGTAGATCAACGCTCCTGCCGTACTGTTCTCTAACGAGTTGCTCGATCATAGAGGGTGAATGTACGTTAAAAAGAGGAGTTTGTCAAATCTCCCGCCGGCGGGGGTATTAGAAAATAGATTTTACGATGTCAAATCGCACGACGTTTTTTGACAAACAGACTCGCGGGTTTATCATTTATGTATGGACAACTTGAAGTTTGGGAAAATGGCGGAGGATTGCGCGTTGCGGCTGCTTGAGAAGAAGGGCTGGCGTTTAATAGATAGGCACGTGTGTTTTCGTGAGGGCGAAATTGACTTGATTATCGGAAAGGACGAGAGGCTTTTGTTTGTGGAGGTGAAGGCGCGAAGGACTGAGGTTTTTGGGGCTGTTGTCGAAGCTCTGACAACAGGAAAAATTCGTAAACTGAAGAAAGCCGTGATGAGGTGGAGAATGCAGTCAAATGACTGTCGCACGGGGCAACTTTATTTTATTGGGATTTTGTTCGATGGAGAAAGGCCTGTCAAAGTGGACGGGTACTTTATTGAATAAAAACTTTATAAAATGGCGATCAAATTAAAATCATTTTGTTTGCGGGGGCTCGACGCTGTGCCCGTGAATGTGGAGGTGGACAGCGTGCAGGGCATGCCGAATTTCTCGATTGGCGGAATGGCGGGGAAGAGTGTGCAAGAGGCGAAAGATCGAGTGAGGAGCGCGATTTCGCATGGTGGCTTTAAGTTTCCGATGACCAGGAAAGTGGTGAATCTTTCGCCGGCAGAATTGATAAAGCATGGAACGCATTTTGATCTGCCGATTGCGCTTGGGCTGATTGTGGCTAGCGAACAGGTTAAATTTGAGGCGAATGACTTTTTGATTGCGGGAGAATTGGGTTTACGTGGCGAGCTTCAGGCGGTGCGTGGAATTTTACCCGCGCTGATGATGGCTAAAGAAATCGGCATGAAAAAAGTGTTGATTCCGTGGGGAAATTTGAGGGAAGCCAGCTTGATTGATGGGCTTCAAATTTTTGCCGTGAAAAGTCTACGTGAATGTGTGGAGGCTGTGTGCGGAAGGACTGAGGCATCTGAACGAATTGGTTTTAATTTTGCCAGTGAGATTCTTTGGGATTTCAAAAATGTTGCCGGGCACAAAGCTGCAAAGCGAGCGATGATGGTCGCGGCGGCTGGAGGACATCATCTGTTAATGAAGGGTCCGCCGGGAAGCGGAAAAAGTTTGCTTGCGAATAGTTTTCCTTCAATTTTACCTCGACCGGACAATTCTGAACTTCTGGAAATTTTGAAAATCTATTCTGTTATCGGAAAAAATCTTGAGAGCATAAGTCGGAATCGGCCTTTTAGATCTGTGCATCATAGCGTTACCGAACGTCGATTGATTGGAGGCGAATTTGGAGTGGGAGAGGTTACTTTAGCTCACAATGGCGTGCTGTTTCTTGATGAGTTACCGGAGTTTTCTCGAAGTGTGATTGAAAATTTGCGACAACCTCTCGAGGAAAAAACGATAGGTCGGAAAAATTATCCCTGTAATTTTCAGCTTTTGGCTGCGATGAATCCTTGTCCTTGCGGATTTTATGGTGACTCGAAAAAAGCCTGTGTTTGCCCACCGTATCAAGTTTTGAGATATCGGCAGAAAATTTCCGGCCCGATTTTGGATCGAATCGACATTCAAATTGAAGTTCCACGAATTCCTTACGATGAACTTTCAGGCAGTGCAGAGACATCTGCGGAAATGTTAAAGAGAGTTTTAGTGGCTCGAGATATTGCGATCGGAAGGTCGGGCCATATTAATTCTGAAATGAGTCCTGCGGAGATTAAAAAGGTTGAGATGGATGCCGATGCGAAAGCATTTCTTAAGAAAGCCGCAGATAAATTCTACTTGTCCGGTCGCGCAATTCACAAAATTATAAAAGTGGCACGAACTGTTGCAGATTTAGAAGGCGAGTCTGATATAAAACTTCCGCAAATGGCAGAGGGACTTCAGTATAGGGCGGGTTGAGTTGACCGAAACTTTTATCAAGCTTAAAATCAAACCGTTTATGACAACAAAAACTATGAAAAATATCTCTCAAATTAAAGTCCACACAACAACAAAGAAAAGTGGTAAGACATTTTTGGAATTGGCAACTCCACATATGGTTGATGGTGGGAAGGAAAATGAAAATTTATCCATGAATGTTGATCAAATACTTTATGGCAAACAATAAATTCTTAATCGATACAAATATTTTCATTGGTTTCTACTTAACAAATGATACAAATCATGAAATTTCAAGGTCTATACTTAAAGAAGCTGCTAGATCAGAAGTAATGATTCCTTACTGTGTAATTCAGGAAGTAAGCACTTTGCTCACCTATAGATTGGGCAAGGAAAAAGCTAATGAATTCTTAATGGATATTTCCTGTACAGATAACATATCTCTGATAAGTACCGATTTAAATAATGAAATTGAATTTTTTAAAAAACTTAATAAGAAAATTTCGTTTGCTGATAGTTCGCAGATTTATTTGGCGAAGAAATACAACGCAGTATTGTTAACACTAGATCAGGAACTTTTGAAAATATATAAACAACACTAAAATGACAAAAAATTTAACTATAAATTTACCGAGGGATGTTTACGAGACAGTGCACTTTTTGTCAGAACGTGACAAGACCACCGAAGCCGAAAAAGTAGTTGAAATTTTAGAAGACTTTCTTGAAACTCAAGAAGATGAGTACTGGAATAAAATCGCCGAGGGCAATGATACAAATGGCGCAAAATTTATAAGCTTTGAAGCCTTCTGGAAAGATGCCCTTGCGCATGCGGCCGCGAGATAGTAAATTTGCCCTAAGATTTTCCCAAACAATTTGGCTGCAACAAACTCGAAAATAGAACTGCCTAAGAAAGTTCTGATCCTTGGATCGGGGGCACTGAAAATTGGTGAAGCCGGCGAGTTCGATTATTCAGGTTCGCAGGCAATCAAAGCATTGAAGGAAGAGGGTATTGAAGTGATTTTGATAAATCCGAATATTGCGACAAACCAAACCAGTAAAGGCTTGGCGGATAAGATTTATTTCTTGCCGATCAATCCTTATTTTGTGGAGAAAGTGATTTTGAAAGAAAAGCCAGATGGTCTACTTTTGAGCTTTGGCGGTCAGACTGCTTTGAATTGTGGTCTCGCTTTAGATAAATCTGGAGTGCTTGAAAAATATTCAGTGAGGGTTTTGGGAACTCCGGTAGATTCGATTGAAAAAACCGAGGACAGAGAAATTTTCAATCAGGAATTACGAAAAATTAATGTGGACGTGCCACGAAGTATTGCCTGCACGAGTGCGGCGGCGGGAATGAAAGCGGCAGAGAAAATTGGCTATCCGGTTTTGGTGCGCGCTGCTTTTACACTCGGAGGAAAGGGGAGCGGTTTTGCTTACAATGAGAAAGAATTACAGGAATTATTGGACAACGCATTTGCATTTTCCCCTCAGGTTTTGGTTGAGGAGAATTTGAAAGGCTGGAAGGAAATCGAGTATGAAGTTGTGCGCGATTCGAAAGATAACTGCATCACGGTTTGTAATATGGAGAATTTTGATCCGCTCGGAATTCACACCGGTGAAAGTATTGTAATTGCGCCGTCGCAAACTTTGACGAACAGCGAATATCACATGCTTCGCGAAATCGCTCTAAAAGTAATCAGACATTTGAAAATTGTGGGGGAGTGTAATATTCAGTATGCGCTTGATCCTGTGTCTGAAAAATATCGAGTGATTGAGGTGAATGCGAGGTTGTCGCGCTCTTCTGCACTTGCTTCTAAAGCGACCGGATATCCGCTGGCTTACGTTGCGGCGAAGTTAGCGCTTGGCTATTCACTGCCTGAATTGCGCAATGCCGTAACAGGAGTAACAACTGCTTGTTTTGAACCTGCGCTCGACTATGTGGCTTTGAAAATTCCGCGATGGGATTTGGATAAATTCAGGAAGGTGACTCACACAATTTCCAGCGAAATGAAATCGGTTGGAGAAATTATGGCGCTTGGAAGAAATTTTGAGGAAGTGATTCAAAAAGGATTACGAATGTTGCAGGTTGGATTTTTGGGTCTGACTGGAAATGACAGGCTTGGAATTCAAACTGAAGATTTAAAAAAGGCTATTTCTGTGCCGACGCCAAAGAGAATTTTGGCAGTTGCTGAGGCGCTGAAAAAAGGTTGGGAAATTGATAAAATTTATGAACTGTCGGGAATTGATCCTTGGTTTTTGGGCAAGTTGAAAAATATTATCGATCTTGAAAATGTGCTTGAGAAAACTGAGATTGATGAAGAGCTGATGCGAGATGCAAAAAAGCATGGCTTTTCAGATAAGCAAATTGGGCTTTTGAAGGGTATGGAAGAAAAGGAAGTGCGTTCAATGAGGAAGAAAATGAAAGTACTGCCAAGTGTGAAGCAAATTGATACGATGGCAGCGGAGTACCCTGCAAAAACAAATTATCTATACCTTACTTATCATGGCGACAAGCATGATGTTGAGTTTAGCCATAAAGGAAAGAGTGCGATTGTTTTGGGTAGCGGGGCTTACTGCATCGGATCTTCCGTTGAGTTCGACTGGTGTTGTGTTAATGCGATTAAATCGCTTGCGAAATTGAAATATGAAACGATAATGATTAACTATAATCCTGAAACTGTTTCGACCGATTACGACACTTGCGACAAACTTTATTTTGATGAACTTTCGTTGGAGCGCGTTTTAGATATTTATGAGCTTGAAGAGCCGGATGGTGTGATTGTTTCTACCGGCGGACAAATTCCAAATAATTTGGTGAACAAATTGGCTGATGCAAAAGTGAAAATTTTTGGAACTTCGTCGAAGAGCATTGATCGTGCAGAAGATAGAAATAAATTCTCTGAGATGTGTGATGAACTGAAAATTGATCAGCCTGAATGGAATCAATTTGCAGAAGTAAAAGATGCCTTTAAGTTTGCCACTCGTGTTGGATATCCGGTCTTGGTGAGGCCTTCATATGTGCTGTCGGGCGCGGCCATGTCGGTTGCGCATAATGAGGAAAGTTTGCAGGCTTATTTGGACAAAGCTGTGAAAATTGGAAAGGACGCGCCAGTAGTAATTTCTAAATATGAAATGGGAGCAAAGGAAATTGAAATTGATGCGGTTGCGCAAAACGGCGAACTCATGATTTGGGCAATTGCCGAGCACGTTGAAAATGCCGGAGTTCATAGCGGTGATGCAACAATCGTTCTACCTCCACAAAAATTATATTTTGAAACAATTAAGCAGATAAAAAATATCACGAAAAAAATTGCCGAAGAATTAAATATTAGTGGTCCATTCAACATACAGTTTTTGGCAAAAAATAATGAGGTAAAAGTAATCGAATGTAATTTACGATCGTCTCGAAGTTTTCCATTCAGTTCGAAAGTAACAGGTTATAACTTCATAGAAATCGCAACGGAATCAATGCTTGGCTTGGCGAAAAAACGTGATTATAAAACTCTGGATCTCGAGCATGTTGGTGTAAAGGCGCCACAGTTTTCTTTCTCGCGATTAAAAGGTGCTGATCCGGTTCTTGGTGTTGAAATGGCTTCAACAGGAGAGGTTGCTTGCTTCGGTGAAAATCTTTACGAAGCATTTTTGAAAGCGATGATTTCAACAGGTTTCGAAATTCCAAAGAAAAATATTTTAATCGCGATTGGAAGGCTTGAAGACAAGGCAGACTTTTTGCCTGCAGCTCGTAAGTTGATTGAAATGGGCTACGTGCTTTTTGGAACACCCGGAACAGCAGATTTCCTAACTGATGCCGGCGTAAAATGCAGCAAAGTACATAAAATTGGCAGCACAGAATTGCCGAATATCAGCGGAATCATTCACAAAGATAAAGTTGATTGGGTTATAAATATTCCGCGAAATTACTCGCATGAAGAATTGACGAGCGGCTACAATATTCGCCGTCTAACAATCGATCACAACATTCCACTTAGCACGAATATTCAGGTTGCAAAACTGATGGTAGACACTCTTGAGCGTTACAAATTGGAAGACTTGGCTATTGAGCCATGGAGCACCTACGTGGATTAACAGTCATTTTCGTCGTAGTCGGAATCCTTTAGCCACACATGTCCTTTTTTCCGCGTGTATTTTAGAAAAATCTTCATGAGTTTTTGTGCACGTTTTGGAAATATTTCTATGTATTTCAACATTTTTTCTTGCGAGAGATGCTCTATATTTATCATCTTCATCGAATCGAAATGCCTTCCGATAGAATTTAAATAGATAATGTCGACTATGGCTTTTTCCGGCTCCGCCACTAAAAATCCTGCTGAGGTTTTTTCAAATCCGAAGTAATACTTTTTTGGAAATTTAAAGTGATTCCATTGTGTATTTTCAATTTTCCTTTCATAACTTTTTATAAAATTAACAGATTGAATTGCATCTGGCTTGAAGCGATAAACATTATGATAATAGAGGGCTCCGTAAAATGAAACATATGAATTAACCTTGATTTTACCTGCAATTTGACACTTTTCATAAGTTGAAAGACCACTTAAATCTGTCTTCCATACGTACAAATTCTGTGTGATCCGTAAAAATAAGCCTTGCCTTATATATCTACTTGAAAGAACCTTTGCACTCGGCTTATTAATCTTCAGTATTTTCTGAATATCATCAACGCTGAAAAATTTTGCTAGAGACTCTCTTAGTTCGATGTAGTGCATGAGGACACTATACATGTCGTGGACAGAAAGTTAACATTTTTGTTAATTATCCGTCCTCAGCATTGATAGTGCGTCAGAGATGGGTGTATAATTGTTTTTGTTGAATCGTTCAGAGCCGCAAAAGCACTGTATCGATTCTTTTTCGATTAGCCTCGACCCAAGTTTTATATAAATCCACGAATTCAGGCTTATATTTGGCGAGCAATGGCAGCTCGGCAGTTCTGTGAGTCATCAATTCCATGCAAAAATCATCTGCAGCTAGTCCATCTCTCTTTAGATTTGTCGGTAATCTAGTTTCCAAAGACAATAATCCGGCATTTAATGCTCTAAGCAAATTCTTCTGATTTTCTTCAGTAAATTCGCTTTGGAAAATTTCTTCTAATTCAGACATACCGGGAATTTATACAGGCACTTGTGCGAAAGTCAATATTTGTTGTATATTTCAGAGCGATGGATAGAAAAAAAATCATTGAGGAGCTGATAAAAAGCATTGGCGAAGATCCTAATCGAGAAGGGCTTAGAGATACGCCGGCTCGAGTAGACAAAAGTTTTGAGAAGCTTTTTGAGGGCTATACGCAAGATCCGAAAAGTTTAATGACTGTTTTTGATGATGAAAATTATGACGAGATGATAGTTGTAAAAAATATTGAATTTTATAGTTTTTGCGAGCATCACATGCTCCCATTTTTCGGTCGGGCTTATATTGGCTATATTCCGAATGGCAAAATTATCGGCCTTTCAAAGATTCCGCGGCTTGTGGAGATTTTTGCAAGAAGGCTGCAAAACCAGGAGAGATTGACCACACAAATTGCAACAACACTTATGGAAATGCTTCAGCCGAAGGGAGTGGCTGTGGTGATTGAGGCAAAGCATTTTTGCATGATGGCGAGGGGAGTGGAAAAGCAAATGAGCGAAGTTTCAACTTCGGCCTTGAAGGGTTTATTCAAAAAAGATCAGTCTACTCGATCAGAGTTTTTAAAACTTATCGGGAAATGATTCCGGTGCTTGCATTTGAAGCCATTCGTAGAAATCTTCACTACTTCCATTTGTTGCGTATAAAATTTCGTCGATGCTGCCGAATTGCTTAATTGTTGCGTCCATTTCTGCAAGAAGAGCTGCGCTTGAGCAGCTTGAATTAGGAACTATCGAGCTAATGTCGACGAGATCAACATATGCTTTCCTGTCTACGATGTGGAAACCGCGTAAAGTATTTTCCGGGAAAGATAGTTCTTTAAAAAGCTCACTTAGTGTTTGTGCTTCAATTTTTTCCATTTTTGGAATTGTTTTAGTAACTGCTTCCACAGTGCTGCAATCACTTGTATCTTTGTTTAGGAAAATTTTAACTTCCACGAAAGCTGAATCTGGAATAGTTTTTTGTGGACTTTGACAAGAAATGAGTAGAATTGAAAGTAGAAGGAGTGTTTTGTTTGCGATGTGAGCCATATTCTGATAAAAATTAACCTATGGATTTTCTACCAGATTCAGTTAACAAGCTTATCGAAGAATTGTCAAAATTGCCAGGCATTGGGCAAAAGAGTGCACAACGTTTGGCTTTTCATGTCTTGAAAAATTCAGATAAAAATAATAATGAATTTGGTGAGGCTGTTTTGAAAATAAAAGATGGGGTTTTTCTCTGTGAAATTTGTTTTGCATTAGCTCAAAGAGAGATTTGTAAAATTTGTTCTGATCCCGGTCGTGATGCTTCAGTTTTATGCGTGCTTGAAAATACAATGGACATGCTTGCGATAGAAAAAACGGGAGAATTTCATGGGCTTTACCATGTTTTGCATGGAAAAATTTCGCCGCTCGACGGCATTGGTCCGGAAGATATAAAAATGGCCGAGATGTTTAAGAGATTAACAGCGCAGGCTTCGCCTGTGAAAGAAGTGATTTTGGCAATGAATCCTGATTTAGAAGGAGAAACCACTTCGCTATTTATCAAGAAGCAATTAGAGGCCTTTCGGCCTCTACGCGTCACAAGGATTGCGCGTGGGGTTCCCTCCGGAGGCAGTCTGGAATATAGTGATGACATGACGCTCATCAGAGCGCTTCAGGGAAGACAAAGCATATGAGCCTTTTTAAGGAATTAAGCCACGTCATAAGAACTGAAACTAGTGGACTGAACCTAGATAGGATTAAACGAGCATATGATTTTGCAGAGATGGCACATGAAGGACAATTTCGAAAATCCGGTGAGGCTTATATTGTCCACCCGACTGAAACAGCAAAAATTTTAGCAGGCCTCCATGTTGATGAAGATACAATTATTGCCGGGCTTCTTCACGATGTTCCGGAAGACACAAAATATACAGTGGAGGACTTGGAAAAGAATTTTGGCAAACATGTTTCTCAACTTGTGTACGGCCTAACGAAACTTTCAAAAGTGCATTACAAATATTCGATGGATGACAGGCAGGTTCATTCATTGCAAAGAATGTTTGTTGAAACTGCAGATGATCCGCGCGTGATTGTGATTAAACTTTCGGATCGACTTCATAACATGAAAACTCTTCAATATTTACGGCCGGAAAAACAGCAGAGAATTGCCAAGGAAACACTGGAGGTTTTTGCACCACTCGCGAATTTATTTGGAATTTTTGAACTTCGCCATCAACTCGAAGATTTGTGTTTTTTCTACTTGCAACCTGAAGAATATTCAAAAATTGAATCTTATGTGCATGACCATGATATGAAACGAAAAAATCATATAAGTAAAACTTTGAAAATGCTTGAAAGGCATTTGGGGAAATCAGGGCTTAAAGTTGAGTTAAAAGGCAGACCAAAACATTTCTATTCAATTTACAAAAAAACTGTTGTCGAACAAAAAATGCTGCAAGATATTTATGATTATTTTGCGGTGCGTGTTTTGACTGAAAATTTAAATGATTGTTATTTGGCATTGGCAAAAATTCATGAAATTTTTAAGCCAAAACCTGGAAGATTTAAAGATTATATCGCTCTGCCAAAGGGGAATGGATATCAGTCTTTGCATACTACGGTTATCGGGCCGGAGGGGAAGTTGATGGAGATTCAAATTCGAACAAAAGAGATGGATGAACGTGCGGAATATGGTGTTGCCGCTCATCTTTTATATAAAAAAAATAAGAATAGTTATCTTGAAAAAAGTATAGATATAATTAAAAATTATAAAAACCCGGGGCAATTTATTGATGGGCTCCAAGATGATATTTTGCAAAATCGAATTTATGTTTTTTCTCCTAGCGGGGAGTTGGTTGATTTGCCGGAGGGCGCGACTTGCCTTGATTATATTTATGCAACTGAACTGCCAGTAGATACAAAAGTAATGAAGGTTATGGTGAACGGCAAATATTATTCTTTGATTGGAGAGCTAAAAAGTGGGGATTATATAGAAATTATTTACACAAATAAAAAAAGTATGGGGCCGGAACGTTGGTGGCTGGAGCATGTTAGAACCGCGACAGCAAAAGATAAAATTCAAGATTTTTTCAAACGAAAAAGCTTGGAAACCAAGTTGGATTTGGGTGAGAAATTATTGCAACAAACGCTTGATTATGAAAATCATGGTCCGGTTTATCAAATAGCCGAGTGGAGAACAAACAAGGCAACAAAAGCATTTAAAGTTGAAACTTTTTCAAATATTTTGAGTAAAATTGGAGAAGGAACTTTGAATGCGAATGAGGTTTACAAAGAGATGTTTCCTGATTTGCAATTGGGCCTTTGGAATGAAATTAAGAAATTTTATGGAATTTTTGCGAAAAAATTTTTCCGCGTGAATCCGGATTCTCAAAAATATAAAATTAAGATTTTTATTGAGGCTTACGATAGGAAGGGGCTTCTTAAAGATTTAATCGATCCTTTTTATAAATTGGGTATTCCAATTTTGAAAATTGTTGGAACGGGTTACGACGTTAAGCAGAGTTTCAGATCCATGTCTTATGCATATGAAGGCACAGATGAGCCTGGCCACCAATATGTGAGCCGTGATTATATTGAGATACTTGTGGAAAATCATGAGCAGTTAATTTCATTGTTTGATATGCTGGAAAGCGTTCCGGGTGTTAGAAAAATAAAAAGGATTTTTCGAAGAAACCAGATCATTTTTGGAATTATGTTAGGTTTGGCATGTTTATTTTGGGCAGCACATCCCTTTATTGTTAACTACATCCACCTGCTTAATTGGTCAAGCGGGCCTTTCTTGCAAGATTTGATGACTTATTTCTCCTTATTCTCACTTTTTGCAATTATTTATTGGCTGGAATCGATGAGTAATAAAACTTTCCCTCACTTTGAAGAAACTAAATTCTTCTGGCCAATTGCATTCATAGTCTGTTCGCTTGCAGTGTTAACATTATTTGTTGAAGGAATTGTTTTTGATCTTGGGCTTCGTTTAAATATAACAATGGGTGCCTCGGCATTAGCATACGGATTCCTTATTTATGCGTATTTTTCTCACGAAAAACGGCGAAAGCGCCACCTGACCCAGTTAAAAGAGCCTTTTCTGAAGCGTTACTTTGGTAAGACAAAGGTGTAATTGATTCAAAGTCATTATGTAGATTTTCTAGGATTTTTTTTGTGTTGGATTGCTCTATTGCTTCTAATATTTTTTGGGGAAATTTTTGTGAAATTTTTGTGATTTTCTCGTAGGCATCTTTGGTTGAAATTTCATTGCCGGTAAAATGAATTTCATAATCAAAATCTTTAGGCAAGCGCTTTAGCGCTTTTATCTTCTCGCCGTAGTGAGTGGCTAATGCAAGCTCATGGCCGGATATAAAAAATGGCAGATCCATTCCTATTTGAGCCCCCATTTCCATCAGCTCAACATGTGCCAGGCCAAGATTTTCTTTTTGATTTAGGAAGACAAGAATTGAGGCCGCGTCACTCGAACCACCTCCAAGCCCCGAACGTGGTGGAATGTTTTTTTCAAGACGAATTTTGTAATTGAATTTTTTTCCGGTTTTTTTTTCAAGCAGATCTATGGCTTTCATGACTGAATTATTTTCAGGCATCTCTTTGCATTCAAATTTTAATTTTTCAGATTCTTCGATATGTAAAAAATCTTCCAGTTTTGGAGCCCGCATCATTACCGTTTCAATTTCGTGATAATCGCCGATTTTCTTGCCGATTGCCAAGAATAAATTTAGTTTTGCCGGACAAGAAATTATTTGCATATACAGGTTATAATTGCTGTGCAACGAATAGTTTTTTTGAAGTTTTTCAGCCCCTCGCCGCTGTGTGCTGAAATACGAATTTTCTCTTCAGAAATTTTTAGTATTCTTGAGAGCGATTTTTTTATTGGCAGAGCATCAATTTTTGGCCTGTCACACTCAATCGAAAGTGAGATCATTTGGATATCGATTTCTTTCAAAAATGGCTTTAGATAATTTGCACTATTTTTTTCTCCGAATTTACAAAGTTCATCAGCAATTTTACTAAATGATAGGTTCTTTGCCTGCGCAAGTGCTCGTCCAATTGCGTGAAGAATTACATCTCCATCCGAATTTGCCAGTAATGCATGTTGAGATTTCACTTTTAATCCTCCAAGAACTAAAGTCCCGGCGGCAGAAAATGCATGTGAGTCTTCGCCAATAAAATAAGTTTGCTGAATTGATTTTAAATCTTCAGAAAAAGTTATTTTTTTATTTGGTTGACTGGCTTCAACAATTTTTACTTTGTGAAAAGGGAGAATTGCGCTACAGAGATCACTTTGATTATTTAATGCAATTTTCTTGATTATATCTCCTCTAACAGCCTGCGGTGTTTGCATGAGGCGAAGATTGCTCCGATCAAGAAGAGTTGAGTAGAAGGAACCTAATGCAGTAATTGTGGTATCTATACATTGGCTTGAAAGTGCTGCAGCCCCATATTTTTTTGTTTCCTTTATCACTTCGCTTATTTCTTTTTGACTCACAAAAGGGTTCGCCGCGTTATGATCAAGAACAATGTCGTCGTCTTTCAATTTTAAAGTCGACAGCGCATTTTTAAATGATTCCATGCGAGTTTTTCCTCCAATCACTAATTCTGTTTTTTCATTAATATATTTTTGAAATTTTGATTTATTTGGAACGACTAAAATTACTTTGTCTATTTTTGGATGATTTAGAAAAGTATTATATGAATGGGTCCAAAGTGGAAAGCCGTGTAAGCTCACGAAAAGCTTATCTTGCTTTGCTCGTGTGGATTTTCCTGCCGCTAGAATTATTGCAACATTCATTGCTTATTTTATTATGGAATTCAATTAAACCTGTTAAATCATGTATTGGGACTTCAAGAATCCATTTTGAAAGTGCTGTTTCAATTATATCGTATATTTCAAGAAACTTAATCTCTCCGGCAAGAAATTTTGCAACAGCCACATCGTTTGCTGCATTTAAAATCACAGGAAAATTTGGATTTGCTCCGTGTAGAGCAAGCCATTTTAATGGCAAGAATGTGTCTTTATCAGCAGGCGCAAAGTTAAGCTCGCTCTTACGAATTCTGAGTGGAGGCCAAGGATATTCCTTTTTTACCGGCCAATTCAAAGCGTAGAAAATTGGCAGCCTCATATCATTCTGGCTAATCTGCATTTTTGTTGCTCCGGTTTTAGTATGTACCATTGAATGCACCACGCTTTGCCTGTGAATCACAATATTAATTTTTGAAATATCCAAATTAAAAAGATTTTTTATTTCAAAAACCTCAAGTACTTTGTTGACCAAAGTCGCGCTGTCCAAAGAAACTTTCGGTCCCATTTTCCAGGTTGGATGTTGCAGTGCTTCTTTAATTGTTACAGATTCTAAATCCTGTTTTTTCTTCCCAAAGAAAGGCCCTCCACTGCAAGTTAAGGTGATAGATGACACATCTTCTTTATAATCATTTAGAAGTTGCCAAATTGCAGAGGCTTCTGAATCTAAAGGTCGAATTTCTCCACCATTATCCTTGGCAATTTCGATAAGAAATTTACCGGCAACTGCAAGAGATTCTTTATTTCCGCTTAATAAAATTTTTCCGTTTTTGAGAGCTTCAAGCGAAACATAAATTCCATTAAATCCTGGAATTGCATTGATTATTATATCTGCTGTTTTTACCACTTCAGAAATTATATCTTCATTTAAGTCGCCGAGATATTGCTCTGAATTAAATTTTTCTGACTGCTCATTTAAAAGTTCTTGATTTTTATGTGCAGTCAAAAATGTAACTTTGAAATCTTGCGAGTTTTCAATTACTTCCAGACTTTGCCTGCCAATTGAACCTGTTGATCCAAAAATTGCAATTGTTTTCATTTAATTTCGTAAAGCTTAATACCGTGGTCGTCATATAAAAGTTTCCATCCTGAATTTTCAAAGAAAAGTTTTATTCTTTCAAGTTCTTCTTTATAGATTGCGCCATATGTCACGTCTCCAAGATCTGAGTTTGTGGTAATAAATGCGTGTGTTATTCCTGCGTTGATAAAGGCTTTTTTTACACCTTCATCAGTATTTCCTTGAGCAAGGCAAGCAAATTGTCCTAGATAATCATCATCTAAAATAGATGAATCCGGAATAGGTAAAAAGAATTTAATTTGTGAGCCGATTCTATATAATTTTGCATCCGGATAAGAATCCATAATTTTACTTACATCTTGGAAGCCTGGGTAGAATCCATTCATAATTTTATCCTCACTTTGTATCCCGAAGGCATAAGAAAGATTAAATACCTCAGCAAAATGATTGACTCTTACAAGTAGATTTGCGAATAAAGTAATGACAATAAAAACGCTCAAATACTTATTTTTCCCTTGGACAAAGAAAAGTAGAATTACTCCAGGAATTAACATAAAAATTCCGTACCACATAACGCCACTACTTGTTAGTGCCCATAAAATTACATATGCAAAAGTAAAGAGCGCCAAACAGATTAATTTTTTATTTTCTGCAAAAATCTTTTTTGGGAAAAGTAGCAGGAACGGAATGATTGATAAAAATATTGGGGTGATGTCTGAAATAAATGTTTTCAGGTCAAATGTCATCGTTGTGTAAAATGGAAAAAGCAAAAGTGCCTTTAGCCCATTGCCCAAGCCTGTGTATCTTTTGTAGTCGGCTTGAACTGATAAATCCACAAAATTACATGCCCCAATGAAGTCGGTTGATAAAAAAGTCGGTATGCGCCTGCCACCAAAAATCATATTTGAAAAGTTGAGAGTGCCTAAAGAATAAACCTGTAATATTGACCAAGGGGCAAAAATAATAATTACAATTAAAAGTATCTGTAATGCCGGTTTAAATTTATGAATTGATTTCCAGAACTTTTCTTTATATGAGCTGATTGCTAATAAAGTGAAGCCAAGTGTAGCAAAAATATATCCTGCATTCTGACTATTAATTTCGAAAACATTTAATGTCTGCAGAAAATTTTGCTGTGCGAATATTGCTAATGCCAAGAAAAATAGTGATGTCGTAAAAAAAATGAATCCTGTTTCCACATAAATTGTTGCCAGTAATATTGTTATGAGAAAAATTATCGATGTTACTTTTATTGTCACTGTTAATCCCATCAATAATGATGCGATTAATAGGTATTTTTTTTCTTTCTTTTCTCTCCACTCAAGCCATGCAAGTATTGTTGCGGCTCCTGAAAACAAAAGTGGTATTTCAGTTTTGGTATCAATAATTGATAAAAATGTGAGCATTGGAATGCTCATGAGAAAAATTGTCGCAACGAGCGACTTTCTTTCATCTAAAAACTTTTCCGCGATTGAATAGAAAAGGAAAATGCCTGTTGTTAATGTGGCAAAAAGCAATGAGAATGTTATGAGTGGTGTGTTGGCAAATAGCCAGCCAATGCTTTGTAATAATGTCCAAGCGCTTGGGCCAATTCCCTCAATGAAAACATTTTTTGTTGCAAATAATTTTGCTCCTCTCATATATAAATTTGAATCGTCCCATGCAATTGGCATCACTCGTATAAAGTCTACTGATAGCATTGAGAGCATAAGAATTAGCCCGCTCAACAGAATTAAATTTTTTATATCAAATTCTTTTAAATTTAATTTTGTGGAAAATAAAAATTTGCAATTATCCAAAATTGCCCTGTATGAAATAATTGCTGAACATGCCGACAAAAGTAAGAATGTTTTAGCAGTAAAAAGACCGAATACACCCAAGAAAAATATCGTAACACTGAAGATTCCGGCTCCTAAGAAAAATGAAAGTGCTCTGTCTTTTGCTTCTATTTTTGATTTACGAAAAAATACACTTAGACCCAAGCTCGAAAATAAAATGAAAAACAAAAACGCTGTAAATAAATTTAGGGTGATGTTCTTTGTTAAAAATGCCATCGATTTCAAAAATGAAACTTTTTGAAAATATTGATGAAGATCTTCCGGCAGTTGCTTTAAAATTCGATCAGTCTGACGAACCGGTAAATCCTCCTCAAAAATAATGGTTTTGCCTTCTAAAGATTCGCCTGACGGAGAAAAAGAAACGCCACTATCTTGTTTTACAATCGCCCCTCCAGTGACTACTGAAAGATCATTTGAGAAAAAGTCATAACTTGTGAGCAATATCGGCAGAAAAAGCATCGTGATAAAAATCGCTCTCAAATGTATTGTCTTATATTTTTTGTAAATAAATCGCAGACCGAAAAAAAGCAGACCTAGGCTGGCCACAAGGAATGAAAACTTGAAAATCGCAGTGAAAAAAGCAACCTCATAATAAGCATGTGATGCATAAAAAATTGCATAAATAAAAATCGTCCAAGATGTTGCGATAATATACTTTAAAATTTTCATGCTTTTTCTTTTATTAATTTTAACAATTCGTTAACTAAATCTTTCTCCGGCACGTTTGCTTTGTAAAGTTCACCTTTATAATAAATTGCTCCGGCTTTTTTCCCACTCGCAATTGCAAAGTCTGATTCTTTTGCTTCACCAACGGCGTTAACAACACAGCCCATTACGGAAACTCGAATCGGTTTTTTAAAACCTTTGAGGGCTTTTTCTACTTTTTTTAGCATTTTATCAAGGTTAACTTCGATTCTTCCACAAGTTGGACAAGCAACAATATCGGGTTCTTTGCCATACATTCCAAGTGACTTCAGAATCTCCTTACAGATTTCAACTTCCTTTGTGATTTTATCTAAAACCGAGACACGAATTGTGTCGCCCACTCCTTGTGCCAATAGTGCGCCGATACCAATCGAACTTTTAATTGTTCCAGCAAATGTTGGGCCGGCTTCTGTAACACCTAAATGCAATGGTGAATCTGATTGAGCAGCAAATTTTTCATAAGCATCAATCATTGTGGGCACGCGAGAGCTCTTCAAAGACACTATAAAATTGGAAAAATCCCGATCGAGAAAATATTTTTCCCACCGCAATGCTGATTCAACTAGTGCATCTGAATTTGGAGCGCCATGTTTTGCCCAAATGTCTTTTTCAAGCGATCCGGCATTCACACCAATTCTAATTGCGGCATTTTTCTTACGAGCAAGATTTATAACCTTATCCAAATAAGATTTATCAAAAAAATTACCTGGGTTTATGCGAATTTTATCTGCTCCATAATCAAGTGCTGCAATTGCTAGGCGAGGGTCGAAGTGAATATCTGCTACCAGTGGCATATTTATTCCGCTTTTTATTTCAGTTATCGCCTTAGCAGCCTCAAAATTAGGAATTGCAACTCGAATCAAATCCGCCTCATTTTCAACAGTTTTTATTTCAGCAATGCATTTCTTCACATTTTCGGTCTTTCCCATCGTCATTGTTTGAATACGAACCGGAAATTCACTGCCGACGCATAAATCGCCAATTTTGCAGGTTCGAGTTTTTCTTCTTAAAACAGTCATATCTGGCTCAATCTAAAGAAAAAGTGCCATTTTGGCAATTCGAATTGACTTTTATCTGTAAAGTTTGTAAATTTGCATTTGCTTTTGTCTTTAATCTAATTCTATTAGTAAAGTATTCCGCAAAAACGAAGAAATCAAATCTGTTACGGTTCGCTTGATTAGCGAGACTGAGGAACAGCTAGGAATTCTCGGAATCGAAAAAGCTATGGCGCTTGCCAAGGAAAGGGGATTCGATCTTGTGGAGGTTTCACCTCAGGCAAGACCTCCGGTTTGCAGGTTGATTGACTTTGGAAAGTTCATCTACAGGCAGAAAAAACTTGAGCAAAAGCACAAGGCTCAGCAGAAGAAGAGTGAAGTGAAAGGCTTGCGAATCTCTCTAAGAACTGATAAACACGATGTTGAAGTAAAAGTGAAGAAGGCCAGAGAGTTCCTAAAAGATGGGAATTCAATCAAAGTTGCGTTGATCTTCAAAGGAAGAGAAATTACACATTTTGATCTCGCACTCCTGAAAATGACAGAGATTAAGGAGGCGTTGAAGGATGTTGCAAAAGTCGATCAAGAGCCAAAAAAACAAGGATATAACCTATTCATGATCTTATCACCCCTATAAAATGAAGCAGAAATCACACAGCGGAACAAAGAAACGTGTAAAATTCACGGGTTCCGGGAAAATTCGAATGGAGAAAGGTTCAAAAAAGCATTTGCTTGTGAACAAATCCAAGAGACAAAAGAACATCGGTGGAAACAAACGAGTTGTTCATAAGTCTGATGCAAAGAGATTTTTGAGACTGTTACCAAATTAATTTATTCATGCATGACCCGGGCAATGCCTCGCCTTGTTGGTCAGCAATTTTTTAACCCCAACCTTATATGGTTAGAGTAAAGCGTGGCACAAATCAAAAAAGGCGGCACAATAAAGTGCTTAAAGCCGCTAAAGGATACGTTGGTGTCCGAAGTAAACATTATACACAGGCGAAACGTGCTATCACGAAAGCCGGTACTTACGCGTTTGAACACAGACGTCACAAGAAACGAAATTTCCGAAGACTTTGGATTGCTCGTGTGAACGCAGGAGTTCGAGCTCATGGACTTTCATACAGCCGATTTATAAATCTTCTTGCGAAGAAACAAATCGTTTTGGATAGAAAAATCTTGAGCGACATCGCAATTTTCGAACCAAAAGTTTTCGAAGAGATTGTGAACTCAGTAAAGTAACACTCGACCTAGTCGAGCTAAACTAAGAAAAAAGAAAGAGAGTCCAGAACGGGCTCTCTTTTTAACAGCTCAACTTCGTTGAGTATTACTTCTTTTTCTTTGCAACTTTTTTTGCTGCTTTCTTTGGAGCTGCTTTTTTAGCAACAACTTTTTTTGGAGCAACTTTTTTCTTTGCTGGCATGGAAAGAATGGTTATGAAATATTTCGTAATTTATTGTCCAATGTAATTTACTATTATGCAATTCTATTCACTTGCTCCTATGTATTTTATTTTATTTATATGGTGGGTCACGTAAATAAAAAAATTATTATTTTCAGGCATTCCCAATCTGAAAAAGATTTGCTATAATCGAATCCTAATTAAGCGCATATGCAAGCCGTTTTCAAGAAAATAGTGCGGGACTTACTAAGATTTCTAGCGAAGAAAAGACTCGAAAAAATTCGCCCAAAAATTGTGGGCATCACGGGAAGTGTGGGTAAGACAAGCGCTAAAGATGCCATCGCCGCTGTGTTAGAAAGAAAATTTATAATTCATAAAAGTCCCGGCGGATATAATAGTGACTTAGGAACTTTGCTAACTATTTTAGAAAAACCGAGCGGATATTCTTCGATCGAAAAATGGATAGTAATTATTTTTCAATGCATCGTAGAAAATTTTCAAAAAATTTCTCCGTACGATATGCTCGTTATGGAAATGGGAATTGATTATCCGGGTGGGATGGATGAAATTTTGGAAGTTGTTCATCCAGACTTAATGGTTTTTTTGAATGTGAAAGATGTGCATCGTGGAGAAGGTCAGTTTAAAAATCGCGAACAAATTCTCGAGGAAAAATCAAAAGCTTGTTACAAAGTTCCAAATGACGGGTGGGTGATTTTAAATCACGACGACATGTTCACAAAACAACTTGAAAATAAATTACCGGCACAGGTAATTAAAATTGGAACTGAAGAGGGTGCTGATTTGCGAGCAATAAATATTAATGCTGATTCGGAAGGTTTACATTTCACGCTTGCTTATGAAGGAAAAGAAATTCCCGTGTTTTTGAAAAATATTTTGGGAGACTGCCATGTTTACATTGTATTGGCGGCGATTGCTGTTGGCTTTGTGAGTGGGCTACCTTGGAAAACGATTGAAGCAGGCCTTGCAGATTTTAAAATGCCTAATGGGCGAATGGTGAAGATTGAGGGTAAAAATCAGTCAACAATTATTGACAGCACATACAATGCTTCGCCGGATGCAATGGAAGAAGCACTGAAAGTTTTGAGCCTTTTCCGCGGTAGAAAAATTGCAGCATTAGGAAGTATGAATGAATTGGGTGAACTTGCGGAAAGTGCTCACATTAAGATTGGGAAAATTGCTGCGGAGCATGCGGATCTTTTAATTTTAGTCGGAAAATATGCGGCGGATATGGCGGAAGGCGCATCACGCGGTGGCATGCCAAAATCCATGATTCATACATTTAGAACTTCGACTGAGGCCGGAAAATTTCTTAGCGGCATGCTGGAAAAGTATGATGTTGTTCTTGCGAAAGGAAGTCAGAATGAGGTTAGAATGGAACATTTGGTAAAACTTTGCATGAGAGATCCATCGCAAGCACGTGCGCAGTTGGTGAGACAAGAGCCTTATTGGTTAAAAAATATTTGATGTTGATTGGTCATAAAAAAATTCTTGAACGATTAAAAATCGAAGCGAACGAGGGCAGGTTGCACCATTCACAAATTTTTCTTGGCCCGAAAAGCGTTGGGAAAAGTAAAATTGCTTTGATGCTTGCAATGCAAATGCAATGTCCTGATGAAAGTCAGATTATTTTACGAAAGCAAATTGCGGAGGGCGCTGATTTTGACACAATAATTTGCGCGGATGATGATGAAGTTTTGCCAATAGAAAAAATCCGTGAATTGATTGGAAGAATTGGTCAGAGTCACACAAAAGAGAATTTGATTTTCATTATTGAAAATATTGGAAGAATGAAAGTTGAATCAATGAATGCATTGTTAAAAACTTTGGAAGAACCCCCTGCAAATACTTATTTTTTTATGACTGCGGAAAATGAAAATGACATCATTCCAACAATTCGATCACGATCAAAAATAGTGCATTTTCAAAGTGTTCCGGAAATAGAAATTTATGAAGCTTGCCGTGACAACGCATATCATGAAGAGCTTGTGAAATTTGCGGTTGGTAAGCCGGGGAAGTTGATGCGACTAATGAATGATCAAGAATATTTTGAGCTGCATCGATCTATGTATTCTGATTTAAATAGATTTTTAGAGAGGCCGAATCTACCTGCAATTTTTGAAATGGTAAGGAAATATGAAGGTAAAACAGGCGCTAAAGAATTTTTAGATTTGTTAATCACGCGTGTTCGAGCACTTATGCTTTCCGGTGATGTGACTCCGGCACTTTCACATTTAGATTTTACTGAAGTCGTAGATAGGATTGAAATCGCAAAAAGTGATATAATGGGTAATGTTAACGTAAAACTAGTTCTGGAAAATCTATTAATCCCCTTTGTCGCATGATTGCTTGGATACTATCAATTTCATCTTTCTTAATTTTAGTGGCACTGATTTTAAAAAAAATGCGTGTCATAAAAAATGATTTAGTTTTCCAAAAAGATTTAGAAGAAGAGCAAAAATTCCAAGAAGAAGATATTGAACTCAAAGAAGTTTTGCCTCCTGAAAATGAAGTTGTGGGAAGTGCGAGACAGAATTTTTTGAAAGGCGACGCGCATTTTGGTCGAGGTGAATTTGATGATGCAATTATTTTTTTCATGGCAGCAATTTCTGCTGATGAAACGCATTTAGATTCTCACCATAAACTTGGACTTCTCCACATGAAGAGGAGTGATTTCGGGCAGGCAGAGCTCGCGTTTTCTAAGTTAATAAATTTGAAGAAGGATCCGATTTATTACAGTAATTTGGGCGCTGCGCTGTATCGTCAGGGACGCTTAATTGAGGCCGCAGAGGCATATGAGAATGCAATCGCCTTGGATGATAAACGAGCTGAGCGTCTGCAAAGTTTGGCTCAGGTTTATCATGAACTTGGTGATAGTGGAAAGGCGCTGAAATATTTTGAACTCGCATCACACCGAAAACCTAAAAATAATGAATTGAAAATGATTTTAGCTGATTATTATGAGCAGCTAGGAAGGCTTGATGAAGTGATTGAATTAATGCAAAAAATTCTTGAGCTTGATCCTTACAACAAAGAAATCAAAACGAGACTGAAGTTGGTGCAAAGGAAAGCGGGGAAGTGAGTTTCTTGCTTGATACAAGCTTTTTGCCGAACGTCACTATGTAATGTAAAAATTCAGGTTTTATTCAGGACTTAAGGCTTTTGTTTGTGCTAGCCTAAAATTATACCCAAATAATTATGGTTGAAATTTATCGAACGAAAATTGGAAAGATACCTAGATTGGATTACCGTAGAATCTACGAAATGTGCCAGCGTATTTATAAAAACATAAGATCAAAATCCAAAAGAAGACCATATGTGAGATCACGATTTTTTGATAATGAAAAGATATTTTTAGAATTATTTTGGGTACATTTATATGATAAAAATAAAAAGGAAAGGATTAGTCGACTCCAACATTTTCTTATTGCTTTAGATCTATTAAAAAACTCAAGGTGCAAGCCTACAAGTAAAGAAAATGTTAATAACAAGGCTGAACTACTCCATCGGTTTTATGGTGTGACTCCACAAGGTGAAGAATTTTTTGTGCAAGTGAAAGAGAATAAAAAGACTGGGCATAAGTACTTCATGTCTGTATTCCCAGTAAAATGAAAAAAGCTCCGCCAAGTGTAGTTCATAGACTACGGGGCTGAAAGCTTTTTCTATACACATTATCCCAAAGTTGGGCCTGGAAATCAAGTATTCAATATTCTTCAATCAAAACCCGTGAAGCATGCCACTGGAATTCTTTAATCAGCTTTTTATTACCGTGTTGTTGCACCAGACCCGAATAGCTGGGAAGATTGCTCGCGTTGAGTCTTGTAAAAGCTCGACCTACTGCTCTTTTATTCAACCTTCGTCCTTTTGGATAAATCACTACACCGAGAAGTTTGATGCCGACTCTGACTTTAACAATTATATTATTTTTCGAATGGAGTGTTAGCTTTAACTTAGCCTTTAAAAACTCATCAACCAAAACCCTAATTTCTGTAAGTTGAGCATTCTCTTTTTCTATGATTATAAAGTCATCACCATAACGCATGTATGCCTGTGGTTTGATTGTGCGTTTAACATATCTATCCAGTTCGTTGAGATATATATTTGAGAATATCTGACTTGTGAGATTACCTATCGGCATTCCCGTTCCCGGTGTTTTAGAAAAACTAAAAATAACATTCTTTAACAGTGCTATCGTCTACGACGATAGCACTCGCCTCATGATAATATTTAATAAAATTTCATGATTCACACTATCAAAAAATTTTTTAATATCCGCACGCCACACAAAACTGCCAGGGTAAGATTTTAAAAAAGTTTGAGCTCGATTTAAGCCTTCAATTAAGCCTTTATCTTCTCTACAAGACCAAACATCATAAATAAAAGTTTTATCAAAAATACCCACTAAATAATCATATAAAAGCCTGTGTACAACTCTGTCACGAATCCCTGCTACACAAATTTCACGCTTTTTATTGTCAGAAACGGTAAAGCTTTGGTAACTGCCGTGGCGGTAATTATTGAAGTTCAAATTTTTAAACAAAAGATACAAATTCTTCTCGAGATAATATTGGAACTGATTCAATTCACGGGAAATATTTTTTCCTTTTCTATACTCAAACCAACTTTTCCAAATATTACTTAAGCTCAAATCTATGGAAGAAATTTCTATCATAAATAAATCTTACGAACTTTATAAAGAAATGGCAATTGCACAAAAACATCTAAAGAAAGCTGCAAGAAATTCACTTGGAATAAGTTCGGAAAACAGCATCTTGGAATTTATTGAATGTGTAATAATGGCGAAAAATGCTCCCAAACCACAAAAGGGCATATATTTAATCAAGGCAGGTGCATATTTGGAAGTTTTAACCTTAAAGTTGAGACTTTTGCTTGAATTGAAAGAGTTGAACGAAACTCGCATTTTCCAAATGCAGGCCAAAGCCGCCGAGATTGGAAGAATGCTGGGCGGCTGGCTGAAATCCTTGCAAAGCTTGTAAACCTTTAGCAGACCCCGAACACCACGATTGTCGTTCTCATTGTTCGCATTGTCATTGTTCACGTTGGATTTCTGATTGTTCGGATTGAAGTTCGAAACGCGAGCGTTACCGAACCACATTTTGACGAGATCTATCCGTTTCATTCACAGTCACAACTGCAAACTAATTATTTTCAGCCCAATTAAGAGCTAAATCTCGCTCAAACCTAAGGGCTTATTCTTTGCTTGCTCCTCCATGGATATTGTAGAGCAATGTACGGTAGCTTACGCTGAGGCAAGTTGCTATTCACCGCTACAGCGATTTTTTCAAATTTTAAGGATAAAGTAAAGACCACGCTTGCGCATGGTCTTGAAAGTTTAAGAAAAATTTAAGGTTCGAATACTAAGCCTTTGCCCTTCGCAGACCCCGAACACCACGATAGCCGTGCCCACGGTACGCATCGCCAGAGTTCACGCTGGATTCCCGAAAGTCCGGATCGAAGTACGAAACGCGAGCGACACCGAGATTTGCATCATTTTCTCCGTTGTCAAGCCAGCTTGATCTGTAGGTTTGTTTATCTTCAGACCTTACAAGAGGCTCTCCTGTAAATGCTTCGAACATTAGTTCTTCTTCACTCTTTTCATAAGGTTCTTTGTATGGGAAAAGATCTAAACCAATTGCCTTTGCTGCTTTTCTTGCTGCTGAGTAAGTTTTTCCGGTTAGGATTGGCGTAAGGCCACCGTTTGAAAAAAGAATGTTTCCATTCTTATCTGCTCCGAACATAATAGGACCATTTGGAATTGCTTCTACTTCTTTTAATAAAGCTCCGCCGTTTGCTTGCAATGCTTCTTGTACTTTCTTCCAATCAAGTCTTGATTTACTTTCAGGGCTCCACCTGTTGTACATCTCTGCAAATTTTGTGAGGCGAGGGTCTACTTCCACTGTATCCATAATATCACCTACTTTTTCTTTAGTTCCTCCTTGAAGCTTGGAAAGAATTTCATCAGATAACTCAGCAGTTAAAAGGCCATCTTTATCTGCTACTTCTATTGCAGCTATTAATCTTTCTTTATTTGTATCAGACATGTTTTATAGTTAAATCATCTTGATTATACAGTTTATTAGAATTTTGTCAATCATGGCCACTTGAATTCTTTGTGCTTAAAACTATACTGAAAATATGATAAAGAAGAAATATACAGATCGGCTGAAAAAGCACTTACTGAGCATATTAAAGCCCGGTGCAAAGTTTTTTCTTTTTGGGTCTTGTTTGACAGGAGATAACTTTGCAGATGTGGACGTGGGTTTATCAGGGGAAGGCTTCGATGATAAAAAAATCTCTCTTTTGAAGGAGGAATTGGAAAATTCAACTTTCCCTTACAAAGTAGACCTTGTGAATTTCAATGAAGTAGATGAATCTTTTAGCACTGAAGTTTTTAGCAAAAAAATCAAATGGCTTACTTAAAGAAAAAATTGGAGCAGTTGAATGCCGCACTTAAAAGTTTGGCTTTGCTTGATGATTGGCCATATTCAGATGTTGTGAGAGATGCAACCATCCAACGATTTGAATTTTCTTTTGAACTTTTATGGAAGGTTGTGAAAATTTACTTGAAAGATACTCATGCAATTGAATGTGACTCTCCTAAATCATGTTTTCGGGAACTTCGTTTGCCACTAAAACTTTCCGATGAAGAAGTGGAAGTTTGTTTAAAAATGGCAGATGATCGCAATCTTTCTGTTCACACTTATTCTAAAGAGATGGCTGAGAAATTGTTTGAAAGGATTAAGGGCTATCGAGATGTTTGTGTGAAGATATATGAAAAGATTAGCGTTGCTTAATGTATCGTAAGACCGCCTCTTTTGTTGTTAGCCAATTCCTTTTTGGCTTAATAGCCTCCAATTTGCCATCTTTAGCGAGTTTTCCTAAATATGCTTGTGAGTAAGAACAATATTTAGTTGCCTGAGCTAAAGTAATCCAATTTTCTTTTTCTTTAGACGGGGTGAGCACATCCAAATAGATATTTAAAGATTTCAACACTGCTTGTGCTATAAATTTGGCTAATGGTTTGTAATTTGCATTGTCGGCTTCGCTAAGAACTCGGTAATATTTTTGCCTGTCATTTTTCTGAATTATCACCAAAGGGAAGCCGTGCGCCATCAAGAAAACATTCATTAGTAAGCGTCCAACTCGTCCATTCCCATCTTGAAACGGATGAATATGAACAAATTTATGATGAAGTTCTGCGGCAAAATCTACAACGTACATTTTTGAGTGATTTTTTCTTGCCCATGTTATAAGTTCCTGCATTTTGTGAGGTACCTCCAATGAACTTGGTGGCACATGATCTGTACCTGTAATAAATACATCAACTTTTCTGTACTGTCCGGCAATATTTCTGTCGATATCTTGAATCACTAGCGAATGCAAACTTCTAATCAAATGCTCGGATATTGTGTTCGAGCTTCCGTGCTCAACTAAATCGTAAAGATAACTCAAAGCTTCATGGTGATTCTTTGCCTCCAAATGATCTTTCAATGATTTACCCTTAACAGTGATGCCTTGTTGGATTACCCAGTAAGTTTCTTTTAGTGTTAATGTATTCCCTTCAATAGCGTTGGAATGATATGTCATTTCAATCTCAAAACGCTCCTTGAGTTTCAGCAACATGGTAGAAGAAAGTGGCCTGAGTTTATTCAGTTGTTTAAGGCGCTCTTCAAGAAGTTGTTTTGTTTTTTCGTTTATTTGCATGATGGGTGGGATAGCTCACTATTTATTATATCCAACCCATACAAGTTTTGCAAGATAAGATAGGCTTAATGGTACATCCTTGATATGGTTTAGGCCGATTTTAGAGCTATCCCCTATTAAGCGCCGCCGGCTGCTTTGCCCTCCAAATACTTCGCGGGTCTGGCTTCGTAAAATGAATGAATTGTTTCGCGGGCGATTTTGATTGTGTCGTCGATGTTGAAAACTGTACGGTACCAATCGACTTGGAAGCCCGTGTGTGCATATTCTTTTAGTTGACGAACACCTGGTGCCAGTGTGTCCGTGTATTCGGTAACTTCGCTCGCTGTACTGTTATAACCGTATGCAAATGGTCCTTCCATGTTTACATAGCGACCATCATTTTTGCCGTAAAAAATGTAATATGCATCACTACCTTCAACATATGATTGAACAAGAATACTTGCGCCGGTGTCATTTATAAAACGCATATCTGGATTTGGCACATAAACTGTTGCATCAAGTCCGTATCCATATGGATATGCATAGTAAGAAACCGCATAAGAATGATTTGTGCGTGCCGTGATTGGTAGCCCCCCATAAAGTGCAGCTCTATACATTGTTGTGGAAACCTGACAAAGTCCGCCGCCATATTCCGGGATAGTTTCGTCGCCCTTAATCACAAGTTCCGGAAGCCAGCCATGAGCCGCATCAACCGGACCTAGTGTTTTTGTGAAAGAGAATTCTTCTTCTGGTGCAATTATGATGCCATTAAACTTTTTTAACCCGTACGTAATATTGTGAATTCTGTTTGCAGGCGACCCACGCAAAGTTGAATAACCCACAGAAACCAAATCGGTAATTCCTAAATCTTTCAGTGAATCACTGACAGTAATTTCCGGCTTAATTGTATCTGTTGTTATATCTAAAGTTGTGCCGGTGCCGCTCAAAGTGTCAATAAATTTTGACAGTGTTTCATCTAAGTTTATCTCTACTCCGTTTCTTGCGCTGCCCTCAAAAGTGATAGCGCCTGCTGCATCTTGTGTAATTGTTACCGGCATTGCTTCACTAGAAATTTCAGGCGAAACTTCATTACCCACGAAGGTTGCAAAGCCTTCGCTTTCTATTCCGGATGGCAAAATCCATTCCGTATGATCAGAAAGTTTTACCGGCCACGTTCTGCCTTTATCATCTCTCAAAGAAATTGTTTTTGCGGCAAGAAGGGCCGCGGTGGGTAGATAAGTTTCAAGATCGGCTTTGGTGATTTCTGGATCACTGTTTGTGAATTCTGCGCTAGCGGTTTCAGGAACTTTAAATGTTTGGAAGTAAGAATTGATTAGTGACTCGACTTGCGTTGCATCAACACCAATTCCAATTTGTTCATCTTGAATTTTGAGTCCATTATCCCATGTGTAATAGGCATTCTTTTTGCCTTGCCCAATAGGGGAGAATGCAGCTTTAACTGCAGCTTCATCGAAGCTAAGAGTGTAAGGAATTTCTTGACCGACAAGTAGAATTTTTACTTTCGTGAAAAGTGGAGTCGATGTCATAAAATCCTCGAAATATTTTTGTATTTCAGAAAGATTACTGACTGGCTTTAAATCAGAAATAGCGAGGCTGATATCACCGCGCGTGGTGTGCCAGTTGATTTTTTTAGAGAGGAATTCGGATTCTTGAATTCCAAGATTTGTGTAAGCTTCCTCAAACGTCGAATAAGGCGCAAACGAAGTTTGCGTGACCGACATTTTTTTCACAAAATTTTCTTCAGGAATTTTGCTTAGTGCGTAAACAGAAGATACGCTGAAAAGCATGGTGCAAACAATTGCAAGCACCACAATTACTTCATGATTTTGCTTTTTTACTTTCATTTTCAATTATTTCAACAGAAGATTCATCCGGAATTTCTTTATAATTTTGCTTCTTTCCTAAAAAAATTCTTTTCGCTATTTTCCAGATTCCGCTCATTGTTTCTTTTGAAAGTTTGACTACTTCTTTTGCCTCTGTCGTATTTCCGCTCAAATTTTCTTTGATGATTTTTCGAGTTTCCACACCTTTTTTTGGTGCAATGCTAATTCCGATTGCTGAACCGATTGCAGTTCCGATAATTGCTCCCATTACGATTTTTTCAATCGTTGATTTGTTATTTTCGTCACTCATTGTCTTGTTGGTTTTTTATTGCTCTCACGAGCGTAATCAGTAGATTTTGTGTAACGGATCAAGTTTACCTTAATTATACCTGGAAAGGAAAGTTCTTCTGAAATCTTACCGGCAATGCCTTCTGCAAGACCTTCCATCTTGTCATCTCCAATTTTATCGTTGTCCACGTAAACACGCACCTCACGACCTGCTGAAATTGCATAAGTTTTTTTAACACCAGCGAATGAAGCAACAGTGTCTTCAAGCTGTTTAATTCTTTCAAAATAGTTTGTTACTGATTCTTGACGAGCTCCAGGGCGAACCGCTGAAATTGCATCAACAGCTTTCACAATAAAATCTTCCGGCGCAATACAAGGAACCTTATCATGATGCGCAAAAGCAGCGTGTACAATGCGAGGATCGTAGCCATATTTTTCAAGAATTTCCTTTGAAAGATCGTCGTGCGCACCACCCACATCGTGGTCGATCGCTTTACCAATGTCGTGATAAAAAGCGCCTTCTGTTGCAACTGTAACTTCCGCGCCTATTTGCTCGGAAATCATTCGCGCAAGGTAACCCATTTCAGTTGAATGCCAAATTACGTTCTGACCGAAACTAGTTCTGAAATACATTCGTCCGAAGTAATTTACCAACTGAGGATCAACTTTTTTCGGATCGATTTCTAAAAGGCGAAGATGTTCAGCTCCTTTTCTGTCACAAATATCCATGACTTCTTTTTCAGCTTCTTCAATTGTTTTCTTTATCATTTCATGATCGATTTTTCCGGTTTTTTTGGATAGAATTTGCATTTTATCTATCGCTTTTTTTGCAATATTTCTTCGTAAGAGGTTAACTCCACCAACGTGAATTGTTTGAGGGTCTAGATTAAAAATTATTGCGACTGGCAAAAGAGTCTCAAAATAAAGAATATTCGTTCCGCCTTTTCCAACAAAAAGACCTTTAAATTTGTCTTCTTTAAGTGTCACCATTGTTGAATTTTTGTCGACTGAACTTGGTGTTGAAAGACGTTGAGCAACAATTTGGATTATCGCTTTTGCATGACGAGGAGCGTCTTCTTTAATCTCTTCAGCCTGAGCTGAAAGGCGACCTTCTTTGTTTTCAGTAATTAACTTTTCTAATTCTTTTCTGGACTGTTCAAGCGCGGTTTTCGGATCAATTCCGCTAACGTGTGAAAGTTTTTCTATTATTTTCGTGCTAAATTCTCCGTATCCTTTTTCTATATTTTCGATTTCGACACGGAGTCCTTTTAGATTCCCCTCTAAGCCGCGATTCCTATTTTCACGTTTTTCTGCAATTTCCTCTTTGTTTTTAATTACTTCTTCAGATTTTGCGCTTGTTTCTTCGAGATCAGATTCTTCTCGATCGAGATTTTTCTTTATATGTTCAAATTGCTCAGCTGCCGATGTTTTAATTTTTTCAGCTTCTTCGTGGGCTTTTTTTACTTGGTCTTGGTAATCAGCTGTGCTTGTTTTAACACGACCCGGTAAAAAATAACCGAGCCCTAAGCCTGCTGCCGCCGCAATAATTGCGAGAATATACATTATTTCCAGTTAATGAGATCGTCAAGTCTTGCCTGTAAATTTGGATTGTTCGCCGTGAAAACACCGAGCCCGATGATTCCGATAATGAATACCGCCATAAGAATTTTCCAAGTGTGTTGCATAGAGTTTTTTAAATTTGACTGTAGTTTATATCAAAAGAGCCACTTTGTCAGGAGCTCTTTTTTCTTTTGAATTACCTTGTAGTACTAATTCTAATATCGAGTGATCTGTTTGAGCCGTCGCCATTCAAATCATCAATTATATTGCCATCAGTGTCTTTTACTTCAAAACCTGACCCATAAATCCTGAATGCCATCAGTTCGCTATCGTCATCTAAGTAAGTATCAATTACATCTCCGTAAAGATATAAAGTGGTACTTGTACCTGCCGGAACTGTGTAATTGAGAGACTCAAAAGAGATATGATAATTTTCATCAAATGTTTCTTTTGTCGACAAAACGTTCCCGGAACTATCCATAATACTAAAGTTTTTAAGTACTGATGCCATATCGGTTTTATGGGTTCCACTTGCACTACTTAACAATGCAACCTTTTCATCACCATCGTCATCAAAGTAGGCACGTGGCTCCATAGAAGAAATAATGCAATCTTTACTACCATTGCAACTTACTCCAATTTCAAAAAGTTTTACTTGATTTGCTACACCTGTACTAAATCCTACATATGAAGTGGGCGTAGTTACCGCAAATGGAGCTGATGCAATCTCGCTTGCCGTAGGTCCTGTCTCTTCTGATGTAACAGATTCATCTTCCTCAGTTTCTGCAGTATCTGTTGAAGTAGAAGTTTCCACGGTAATACTCTCAGTCAAACAGTTGTTATCTTCATTGCGCTCAGTCACGACGAATGTAGCATCGACACAAGCCATTATCTCATAGTCTCCATCACTAAGCGTTTTTGGATTTATTATGGATTCTCCATTAGATTTTAAAAAGCTAAGATCAGACAATGATTCCCACCTATAAGCATTTGATGGTTTTGATAGATCGTTTATATAAATATACGTAGAGCCTGCCGTTCCTGTTGCAACATCTAAACGCCCTGTATTCTTCACCAAAATTGCCAACTTGCCATCCTCTACTGTAATACTGCTTACTGTCAAATCTGCCTGTGGAGAAGCTTTTTTACTTGGAGATGAAGAAAACTTTCCCTGAAGATTTTGAGTATTACCACATCCGACGATAAAGACCACTAGCAACAAAAACATTGTAAATTTCTTCATTTGACGTGTGTTATTAAAGCTATGTAGCTTTATTGTAACACTACCGTAGATTTGATGTCAATTTTATTTACTCCCTCTGAAGTACTTTCGTGAGAATTTTTATGGCTTTTGCTATTTCTGCTGAAGTTGTTGGGCGGCCGAGAGTGAGCCTGAGGGATTCCTCTGCGGCAGTTTTAGACTGGCCGAGAGCTAGGAGAACAGGAGAGGCTTCGGTTTTGCCTGAGGAGCAGGCCGAGCCGCCGGAGGCGGCGAGGCCGTCTATATCTAGACGCATAACTAAGGTTTCATTTTTCATCCCTTTCACGTGAACATTGATGTTATTTGGTAGACGATTTTCTAGTGAACCATTTAGAGTTACGCCTGGAAACTTCAACAGAGACACAAGAAGTTTATCTCGCATTTTTTTAATCCGTTCGGCCTCTTTTTTACTGTCTTTCAAATCAAGTTCGAGTGCTTTTGCAAAGCCGTAAATCAATGCTGGATTTTCCGTTCCGCCTCGCATTCGGAATTCCTGGCCACCACCAAAAATATGTGGCGTTATTTTAACTCCTTCGCGAATATATAGAAGTCCGACTCCCTTCGGACCATACACCTTGCTGGAGTTCAAAGTCATAAGATCAACGCCAAGATGATCTGCATTGATATCAAGAAAACCTGGGGCTTGGCAGGCGTCAGTGTGAAAAATTACGCCTCGTTCGCGGCAAATTTTAGCTATTTTCTTAATCGGCTGAATTGTGCCGATTTCATTGTTTGCATACATCACTGAAACGAGAATCGTTTCGGGTTTTATTTCTTTCTCGATAGAGTCTACTGAAATTATTCCGTCTTTATCAGGTGAAACTTCGGTCAGTTCGAATCCGAAATTATCGCGTAGGTAACGAGCTGGCTCGAGTACGGCCGGATGTTCGATGGCACTCACAATTATGTGACCGCGACCGCTAGCAAAAGCAGCGCCAAACATCGCCATATTACAAGACTCTGTCCCGCTACCTGTAAAAATGACTTCGCTTGGTTTTGCGGCCCCCAAAATTTCCATACAAATTGTACGTGCTGAATCAATCGCCTTCCTGGCAGATTGCCCATAGCGATGTATAGATGAAGGATTACCAAAATCTTCCTCAAGATAAGGCTTCATAAATTTCAACACGCGCGGGTCAATTGGGGTCGAAGCCGCGTAATCCAGATAGATCATTCTCTTATCAGTTTTTTAAAGTGTTTGTTCATTTGAGTTTCAAGCCTATCTGTTGTTAGATCTAAAACTTCTGTGATTGAGTGCTTAGTTTCTTTAGATAGAAATTTACCGTGTGGCATATTAATAACCAATTCGAGTTCAAAGGCTGAGTGCCTTTCATGTTTTCTAATTCTCGCATCCACCTTTACGGCATCTTCATCAGGGTAGTGACTTTCTAAGACTGGCGCCAACCTTCCTAACTTTGCTTCCAAATAACTGTGAAACTGTTCCACCTCCGGTTCTGTGAGGTTTTTTATGACAGGCATTACTCGCATAAGGTTTGTGGTTAAATGGTATTTATCACTGTATCACAGTTTTTTCCAAATCACCTCCTTTTTTTTGGATCTGATGTTAACTGATCTTGCCAACAAAAAAAGGTAGTCGGATAGGCGATTAATATATGCGCAACAACTCACATCTAAATCTTTTGCTAATTGTGTTTCTGCTCTCCTGCAAACTGACCTTGCAATATGAATCTGGCAAGCTAATGTTTCCCCGGCAGGTAAAATAAAATTCTTCAATGGCGGGATTGTGGCTTCCAGCTCTGTTGCCCGATCCTCCAGGATCGTCAAGTTTTCAGTCATATTTTCTTTACTTTTAGGATTGGCAATAATCGAGCCCAAAACGAATAGATCATTCTGAATTACTTCGAGGAATTCATCTCCGCCTAAGCTGATCGCGAGGCCCATGTGTGAGTTCAGTTCGTCGATTGTGGCAAGTGCCGCGATTCGCGAGTCAGATTTTCGAACTCGTCTGCCGTCATATAAATCAGTTTCTCCGCGGTCGCCTTTTTTCGTAGTGATACTCATGAATGCTATCATACACTATTGACAGAATAGCAAAGATCAGTAAAATCGCGATACTTTAAAATAAGTTTATGTCTTTAGACGAACAGAGAGCAGAACTTTTAGAAGCTGGTATCGCATCAGAACATCTCGATCAAATTGAACCTTTGCTCGTGAAAAGAGTGAGGGACAGGTATATTTGTGATGAAAGTTATCAAAGTGAAGAAGGTGACGATCCTTATCCTCGTAGACTCGCAGGCATTCTGGCAAAAGACTATAGCCTTCATGTTTTATATGAAGTTTTTGGTGAAAAAAGACATGAGATTAACGCCAATACAAATGGAAAACTTCTTAAATTCGCGATATCAATTGCATCTAATGCAATAAATGCCGAAGTCAACGAAGTAATGAGCTACTTCAAGTAAGCTGAATATCAACCATTGAGCGAACTCCATGTGATACTGCCCAGCTGAGCTCTTTGATTTTTTGCTCTTCTTGACTATCCCCTTTTTCTAAAGCGGATTTTGGGATGGCTGGCTGTCGAGCACTTTCGTACTCATTTCTGAAATCTTCATTGCACATAGGATAAAAATTAAAATAATAAAAAATAGACTTCAAGTTTTAGCTGAAGTCCTTATTTGTGATTAAAATTTAAACACTAGGACTCCAGCACCATAGTCGTGGTGCTTGTAGTAGTCGTAGTTGTTGTAAGATTTTTATTCACGAGAGAATTTAAACACGAGTAACATTTTTAAGCAAATCGATGCTCACTCCGCGCGCTTGACAGCCCATTAAATTAGCGGTATAAATCGCTCATGAACACACCTACATCATCGCCGGAGAAAGAGTCGACTTTAAAGAAATTGGAAGCACTCAGATTGAAGTTCATGGGTCAGCTACTTGAGGATCATGGTTTGGACGCGATTTTATCACAAAAACTTACACTTATCTTTGGGAATGAGGCAAATATGAAAGATTGGAATCCTGACGAATTGCTAAACTCTATCGATATTAATGAAACCTTGGTTCGACTGCTCAATGTTACAGATGAAAGGGAAAGTGAGCTGATGGGCGATCCAATAGAAAAAATGGGTTGGTTTGATAATAATATCCATTTTAGTGGCGCTACAAATTTTATGGAAAGTTTAGATTATGAAGATAAAGAATTGGCAAATCCACTTTCTCAAAATAGTTTGCATTTGATGCTTTTGTATATTCGAAGGCATTTGGATTTGAGTCAAAATAGAACTGAAGAAATGAAGAGGATTAGGGTTGTGTTTGCCACGGCTTTTTTATTTAACGTATTAGATAATTTGAGAATTTTTAGTTTTCTCGATGAATCAAATGAAAGTATTGCCGCTGCAATTAATTCTTTGCCCGAGTCATACAAAAGAGATTACGACATTCTAACGGAAGATTACGAGCATGCTAACTCGTCATTCCAGAAATTCGCCGACAAAAATAGGTCTAATTTAGAGGAGGCAGTTAAAAAAGCCTTCGAAGATGGCGATGTATCAATCATAAATCAAAAACTTGCGAGGGATGAGTTTATCAAGGCCAATCCACCTGAAAAAATATTGAGTGACCACGAGATTAGAAAAAATGAAGCAATTAAAGGCTTTGAGGAAAACTTCAAAAACGGTATCCATTTAAAGATGGCTGACGAATTACTTTCTCTTATCTATTAATTTTTCGTACATTCCTGCCGCTTCCCAGGCTAGTTCGAATGTCTGCTTAAAGACTTTTGCGATTTCTTTGCTTTCAATAATTATGCCGAGTTTTTCCTTCCAATCGGCGATCATTATTTTGTCGTCGAAGAAGTTGATTTCAGGAGAAAAATCTAATTTTTCTTTGGGAACGATTCGGCTTCTGCGTAGTTCTTTTGAATCTAGAGCATGTCGTTCTCGATCTTTCGGCGTGTCAGGGAAAATTGCTCGAATCGGAATATTTTTCTCGGCTCGTCGTTTGTAATATTTTGGAAAATAGCCTGGAAGGGCATCTTGATTTGCTTGGTCGCTGGCGTAGGCGAGGATTTCTTCAGTTGAAGTTAGGGTTTCTTCATAGACGCGAATTAAGCCTTCATCACCCTCATAAAAATAAACTTTTGGTCGACCGGAAGCGCGATAATGAGCATTTAATTCAGGTAAAATGTGGTTTGCGTTTTCTGCAAGATTTGAAAACTTTCGGCTTTGCTCTTTGAGATATGCCACAATTTTTTCCGGCGGAAGTGCTTGATAATATCGGTTTTCTTTCCGCATCTGGCTGACCACTAAGCCTTTTTGCTCGAGAGAATTCAAAATGTCATAAGTTGTCGTTCGATTCACATTCGCTTTTTTTGCAATTGTTGAGACTGCGGAAAGAGAGCCAATTTCCATCGCGGACATGTAAACCTGAGCCTCTTTATCGCTTAGTCCGATTTTTTTAAAATTTCTAACATGTGTGTGGGATTAATTGACGAATCATAGACTATTTAGACGCCAAAGAACTTAGTGACCCTGGGAGCAATCTCAAAAAAGCCTCTGAGCGGGAGAAATCTACTTCCCAGTAATTTACGCCGAGGCGAAGTGCGGAATAGTATTCCGGGCGAATTTTGAAATAGTGTTCTTCGCTAGGAAGTAGGGCAATTTGTAGACCAAGCTTCTGAGCGAGAAACCACTTTTCACAGAGGCGCGCGATACGTCCGTTCCCATCTGAAAAAGGGTGGATTAAAACCATCATGAGATGTAACCAAGAAGCCCAGAAAAAAGTTTCCGGAACGGTGAGCTTTTCTGTTAATAAATCTGAAATTACTCTGAAAAATTCCCCCATTTCATTGTTCAAATATTGCGATTCGATAGCGAGATACTCAATCCCACGATTTGAAAAAACCCCCACTGGCTCCATTCTGTAAATGCCTTGTCTGGCTTTGTTCACAAAATCTTTACTAAGAATTGCGTGGGCTTTCTTAAGATTAGCCTCATTCAGAGCGGATTTTTGGCTGAACAAATATGCCACCACTAAATCCTCAATCTCCTGTGCCTCTTTTGGACGCAACTTCTTGGAAAGAGACCGGCTATTGAGAAAAGAGTTCAAATTGAGCGTGTTACCCTCGATATTTGAAGAGTAGACGGCAGCGCTGTCTAGCATGAAGGCAAAATTCGGCTGATTGGAGTTGTTCCCAGAAAAAGACTTATAAGCCTCTTCAATTTTGACTTCTTTAAGATAATTTGTAAGCAGATATTTCTTGAAAAAAACATAGCTTTCTTGCACACGACTTTCCTGCCTTTGCGTCGAGAGAGAGTAAAATACATTCGGCGCAGAGCCCTGTTTTTCGATCTGTTTCTCCTCCAATAAAATTTTCAAGTGGCGATGCAAAGCCTGCCTGCTTAGCTTAAGTTTCTCGGAAATTTGAGAGGGTTTAAGCGCCTGCTTTTTCAGAAGAGTCAGAATTTGAGCCTTAGAATCAGACATGCTGAGTTTACAGTAAATATTAGTTTAAGTTTACAGTAAACTTGGATTAGATGCAATGAAATTTTCTCGGCCTTTAGATTGTGTGGGAAAATTTCGTCAGTAAAAACTTGCCGATGGATTTTCTCCTGTTAAGATAGACTGGATTCAGTGCTTTATTGTCGTCATAGACTGGACAAAGTGGTAAAAATGATGTACCTTGGCATCCCGTTACTTTATCACGATCAATATTCCGTTTCTAAAATTCTACAATATCCACTAAACTAAATCTATGAAAACCTGCACAGCCTGTCAAAATCCATTTGAAGTTTCGCCGGAGGAACTTGTGTTTTTAGAGAAGGTGGCACCGGTGTATGGTGGGCGGAAGTTTGCGATTCCGGAGCCGGAGAAATGTCCGGATTGTCGGCTTGCTGAGAGGACAGTGCAGAGAAATGAGCAGTTTCTTTATAATAATGGTGGAAAGATTTCGCTATATCATTCAGATTCGCCCTTTAAAATTGTGAGCCACGAGGAGTGGTGGAGCGAGAATTGGGATGCGGCGAGTTTTGCTAGAGATGTGGATTTTTCGCGCGGATTTTTTGAGCAGATTCAGGAGTTGAATTTATTGATTCCGCGTGTGAATTTGATTCAGGTGAGCAATGAGAATTGTCCGTATACAACCGGGACGGCGTATAGCAAAAATTGCTACCTCATAAATTGCAGTGAGAATTGCGAGGACTGCTTTTATGGTAAGCTGATTCAGTCGTCAAAAGATGTGATGGACTCGGCTTTCATCTACGATAGTGAGTTTTTGTACGAGTGTTTTTATGTGAAAAAATGCTACAACTGCCGATATGTTTATTATAGTCAAAATACTTATGATTCTTCGTTTTGCGACAACGTGAATCGATCTAGTAATTGTTTTTTGTGCACCGGATTAACAGGCAAGGAATATCATTTTATGAATCAGCCGGTATCGAAGGAAGAGTATGCTGTGAAGGTGGCAGCGGCAATGCAAGATTTGGCGGGAACGAAAGCGAAATTCGACGAAATGCGTGCGGCGCGAGTCTACAAATATGCCAATATTGTGAGTAGCGAAAATTCAACAGGTGACTTTTTGACGAACTGCAAAAATTGCAGGGATTCTTATGATTTGAATGACAGCGAAGATTGCAAATATGTGACGGTTGGAGTGCAGGTGAAAGATTTGATGGATTGCTCGAACATGTACATCAAACCTGAGCTGGCTTATCAAGTTATGGGTACGATCGGAATTTATAATGTGATTTTTTCAACTTATATTTTCAATTCGCAAAACGTTGCCTACAGCCAATTTTGTTATAACTCGAAAGATTTATTCGGCTGCGTTGGGCTTCGTAACAAGCAATATTGCATTTTGAATAAGCAGTATTCGAAGGAGGAATATGAGGCGCTTGTGCCACGTGTAATTGAAATGATGGGGGCGGATTTTGGGCGATTTTTCCCGGCTACACATTCGGCTTTTGCTTATAATGAAACTGTTGCGAATGAATATTTGCCTCTTTCCCGCGAGGCGGCTTTAGCACGCGGATATAGATGGCGAGAGAAAGATGCCCGCGAGTATTTACCAGCTAGTGGCGATGTTTTGGCTTGTTTTGACTGTGGCAAAAATTACAAATTAATTCCGCAGGAAGTGGCGCGTTTGAAGGGTTTTTCTGCTCCTACAAAATGCCCTGATTGCAGGTTGGCAACTCGTATGCGATTACGAAATCCACATAAAATTTATACACGTAGTTGCAGTAAGTGTAGCGGCGTGATGAATTCGACTTTTTCTCCAGATCGGGCCGAGAAAGTTTACTGTGAAAAATGCTATTTGGCAGAAGTGTACTGACATTGACGGCAAGTGGCTGCGATTTCGTGAAGCTGCGGTGAAATTTTGAAGAATTTCAAGTTAGGATGTGCATGCTCGTAAAGTGGAGTCTCTTCATATTTTCCGCATTTCTCACAGATTACGGCTTGGTGACAGGCGGAGTCATCTTCAACTCGGCAGAAAAAATATCTTTCGCCAGATTTATGAAGGTACTTTTGTTTTTGCAGAACAGTGAGAATTCTGAAAACTGTGCCTCTGCTAAGTTTTGTCATTTTAGCCAGCTCAAGACAGGTGTAAGCGTGAGAAAATTTCGATGCAACAAAATGTAAAACCGAGTCCATCGCTTTGCTTATTCGATGTCCTTTGTTTTGTAAGGTTAAGCTCGTTAGAATTCTATCGCCCATATTGGCATGATATGCTTATCGCGACTGTGCTGCAATAACACCTGGAGTTTTTTTGGGTTTATGAAATAGCTTCAGGTTGTTAACGCGACTTTGTCACGATAAGGGTTTTGACCCTAAGTGGTGGGTAGATTGGAGTCCATCCATGCAAGAATGTGCTCTCGTATTGCATCTGCTCTACCGTGAATTTCCTGAGGAAATTCAATTTCATCTCCAAGAATTTCCTTCACTAATTTTCCCCAGCCAATGAGCGCAGTAGTCTTCAATTCATCTCGAATAAACGGAAGTGCTGGCTTACCAATTGCAATTATTTGGCGAAATCCGTCACAGTCCATTGATTTAAGTGAGGAGCTCATTCTGTGCTTCTTGGCATTTGATTTCCAATCTTCCAATGCTGAGTCGAAATCTTCTTTTATTCCCATAAGTTTATTTTACTTTATCATAATGCGTTCGAGCAAGTTGGCCGCAGGCGGCGTCAACATCGACACCGGCGGAGTGGCGAATGTGGCAATCAACACCTTCGAGCTCGACGATACGCTGGAAATCGTGGATGCGGTTTCGAGAAGCAGAGCCAAATTGCAGGAAGGTTTGATGAAAAGGAATCAGATTAAGAAGGACAAGTTCTAGTGGACGAAGTAGACGGGCGATTTCGTGTGCGTGTTCGTCGCTGTCGTTAACACCGGAAAGCATAACGTATTCAAACATTAGTCGGCGATTGGTTTTCTTGATGTATTCCGCACATGTTTCGAGGAGTTTCGCCAGGGGGAAACCTTTGTTGACCGGCATAAGTTTGCTACGAAGCGCGTCGTCGGGAGAGTGAATTGAAATCGCTAGATTGATCTGTTTCGGGTAGTCCATTAATTTGCGAATTCCTGGAATAATTCCACAGGTTGAAATTGAAATCTTACGTGCTCCGATTCCCATGAGGTCGTTTAAAATGTCTACGCTCGGGAGCACATTTTCCAGGTTCAAAAGTGGTTCACCCATTCCCATGTAGACAACGTTTGTCACCTTTGCAGTTTGTTTATAATAGAGAACTTGGTCAGCAATTTCGTCAGCGGTCAAATTACGGGTGAGGCCGAGAGTTCCGGTAGCGCAAAATCCACAAGCCATCGCGCAACCAACCTGTGAAGATACGCAAACTGTTCGAAATTCTTTGTTTGGAATTAGCACGGTTTCAATTAGCGCACCGTCGGACATTTTAAAGAGAGATTTAATTGTTCCGTCAGTACTGACAACACGATTTACAGGTTCAAAACAGAAAAAAGGTAGATCGCGGAGTTTCTCACGGAGGGCAGAGGGAATACTCGTAATTTCGTCCCAATTTTTTGCACGGCCGGAATAGATACTTTCAAGAATTTGCTTCTCACGGTAAGCCGGCTCATCTGCTAGACGTTTGTGTAGTTCTGACCTGTTCATAGCTTGACTATCTCACGAAAAGTGCTAGAATACAATCTTATTTTTATGTAAAATATGGCGATCGATAAATATGGTGATGGTATTGAAAGGGGATTGGATGAGGGTTTAATAGAAATTTGTGGGAAGAAAATTACTGATTCTCATGCTCATTACGATAAAGATGAAAATCAACGTATAGGACTAAGGCCAACTAACACTAGAAAATTAAAGCCGGTGCAGGCGGATATTGCCGCGTCTTTTCCAGGTGAATTTAGATATTTAGACATGGGGGCTGGGTCGGGTGTTTCGGCTTCAGAGATGTCTTCGCGTTTCCCTGCAGAGGTTCATACGCTTGGGCTGACTCCAATCAATCCATTTTTGGACTTTAACCTTGCAGGTTATGCAGATTCACAAGGAGAATGTTTGGCTGGTAATCGTATACGGAGGGATTTACGTCATTTATCAAGAACTCGTTCAGAGCTTATATCTTATCTGGAAAAATCAGAGTTTCCGCCTCAGCTTATACTTCGCATGCAGGGCGTGTTGGGAATGCCATTTTTTATTGAGCGAGATGAGCCGTTCATCAAGAAACAATTTATAGGAAATTTCCCTGTGGACTTTCCTGAGACTGGAGTTACTTATGATTTCATTTCCGATGTATGTGGGCCCTGCCTACACTCTCTACCTGAGCGTTATGAAATTGAGAAAAAAATTCGTAATATTTTGAGTCCTCGAGGTGTTTTTTATTTATCAATGGTGAGTTTTTGCGATATTAGCGCTCCCGGCACAATTCGAGTTGAGGACCCTGGTGAGATCGTTTTTATCAAAGAAGAAAATCCACTATTTGAAGTTGTGGGTGGCAAGAATTTGCAGGTTCAAAATCTACAGAAATTTATTGCGGAATCCCTTAAGCAGATTATTTAAAATAAGCGAAGGATTCCTCCTCACTAGATTGGCTGGAGTGTTCGACTTTTGCATGATCCTGCTCGCCCGTGTTAAAAACCGTTTCATCGTAGCCGTAAAGATATCGATCTTCCTGAGTTTTGCCGAGATACCATTCACGCGAATGTTCGAAGTACATTGTTGTGAGAACTTGGCGGGTAGGTGGTGTTCCGGCCGAGCTACATGCAAATAGGTGTGTTGTATTCGTAAAGCTTTCGACTCCGGCATCGAGGGAAGGGTTAGTGTTTTTGTAGACGATCATTTTCTCGTTCAAAAGTGCGAGTAGCCGGAGCATAACTTCTACTGAGCCAGGGCTGTCGACTTCGAGGTTTTTTGCGTCGTCGATGCTACGGGATTCAATAACATCGTGTGACATAAGATCATGAATGCGGGCAATTTTTCCATCAAGGTAATGAGAGAAATCGATGCTGAAAATGAAGAGAGTGTTCTCTTTTGAAAGCTGCTCGGCGAGTTCTATTAGATCATTTTCTTTTGCGTTTATGCGAATCATATAGCCCTCGATTGGGAGCTTGCCGAAATACTGCAGTGCGAGATTTCGATGGATTGTGAAACCGTGCTCAATTTCTTCTGACGCCGAAATCGCGGCAGAGCCGCTGTAAAAATGATCGGGCGAAATTATGATTATTTTGGACGGGCGCTGGGCCGTTAAAACCTTATACATTTCGTCGATATAAGGCTGCACGATAAGATGATGTGGCATCAAAACTATGTTCGACGAAGCACAAGCCGCAAACTCTGAGCTTGCGGTGTTGCAACTAAGTAGAAAGAGCGCTAAGGCGCTTATCGCAATGTTCCGCCCCATTCAACAACAGTGAAGCCCTTTCTCGCAGGCGCGGTATAATTTTGCATTGAAAGTCCGGCTGTATTAGTTCCACGGAAGTACATAAATACTCGAATCACGGTGTCCGGTTTTGGGCTGATTGTTAGTGGAGCAATTTGATCCATCAATGCGTTTCCAATGAAAGAAAATTCGATGTAATTGCTTGAAACTTGCGCTAGTCGAGGCGCCCAGAATTCCATGAAATCGCTGGTTTCGCCGTCGTTAAGCCCCATCTTTTTCAATGCTATCGGTAGCACAGTTGCGACTTCAGATTTCTTCAAAGTCCAGCCAACTGGTGCAGCGAGTGACTTAGATGAATTTCCTTCCCAGAATAGATAAGGGTAATTTTTGTTATCCGCTAGGTTTGTTAGAAGGCCGCCAACATGTGCAAGAACTTTCCATCCGTTTCCGTATGCTGGAATTGTTTTTGTGAATGATTCAATTCCAACTTTAACGCTAACTTCCATGTCTTTTTCTGGATACAAGTAAATGACCGGCTTTCCACATTCTGCTGTTGGCTGATAAATTGAATCGCGCACTAGTACGTATTTTCCACTACCCATTTTCACGAAGAAAATATTGCCCGGAAGTGTGAAATCAGCAATGCTCATTGGAGTTTCTTCTTTGTATACAGCCTGCATTTTGTACTGATTGTAAGCATCTAACATTACTCCTTCCAAGCCATCTGTGACTGTGGAAGTTTCGTCGAGTGTAGCAAAAGTTAAGGCTTCGTTTTCGCCAATGCTACCTACTTTTTGCAATCTTGATTCTTCACCAGGCAATGCCTCATGTGTTAATGCACAAGATCCCGTAAATCCGCAACCACCTTGATCAATTGAAAATTCTTTTGTGCTCTGAGCGCCTTTCATGTCTGTGAAAGTTAGTTCCACTAGCGCTGAAGTTTCCTCTGTTTCTGTATTGTAAAATTCAGTAGGTACAAGTTGATATTTAACCGCAACAGAGTCGCCTGTAACTCCATAAATACAACCGGATATTAACAGGTATGATGCAAAGCTTGGATCTTCCAGGCTTACAACATCTGCCCCCTCCTCTTCTTCGATCAGCAGTCTTGAATATTTATCAGCTAATATCGCCACATTTTTGTCCCAAACTTTTAGGCTCTTTGGAGCGTCAAATTCTGAGAGTTCTATTGTTGAGTCTGTTGCGTAATAAGTAATATAAATCATCTCTACATTCTCTGAAGAATATTTTGAAAGAAGTGTGAATTTTTTACTTTTCTCATCATAAGCAAATCTGAAGATGGCTGCTGGACATGGGCCTTCACAATCCATTTGTGCTGTTACTAAGTCTTGACCTTCGTAAATTCCTGTTTTGAAAATACCTGTCTTCCAGAGATGAGTCATGTTGGCAACTTGCTCTTTTTCGAGATCAGATTCTTTGTATGAATCTACAGCCAACATTGCCGGCGCATGAAATTCAATGTTGGTGATTTTTTCTTGTTCTTCGATATATTCATTTTCACTCTGTTGAAGTGGTTGGCCACATGACGCTAAAAAAAGTCCCGCCGCAATCAGTACTAAATAAGATTTTTGCATATTTTTTGTTAAATTCACTTTTTATATTAGGGTTTTGTGATAATCTGCACAAGCAATTTAACCAAAATTTATGGTAGATACAGTATTCCAAAATCTTATTGAGAAGCTCACAACAAAAATTGAGGAGCTAAAGGAAATCAAACATTTAATGAGGGAACTTGAGGACGATCTTCCAATGGAAATGGAAGACCTTGTGGCGACTTACAAAGACTTGAAAAAGCAAATTACGGATGCAAAAGAAAAGCATGTTAAAGATTTGCTTGCAGATCATATCGACTACGCGGACTACCGAAAAAAAGTGCAGGAGCTTAAAGAAGAAGCTGCAAATTTGAAGTTGCAACTTTTCACTGAGGCCGCAAATATGAGCCGAGAACACGGTGACCTTGATCAAACTGTTGTTATCAACGGAATTGCTTCTCGTGTACAAACCCAAAAAGAAGTTCAGGTTTACTTGAATGGGAAGGTGATAAAATAATTGACAAATTTCCATTTGGGCGTATAGATGCGCTATATGGAACTTGTCGGTGAAACACATTCATTTGGGGATTGGAAAAAAGACCCTCGTTTTAAAGAAGGTGACGATATTATCTATAGAGCTTATGCTGAGATACACGGAAGGGATTCCGATATTTCTAAACGCGCGTACGAAAAAAGTCTCGCCAAAGAAAATACTTTAGTTCGAGTGATTAGTGATTTGAACGAAAGAATTCAAGCTATTTGGTATATCCGCCATGCTGGTGATTATTTAAAATACAGGAGCGGGGCTCCTAGAAAAGGTGACTTGGATGGTGAAGAAAGAATTGCAATTTATTCAAAAGTTTTAGAAATGGTCCCGGAATTAGATTTGCCCATGGTTGTGGAGCCGGACATGAGACATGGCGCCGTTTCCAAGACTTTTGATCTTCTGGGATTGAGCACTGTTTGGTGCGGAGAAGAACTGCGAAGAGTTATGGGTGAAGACTATGAAAGAACACATAAGTTTACCGAAAATAATAAATACGGGCAGGCCAAATTTAAAGTTACAAATGCAATCGGGCGTGAATTAGACAGACGAGCCTACGTTTCTTACCCGGAGAGAATGGTTAAAGGAAAAACCATCGTCAGAGTTATGGGGGTTTATTCTGGTTTTCAAATTGATGATGCCGGCAATCTGACTCGGGATACATATTCCCCAATGCTGAGAAAAGACCCTTCGACTTCACAAACAAAGCAGGGGAATCTTCATGAGTATCCCGGTGGAAATGTTGATCCGGACGAGGAAAAATTAGCGGCCGCCGAACGTGAATTTAAAGAAGAAACCGGAATTGATATAAGTACGACCAAGTTAAGTCACGTAGGTAAATTTAAATATCAATTTTGGCATCCAGCTAAAGGTGGGCAAGTACTACAGCCCGAGACTGATGTTTATAGAGCAGATTTTGGAAGCGGAAAAGCCGGCGAGTGGCCTAAAATAGTTGTTGTTGAGGGTTCTGAAGACAGACACTCATCCGGAGAATGGTTGAGTGACAAAGCCATTCGATCTGGGGAAGTTGAGCTGACTCGCGCGAGCAATTTAATGAGATTAAAGTTTTAAATTATGGATGTTTTGGTTCAAAATTCGCTTAGGGATAAGTTGGCGGCTGTGGCTGCAAGTATTGTTGTTGAGAATGGTGCTGTTATGAATTCTGATGAAGCTGCAAAAAGCTTCGTTGAGGCTCTTAATGGCGCACAGTTTTATGTGGAAGATGCTGATTGGATTGAAAAGGAGTTTGAGTTTGCCGGCCATGCCTTCATTAATAAATGCGCACGGCTTTTGAGAGATCTTGAGGATGAGGAAGCTCCAGTAAGTGCTGGCTATTTTCTATCATGCGCCGCCTCAAACATAGCCACGAAACCAATAGATAAATTAATGGAGCTTGCATCTACTGTTAATTCGCAAATGCCGGTGGAAGAGAAACTTATGGTGGCTAAAACTCTCGAGGAGGGCTTAATAAACTTGGCTGGGCAGGGTAATTTGCGCCTTAGAGATAAGCAGTTGAGACCTGAAGATATAGCAAATTTAAGCGCTGGTGTTTCTTTCAGCTTTGAAAGTGACGGGACTGAAATTTCAGGAGGATATGAAAGAATTATTGATGCAATACGTGCTATCCAAAAAGAATATGCAATTCTTCATGCATCAGGAAATTTAGACCGTGAAAGGCTACAGGCCGACAGGCTTAAGTTTGGTGCAAAAGGTGCAAACTTGATTGTTGTGAAAAATTTACTTGAAAAACTCCGTAATGCCGAAATTGATAGTCGCTTTCAATACATAGAGATACCTGAGTTTAATCTGATTGGAGTAGAGCTGTATAAAAAATGGCTTCGTGGAGAGGATATTAGAGATGAGCTAAAAAAATTCTATACCGGCGGAGCTTTAATGATTCGTAGTTCTGCTGTATATTCTGAAGATGGTGATGAAATAACTGGGGCCGGTGTATACCAAAGCGTAGCACTTGAAGGCGATTCTACTTTTGAGGATTTTGTGGGGGGGGTTACAGAGGTTTATGAAAGCTGTAATTCTGAAAGTGCTCTTGATTACAGAAAGGCGAATGGGGTTGCTGAAGAATTGATGGGGTTAGCAATTCAAAATAGAATTGAATATCCAAATTTAGGCTATGTTAATTCCACCCGGCCAGGAACTGATGATTTGGCGCTTGTAGGCTTTGAAGGAAGCCGAAAACCACCACTTATTGTTTATTCTTCAAAAATTGATAGGCTGGTTTTCAGCACCGATTTTTGTGATTTTGAGGAGCTTGCTCTTACGGCATATATACAGCCGGATATTTACAATTACATGGATGGCACATTTGAAATTAACCAAGCTTTGTTTATTTCACGAATACTTGAAAAGTATTATGGCCAGCCGGTTCAAATCGAATTTGCCAGTGTGTATGGACATGGTTCTCCGCTTTATTTTCTTCAATGCCGACCACTGCCAGCAAAAATGTTTAATCGCCCAAAAGTAGAATTTCCTTCTGATAAGCCGCATTTTTATGAGTGTCAATCTGAGGGGGTTTGTGATTTGGAATTGGATCTACTTAAAGAGCATGAGAGGAATGATGATCGTGATGGGATGGTAATTTTTAATTCCAGTCACTATGGCTCGATGAGGACAGGTGAAATACTTAGATCATTTCCGAAAAATGGTGTAGTTATCGTATTAAGTCGGTCTGAACTTGGACATGGTCACATTGAAACCTTGGCTGTAGGAAAAGGCCTAACTCTTTTATTCGGCACTGATTTTAATGAGGAAAGTATTATGGCTACGACAAAAATGCGAGCGACGGCCTCCTCAGGCTCAGATAAAAAATTCCGTGTTGTTTCGGACGGAAGAAAGGCGAGGGTGTATGAAGTGTAAAAGACGAAGCAATACCTGAAATGAACTTCGGTGGCTTTGTTAATTTTACAGATTAAAACAAGCATTCTTTCTCCAAATTTACTCCAAGTTCTTCTCCAAGTCTGAGAAGCTCGTGCCGTGCGCGTAACAGGGAAAAGCCAAACAGCCAAACAAGCTCGACTTCGTCGAGTGATGGCGGGATGAAAGGGGCTCGAACCCTCGACCTCTGCCGTGACAGGGCAGCGCTCTAACCAACTGAGCTATCACCCCACTGGAAGGGGCCCAAGTTGGGAACATTATATGCGTTCCAATTGAGGCCCCATGTGAAAGCGGTCGAACTGTATCAAACCGCTATTTTAATTGCAATGTTTTTTATTTTCGGGCTTCGTGCTACTATCTGCCGGACTATGCGAATCGGAATCGACGCCAGAATGTACAGTAGTGAATTTACCGGAATCGGTAGATATGTTTATGAATTGATTGAAAATATTCAAGCTGTGGACGATAAAAATGAATATGTGATTTTTATGAATCCTGAGGAATTCGCGAAATTCGAGCCAAAATCGAAAAGAGTTTCTAAAGTAATGGTTCGGGCTCATCATTATTCTTTTGGTGAACAGGTTTCTTTTTTGCGGATTTTGAAAAAAGCTAAACTTGATTTGATGCATTTTACGCACTTTAACGTGCCGATTTTTTATCGTCGTCCAAGTGTTGTTACAATTCATGATCTCACACTTTCTTTCTATCCTGGGAAGAAAATGAATTCAGCGATTCATAGGTTTGCATATAATTTGGTTTTGAAAAATGCCGTTCGTCATGCGAAAAAAGTGATTGCGGTTTCTGAAAATACAAAAGTGGATTTGATTGAGCTACTTCATGTCTCTCCAGGGAAGATCGAGGTTGTGTATGAAGGAGTTAGCGACAAATTTACGCCAAAAAAAGATGTGGAATTTAATGCGGAAGTTTTAAAGAAATATGGAATCGGAAAGGCATTTTTATTGTATACCGGGGTTTGGCGGGGTCACAAAAATTTGGTGAATTTGATTAAGTCTTTTGCAATTTTAACAGGTGGCGATTCTGCAGTTGATGCGCAATTGGTTATAACTGGAAATGAAGATCCTTATTATCCGGAGGTCAAACGAACTGTGAAAGAATTGGGTGTTGAACATGCTGTTATTTTTCCGGGAATGGTTAGTGAGCCAGAACTAATTTCTTTATATCAGAGCGCGAAGTTGTATGTTTTTCCATCTTTATATGAAGGGTTTGGCTTGCCGCCGCTTGAAGCAATGCGATGCGGAACTCCGGTTGTGGCTTCAAAAACCGCCTGCATTCCTGAGGTTTGCGGGGAAGATAATGCTTTATATTTCGATCCATATGACCCAACTGAAATGGCGGATGTGATCCAGAGAGTTTGGGTAGATGAAAGTTTACAGAAGGACTTGCACGAACATGGGCTGAAGCACAGTTTAAAGTTTTCTTGGGAGAAAATGGCTAGCAAAACTTTAGAAATTTACGAAAGTTGCGTATGAGTGATTTTATCGATTTTAAAACTTTGATTCCTCGTGCGCTTGAGAAATTCCGTCTTGGGCGTGAGGCTCGCGCTTCTCTTGTTTGCGAACGATTTCGAATTATTGCTCCTGTGATTATTGGCCAAGGTTGTGAAGAACTGATTCACCCTAAGTTTGTAAAAAATGGTGTGCTATATATATCTGTGCCGAGTAGCATTTGGGCTCAGAAGGTTTTTGTTAAGCGTCACATGTTGATGGAAGAACTAAATCGAGAAAAGGAAATTGTGAAGGATTTGAAGGTTTTGGTGGAGTAGTAGATAAATCTTCTTGACAAATTTTAAATCAACACTAGAATCAGAGGGCAAATTTCTTAACTTACTTATTTGTGCTCGTATTAAGACTTAGTAGAACAGGAAAACGCAATCAGCCTGCTTACAGAATGGTGGTTGCAGAACATTCCTCACCGATTCAGAGTAAGTTTGTGGATATTGTTGGATATTACAATCCTGCAGAAAAGAATAAAATTGACTTCAAGATGGATAGAATTGAGCACTGGATAAAGATGGGTGCGAAGCCTTCTCAGAGCTTAGCTTCACTTTTGAAGAAGAATTCAGTTCCAAATATGGATAAGTTTATTGCTCCTCGAACACAGAAGCGAAAGAAAAAGAATGCGCCTGATGAAGTAGCTGCTGCACCTGTAGCTGAGGCTCCAGTAGAGGCGGTTGCAGAGACACCTGCGGCATAATTTAATCTCACCTTTATGACAGATCGAGGTAAAGAATTTATTGATTACGTTGTTAGAGCTATAGTTCAATTTCCTGATGAGGTTGAAGTTACACAAACAACAGACAATCTTGGTGTTTTGATTACTTTGAAGGTTAATAAAGACGATATGGGAAAGATTATTGGCAAGAGTGGACAAACTGCAAAGTCGTTGCGAATTTTGCTAAGAATGATGGGCGCGAAGACAAATGAAAGATTTAATTTAAAAATCATTGAGCCGAGCGGGGAAGAAGTGTAGTGTGTGCACATGGGCTTAATTACACTGTTAGTTAGAAACGGATCGATTCTGGATGTTGCGCAAAATTATAACGCTCTTGAGGTTATGAACCGTGCAATCGCATATGCGATTATCATCGCGGGTTTTCTTTCTGTAGTTTTTATTTTCTTTGGAGGGATTTCATTTATTTTGTCTGGTGGGGATGAAGGGAAAATTAAACAGGCTGTTTCAACAATTCGATATGCGATTATTGGGTTGATTGTGACTTTGTTGTCAGTTGTGATTGTTGGATTTGTTGGGAAGGCGCTTGGTTTGAATATAGTTAAGTATATTAACTTGGGTGAGATTTTTGACCTGATCAGCGAAATAACTCAGCAGAATACTTCTTCTAGTTCATCTAATGGTACTGAATCTTTAGATTAAAGCTTTTCCGTGAGACTTGAGATTGCTCCAGTCGTGACTGAAGTTGAAGTTTTCGATTGCGCGAACCATTGAGCCATAAATATACCAAGACTCAAGTTTTGGGAATAAAAAGGCGTTACCTCTTTCATTTACCGGATCGTAGTTTGCAGCTTTCTTGTGTAGACCCTCGAGCATTACCGGAATAATTCCAGCCTTCATTGTATGTTGAAAATCGCCGGGTAAGTTTTTTGAAAGATAAACCCAAATATCGGCTTCTTCTAGCGCTTCTTCTAGAGAAAAAACGTGTGGGAGCTGGCTAAAGCCAGTGCCCATAACTCGAATTTTTGCGTCTAGAGTATCTAGAGCGCCTTCCATTTCAGAGAGAAGTTTTGGGTCCGCATTTCTGAGGTCCAATAATATGCGAGGAATTCTGATGTTTATTTTTGCCATACAAATATTTATCTGATAATTTTATCATAAAACCAAGCAATTGAAAAGATGAAAAAGTTTGTAATTATAGATGGGAACGCAATTGTACACAGAAGTTTTCATGCAGTTCCTAAAACTCTGCGCGCTCCTGACGGCACTCTCACAAATGCAGTTTTTGGCTTCACGTCGATCTTATTTGGTATTTTGGAAAACGAAAAACCGGATTTTTTGGCGGTAGCTTGGGATATGAAAGGGCCAACCTTCAGGCATCTTGAATTTAAGGAATATAAGGGAACTCGTGCGAAGACCGACGATTCGCTGATTGCGCAGTTTCCGTTGGTTTATGGATTGCTTGATTTGATGAGAGTGCCTTGTTTCAAAAAAGCCGGCCTTGAGGCAGATGATTTCCTCGGCATTGTGGCGGAGGCCCTTCCTAAAGATATAAAGCTGGTGATTGTGACCGGTGATCAAGATGCATTGCAGTTGGTCTCCGAGAATGTTGAAGTTGTAACTCCGATAAGCGGATATACTAAAGTTAAGCGATATGACCGAGCCGCTGTTTATGAAAAATTGGGTGTGTGGCCGGAACAGGTTCCTGATTATAAGGGTTTGCGCGGCGATACAAGCGATAATATACCGGGCGTGCGTGGCATTGGTGAAAAAACTGCTGCAAGTTTATTGGCGGATTTTGTGAGCCTGGAGCGTATATATAGTGAGATTGAGAAGGTGCAACCTGAGCGTATTCGGGAGTTGTTGCGAACGAACGCTGAAAATGCCGTGATGTCGAAGCGAATTGCGACTATTTTGAGGACGGATGAGTGCTTCGATTTAAGATTAGCGGAATGCGGAGTTAATGGCTTTGATTTAGCTGCACTAAATGGAGTTTTTGAAAGATTTGCATTTCGATCTTTGATCCCACGACTCGAGAAAATTAAAAAAACTTGGGCTAAACCGGTAGATAATCAGACTTGTCTTTTTTAATCTTGAAGATATTTTTTGTTCAGGGTAAGTGTGGGGCCTGAGGAAGCCCGAACACATGAACATAAAATTGAGTCGAAAGGCTTAAATAAGCCGTTTTTCGAATATAAAGGGCTTGAAGTGTTTTAATTAGTACGATAAAGTCGGAGATACCAATTTAAAAAATATGTCTAAACAGAGAATAATTGTCGGTCTTGATGCAGGAAATTCAAAAATAAGAGTTGTGATTGCGGCTATGCCTGAGAACAGCACTGTTCCAAATGTTATTGGTGTTGGAGTTTCTCCTTCCGGGGGGCTTCGGAAGGGCGCTGTAATTGACGTAGAGGAAACAGTGGCGAATATTTCTTCTGCTCTTGAAGATGCGGAAAGAATGGCGGGTGAACCGGTTCATAATGTTTTCTTGGGAATCGGTGGCTCTCATATTTCATCTCAAGATTCGAAAGGTGTGATTGCAATTTCGCACAGTGAAATTATGGAAGACGATGTTGATCGAGTTTTGGATGCCGCACAGGCCGTAGCAATTCCAAGTAATAGAAGAATTTTGCGAGTTATTCCAAAAACGTTCTCTGTTGATGAGCAGGTTGGAATTAAGTATCCGGTAGGAATGACTGGGATTCGATTAGAAGTTGCTGCGCATTTGGTGACTGGACTCGTTCCAGCAGTTAAAAATATTGAAAAATGTGTTCACCAGGCCGGAGTAGACATCAACGACATCATTCCAAATGGATTAGCGGCCGCTGAAGCCGTGTTGTCCAAGAGACAGAAGGAATTGGGTGTAGTTGTGATTGATGTCGGTAGCGGTGGAACAAGCCTATCTGTGTTTGAAGATGGAACTGTTTTGCACAGCGCTTCTCTTCCGATCGGAGGTGAAAATGTGACAAACGATATAGCAATTGGGCTGAGAACTTCGATTGATACTGCAGAGAAGATAAAAATTGAATACGGATCTTGTATTCCAGACGACATTCACGACAGAGAGACAATTGATCTGTCTTTGTTCTCAAAAATAGACACTCAGACAATTTCAAAGAAGCAATTAGCGGAAATTATTCAGGCTAGATATCACGAAATTATGTTGATGGTGAGAGATGAATTAGCAAAAATTCAAAGAGACGGAATGCTTCCTGCTGGGGCGGTTTTAACAGGTGCAGCCGTGAAAATTCCCGGGATTATTGATTTAGCTAGAGAGACTTTAAATTTACCGGTACAGATTGGATTCCCTACAAATCATGAAGGCGTTGTTGACAAAATTGAAGATCCGGCGTATTCAACAGCTATAGGCCTTGTGATTTGGGGTTCAAGATTCCAAAACATGGGCGGCATGAAACTAGATTTTAAAAATATCGATTTCCAAAAGGTTCCTCAGAAACTCAAGGATTTCTTCCGAGGACTTCTCCCTTAATCTATAAACCCCTTTCTCATGGTAGCAAGTGACAAAAACAACAATGATACACTGAAAAATCTTTTTTCTTCGACCGGCTCTAGAAGAAAGAATTTTGAAGTGACTCCAGATGTAACACCTTTGGGGGCACGAATTAAAGTTATCGGTTGCGGAGGTGGAGGTGGAAATGCTTTGAACCGAATGATTAAGTCGAATATAAAAGGTATCGAATTTATTGCCGTGAACACTGATGCACAAGCGCTTTATCACAATGAAGCTAGCACTAAAATTAATATTGGAAAGGCGACAACTCGAGGACTTGGAGCAGGTAGTTACCCTGAAAAAGGGAAACAGGCCGCAGAAGAATCTTCAGAGGAAATCAAGCAGGCAATTGATGGTGCTGATATGCTTTTCATCACTTGCGGACTTGGTGGTGGAACTGGAACTGGAGCTGCTCCTGTGATTGCGGAAATTGCACGTGATTTGGGAATTTTGACAGTTGCTGTTGTTACTAAACCTTTCTCATTTGAAGGGCACAGAAGAAAAACTCAGGCTGAAGAGGGTCTTGAGAATTTGAAGAACAAAGTAGACACATTGATTGTTATTCCAAACGATAAAATTTTGTCTTTGATTGATAAGAAGACTCCACTTCAGGAGGCTTTCACCGTTGTGGATGATGTGCTTCGACAAGGCGTACAGGGTATTTCGGATTTGATTACCGTTACAGGAATGATCAACGTCGACTTTGCTGATGTGAGGGCGATTATGGAAAATGCCGGTTCAGCTTTGATGGGAATTGGATATGGAACTGGAGAAAATCGTGCCGCTGAAGCTGCAAAGGCAGCAATCGACAGTCCTCTTCTTGAGCTTGATATTAATGGTGCGAAAGGAATTCTTTTCAACATTACAGGTGGAACTGATCTTTCAATGTTTGAAGTTGACGAGGCTGCGAGAATTATTACCGAAGCCGCTGATCCTGAAGCAAATATTATTTTCGGAGCTGTTGTGAACGATTCTTACACAGGTGAAATCAAGATCACGGTCGTTGCTACCGGATTTGAGGATGCTCGAAGAAGTGTAAGTATAACCAGGCCACTGAGCGATGTTCGCACGATGAGCCAGCCTTACGGCGCCTCTCTCGAGAGAAAACCTCAGCAACAGGTTAGTACAACTCAACTTCCAAGTGTTGATGAGTCTACTAATGAATACGATATTCCTGCGTTCATAAGACAGAAGATGCAGAAGTAGTGTAAACTGCTCGAGTGGAAATCAGACAAATAAAATCTGGCGATAAAAAATATGCTGAGTTTGTTGCTGCCTTCGGTAGTATTGAGCAAAGTTTTGAGTGGGGAGAATTACAGTGTTCGATTCCGGGTCGGCCGGAGTTTTATGTGTTTGGGGCATTTGATGGTGTCGAATTGGTCGGATCGATTTTGGCGATTCGACAAGAAATGGGATTTGGGAAAACTTGGCTTTGGGCTCCGCGTGCGCCGGTTTTACGCGACGCTGCTGCCTGGCCGCTTTTGCGTGATGCTTGCGCGGGAATGGGCGATTTATATTTGCGAGTTGAACCCGGTTCGCCGGTAGATGAAAAAGCGGCTGGCGAAAGTTATATGCCCGAGGAAACTTTGATTGTGGATCTCGAGGTGGAAGAGAGCTCGATTTTGGCTCAGATGGCTCAAAAGGGCAGGTATAATATTAAAGTGGCGGATAAGGCTGGAGTGGAAATTCGGTGCGATTGTGAGTTGGGCGAGTTTTATAAAATTCTGAAAGAGACCTCAGCGAGAGACGGATTTGCCGTTCATTCCAAAGAGTTTTATGAGAAGATTCCGGCGACTTTCTATGGCGCGTTTTTTGGCGGGAAATTAATTGCCGGAATTTTTGTGACTTATTTTGGCGAAACTGCGACTTATTATTTCGGTGCCTCGTCAAATATGCACCGAGAGGTGATGGCGCCTTACTTGTTACAGTGGACAGCTATGCGAGATGCTAAGGCGGCGGGCATGAAAAAATATGATTTTTTGGGGGTCGCGCCAGAGGGTGAAACCACTCATTCGCTCGCGGGAGTAACACAATTCAAAACTCGCTTCGGGGGGAAGCGCCTGAAATATCCGTCGGCACGAATTGTTATTTTTCGTCCTTTTTGGACTTTTCTCGTTTCTTGCGCAAAGCTTTTTGTTCGAGGTCGGTAGCTTTGTCGGCAAAGAGAATAGCGTTGATGTGATCAACTTCATGCTGAATGATTCTCGCGTTATAGCCTGAAAGTTCAAGAGTTTGGCTTTGATTTTTAAGATTTTTAAAAGTCACAATCGCGTACTTCGCTCTTTTCACGTGGCCCCAAAGTCCCGGAAGGCTGAGACAACCCTCTTCAGCGTTTTGCAAATCTTCTGAAAGTTCGAGAATTTCAGGGTTAATCATTGGCACAATAACTTCATTTGCTCCGCCCGGATTGAACTTACAAATCACCATTCGAATATTTTTGGCAACCTGTGGAGCGGCGATTCCAACCCCTTTTTCATATTCCATCGTCTTTATCATGTCCTGCGCAAATTTGCGAATATCCGCATTTATCACGGCGACCGGTTTTGAAACCGTTCTGAGAATTTTATTGTCTATGCCTTTTACTACGTCGATTATCATTTGTAGAATTTTATTCTTTCCGTGATTTCACCTGCAGCGAGAAAAATATCATTTATATCCGCTTTTGTATATTTATCATCAATCTCTTGCAAAGAAAATACGTGAATTCTATTTCTTGCATATCTTATTTCTTCTGCTTTTGTGAACAAGTCTTTAGTGAAAAGCCCGCACCTCTTTGCTATTCTGTTTAACTCAATAAAGTTAGTTGCGTCATTTAATTTTTTCAACTCCGTGACTTTCTTCACACCGCAAATTTCCTCCGTTTCCGAAAGTCTATATATTTGTTTGCAGATTGGAAACTTTTCTTCTTTGCCCATTATTTCTCTTGGGTTGATCTTACCGGACTTGATCAACTCGTGAAGCTTATAATTAATTAGACTTTCTACTATTGAAGCAGTGTAAATTATGATGGTTTTATAGGTTGGATATGAAACGGAGCCGGGTAGTTCGAAGTGTTCGGATAGATCATCTAAAAACATTATATTTTGCATCTTAATCGCCAAATTTTCTCTTAAGATTTCGTTGTTAACGAAGCCAAATTTTATAGCCTTAATTTTTTCAAGATGCATGCGTTCTGGAATATTTATTTTATTCATTTTCAAGGCCCATAAATTTAAGAAGTCCGAATGCGCCGCGTTTTCTTAATCGTTCCGCTGTCTCTTTTGGTGTGGCGTTGCCATACTCTTTTCCATAAATCCTCTCGATTTTTTGCATTTGCTTGGAAAGCTTTGGTTTTGTGCTTGGCATGTGGATTTGGTTAGGCTCTGTCATCATAATTGGCAGCATTGTTTTTGCAAAACTAAAAAAGCCAGATAAGGTTTAAAAATCTGTTGTCAGAGAGCTGACAACAAGTCTTGTTAATATCAAAACCGTTCGGATAGTTTCAATATGTAGGCCCTTCCCACCTTTCCTCATCAGATTCCTGCGCTTCCGGCTGAGGCGTCGCCACCTCCAATGTTCTGCTGTGGTAATCCGCGCGGAGGCTTGAGGTAATAGGACTACCTTCATGAGTTTGATCGCTTATATTGAATTGTGGCTCTTGTGATTCTGGATTTGCCATAGATTTATTTCTTAATTTTTAACTCCGCTTCTATAAATTCATCAATATCACCGTCGAGGACAGCATCTACTTGTGAGGTTTCGCAATCTGTTCGGTGGTCTTTAACCATTTTGTATGGGTGGAGAACGTATGAACGAATTTGGTTTCCCCAAGAGTGCTGGAGGTGCTCGCCTTTTATTTCCTGAATGGTTTCAAGTTGGTGTTTTATTTTAAGTGCGACTAGTTTTGACCGAATCATTTGCAAACAAACTTCGCGATTTTGGAGCTGGCTTCTTTCCATTTGGCAAGCCACAACAATTCCCGTTGGAATGTGAGTTGCACGAGCTGCAGTAGAAACTTTGTTGACGTTCTGGCCTCCTTTTCCTCCTGCACGATAAAAATCCCACTCAAGATCTTCTTCGCGAATTTCAATGTCGGTGTCGTCCGGAAGATCAGGAACAACTTCAACAAGTGCAAATGAAGTTTCTCGGCTTCCTTTCGAGTTGAAAGGGGAGTGACGAACAAGGCGATGGACCCCGGCTTCGCCCTTCAAATAACCGAAAGCATATTGCCCCAAAACCTTGAATGCGGCACTTTTTATTCCGGCTTCTTCAGCGGGAGACATGTCTAGCTGCTGAGTTTTCCAGCCACGTTTTTCACAATAACGAAGATACATTCTCATTAGCATTTCTGCGAAATCTTGCGCATCTACTCCGCCTGTTCCGGCATGGAAAGAAATTATGGCTTCGTTTGGATCGTATTCTCCACTTAAATAAAGTTCTGTGTTGAGGCGATTGTGACGTTTTTCTAGTTCGGTAACATCATCTTCAGTTTCTTTCACGCTCTTTTTGTCATCGGAATCGATTAAATCACAAAGTTCAATAATATCATTTATATCGAATGCCAGCTTTTCCCAATCTTCAATAAGCTGACGAAGGTGACCCGCTTCTTTTGAAACCGTTTTTGCGTGATCAGCATCATTCCAAAATTCAGGTAAACTCATTTCCACTTCGAGTTCTTTTTGGCGATTTTTCTTCGACGGAAGATCTAGATGTTCGATTGATTTTTGCGTTTCTTCTTTGAGGAGGGCTAGCTTGTCTTTTATTTCTTGCATGCAGAGAGAATACCCGAACGTGTGAATTATTCAAATCGTTCGGCGAGTCCGGCTCTGATCAGAACTCCTCCGGTAGTAGTGATTTCATGGCTGCCTTCATCATCTTTATCTATTTCATGCAAAAACCTTGACCTTAGCGGCTCTTTTGCTCCTTCAAAAAATGGCCTAAATATTTGTAGGTCTTCGGCTTTGTCTGCTTCTGTTGCTCCACCTGGAGATGGTGTTCGTGTGTGCCATAAATATTTTGTGCTTTCACGAGTGCGTCTATTCGGCGCTGACATCCACATATATGCACCGGCACTGATAACTTGATCTTCGCCGTAAGTAGAAACATGATCACCTTTTAGTGCCGACTCTTTAAGAAATCGCATTATATTATCTGCAATGTATGCGCTCCCGGCTCCATTTTGAATTGATAATTTTACCTCCATTCGCGTTTTTAGAAAAGTTTCTACTAGGTTTGGGTGAGCTCCCATTTGATGTAAATCTTTGATTTGTGATTTTATAATATTTTCTCCGTCGCCAAGCCTGAACGATTCTAAAAGCATGCCGATTTTCGGTAGAATTTCCGGACTAATTCTTTCGCGATTCAAATGAAAAACAGCGGGGATTGGTTTGCCATATGTGAGGTGTCCGTCGATGCGACCTGTTAATTTGAATTCGTAATTATTCATTTCCTGTTTCTGTTAAGTGATACTCACTCGGACTGCCTGTGTTGATAAATATAAACCTACCTTTGTATTCGCTGGCTCCGGGATTATAGCAAATTGTCTCTCCCACTTTATCTTGCACCGAGCCAGAAACTGAGGCTGATTCATGAATATGCCCGAAAAGTGCAAGGTCGATTTTTACTCCTGTTTGTTCCAAAAAATCTCTTACCGCCGCGCTACCCCAATGTTGCCTTCCCGGGTATTTTCTTTCTCTTGCCATGTCCAGATTAGTATCTTCAGGTGGACAGTGAATGTTTGCAATAGTGAAAGCTGCGGAGCTACTTAAATTTGCAGCGGAAGCGTTCATGTCGTTTTTGATATCTTCTTCCTGTTTAAACCAATAGTCATGAATGCCTTCGAGATGAATGTGTGGGACATAAGAATATCCAAGCATTTGAACCTCATCAGAGAGTTTAACTGTTTTGTTGTTAGCGTTATGTAGAATGCCTTCTTTGTCGGCAGCCTCAAGGTCATCATGTAATACTCCAGCATCATCATTTCCTAAAATTATAGAAATTGAGCCGTGAAATATTTGCCTAAATCTGCGAATTCGTTGCAAAAAATCGGTCATGAATTTTCTTTGGTGCTCGTCAGAATGTGGCAGAAGGTTCTCTCGAACTCTAAGCCATTCGTTCCAAGGGGCTGCTGTCATAATTGACCTTAGAAAGCCAGACACGGGCCCGTGCGTGAAGGTTAATCCATCGCCAAGAAGCTTGAGATAATCTTTTTTTGTTGCCCCCGCTCCCAAACATCTTTCTAGAATTTGTTGGTCTTTATTGATCAAATATCCGCTACTTAGTAAAAAATTGTATTTTAAAAGGCGTATAAACATCTCAAATAAATCGCACTCTGATTTTGGAACCTCATTTTTGTTGACGAGGCCGATTCTCTCTTTAAAAAGGTTGAATGTTCTCTTGCCGCCTTCGTCTTTGCATAAAAAGTCGGTGAAATATGCTGTGTTTTTTTCAAGGAAGAGTATGTCGTTTAATTCCATTTGCAAATTACGAGCTTCTCCACCAGAATCTATCATTTGTTCGATTTTTGAAAAAATTCTGCCAAAACTTTCTGCCTGTTCTCTAGTAAAATTTGATTCAAATATCATGTAGCCTTCCTCATATACATCTTGAGCCGGTATTTCTTGAATAATTGAGTATGCATCGGGCCTGTAAAAGTCTGCCGGACCGTCCATTTTCATTCCTGTCCCATCTTTAAATCTTAGTCCCATTTTCTTTGGAGCGATGTCTCCACCAAATACCACGTGGTCGACTTTTCTATCTTTGGATTCTTGTAAGAAGAGGTCGATGTTTTTTAAATTACCGTGGATATCTGTTGCAAATGAAATTGATTCTGAGTTTTTCATAGATTTCATTGCTTATTAAGAATCAAGGCCTCTGCAGGTAGGACGGGAATTGCCGGCATTAACTGTGTGTCTTTTGGTATTTTAAGATAAGAATAATCGCCGCTCGGCCTTCTTCCTTCCGTTAGCCTACTTTCGTAGTTGTCTTTAATGTGCCGTTTTATGCGTTCACATTCTTCTTGGAAATACTCAATAAGGACCGTGAGGTAGTGAGGCCCGTATTTCTCTCTCCTAATTTTCATTATATGTCTTATGTGTCGACTGTACTCGCCTCCAAATATCATGGACTGTCCCATCTCTGTTAATATTTTGTGGAGATTTTTATATCTTTTTCGGATTGCAGCCTCCCATTTCTCAATAAAATAGTCTGGACCTATTTCTCCATGCCTCATCTTATATTCATCCATCAGCATTTTGGGATGAGCGGTTTCCAGAAAAACATCGCTTTCATTGAGAGCCTCCTGCAAATCTCTGGAAAGTTGTCTGTATTTCTCTTCACAATGGATAGCAATGGATTGCAATGTTTCCGGGGCGGGCAAGTACAGGCCCGGTTCGAGTTCGCAATTAAGCTCATTTAGAATTTGTCTTTTTAAATTGCGTGAAATATCAATAATTTCGGGGATTTTTTCTGCTTGGAATTCCGCCTCAAGAGTGTCGGGTTTTAATTGAAGTGCTAAGCTGCTCTTGGAGTCATCTTTAATAGATATCCCTTGGCGAAGTGACAAATCGTAGTGCATGTTTACGACTCCATTCGTGGGAGGGGTCTGGCCTGGTTTTACCCACCAATCAATTGATGCCTCTCTTGGATAAGGGTGATTGCTTCCAAATGGGTTGAGGACTAAAACGTCCAAATCGTTGTGTTTTTTTAAGTTTTCTCTGTCGCCCTGAAAAGAAAGCAGTGTTTTTGCAGTTGAGCCTAATACAACTCCAACCAAGACCCTATTCCTCAAAATACCATCTGCAAGAGGAATCTGTACGTCAATTGGTAGTATGGTTTTTTTATCAACATTTTTTAAAAGTTTTTGATGAGGCTCATCACTTTTAAAATCTGCCGACCGAGAAATATCAAATTTTGAGCTTGTTTGATGATCGTATCTAAATCTTGGATTGCCCCATTCGTTGAATTTAGGTTGCATTGTTTCTCTTTAGTTTTATGTGTTTTATAACACGAAAGAGGGGTGATTGTCAAGCGCGTCGCCAGATTAAATTTGTCTGAAAACTGTCCCCGGGGACAGTCTATGGAAAGGCTTCGGTTTTCGGGGTAGAATCTCGGCAATGTCTATTGCAAAGAAAATTCTCGGGAACACGGCAATACAAATTGCGGGGCGCGCTGTGATGGCGGTTACGAGCGTTGTTATTTTGAAGTCGATTTCGAATTTTCTCGGGGTTGAGGGTTATGGAACTTATACTGCGGTCTATGAATATTTGGCTTTTTTTGGGATAGCGGCGGATTTGGGCCTTTTTACAATTGGTGTTCGCGAGATGGGAAAGGGCTTGAGGCCGCGTGAGTTTATTGCCGGGAATATAATGGGCATGCGAATGGTGACCGCGGCGACGGCGATGATTCTATCTGTCGTAATTGCTTTTTTGATTCCAAATTACTCGGGGACCAATATTCCTGTCGGGGTTGCGATTGGCTCGATTGCGGTTTTTTTGTCTATTATGCACGGCACGGTGTCTAGCGTTCTGCAGGTTGAACATAAAATGCAGTGGTCAACTTTTGGGCTTGTGGGAGGTAAGTTGATTTCAATGTTTTGGATGCTGGCGGTTGTTTATTATTTTTATATTGGTGATCCGAGCGCCGCGGCTTTTAACAATTTGATTTGGGCTGGAGTTGCCGGCAATGGTTTTGCTCTGATTTTTACAATTTTCTTCGCATTGAGAGTCGTGAGGTTTAGGCCAAGTTTCTCTATGGAATATTGGAGGGAAATTTTTGTTTCGGCTCTGCCTTACGGTACGGCACTAGTGCTTAGCACAATTTATTTCAGAATTGACTCTATTATGTTGCTTTTCATGAAGGGTCCACATGAGGTTGGGCTTTACGGAATGCCAATGCGAATTTTGGAAATCCTATCTGTTATTCCGGTTTATTTTATGAACAGTGTTTTGCCGATTTTAAGCAAAGGTCTGCGTGAAAAAAGCTCTGAAGTTCGCAGAATGATTCAGCTTTCTTTCGACTTTTTATTTATGTGTGCGGCGCCGATTGTGGTTGGGCTTTTTGTACTGGCGTATCCTGTGATTTTTTTGATTTCTTCTCCGGAGTTTTTGAGTAGGCTATCTGATGGCTATTATGGATCTGACATCGCGATGCAAATTCTGGTTTTTGCTATGTTCTTTTCTTTTCTAAATAGTCTTTTTTCTTACACTTTAGTTGCGGCAAACAAGCAGTCAATTTTACTGTGGATAAATGGCGCGGCGGCAATATTCAATATCTCAGCGAACCTGATTGTCATTCCACGATGGGGCTTTAGAGGCGCGGCCGTAAACACCGTTGTAACGGAGATTTTAATCTTGTGTGCAGCGTGCTATTTCGCAAAAAAATATGTTGATTTTAAAATTACTTTCGGAACTTTTATTAGAACTTTTTTCTCGGCTATTGTGATGGGCGCTGTGGTTTTTGCGCTCAAAGATCCGACTTATAATTTATGGGGATTGCAGAACTTTAATGTACTTTTGTTGGGAGTGATTGGGGTTGCGGTTTACGGGGGATTGATTCTGACAACTGGCGCAGTGCCGGAGGAGTTTAGGAGGAAGATGAGAATAGTGTGACACTTTCTTTTTTTAAGAATAAAGCCCCGTGCTTGCGCTAACGGAGCTTTATCTAATGTACAACTCTATGCCTGAGATCGCTTCATCTTATGGCTATGTAGATGTTACGTAGCTTGTTGGTAGACCTTCAATTTCATATCCATTGTGCCATAATACAGAGGAGGATGTTGGCCTATCCGTCCAAACAAGTGCTGAGCTTGCTAATGCTCCACTAATCGCGTCCCCGTAGGCTGATGTTACAGACGTGTTGAATACTGGGCCTTGGCTCGAGTCACTACTGATTCTTACTGACAATGTGTTTGTGTTTAACGTTCCATCATCCACGATCGGCGCAAGCACAGAAAGTCCTGTTGAGCTTCCTTCTTCGACCACAATAGATGAGGTTGAAACATAGCCTTTATTTGCTGAAGTTAGGACTCCAGTCCCATATACCGTTCCATCCCTGCTATCCACTATCTTCCATGTACCACCAAGGCCAGCGGACCCGGTAAATAGTCCCGAAGAGCTTACGTCTAAGCCAATATTTCTAATGCTCAATGGGCCTGTCCCTTTGCTGTTCTGGACTGTGAAGTCAAAAACAGCCGCTTCGGCTCCGTACTCAAGATCTATGGACGTATCAGCAACTGTAATCTCGGGCAGGTTTCTAAAAATATATGCTGGTTCTGTAGAAAGCGTAGAAGTGGTCACATTTGTGGCTGAGAGTATCTTGCCGGATGTTTGTCCTGTCGCTTCAAAAGCTGAGGTTGTTGTAAAATTCATCTGGATCTTATCTCCGGTGTCTGAGGCTCCAGAGTCATCTGCGTGTATATTTGTACTTACATAGACTTCAAAATTTGCGCTACTTCCTTTCGCCACCATTAGATTAAGCCCGACAAAATTTGCAGTTGTCCCTGAAAATGTTACAGAGCTTGATCCATCTAAAGTTGTCGGGGAGCTAAGAGATGTTGGGTATTTTATCTTTAATGATTTAATGCTGTCTTCTGATCCTGAATTTGCGTTCTCTAGTGTAATCTTGCTAACGGCATAATCTTCATTCGCCGCCTTTAAACTAAATTTGCCAATTAGTATGTCGGCTTGTCCACCATAAACAAGCTGATCGTCAACCGCGGGAGATGCAATTGAAAGTTTCAGTCCTGACTTGGTGGTAGATGATGATTTGGCACCTGAGAATGAACCCTGTAGATTTTCAGTTGAACATCCGGCAATAATTGACGTAATAATTAGGGCCGAGAGTAGGAGTTTTTTATTCATGTGGTGGCAATTAAGAATTGTAAAACTTTTAAAGTGTACCCCCCCCCATGATTTTTCAATAGCCATTTTGCAATTTAGCATATTCTCGCTTTATAAAATTTACAAACTTTATAAAGTTTGGTAAAATTAGGCCATGACTATAAAGTTTCAAATTCAAACCATTTTGAAATTAGCCTCTCTTACACAAGAGAAGTTGGCTAGGGAATTGGATGTATCCTTCGCTACGCTGAACAGTTGGGCGAACGGCAAATCAGACCCGAGAGTGGAGGCGGCTGATAAAATTAACAAGTTATATAAAAAAATTACCGGGGAAGAGGGCATTTCTGCTGAAGCTATCAGACTGAAGACCGAAATGCTCTTGTCCAGAATGAAAAATCAAAAAAATATTCCTGGCTTGATTTTGTCGAGAGTCGATATTTTTCAGCAGTTTATGCTCTCGTTAACCTATAATAGCAATAAAATTGAGGGAAGCAGCTTGTCGGAATCTGAAACTGCTACTCTGTTGTTTCACAACCGAGCACTTGTTGATAAAAGTTTGATTGAGCAATTGGAGGTTAAGAACCATCAAACGGCCTTGAATTTTGTGTTCAAAAACTTTAAAGATGACATTACTGAGGATTGGATTTTAAAAGTTCATTCGATGTTAATGAATGGAATTCGTGAGGATTCAGGGTCTTATAGGAATCATGGAGTTAGGATTGTCGGATCTTTTGTTCCAACCGCAAACTATTTAAAAATTCCTGATTTGATGAAGGAATTGATTAAAAAAATCCAAAAGACGAAGTGTGGACCGGTACAACACTCTGCCGTGACTCATGCACTTTTTGAAAAAATGCATCCGTTTTCGGATGGGAATGGAAGGGTTGGTAGGTTGATTATGACGGCTATGTTACTTAGAAAAAACTTTCCTCCAGCATTGATTAGAGAAGAAAAGCGCCAACTTTACTATACTTATCTTAGCAGGGCTCAACTGGAGGGTGATTATTCTCTTTTGGAGGATTTTCTTCTCGACGCAATAGATGAGAGCTTGGGAATTATAGAATTGTGATATACCCCTCACATGAAAAAGGTTTTGTTCTTTATTTTTGCGGGTTTGATTTTATCCGGGTGTAGTAGTCCTGAAAGTAGTGGACCGAAAGTTTTTGTTGATCAAATTCCGAAAGACAATTTTGAAAGCATGGCCCTGTCTGATTTTCCTTCTTTTGGGCGGGGCGGGTACGGGTTGGCTGTCGCTGAAGATGGGGCCTATGTGATCTCAGATCCTTATCTTTTAAAGTACGACTTGTCTGGGGAAATCGTGGCATACGCTGATCCAAAAGTGTTGTCCTGCGGGGTAGACGTGGCAAAGGTCGGAGATAAGCTTTTTGTGGCTTGTCGGGAGGAGGGTGTCTATGAAATCGACCTGATAGAAAATGAAATTTCCTATAACTATACGAAAGACGATGGCCTTGAGGAGTATCAAAATCCTCAGTTTGCAGTTCAAGGAACAACTTTATGGATGGGTACTTTTGACGGCGTGGCAAAAATTAATACCGAAACGAGGAAGATTGATTTCTATGATGAACTAAATTTTCAGGGTAGCCACTTGGGAGCATCCGTGTACGTAAATGGCGACGAGGTTTGGGCGACGATTAGTGCGAACGCCTATAACGATGGCGCCGCTGCTTACTATAACTCTGAAGACAACACATGGACAAATTTCGGCCCTAAGGATTTCAAGAAAAATGACTGGAATAGAGTTGATTTTCATAGGTTTATTGTTTCATCAGAGGGCGTTTTCGCCAGTTACCAAGATGGGGGCCCTGAAAATACCGTGCTCGCTAAATTCAATCCTGTAGATCAAAAATGGGAATCTGTTTATTCGGCGGGACACGAAGAGTTTGAGCGGTCGATCGATTCTTATTTGCCGGCGGAAGAATCTTACAAAGGCTATCGAATAGATTACACCAGTCAAGATCCTGCAGCCAAAATTAATGTTTATCGTGACGGAGAGTGGAAAGAGAGGGGCGTTTTCCCTTCATACTCTGCTTTATCTCCTTTAATTGGTGATACTTATTATCTTCTGAGCCTGGCCGGTATCGATTCTTTTTCCAAAGACGATGCCTTCCCGCAGAATATCGTGGCTGACGAATTGCCAGCCAACAGCGTAGATCACGCACAATTTTTTATTTCCGAAGACAGGGTGAACCTGATCGTTTTAAGCTCTGATGTTATGAAAATGGGAGGGATAGTTCTCGGATATTCGGTACAGGTTTTAAATACAAAAGACTTAAGTTATTACTCTCTGGAAATCGATGGTGATGAGCTTGAGGGTGATGACATCTTTGATGTCAGTGAAAAGACCGAAATGATGCAGGATGGAGAGAAATTGTACTGGCCTTTGACCAGCGGCAAAAAACTCACGCTTGATCTCGATGAGAAAACTTTTGCTGTCAATTAAAACATCTATACCCGTTTTGTGAAGGTGTGAGTTTGGACTTTGTCAAAAATACAGGTAGAATTTCGGCAAATGAAAATTGATAAGTTAACAAATTGGATAAAGGGTGCGGCGGGAGTTAATCAACAACAGCCGGCAAAGCCTTTTGTGAAACCTCAAAATCAGCAGCCTCGTCCGCCACAGCAACAACAGCAGCAAGCTCCTCACAAAGAAGCTCCGGTTCACCGAGATGTGATGCGAATTATTCCAATTGGTGGGCTCGAAGAGGTGGGGAAGAATTCGATGCTTGTTGAATATCAGGATGATATTGTTTGTATAGATATGGGATTTCAATTCCCAGAGGCGAATATGCTCGGTGTGGACTATGTGATTCCGGATATTAAATATTTGCGAGAAAGAAAAAAGCGCTTGCGCGGAATTATTGTGACTCACGGACACCTTGATCACATCGGAGCAATCCCTTATGTGTATGAGGAGCTCGGCTTCCCAACAATTTACACATCGAAACTGACTTCCGGTTTGATCATGCGAATGCTCGAGGAGCACAAGTTGCATAAGTTGGCGAAATTTGTGATTATCGATTCTAAACAGCCTTACCGAATCGGAAAGTTTGAGGTTGATTTTTTCAGAGTAAATCACTCGATTCCTGATGCATACGGCCTTGCTATTCGAACTCCTGAAGGTTGCATGATTCACACAGGCGATTTTAAGTTTGATTTCACTCCAGCTGACGGTGTTCTTTCTGATATTTCAAAAATTGCGTCGCTTGGAAAGCGTGGGGTGAATGCGCTGTTTTCAGATAGTACAAATTCTACAAAGCCCGGCCACACAATTAGTGAAAAGATTGTTGGACAAAATTTGGAATCTTCAATTGCCAGCGCGAAGGGCCGAATTATTATCGCATCTTTTTCTTCACTCATCGGGCGAATTCAACAGATTATTGACTACGCGGAACAGCATGGCAGAAAGATTTTCCTTTCCGGCCGAAGTATGGATGAAAATATGAAAGTCGCGAACAAGTTGGGATATTTAAGAATTCCTTCAGATATTATTCAGAACATTAAAGAGGTTAATAAATTCCCTGACGATAAAATTCTGATTTTGAGCACGGGAAGCCAGGGTGAGCCGATGTCCGCGCTGTCCAGAATGGCTACCGGCGCTCACACAAACGTGAAAATTTCTAAAGGCGATACTATTGTGGTTTCTTCTTCTCCTATCATCGGAAATGAAAAGGCGACTGCATTTTTGATAGATCAGCTTGCGCGCCGAGGTGCCGACATTGTCCACAACAAGATTATGGACGTGCACACTTCAGGTCACGGCCAACAGGAGGATTTGAAGTTGATGATGACTCTTGTTAAGCCTGACCACTTAGTTCCTGTTCACGGAAATTTCTACATGCGAGAGTGCCACGCGAAGCTCGGTCCACTCGTGGGAATTCCTGAGGCAAACGTGCACGTGATTGACGACGGCGATGTGCTCGAACTTCGAAAAGGAAAGCTTGAATTTAAGAAGGAAAACATAAAAGTAAATTATATTGTGGTGGACGGAATGGGTCTTGGTGAACTTGGATCTCACGTTGGAATTGAGAGAGAGGCGATGTCTCAAAACGGTGTTGTTATGATTGCGCTGAAGATGCGCGGCGTGCAGTTGATTGGAAATCCGCAGGTTTCAGTTCGTGGTTTCGTTTACCAAAAAGAAGAGGCGAAAGTGATTAAGGAAATCGAGGTTGAGGCTCGTTCGGCTTATCTTAAACTACAGAAAAAAGACCAGGGTGCTCGACAGTCAGACTATGAATCTTTCATTCGTGCTGCGGTTGCGAATTACATCTTAAAAAGATTGGATCGAAGGCCGCTTGTGAGTCCGATTATTGTGAATGTTTAGAAAAATGCTCGACTATGTTTTGGGTCGTGATGCACTTGAAAGTTGCCGCTGGGTATGAGTTTTTAAATGCGCCCGGCTCTGAAATTTCGTCTTTCCATTTGCATTCATAGGCGAATATTTCTTTGCCTCCGTTCACAGACTCAATAAAGTCTATTTCCGCGCCATTGCGATTTCTCCAAAAATGGACCTCGCTGTTTCGGTTGGAATACGCTCTTTCTTTGATTTTCTCTGTAATAAAGAAATTTTCGAAAATTGCACCTTTGTCCGGTCGAAGATCTATCGGATCGCTGTTCCCAATTACTGCATTTCTAATTCCTACATCATAGAAGTATATTTTGTGGTTCTTGTTAATTTCTTTTGTTTTGTTGGTGTAGAGAGGGGTAAGCCGGAAAATTATAAAGGCCTGTTCGAGTAAATTTACATAACTGTAAACTGTGTCTCTGCTGATTCCAACTTCCTTTGCGAGTTCTGTGTATGAAATTTCGCTTCCGACGCGGAGAGCCAAAAGTTTCACCAGTTTTTCGAATGCAAAGGAGTTGCGAATATCTCCGAATAAGAACAAATCTTTAAACAAATAATCTGCGGCCAGTTCTTTTATAAGAAGTGCTTTTTCTTCTCTGGAAGTTGCGGAGACTATTGCAGGATAAGTTCCAAAAGTAAGATACGAGTCGAGTTCTTTGCCGACTTCGATTTCCCCATAGGCGGACACCAGCTCTTTGATCGAGAGTGGGTACAAGTAAAATTTGCGGTTTCTCCCCGTAAGTGGCTCGCTTAGTTTGTTGGCCAGTTCAAAAGAGGAGGGTCCGGATGCAATAAGTCGAGCTCCCGGTACATTGTCCGCGATCAGTTTCAGGGTGACCCCTATATCTTTTACTTTTTGTGCCTCGTCAATAATTACCAATTCATAACCTGTAACCAGATCGGAAAGCTCTTTTGCTGACTTGTTTTCCAGTAAAGCTGCGTCTTTTGGGTCGTCACCCTGCAGATACAGGGTTCGTGAAAACCCTGTCATTATCGACTTTATGAGGGTAGTTTTACCAACTTGCCTCGCACCATAAAGAACCAATATTGGCTTTTTGCCTATATTTTCACGGATCTGCTCTAAAATGGTTCTTATGTAATTCACAACCATAGTATACAATATATGTACCTAAATTGTAAAGTATACTTGTGAATTGGTGGTGTTGGATTAAGATAGGTGGTTTGTAAGAAGTTATTTTTGATTTTATAGGTTCTAGTTCGCACACGGCACGGTTGTTGTATTTTCTCTTATCGTGACAGAGTCTCATTAACAACCTGATGGACTTTCGAACAGCAATAAGTTCCTAACCTGGTTATCGCGACACTGTCGCGATAAGGAAATCATGATCTTTGGCAACACTTATATGTTGGACATTTGTATCAATACTATGTGGCGACGCGTTTTAAGCCAATAAGAGATTGTTCAAAACTATGTGCAAATGTGTAAAAGTTGTGGAAAAGGTTTTGCACGTGGTTTTTTGAGAGGGTGTGTAAAAAGTTTATCGTGTGCTCCAGGTTTTGCACGCGGGGCGGTGTGAAAGTAGCAAAAGACATCAGTTTATACACAGTGTCTGCACGTTTTAAACAAGTTTTGCACAAAGCTGTGATTTAACAGGTTAAAGTTTTGCACAGACGTTTTGGGTTTATCTGTAAAGGTTTGTCTATTTTGAAACAAAAGTGGCGTTGAAATAGTAGTTTCTGAAATAAAAAGGTGGTGCTTGGCAAGATGGTACTACAATTACTGTTTATATATTTATATAATTTAATATAAAATCCAAAAGATGAAAGTTAAATGTTCACAGTCTGGTTTAGCGCAAGCACTGACAATAGTTAATAGGGCGGTTAGTCCTAATAATACTTTGCCGGTATTAAATAATATTTATTTAAAAAGCGAAAACGGAAAACTTTTATTAAGTGCGACAAATTTGGAAATTGCAATTCAGGCATCAATAGATGCGAATGTGGAGAAAGACGGAAGTTTGACAGTGCCCGCGAAAATTTTCAGTGCATATGTTCCTCTTTTAAATAATGAAGAGGTAACTTTAGTCGGAGGAGAAGGAAGCACTTTGGAGATTAAATCTAAAAATGCGAACACAAAAATGAAGGGAATTCCTGCGGAAGAATTTCCGGTTTTGCCAAAATTAGATGGAGGAGAAAAGTTTAATTTACCCTCAGAAACATTAAGAAAAGCGATTGATCAGGTTGCGTTTGTGGCGTCGACAAATATTTCTAGACCCGTTTTAACAGGTACACTTTGGATTTTGAAAGATAAAAAACTGAAAATTGTGGCAACAGATAGTTATAGATTAGCAGAGAAAATTATCGATGTGGAAAGCGATGCTGTTTCAACATTTATTGTTCCTGGTAGAACAGCTCAAGAATTGGCAAAAATTTTGGGAAGCGCTCAGTCAAAGGAAATTTCACTACATGTTACTAAAAACCAGATTGCTTTTGAGGTTGACGGTGTTGTTTTAACTTCAAGGTTGATTGAAGGAAATTTCCCTGATTACGAAAAGATTTTACCAAAAGAATCTAAAACAAAAGCAAAAGTTAATGTGAGTGATTTTACTTCTGCTTTGAAAAAAGTGTCGGTAATTGTTAAAGAAAACAATAATAGTATTAAAATTACACTTGATTCTGGGAAAATCAGTATGACTACTGAAAAAACTCAAATTGGAGAGGGTGCCTGTGAATTTTCTTTAGAAATGGAGGGTGAAAAGGCTGAAGTTGCATTAAATGTGCAGTATTTACTAGATGCATTGGCGAGAATGGATGACGACACTGTGAATTTTGGCTTGAACGACGCGCTTTCACCTGTTATACTCTCGCCTGCAAAACCGAGTGGGTATACTCATATAATAATGCCGCTCAAGGTTTAATAGATTTTTTGAATTTCAGCTTGAAGGATTGTAAACATCTTATCTCGCTCTTTGCCTCCAGACAAAATTTGGAGCTTATAGAGCAATTTAATCAAAACGGCTATTCGTCTGTTTCGGGCGGTGGAAATTTTTCCTCAAAAGCGTTTCTGATTTCTGATTTACTTCGTGAGAACGATGATATTCAGAATGTTTTTTGGATTTCTTCAGATCATTCGCACAAAGAGCATATTGCTAGGGCTGGTCAGCTCTGGGGTGATTTGCAGGTTTATGATTTTGATCATGACGAGAATTTAATGCGCGATAAAAAAATAGAAAGGGCGAACAAAGTTCGCTTGATGGAAATGTTGGCGATTTTGGATTCGGAAAAGAAATGTTTGGTTACGGCTGTACATAGTGATTTGTCTATTTTGTGCCCTGAGCAGGCAGAAATCGACAAGTTGATTATGAGTGTTAAAAAAGGAGATGTGATGGATCCTGTTCCTTTTTTTGAGGGATTGATTGCCGCCGGGTATGAAGTTTCCGGAGATGCTTTTGTTGCGAAGGGAGACTATTTTAGGCTTGGCGATGTGCTCACAATTTGGCCTGTGAATAGTGAGTTTCCAGTGAGAATTGAGATGAGTTTCGAGAATATTGAAAAGATTTCTGTTTACGATCAGTCAAAAAAAGAAAACGTAAAAGATCTTAAAGAAATTCAGATTTATCCGATAAATGCCGGTGAGTTGAAGACTTCCATTTTGTCTAGATTTGGAAAAAACTCGATCGTGATCGATGATGAAGTTGAGTGTGTAAATGAAGAAATGGCGATTTTTGAAAAAGCGATGGAGGAGCGGCTTCCTGAATCGAAGTTCATCGAGTTCAGATCTTTCATGGAGGAAACGCCTTATCACCACCATTTGCATTATCTTTCAGTTTTGAGATATCACAATCCAATGGATTTTGTGGCGGACATGCGAGAAAAAATGCAGATTGGATGGAGAGTTTTTCTTTTCACAAAACATCCAGAAGAATATCGCGGACTTTTTGCAGAGAAGAATATTAATTTTGCGGAATGGAAGAACGGAGAGGCTGTGCCGGATGATGCGGTGATTTTGTTCGGAATCGACAAAGATGAAGTTTTTCCGGAGGCATTTCAAAATCCAGGTTTAAAAGTTCAGGTGATTTCTGACAGAGATATTTCCGGAGTAACCGAGGCGGAAAAGCGTGCGCCGCAAAAACAACAGGCATACATGGACTTTTTGACTGGCTTGAAAGTGAACGATTTTGTCGTGCATTCGAATCACGGTATTGGTCAGTTTTTGGGATTAGATAAAAAAACGGTTTACGAAGTTACGCGTGAGTATTTGAAAATCGGATACGCGGAAAACGACAGACTTTTTGTGCCGATTGACCAGGCTGATAAGGTTTCAAAATATATTGGAGCGGGAGATCGCGCGCCGAAATTAACACGTTTGGGAAGTGCCGAGTGGGATACAATTACGAGTCGAGTTCGAAAAGAAACCGAGAAAATTGCGAAGGAACTTTTGGAGCTTTATGCAGAAAGATTGCAGGCACGAGGAACGGCATTTTCACCTGACACAAATGCGATGGTGGAATTTGAAAAGAAGTTCCAATATGAAGTTACTCCGGGTCAGCACCGTGCGATTTTGGATGTTAAGCGAGATATGGAAAATAAAAAACCAATGGATAGGCTTGTGTGTGGAGATGTTGGATTTGGAAAAACAGAGGTTGCAATGCGGGCCGCGTTCAAGGCTTTTCAAGACGGAAAGCAGGTTGCGGTTTTGGCGCCGATTACAATTCTTGTAGACCAGCATTACAAATCTTTCTTGAAGAGAATGGAGGGAACTAATGCGCGAATCGAAATGCTTTCACGCTTCAGAACTCCGGCCGAGTTGAAAAAAACAATTAAGGCTCTCGAAAAAGGCGAAGTCGACATTGTGATTGGAACTCACCGACTTTTACAGGATGATATTAAATTTAAAGATCTTGGCCTTTTGATTATTGATGAAGAACAGCGCTTTGGCGTGAAGCAAAAAGAGAGATTAAAGTCCTTGAGAACAGAAGTAGATATTCTAACTTTGACAGCAACTCCGATCCCTCGAACGCTAAATATCAGTTTGCACGGACTTCGAGATATCACAACAATCACAACACCGCCGCCGGGAAGATTACCGATTGTAACAGAGGTGCGAAGATTTTCGATGGCGCTAATTAAAACCGTGGTTGAGAAAGAATTAGATCGTGGCGGACAGATTTATTTCTTGCATAATCGAGTTCAAACTATTGATGACATGGCCGCGAAATTGCGAACATTAATTCCTAGGGCGCGAATTGTTGTGACACACGGAAAGTTGAACCCGGACGATTTGGAAAAGAGAATTTTGGATTTTAAGGAAGGCAAATATGATGTTCTTGTGAGTTCGACAATTATTGAAAATGGAATCGATTTGCCGAACGCCAACACTTTGATTGTGAACCAAGCGGAGAAATTTGGGCTCGCGCAACTTTATCAATTGAGGGGTCGTGTGGGGCGTTCAAAAACTCAAGCCTACGCATACTTCCTATATCACATGGAGAGGCTTCCATTGGATGCGAAAAAGAGGCTGCGCGCGATTGTTGAAGCCAGTGAGTTGGGTGCCGGATTCCAAATCGCAATGAAAGATTTAGAAATTCGTGGGGCCGGAGATATTCTTGGTGCTAATCAATCCGGAGCAATAAATATTGTGGGAGTGAGCCACTTTGTGCGAATGCTAAATCAGGCGGTTGAAGATTTGAAGGCGGGTAGAAAAGTAGAAAAAGATGAGGGCTCAAAAGATGTGACAATCGAAATTCCGCTACCGGCTTATATTCCTGACGAATATATTTTAAGTAGCAAAGAAAAGATTTCTGTTTACCAAAGGTTAGCGGCGGCAGATACAGAAGTTTATTTAACTGAACTTAAGAGCGAGTTGATTGATGATTACGGAAAAATGCCTGAAGAAGTTGCGAATTTATTCCGAGTTTTGGAGACAAAAATGTATGCAAAACAGGCGGGTGTAATAAATGTGAAAGCGGAAAATGTGCATTCGCAAAAAGATCGTCAAATTGTTTTGCATATGTCATCGAAAGTTAGACCGGAAAATATTATGTCACTTTTGGAATATAATCCGAAGTGGGTGATTTCCGGCTCTAAACTGAAAATTAGTTTTGAAGATCTTGGTTTGAATTGGGTTGAAGAACTAAAAAAATGCCTTACAGCGCTGGGGAAGAAAATGAAAGATATGCCTGGCTCGGTTGCGGAATAATTAATTTTCGGCTATTCTAAAGGTGCCTATTTAAGCCAAAAACATGATTATTTTGTTTTTGATAATTAGTCAGGCCCTCTCAATTTTATTTTTGATTTTATCAATCAAGAGGCTTTATGCGTATATAAAAATCTACAGGTTTGACGAGTCGATTTATCATCATCTTTTTGGACGGATGCACATTAAGCAGATTGTTTGGTTTTATGTCTTTACTATCATGCTTTCCTTGGGGGCATCTATTTATTCAGTCCTGATTGTATGAAAAAAAACTTTAAAGGTCAGCTCGATGACGAGACTGTGCATTTCTTTTTCAGAAGGCATTGGTCAAAGATTTTATCTAATTTTTTTCTGATTTTTTTTATACTTATTTGTTTTATATCCACCTTTTTTTTCGGATTAATAGATTTAAATGGACAAGATTTGCACAATTTAAAGTGGGTGGTTTTGGTTGTAGTTACGGCTTTAACCGGATTGCTACACTTTCAATTTAGTAAAGTTTTTTACTATCATTTGCACACGGTTGTTGTAACAAATATGAGACTTGTGATTGTGGATAAGTCAGTTTTTTTTCGTGACTCGCGAGACTCGATAGATCTTTTGAAAATTCAAGATATAAATAAAAAACAAAATGGTTTGCTACCGACGCTATTAAATTACGGCTCTTTTGAGATTACGCTTTCCGGATCAGATAAGCCGGTCATTATCGATTTAGTTCCGACTCCCGATCATTATTTTAAACGTCTCAATACAATCAAACAGGACATGAGCCAGAAGGTGCTGGCCGTTGAAGACAGAGTGTGATACACTCCACGGGCTCTTTGAAAACGTGGGGATGTACAGGCTTCGACAGAAA
>CAYHXO010000002.1:0-133784 GCA_964360635.1 uncultured Candidatus Peribacteria bacterium
CATTGAATTGGGTTTAGCTTATGCACTCTAATATAATTACAGAAAAGGTCAAGAAAGACTATGACTCTATTGCTGCAGAATTTTCTGAAACAAGAAATTTTCCTTGGGATGAATTTAAGATTTTTGAAAAGTTTTATGATAAAAAATCAGATGTTTTAGATCTTGGATGTGGAAATGGTAGACTTTTAACTTTTTTGAGAAAAAAAGGATATAGATCTTATCTTGGAGTTGATCAAAGTGTGGAATTGTTGAAATTCGCTAAGAAGAATTTTTCTGATGAAGAATTTAAAGCAATGGATTTTTCAAAAAAAATGAAATTTAAGAAAAAATTTGATGCAATTTTTTTAATTGCTTCTTTCCATCATATTCCTGCTGAACTTCAGAGAGAAACCTTGGAAAATTGTAAAAATTATTTAAATAAAGGTGGATATATTTTTATGACAAATTGGAATTTAAGACAAAAAAAATACTTTTTGTTTTATCTCCTATCAATTTTAATGCCGAAGTATGGTTTTTTTGGATTATTAATTCCATGGAAGAATAAAGTGATGAGATATTATTATGCATTTTCTAAAAAACGACTTCAAAAACTTTTCCATGATTCCGGCTATAATGTTAAAATAAATGATTACTATCATGGCACAAATGTTACAGGTATATTTAGAGCAAAAAATATTATATCAGTAGCAAAATATGAATAGTTATAAAATTTTTGATGTACCGATTAATTCAATCAATTTAGGTGAAGCAATTTCTCAGCTTGGAGAAAAAAGATTAAAAATTTTCACTCCAAATCCTGAAATTCTATTAGAGTCAGAAAGAAATCCTGAGTATAAAACTGCACTTTTGCAGGGTGATTTAATGTTGCCAGATGGCCATGGCTTGCAGCTTGTTAGCACTCTATTGAAGATTAAATCTAAATTTTTGAGAGTACTTTGCTATCTTCCTTTCTTGTTGATTTTCCTATTTTGGAAAAAACCATTTAAAAAAATATTTCCAGAAATTATTCATGGGGCTGATTTTATGTTAGTGCTTGTTTCTTGGGCTGAATTAAATAATAAATCAGTATTTTTCTTGGGAGCATTTGGAAATTCTGCAGAAAAAACTTCTGATTATTTTAAAAATGTTCATAGTAATCTAAAAATTGCTGGTTTCTCAAATATTGACCCATCTGAAAAGGCATTTGAATTGGTAAAATCAAGCAATGCAGATGTCTTATTTGTTGCGTATGGAGCACCAAAACAAGAGATATTTGTATCTAAATATTTTGATAAACTTGATAATTTATCTATTGCAATGTGTGTTGGCGGCTCATTTGATTTTTTCTCGGGTAATATAAAAAGAGCTCCAAACTTTATCAGGAATATCGGATTGGAATGGCTTTGGCGCTTGTTTCTAAATCCAATAAAACGTTCAAAAAGAATTTTCAATGCTCTTGTCGTTTTTCCACTTACAGCTATTTTTTCTTCCCGCTGATTTTCTCTTCTGCGTGATTTATAAATGGCATGATAAATTCGATAATTGATTTTGTCATTAGAATCGGCCTTGTGATATATTCATTCACTTTTTCGATGGCATCTTTTGCGCTATCAATTGCCTTGCTTACATCTCTTAAAATAAACATTAAATAAATTAATGTTATTGATAAGAAAATTGTCAGTAATGCTACACAAACTGAAAGTGTTAAATATAAGATATTGATTGTTTCCATGGCGAGTGGTTATTAATGATTCTATTGTAACAGAAGTTTATTCAAAATGTCATTTACCATTTTTGGGTTTGCCTTACCTCCACTTATTTTAATAACTCCACCAACTAGTGCTCCCATTGCCTTTCCTTGACCGGCCTTAATATCTGCAACAGCTTTTGGATTTGCTTCCATTGCTTTTTTACAGAAATCCTCAATTTCAGAAGTATCACTTATTTGTGTTAGACCTAGTTTTTTAATGATATTTTCAGGCTTATCGCCTGTGGCAATCATTTCATCTAAAATTGTACTTTTAGCTACGTTATTTGAAATTGTTCCAGCATCAATTAACAGAATTAAATCAGCTAAATCAGTAGCTGTAACTTTAGTATCTGAAAGTTTTTGTTCTACTTCATTCAATTTACTCATTAAAATTGAAAGTACGAATGAATTTGAAAGCGCTGGATTTTTTGATTTCTTAGCACATTCTTCAAAAAAGTTAGAAAGACCTAAATCTTCAATGTAAAACTTTGCATCTGATTCTGAAACTTTATAATCATTTATTAATCTTTCAAATTTTTCTGTTGGCAACTCTGGAATCATTGCTCTACATTTTGCGATAAGTTCATCACTGGCAAAAAGTGGTGGCAAATCAGGCTCAGGAAAATACCTATAATCAGCTGCACTTTCTTTTTCACGTAGAATTTTGGTCATTTGTTTCTCTTCATCCCAACCAACTGTTACTTCTGTAGCATGTGCTTTACCAGATTCCCATAATTCGATTTGTCTTTTAACTTCGTAATTAATTGCAGATTCTAGTGACCTAAATGAATTTAAATTTTTTATTTCAGCTCTTGGATATAATTTAGTTTCACCCATTGGTCTTATTGAAACGCTGGCATCAAATCTCATCATTCCCTTTTCCATATCTGCATCAGATGCTCCTGAATATCTTAATAGCTTATGTACTGTTTCTGCATATATTCTTGCTTCTTCAGCTGTTCTTATATCTGGTTCTGAAACAATTTCCGCAAGGGGCGTACCGGATCTGTTAAAATCTAGCAATGTACCTGAAGCCTCATGGCTTAATTTTCCTGCATCATTTTCTAGATGAAGTCTAGTGATTCTAATATTTTTTTTCTCTCCGTTTAGAATAATTTTTAAGTTACCGTGAACACCAAGTGGTTGATCAAATTGAGATATTTGAAATCCATTTGGAAGATCTGGATAAAAATAATTTTTTCTATCGAATTTTGAATCTTTATTAATCGTGCATTCTAAGGCCAATGATGCAATTAATCCCTTCTCAAGAGCTTCTTTATTTGTGACAGGCAACATACCAGGGAAACCCATACAAATTGGACAAACATTTGTATTTGCCTCTTTGTTAAATGAATCATTGTCGCAAGAGCAGAAAAGCTTAGTTTTTGTTGATAACTGGGCGTGAATTTCCAAACCGATTACTGTTTCGAACTTAGTCATATTATGATCTTATCATTTTAGTAATTAAATCCTTTAAATTCTGGTGATCTTTGAATTTTTGACTATTGTTATGTTCTTGGTGCCTACTCATTAATTTTGACTCAACCTTTCTTGGTGACGCAATATTTTTTAATGTTATAACTGAGCCGCTCATGTGTTCAATCTTGATGTTTCCAAAGCCCAGAATTGTCCCCCAGAAACCATTGATTTCATTTGAAACGCCTTCAATAAAATCATATTCAATTCTTGTTGTCGTTTTAGTAAAAAAAGTTTTCCACTCATGATCAATAACTCCTTGGCTGGTTATTAGCCATACGTCTAGATACCAAACCCAAAATCTATATAAAAACAAAAGTGATCCAACAGATACCCAAACAACCCACAGATATAGAAAAGGTGGAAGTAAAAAGTAAAATCCTAAAGGTATCAAAATTCCAAAAAACATTATTCTAAATAGATCCGGATAAATTGTAAAAGGATGTGAGTGAGCTACATAATGTATCTTCTCACCCTTCCCCAGTAGACTTCTGAATACTATGTCAGCAATAATCATATTTATTTAATTATATTTGCTGGTATCCTCTTCTGGCAAGCATAAATAAAATATGAAGAAAAATATTGAGTTTTCATTAAAGAGATTTATTATAGATGTTTTAACTGATGTTGTTGTTGTATTTGTACTTGTACAGGTTATAAGACTCTATATTTTCGCCCCATTTAGAGTTCATGGGCCATCAATGTGTGATACTTTTAATGTTTACAATGATGAATGTTATAACGGAGATGGCGAGTATATTTTAGTTTCAAAATTTTCTGTTAATTCTTTTTTTGGCTGGAGCCTGACTAATATTAACAGAGGAGATGTCTTAGTTTTTCAAGCACCTGGACAAGAAGAGGGTGAATATTATATTAAAAGAGTTATAGGCGAGCCTGGAGATAAATTAAAGATTGCGGAAGGCTATGTTTATATTATGGATCCAAATGGAGATTATAAAAAATTAGATGAAGATTATTTAAATGAAGATAACTTAGGAAAGACTTATCCATACAGAGTCTCAGAACAAGAGTTTGAAGTGCCTGCGGATAAATATTTTGTATTGGGTGACAACAGAAATAAGAGTTCTGACTCCAGAAGATGTTTTAACCAGCTTGGTTGCAATTCATTGTCATCACCATATCTTGATTTTGAGTACATTCAAGGAGAAGTGAAAATTGTTGTATTTCCACTTACACATATTAGATTAGTTTCAAATCCTGATTATTCAATTTAACTCGTCTTTTCCACTCAGGTAGAACTCAAGGAGTGTTATTATTATAACTATTAAAAGGCCATTCCAGATTCTTAGAAGTCCAAGCATTAAAAATGCAAGGCATACTGTTGTTGATGCAGATAGTAAAATTCCTTGTCTAAGTGAAATCATTACATGCTTGATATACACTTCATTAGGATTCCTTAGTTTTTTTAAGAAAAAAAGTATTATTGTAAATGTACCTATCAATGAGAGTGTTAAGCTAACAAAAAAAAGGCTTAAACCCATTCTAGTCGATTCATATGGGTCAAGATTCATTATTACTAAGATCCATGAAAGCCAACTGATAGTTGTGGCTACTCCAATTACATATAATATTTTATGATGTGCCTTTGTAATTGAATTCAAATTATAGTTTTTTAAGTAAACTTTCCACTCTTTCAACATCAGGATTTTTTTCGTCCGCCTTTAAGACTAATTTTGGAACTACTTTCATATGTATCATTTTATTAAACTCGGATTGAATATCTCTAACTTTAAAAGTTAATTCCTTCTGTAATAAATCAAGATTTTCTTGTGCTGAAATCCAAACTTTTACCTGTGAAGAATCTGAATTTAATTCAACATGGGTAACAAATAGTAGTCCGTAAGTCTCACTTCTAATATGCTTTGGAAGCAGTATTGAAATTTCTCTAGTAATTAACTCTGTTACTTGATCTTTTCGCTTTGTTTTCATAATTCTGGTAAATTATTTTTGTGATGAAAATTATATTTTTTTCAAGTTCGGATATTGCGATTCCATTATTGAATGCTTTGGAAAAGGATTCAAGGTGTAAAATTCTGATGACTGTTACTCAACCTGATAAACCAGCCGGAAGAAGTTTAGTCCTTAAAAAAAATCCGGTAAAGTTAATATCTGAAAAGTTAAATATTGAGATTTTTCAACCTGAGGAATTTAATACAGATGTTATAAAAAAAATGTCTTTACTAGAAGCGGATTTATTTTTAACTTTCGCATATGGCAAGATTTTACCAGAAGAAATTTTGAATTTACCAAAATTGGCTCCAATAAATATTCATGCTTCGTTGTTACCCAAATATAGAGGTGCCTCACCAATACAAGCAACCATTTTAAATTCTGAAAAGGAAACCGGGATATCAATTATGAAAATGGTAAAGAAAATGGACGCAGGGCCAATTTATAAAGTAAAAAAAATATTAATAAATGAGGAATGGACTGCCGGTAATTTACATCAAAAAATAGCTGATATAGCTGCTGAATTTGTTCCTGATGCTTTATTTAGCTTAAATGTCGATTCAAACTTTATTGTCCAAGATGCAAATCTTGCCACATTTACTAAGAAAATCAGCAAGCATGATGGCTATTTAGATTTTCAAAAAACATCATCAGAAATTTTCTCTATTTTCAAAGCATATTCACCTTGGCCCGGAGTATGGACAACATATAATAAAAATAGGTTGAAAATGATTGATATTAGCATTTCAAATGAACCTATAGAAGCTGGTCTTGTTAAATGTCAAAATTCATCAATTAGAATAGGAACTTTAGATGGATCGATTAATGTAAATTTGCTCCAGCTGGAATCAAAAAATATTTTATCAGCAAAGGATTTTATAGCCGGGCACAAAATGTTTAATGATATTAGGCTGCCTTCTTGATTGGTATTATGTTTTTCTTCTTACTGTAAAAAATTGCAAACAGAGCATAACAAAGTGCAACTAGATATCTTCCTTGTTCAAGGCTAAGTAGATAATGGTCGAAAAGACTAATAATAAATAGTGACAAAAAAATACATAAGAATATTCTCCAATTGATTGTTTGGATGTTATCTAATAGATTTTTTCTTTTTAGTGATATTTTATAAATTATGAACCATATAGAAAATAGAAAAATCAGACTTCCGATAAAGCCTTCTTCTGACAAAATCAATAAGTAAATATTATGTGCAGGTTGATATTCCCATGGAAGGAAATTTTTTGTTGTAGCTATATCTAAATATTGAGTTGATAAATTGAATCCAACTCCGAGTGGATATTGAAAAAAAATTGAAATTGCATTCCTATAACTATCTAATCTTTCAGGAATTGAATTATCAGTAAATACACTTAAGATTCTATATGTCCAAAGAAATAAAATTTGACTTAATAGCAGTCCGAATATGATTAGGAATTTTAAGCGATTTTTAAATTTTAATTCATTCAAATACCAATATAAAAGGACTAATACCGCAATTATTGTTGCCAAAATTGTTAACCTTGAAAATGTCAATAAAATTGCAGTTGTGATTACCATTAATAATGGGTATTTTTTGTAAATGCTTAATTCTTTCCAAATTACCAGAAGCAGTAAAACTGAAATTAATAAATATGCACTAAAAATATTTGGATGTGGAAATGTTCCGTATGATCTTAAAATTGCAGTTTCTTTATAAAAAAATTTTGCTACTTGTGGATTATATTTATTCAGCAAATTTTCTCCCAAAAATGAGAGTCCAAGATCTGATTGAAAAGAGAATTGTAAGATGCCAATTATAGCTTGAAAACCCATAGTAAAAACCAATAACTTAATTAAGTCTCTAATGGGTAATATTTTATTTACAAGCAAAATGTAAAAAATAATCACATCAAAAACTTTTATAAATAATAATAATTTAGTTATTGAATCATTAAAATCGCTGTAAATAAGTGATAATAAGAATGCTGATATAATGACAAGTAATACAAGAAAAAAACTTTTTTCTCCGTATGTTATTTTTTTCTTCGCAATGTAACTATAAAATAAAAAAACACCGCAAACTAAATATAGTAAAACTTCAGTAAGTGTTATATTGATGCTTGTATATGGATTGTAAATTCCACCGCCCCAATTGCTTTGATAAATTAAAGTATCTATCTGAAAAGGAAGACATACAATCAAAAGTGAGAACAAAAACTTTTGAATTTTATTTAATATTTCACTCAATTTTCAATACAGGTTTTATACCCTCATTTGGAATAAAATTTTGAATTTGTTCTGCAGTATTTTTTATTACTTTTGCAGTATCTGCAGTGGTTAAAATTTCAGATATAGCATTTAAAAATACTGATTTATATTTATAGAAATTATACATAGGTATACTTTGCGCATAACCGACTTGATCAGCAAATGCACCATAAATTGGGTCTTGTGATTGGGCTGTGATTAAACTTCTTCTACCAGATGGCCTATGAGTATTTTCATTTAGATATATTTGGTTGGACTCTGATACAAGAGTTGCAATAAATTTCCATGCTAAATCTGAATTCGCAGAAGTTCTAGCCACAACAGGAGCGAAATAGCTTGCATATGTTTTTCTAGTATCCGATGAACTTGTTGGGTCAAACATCTGAGGTACCTCCTGAATTTTGATTGAATTTATATCAATCACTTCTTCGCCTAGCGCCTTTAATCTTGAAATTTCATTTATTATATCTTCATATGTGTATGAATAGCCGAAAATCATTGAAACTTTACCTCTTGCAAATGTCGTTATTTCTTTTTCTGAAGAATCTGCATCCGCAATATATTTATTCCAACTGTAGTTAGCTTTACTCGGTAGACCGAAACTAGAATATATATCCAAGGCGGTTACTGCATTCTCATCATCTGCAAAATCAACACTCCTTAGATCAGATGTATAAAAATTTACTTTATTTTGTAAAAATAAAAGCATGAGAATATCAAATGAGCGTAAAATGTTATCACCTCTACCCATTGCTATTCCAGACCTTTTAAATCTTTCGTAGCTATTATCTTGTTTATTTAATTCAATTACATCGCCAACAATCCCACTCCATGTACTAGCAGGCTTGCCCCTTTCAGGTACTGCATCATTGAACTGTGTTTGATTATAATATAAGGCCAATGTGTCGACATATATAGGGGCCCCGTAGACCTGTTCAATATTATTTGAATCCGGAATTATCATGTCGTCAGAAGTAACTTGCACAAATGCATTTCTAAATGTTTCAGGTGTTACTACTGATGATGGGGATGATTTTAATTTTTTATAATTATCAGGAAACCATGTGTTGTGTAGCATAAAAATATCTGGGCCCTTACCTTCCGCAAGTTCGTTAACTATTAATGACAGATATGACTCCGGATCAGTAAATTTTTTATAAATTATTGAAACATTCCTATTTTCTAATTCAAATGCCTTAATTATTGGTGAATAAAGATCTTCATTATCAAAAAGTCCGTAGAATGTTAGTGTAACTGCTTCAGATTTTACAACTTGTACCTCTTGTTTTCTAAGACATGCCGTAAAAACAAGAGAGAATATGATTAGTATTGAAATGTACTTTTTATTTGGCATAGAAATTTGCATTAATTATACATTTTTTAACCCGATAAGAAAGTAACGTTTTGAAAGCGAGTACCAGTAATATTTTTGAAATAAACTTGGTAAAATGCTTTTTAAAACCAAGAGTAATAATAAACTTATTCGACTTGATATTAAAGATAAAATCAGCAACTTAATCCCCTTCGGTATTATATTTATATCATGAGCCTTCCTTTCAAAGATTTTTGCAGATTTACCTATAGAAAGCATTCGTTTCTTCAATGAATCTTCAAAAATTTGATGATCATGATAAGCTAGGATATTTTCATTATAAATTATTTTTAAATCGTATTTATTTTTTAATCTGTATGCGAGCTCAATATCTTCCCAACCATATGATTTGAAATCTGGATCAAAATTGTCATTTATTAGTAATTCTTTTTTTATTGATATGTTTGATGTGTAAAAATACCAAAAAGTGGCTTCTTCAGAGTCTCTCAGATTATTGTAAGCAAACTGAGGTCCACCATTTGTTAGCCAATTCATAAATGCTGTAATTTTATTCTCAGGAAACCATTCAATTCTACCTAAACCAGCATAATTTATAGCAGGGTTTTCCATGTGGAAATCGATATGTTTTTTTAAGAAATTTTCTTCGGCATAAATATCATCTCCAATAAATAAAATGACTTGACCTATTGAATGTTTAATAGCTAAATTCCTTGCATTCCCCTGCCCCGAATTTTTCTGTTTTAAATGTTTGAAATTATTTTCATTCTCAAATTGTTTTAAAATTAATTCTGTTTCATCAGTACTGCCATCGTTTACAACGATGACTTCATAACTTTCTCTAGATAGATTTTGTGAGAATAATCGATTTAAACAAATGTCGAGGCAGGAGCTTCTGTTGAAGGTTGGGATGATTACTGTTAGGAATGGCTTGTTCACAGCAATACTCTAATGGATTTTTATTAAGCTGCAAGCTCAACAGTTTCCATTTCCTTCTTATCAGTTTCCCATTTTAGTATGTGGATACTTGAAGCAACAATTTCAGTAATATAGTACTGTACTTTATCTTTCCCCTCATAACTACGATTTGTTAGACGTCCCTCCAAGTAAACAGGAAAGCCTTTTTTAAGATGTTTACATGCAATTTCTGCTAGTTTATCCCATGTAACTATTCTATGAAAATCTGCACTGCGTTTTGCATTTCCGTCTGCATCGTTCCACTCATTATTTGTGGCGATTGAAAAACTTGAAACGGATTTACCGTTTTTGGTTTTCTTTAATTCAGGATCATTTACTATATGTCCTAAAAGTGTTACTTTATTGACGCTTCTCATATAAATTGGGTTAGAGAATACAATATAGTTTTCCCATATAGATCTGAATTAGTCCTGAATTTTTCCTTTAATAATTCCATCAATGTTTACAGGTATAGTTAAAGAGATGGCTGTGATAAAAAATGTCAAAAAAAACAAAAATTTGCTTGTCTTGGACATAAAAACATCGCTTAATAAATCTTTTTTCTCTAAAGGTGAGAGTATTTGTGTTAATGGTGTTTGCCTTACAGTAGAGCAATTTCAGAATAAAGAATTTTCTGTTTCCCTAGTTAAAGAGACTTATGAAAATACAAATTTAGGCTCACTGCATACCGGATCATTTGTAAATCTTGAACCATCAATGAGAGTTTCTGATTTTATTTCTGGACATATTGTGACTGGTCATGTTGATTCAGTGGCTGAAGTTTGTAAAACTGGAGAAGTCTTATCCTTAAAAATCGATAAAAAATATATTAAATTCTTCCCTGATAAAGCTTCAATTACAGTAAATGGGGTTAGTTTGACTGTTCAGGGTAGAAAAGGTGATAAGATTTCATTGTCACTCATTCCTGAAACATTAAAAAATACGAATTTGTCGTTTTTAAAAGCCGATGATAAGGTAAATATCGAAATAGATATTCTAGCTAGATACTTAAATTCACTAAATAAATGAAAAAAATTGCAATTATTGTTTCCGAGTTTAATACTAAAGTTACAGAGAAAATGTTAAAAGAATGTTTGAAGGGTTTTGAAGAACAAAATATTAAACCAATAGTTTTAAAAGTTCCTGGTGCATTGGAAATTCCATTCGTAGCGCAAGAATTAATTTTGAAGAAAAAAGTTTCAGTTATTGTTGCCCTTGGTTTGGTTTTAAAAGGTGACACTGACCACTATGATAGAGTTTGTGAGATGTGTTCTGATGGAATTTTACAGGTTAGTTTAAAATATAGAGTGCCAATAATTTTTGAAGTTTTGATGTGTGAAAAGAAATCTGATGCTATGAAAAGAATAAGTAAGGCTTATGATGCCTCATATTTAGCCACTAAAATGTTAAATATTTTATGAATATTCCAGTTTTAAAAGATGCTAATTTAAAAGGAAAAAAGGTTTTATTAAGATGTGATTTAAATGTTCCCTTATCTGATGATGGAAAGATTGAAGATAATACTAGGATTACTGAAAGCTTAGATACAATTAGATATATCTTAGAGAATGGAGCTAAAGTTATAATTTTGACACATCTAGGTAGACCTGATGGAAAATTTATTGAAAGTTTGAAGGTTGATGTTATAGGCAAGGAACTTGAACTTCTACTTAATACCAAGGTTATTAAACTTGATGATTGTGTTGGAGATGATGTTGTAAACCAATTAAAAGAAATGAATTCTGATATTTATATTCTTGAAAATACTCGTTTTCATGCTGAAGAGGAGAAAAATGATGAGAGTTTTGCGAAAAAACTCTCATCATACGCGGATATTTTTGTTAATGATGCGTTTGGAACTGTTCATAGAGCACATGCCAGTACTGCAGGAGTAGCTAAATTTTTACCTTCATATGCAGGCTTGCTTCTTCAAAAAGAAATTGAAGTGTTATCTGGTCTATTAGAGAATCCTAAAAAACCGGTATGTTTACTAACTGGTGGAGCAAAAATTGATACAAAAATTGGTATTTTAAATAATTTTCTTAATCTTGCAGACTTTTTCTTGATTGGTGGAGCACTTGCTAACACTTTTTTGGCAGCAAAAGGAAAAAATATTGGCTCTTCACTATTTGAGAAGGAAAAATTGGAAGTTGCTAAGAAATTTTTAATTGATGCAGAGAAAATGGGTAAAAAAGTTTTACTACCTGTTGATGTAGTTGTGGCAAAGGATATAAATAAAGAATCAGTAGCTGAAACAGTTAATGTGGATTTAGTTTTAAATGACATGAAAATTTTAGATCTTGGTAAAAATACAATAATAAACTTTCAAGGTCTTATTAATGAGTCAGCAACTGTTATTTGGAACGGACCGATGGGATTATATGAATACCCTCAATTTGAAGACGGAACTAAAGAAATTGCTTTCAAACTATCAAACTCTCATATTACTACAATTATTGGTGGTGGAGATACAATTGATGCAATCAATAAGTTTGGCATCCCACTAGAAAAATTTACACATATTTCTACGGGTGGAGGTGCAATGCTAGAATTTTTGGAAGGCAAAACTTTACCAGGGATTCAGGCTTTAATGTCTAGATAATTTTGCAGCAAAATTAAAGCTGATTGACTATCATCCTCTTCGTTTTTAGAGGCATTTGAAATTGCTTGTTTTGTAGTCCAACGCTCATCTAGTTTTTTTACAGGTAAATTTATTTCAGATTCAATTTTCTGAATAATCTCGTAAACTCTATTATTTTTTTTCATTTCTCCTGATAGAGATAATGGTAATCCTACAAGTAATTCATGAATTGATTCACTTTTTATTAGCTCTTTTATAGCCAAAATCAACTCTTCTGCCGATGAATGTATAATTTCAGGCCGCATAAATGCCATTGTTTGATCAATATCAGAAATAGCAAGTCCGGTTTTCCTTGTACCGACATCCAATGATAAAATTTTTCCTTTCATGGTTTAGCTGATCTTTTGTCAGTGTTATTCAATCTTCAAGTTTAAATTCGCATCAACCCCCTTAAAAAGATTAATTTTTACTTGGAATGTACCTGTATTCTTAAAATGATCGTCTAATTTAATTGAGCTTGTTGGAATAATTGCATGTAGTTGATCTTTAATCAGCTCTGCAATGATTTTCTCATTAATGGCTCTGTATAAAGAACCGGATTCACTAGATTTTTCCTTAAGGATCAATGTTTGACCTTCTATTTTTGATTTAATTGAATGAGCACTTTCCTTCATTCCTTCAAGTTTCTCAACTGCTTTTGCCTTTTGTGATTGAATGTGAGTAACTTGTTTATCTGTTGCGACTAAGGCTAGATTTCTTGGTAATAAAAAATTTCTATAATAGCCTTCAGATACTTCTTTCACCTCACCTTTCTGACCAATATTTTTTATACTTTGAAGTAATATTATTTTCATAATTTAATTAAATATCCATTCCGTAATATTTGCAAATCTATCTTTAGGTAATAATATATTCTGGATGTTTATCCCTGATATTTTTTTATCTACAAGATAGTAATATGTTGGAGTGTAAAGAAAAACTGCCGGTACATCTTCTGCTATCACTTTGGCAAGAGAGGCGAGATCATCCTCTTTCTCTTTTTGGTCGAATGTCTTTCTGATATTTTCAATCAGGTAATCTGCCTTCGGATTTTGATAATTTGATAGGTTCAAACCATTTTCATTTGACTGGCTGGAATGCCAAAATGAGAATGTGTCAAGATTATATCCAAGACTCTGTCCTGAAAGAAGCAAGTCATAATCTCTGTTTATTATAATTTCATTTAGTGCTTCAACTTCATATTCCTCTATTTTTACTTCAATACCTACTTCTTTAAGTTGATCTGTAATTAATGCAGCTATATCTAAAAAAGTTTTTTCTTGTACAGGATTCGTTTCTGAAAAGTCTCTTCGTACCAATCTTAAACTAAGAATATCTCCATCTGAATTCTTTCTATATTGATCAGTTTCATTAATCTTCCAACCTGAATCAAATAATGCACCTTGTGACTCTGATAAGTTATATGTATTCGCCCAGTTATCTTGATTTAACTCTAAAAGTGGAGTGTCGATTTGTTTTGTGTAAGATGTGCTTAAGAGAATTTCTGATTTATCTATCGCTTTAGAGATGGCTAGTCTAACCTTATTTTTACCTAAAAATTTTGAATCTGTATTTATAAATAGAGCCGTATATTGTGGCAATTCATAAGTATATGAATTTAAATCTGAAGTATCAATATCTGAAATTTGTGTAGATTTTATTCGTGCCGCACCGTGCCAAACTGATCTATTATTTATTAATTCTGTAATATCAGGGTATGCTATAAATCGAATTCTTTCAATTGAAGGAGGCTTACCATAATATTTATCATTTCTAACAAGAGTAACGCTTGATGTTGAATCATCATTTATTTGATATGGTCCATCTACTTTATATGGACCTGAACCAACTGGATTTTTATTAAACTCACTCGTATCTAAATTCTCAACTGATGTTTCAGCAAGTATATGTTTTGGCAGAATTCCCAATGTTAGTTCGGAAAAGAAAAATGCATTTGGCGCATTCAATGTAAATGTTAATGTTCTTGAATTAACAACTTCAATTTTAACACCGTGAAAATTGGATTTTAAAATTGGATTCTTAAAATTTTCATTTTGAATTACATCTACATAAGTGTAGTAAATATCATCAGCAGACATTTCTATACCATCTTGCCAGACAATTCCATTTTTAAGAGTGAATGTGTAGACTAATTTATCTTCACTTAAAGTATGAGTTGCAATATCTTCATCGAATGTATTTGTAGATGGTATGTACCTTACCAGGCCTGAGAATATTAAACTTGATATATCTGAATCTGCATCTGATAATTCTGTATAAACCGGATTTAAATGACTAATTTGGCCAACAACAGCTTCAGTGTATGTTTTTGCATTGCTATTTTGAACCCCATTTTCAGTTTTATCCAGAATAATTGAGATTGTACTTGGAAAGAAAACACCTAACAGCAAAAGAGCTGCCAATTTTTCCTTACTATTGAAGGATTTAATTGTTTTCCAGAAAAGCTTCATTATAGAAAGTTGAGAACTAGCGATAGGAGAATGAAGGCAACAAGAAATACTACTGTTAAGTACGAAAGTACTTTTTCAGCCCCTCTTTTACTAGTTTGAATAGTATTCGAACCTGCAGAACCTGCAATTGCATCTGATAATCCTCCGCCTCTTTCTTGAATTATAATACTTATTACAAGAAATATTGCAGATACAGCCTGCAAAATCATTAAAACTTTTTCTAACATATTAATTTTTTGTTAACCATGAAATAAACCAGTTTGCGAGGCCAAAGATAATAGCGGCTAGTACGTAGGTCAATAGATTATCTACGTTCATAGCTATATTACTGATATCCATAACATCTATAAGATATTTGGCGAGGTAAACTATGAAGGCATTGATTACAAATAGAAATAATCCTGCACTGAAGAAAACCAATGGAAATGCCAGAAATTTAAGAATCGGTTTAACGAAGAAGTTTAGAATAGCAATCGTAAGTCCGACAACAACAAATGCAATGTATCCGCCTTCGATACTCAAACCATCTAAAATTTTATCACTTACAAACAGCGCAATTGCATTCGCAAGTAGTGTATAAATAATTGAAACAATCATGCTTAGATTTTATGACTTATATAGTTTTACTGCAAGCTTAGTTAGATAGCCTTCAATTTCCACATTTTTCTCAAGATCCCATTCTAGATCACCGCCTACTTGTAGCTCATTTGAAAGTGTTTCGGTTTTGATAGTGTCAGAATGAAGTAGAACCGCCTCATTGATTGCAGGTTCGGACTCAACTAAGCACAAAATCCTATCACTAACCTGATATCCGGCTTCTTTACGCATATCTTGGATGTATCTAATTATCTCTCTCATGTAGCCCTCTTTTATAAGCTCTTGAGAAAGATTTGTATCTAGTGAAACAAGAACTCCATTTTCAGTTTCAACATCCTGACCTTCTTTTCCTTTATAAATGAAGTCAATCTCATTAGGTTCAAGTGTGAAAGTTAATATTTTAACTTGACCTGATTCTAAAATTTCATAATTTCCAGCTTTTGCTGCATTTATAATACTTTGAACTTCTTTCCCATATTTTGGGCCAAGCAGTTTTGCGTTTGCTTGAATTAATACATCTGCAATCTCTTTCGCATCATTTATGATTTCAAGTTCTTTAACATTCAACTCCTCTAAAATAACTTCTCGCTGATTTTCAATAACTTCAGCTTTTATTGATTTCGATAGAACAATTTGAACTTTTTGAAGTGGCTGTCTAACTCTTATCTTCTTTTTTCCACGAATTGCATGGCCAAGTGTTACAATTAATCTTGCTGCTGCAACTTCTGCATTAAGTTCTTCATCAATTAAATCTTCATTAGCTTTTGGCCAGTCCTCAAGATGAACAGATTCCTTCTCTGTTAAATTTCGGAAAATCTCGTCTGAAATAAATGGCATGAATGGAGCTAGTAATTTTGAAAATTCAGCTAGAATAATGTGAAGTGTTTGATATGCCTGATTTTTATCTGAGTCATTTTCTGATTTCCAAAATCTTCTTCGGCTTCGGCGCAAATACCAATTTGAAAGATTATCAATAAAATCTAGCATTGGTCTTGTTGCCTTTGTGAGGTTGTATTCCTCCATTTGCTCAGTTGTTTCTTTGATCAGTGAATTCAATTTTGAAAGAATCCATTGATCAAGAATATTTTCTGATGCAGGAAGTTTTTCATCAAATTTAAAATTGTCGATATTTGCGTATGTAACGAAGAAACTATATGTATTCCAAAGTGTTAAAGTGAATTTTTTTACGATTTCTTCAACATGCATTTCAGAAAAACGAACATCTTCAGCAAGTGGCGCAGTGGATGTGTAAAGAAACATTCTGGTGGAATCGACTCCTTTTTCATCAAAAAGTTTATTTGGATCTGGGTAATTTTTCTTTCTTTTTGAAAGTTTTTCACCATCTGCAGCCAATAAAATTCCATTTACGATTACGTTTTTGAATGCTGGCTCATCGAATAAAATTGTTGCTAAAACGTGAAGGGTATAAAACCAACCACGAGTTTGATCAACTCCTTCCGCAATGAAATTTGCAGGGAAATTTTTCTCAAATTCTTCTTTATTTTCAAAAGGATAGTGAAGCTGAGCATATGGCATTGAACCTGATTCAAACCAACAGTCGAGTACTTCCGGAATTCTATTCATCGTTTTTCCACAGGCCTTACATTCCATTGTCAGTTCATCAATATAAGGTTTGTGCAAATCGACTTCATTATCACGCATCGGTAAAAAACCAGCTCTTTCTTTTAATTCGACCATTGAGCCTATACATTCAAAAGTTCCGCATTCACATTCCCAAACCGGTATCGGACAGCCCCAGAAACGATTTCTGGAAATATTCCAATCACGAACTTGCTCAAGCCATTTTCCAAAACGCCCTTCTTGAAGATGCTCAGGTTGCCAGTGAATTTTTTTATTATTCGCGATTAATTTGTCTTTTAAATCTGTTACTCTTATAAACCAAGCCTTAGTTGCATAATTCAAAAGTGGAGTGTCACAACGCCAGCAATGAGGATAACTGTGGCGAATATTTTCTTTTTTGAAAAGTAGCCCGTTTTTCTCTAATAATGCAGCAACATTTTGATCTTGGCCTTTTACAAATTTTCCAGCAAATTCAGTAACTTCTGGGTTGAAATTACCATTCATATCAACGTGCTGAATTATCGGCATATCATTTGCAATGACAGCATTCATATCATCTTCACCATAACCACCAGCAATGTGGATTATTCCTGTTCCGGTTTCAGTATCAACAAAGTCTGTTGTAATAATTTTGAAGGCATTTTCTATGCCCGGTAGACCTGAATTTACATAATAATTAAAAAGTGGCTCGAATTTCTTACCTTTCAAAGCAGCACCATCCATTTCCTCTTCAATTATCAATCCATCCATTTCGAAATTTTTCTCAAGGAGATCTTTTGCTAGAATAAAATGTTCTCCATCTCTTGTAACTTTTACATATTTTATATCTGCCCCAACTGCTAATGCCGTATTTCCAGGAAGTGTCCAAGGAGTTGTAGTCCAAGCCAAGAAATATGTATTTGGATCTTCTTTTGATCTGAATTTTACTGTGGCTGAGAGATCAGTAACATCTTTGTAGCCAAGCGAAACTTCAAAATTTGAAAGCGGTGTCGCACATCTTGGGCAAATATGCATTGATTTGAAACCCTGATAGATAAGTTTTTTATCCCAAATTTGTTTAAAAACCCACCAAATTGACTCCATGTATGTTGAATCGAGAGTTGCATAACCGTCTTCAATATCAACCCAACGGGCAATTCTCTCCAAAAGTGTTTCCCATTCTTTTGTGTATTTAAAAACGCTTTCACGGCATTTTGTGTTGAAGTTTTCTATTCCATATTCTTCAATCTGTTTTCTACCTGAAAGTTCCAACTGTTTTTCAATTTCGTATTCAACTGGCAAGCCGTGACAATCCCATCCGTTTGTTCGAGGAACATAAAAGCCTTGCATTGATTTATAACGAGTCACTGCATCTTTCAGAGAATTTGCCATTATGTGACCGTAATGTGGAAGACCGTTTGCAAAAGGAGGTCCATCGAAGAAAACAAACTTCTCCTTCCCTTTTCTTTGATCTACTGATTTCTTGAAAATATCTTTTCTTTTCCAATATTCAAGATGCTTTTTCTCTACTTCAGGTAAATCTGTTTTTGGATCGACTGGGCGGAACATATATTTTAAATTTATTTTCCTGCGAATTCTACTCGTACTTATTCGGCTCATCAAGCCACATATAAGCTATGAAGCTAAGATTTCGCCACAATCGTCAAGTACAAAAGCCGGAAATGAATTTACTTGCTTGTGACAAGAGGATAATTTGTTGTCTTATTTTGTTAATCATAAAATATGAATAAGCCCTCAATGGAAGAATTTGTTTCAGGAAATGAAGCATTGAAAAGGCCAGTTTTAGGAAGACCTTATAAGGGAGCGAGTTTACAAGAGATGAAAGCTGCCGCACAAAAATTGGGTGGTGATATTATTGATCAATCTGCCGGGGATATTTCATTAGTTGGTGAAGATTTGGATCCAGCATTTAAAGATTATAGAAGAGATATTGGTAAAATTGTTGGAATTGAATCAGATGCTAAAAGTCTTGGAATGTATGATTTGCCTCAAAATTATGCGGCTGAATATCCTAAAGTACTTGATTTAATTGCAAGGAAAGGACTAAACATTAGTGGTCCGTATCAGGGAATGTCCACGATTTCAGGAAGAACTGCAATTAACTCTTTTTTAACCGGTGTAAGGCAAAGATCTGAAAAAATGGATGCGGAAAGTGGAGTTAGGGCTAAACCGACTATGATTGTTGATCCTTTAACTTGGTCAGGATATCAAGATTCTGCGCAAGAAATTGGAATCCAACTTGTTTATTCGCCTACAACGGATGGGCACGGACTATTACAAAGTCCTGCTGGAGTTAGAGAAGCTATGGAGTTTGTAAAAAATAACCCTTCACTAAGATTGATGGGGGTTAATACAATTCAACCAAGTAACCCTACTGGTCTTGGAGTTTCACCGGAAACATTAAAGGAAATTGCGGAAATTTGTGCTGAGAACAATGTTTTCTTCAATATTGATGCATTCTATTCAGTAATTGCTCGTAATGGTGTAGATATTTTAGGTCTCAAAGAATTACAAAAATTGCCTCCGGAAGTTTTAGGTAAAATTTCAGTTTTAGTTGGTGAAACAAAAGCTACCGATTCTCAAAAAAAGACTGCGAGTATGTTTTGGTTTGCTCCACAAGGACACGATGAAATGGCCAAATCATATATGGCCGCGGCAAAAAAGGTAAAAGGCAATTGGAACGCATATGCAAGACCGGATGAAGCTATTACTGCAGCGGCATTGTGGTCATTTCCACAAGGTATTCATGCTGCTATGGGGCCACGATATCAAGCAATTAATAATGCTAGAAATTTAATGAATGATCAGTTGTCCGCTCAAATACCATTTCAGATAGGTGATTCATTTTATGGTACTGGTGCTTTAATTGGCCCAGATGGTCAGCCATTGGTTCGTGATAAAACTGGTAGACCTGTTTCTGGAACACAAGAAGCAATGAGTATTCTTGCAAATGAGCATAAATTAATGATTGCACCTGGGGAAATGTTTAGACCTGAAGGAGCTAATTTATTAGCAAGATTCACTGCTGCCTCAACAGAAGAAGAAATCAGAAAAGTTGGAGATGTTATTAGAAAATTAGTAAAACAATCTAATGGATAAAAAACGAATTGATTATGTTCTCGAAGAAGCCGGAAAGCATGAACCACGTTTGGGTGCTGAAACAGAGGCTATTGTTGTTGATAAGAATTTAGATGTTGTGCATGAAATTGCAGGTCAATCTCCTACAGATGCATGCATGCAATATATTCAGACTACTTTTGGAGAGAGGGCCAAGGAAGTTTTAGCTTATATCACCCCAGATGTAACTGCGCTTACAATTGAAGGCAATCCACCACCATTAAGTCACCCAAAAAGTACTGCGGCGGCTCAAAGATTGATGTCAATTATTATTGATGCTGCAATTCAAAATTTGGGAAATGCCGAAGGTAGAGATTTACATACTTTACATGGTGCGGCATGGAGGCCTTCTAATGTGAAAGATACAGATATTTCTACAAATATAGCTTTTGATAAACAGGTTTATTATGCTTATCAGGCGGCAAAAAATGGTGATAAAGTTGCTGATGCAATGGGTGATCATTATAACTTATCTCTACCCTGGCGAGCACGACATACTTCAGAAAGAGATTATTCAAATAAAATGATTAGAATGGCTGGAATGGATCGATTGGTTGGTAGTCCAATTTACCATGCATTAGGTACTAGTTCACCGTTTTATTATGCTTCTAGTCCACATGGAGAAATATCACATACATCTGTGTTAACACCATATGACAGTGCCAGACTTTATTTAGTTTGGAGAGGGCGAACAGATATGGATGTATCAAGATTATGGGATAATATTGAAGGATATGAAAAAATAATGAGGGGTTGGGCGGCAGATGGCACACTGCCTTCAAGTCGAGCTATTTGGTTGCCGGTTAGAGCTCAAACAATCAATGGGTCAGGAAATAAATTTGATAAATTTGTTGAAACTTCTTTAGAAAAAAAAGATACGGATTTTTTACGTGATGCTCTCACGGCAAGTTACAAATATGGCCCTAATTCATCAGAAAATCCTCTGCAAAATGACCCGGATTGGAGACTAATTGAAACATGGCGACAAAATGAAATAGCTGCAGTAATTGCTGGTCCAAAAAACAGAGTTGAAAATAGAGTTGGGGAAACACCTTTTTTCTTTGATGCAGATGAAAATTCAGATTCATTGAGTCCATACAAATATATAAAAGCCTTTCACACCTTCCAAGAATTATTATTTATTTGGATTTCAGAAAGTCCAAAAATACTTGAGGGATTAAGATATGATGAGCAAAATTTAGGTAGGACTAGAGGAAATGAAGAGGCGGTTTTATTAAAAGGTTTAGATGCAAGAGTTAGATTTTTACCTAAAAATAGTGAGATGTCAGCAAGATCATCATTAAAAATTATTTTAAATGAACTGAGAGAGCTTGCTGTAGCAATGAATAGAACTGAAGATTTGCAATTAATAATTGATATTGCTGATGGTAAACTACAGACTCCATCTGAAAGATTGAGAACGGAAGTCGGCGAAAGATATGCCATGAATACAGATAGAACAACAAGTAGAGCTTTGCCTGATAATGCTTATCAACATGAATTGCTTGATAGAACTAGAAAAGGTATGACCATAGAGCTTTCAGAAATTGAAAAAGATTTACCAGGACTTCCGGGAGCCGATCAAACTTTTATTAAATATTTACTAGGTTTGGCAAAAGAACTTAAACAATAATTTATGGAGCATATTGATAATGTTATTGAAGATATAAAGGCGCTTGTGCCAATGGGCGGAGTAACTGTGCCGGATAATAAAATCGATTTAAATGGTCTTTATAAAAGAAGAGATTTTGTTGTTGAAAGAGCAAGAACTGCAGGTTTGGAAGTCATTGAAATGAAGGAAAGTGCAGAAAATCCTTGTCCATTTCTAATTCTCACTTTTCCTGAAATGGTTCAGGATGGAAAAATGCTTGCGAAGATTGCATTGGTTGGGCACATGGATGTTGTGGATGTTCAAAAACCTGATCAATTCACTGCAAGAGTAGAAGGAGATTTTATTCACGGTAGAGGAACAACTGACATGCTAGGAGTTGATTCAGTTTTCTTGGAATGGATGAGAGCTCAACAATTAGCAGGTGGAAAGAAGCCACCATTCATGGTGATGCTTTCTTTTACTGAAGAAAATGATTCAGCACTTGGTCACAACACTTATACTGCAAGAGAATTTTTGGAGAAGCAATATGGGGCCGATATAGAATTTGCAATTATCGGAGAAAGAACAGGTGAAATGACTAATCCTGATGAACTTGTGACTTCCACAATTCGAGATAGTAATTACGGACTTAGAAGATATGAAATCAGCAAAGATTTAAGTAATAGAAATAACGAGCAGTCTATTTCAGTTTTAATGAATGTTAACCATCTTATGAGTGGATTTAGACAAAGACTTGCTGCTGCTAATTCTAAAGATGGAGTAGGTACTACTTTTGCAGCGCCGTTTATTGATTATAGAGCAAGGCTTGATCCGGGAGCAAGTTCTCACGGCTTTTTGAGACTAAGTACAAATGACTTGAATACTACGCACTCTGCTCAATCAAAACCTAGTCAATTTACGCCAATTGAAGAGGCATTAAAACGAGTAGATTTACTTGGAGAGCAATTAAATGATTTTCAACTATTAAGGTTCTCAGTTGGTCAGGGTGTTAATAATTACAATACAATTAGTTCCAGTTCTGTAATTGAAATTGCACACAGAAATAACGATGGATACGGGCAAAAAATTGCTGAAAGTGTTTTGGCCGGTGCGGGTAAAGTTGAAGTTATAAATTTTGGTGACATTGAACGTGGAACAATGTTACGAGCTGGGATTGAAATGCGAGAGGCTCCTATTCATGCGGCGTTAGTTACAGATTCTGTAAAAAGAATGAGGAACGGCGTTGCTAGATTTAGAGGAAAAGTTGATATTTCAACAGAAAGAAGTGGATGGGTTTGTGATCAAAGCAATCATCATTTAGGAAAACTTAGAAATTCATTCGAATATGTGACAGGCGAGCAAGCAAAATCTGCTGTAAAAGTTTTCTTTAACGATGGCTCCGCCTTTATCCATTCATGTGATGGGCACACTCACACTGGCCAACCAATTGCGAGGGCTGTTGTATTTGGTGGAGTTGGATTCGGTCCACACGGACCTGCTGAAAAAGCCCATATTCCTGGGTTTGAAACCCAGTGGAGAGAACTAGATGCTTTTGCGGCACAGTATTAAATCGGATCAATTACAAAGAATACTTGAGAATTTAAAATTGAGCCAAGAAGATTAAAAGGTGAAAAGATTCTTCTTCTAATCTTAAGTTTTTGAGTAAATAGAAGTTTTTCTAAATCTTTGTATCTAAAGCCAACATGTGAATAAATATAGCCATTAGATACTTTTCTTTTCATTTTCATACCGAATAGAGCCATAAAAAACTCCTTTAAGTTTTCGGCATGTGACTGCCTAATCGTGTACCTAATTATATTTTTGAAAAAACTTGATATTCCAGTTTCAATCGGTACAGAAATAATAATTTCGCCATCATCTGATACAAGTCTTTTACATTCTTGAAGAATTCTAATTTGTTCATCTGCAGTTAAATGCTCCATAACTTCCAAGCAAGTAACACGATCAAATTTTTTAGAAAAATCTATCTTATTAATAATTTTAATATTTTTATATTTAATTGATTCTTCAGCAGCTTTTAAATACATATCATGTATTGGCTCGAATCCAACTATTTCAATATTCGGATTGCAATCTGAAAGAAGCCTCAAGAAATAAGCTGATCCAGTGCCATAATCAAGCACAGATTTGTGCCCCCCTTGCATAAATTTAAAGCTATTTTATACCTCGTATTATGAGCATAACTTTTAATTTTCGACTTACTCTTGTATGTCATCTCATTGTAATCCATTCTTATATTTAGGAATTATCTAGTTGAATAAAGCCCGCTTATCACCTTGTTGAACTCAGGGTCGATAGAAAGACGGCTTTCTTCTGGGAGTTCCTGGTTTTGGTATTTTGCGGATTTTTTCTTGTTGTATGGAACGTCTGCAGGAGAACTCATTTCTTCAAATGCTAATTGGCAAACTCGCATTCCTGGGTATAAAGCAACTGGCACCCGGTTCATGTTTGAAATTTCCAATGTGATTGTGCCTTCGAAACCTGCGTCAATGAAACCGGCTGTTGAGTGAACAATGATTCCAAGTCGTCCAAGAGAACTTCGGCCTTCAACACGGGCAACAATATTGTCCGGTAGTTTGATTTTTTCGATAGTAACTCCCAAAACGAAATCGCCTGGATGAACAATAAAAGGTTCGCCAGGATCTGTAATTTCTATTAATTTTGTAAGATCTTTGAATGATTCAGCTTTAATTGGGTCGAGGACTGCAAATTTTGTGTGCTCGTAAACTTTGAAGAATTTACCAAGTCGCATATCCATGCTTGAGGCGTGAATATTTTGATCGTGGTCAGCTAAAGGTGAATCAACTTCAATTCGGCCTTCGGCAATTTGCTTTCGAATATCGCGATCTGAGAGAATCATATAATTTAAAATTTATTTGCCAATCCAATGTACGAGCTAGGAGTGAGCTTAAGCAAGCGATTTTTTTGCTCATCGGGTATATCAAGGGCTTGCACAAAGTCATGAATCTTTTCTTTTGTTATTTCCTTGCCACGGCTCAACTCTTTCAATTTTTCGTAAGCATCTTCAACTCCAAAACGACGCATCACTGTCTGAATTGCTTCAGTCAAAATTGCCCAGTTATTATCTAAATCTTCAGCGATTTTTTCTTTGTTGATTTCAAGTTTTCCAAGACCGGCGATTGTGCTCTTGTAAGCCAAAAGTGAATAGCCAAAAGCCACTCCGATATTTCTTAAAACGGTGCTATCTGTTAAATCTCTCTGCATTCTTGAAACAGGAAGTTTTTCAGAAAGGTGGTTTAAAAAACTGTTTGCTAGACCAAGATTTCCCTCGCTGTTTTCGAAATCGATAGGGTTAACTTTGTGAGGCATTGTTGAAGAACCAACCTCACCTGCCACAGTTTTTTGTTTGAAGTATCCGAATGAAACGTAAGACCAAATGTCACGATCAAGATCTATCAAAATTACGTTGATTCTCTTAATTGAATCGAAAATTTCTGCGAGATAATCGTGAGGTTCAATTTGAGTTGTCAGTTTTTGCCATTTAAAGCCGAGGCCTTCCACAAATTCCATTGAGGCCTTCATCCAATCCACTTCAGGATAAGCCACGCAGTGTGCGTTGAAATTACCTGTTGCTCCATTCATTTTTCCGAAAATATCCAGTTTTTTTAGAGTTTCGATTTGTCTAAATAATCGTGCTCCAAAGTTCTTAAATTCTTTTCCTACTGTTGTTGGACTCGCAGCCTGGCCGTGAGTGTGAGAAAGCATTGGAATTTCCTGATTTTCTAGAGCTAATTTTTGCAGGACTGAAAGAATTTCATCAATATTTGGAATCATCACTTTTAATAATCCGCCTTTCACCATCGTTGCATACGCAAGATTATTTATATCTTCAGAAGTGCAGGCAAAATGCAAAAATGGAATCAGTTGGTCTTTTTTTAAAACCTTAAGTGCTTTTTGAAGAAAATATTCAACTGCTTTCACATCATGTTTTGTAGTCTTTTCAATTTCTTTAACCTCTTCGGCAAATTCATTTTGAAAATTCAGATAAAGTTTTCTCAGTGCTTCAATTTCGGTTTCGTGAAATACGATTGTTCCCTCCAATTTTAACTTATTACAGATAAAAATTAACCATTCAACTTCAATAGCAATTCTATTCTTTATTAGAGCGGCTTCGGAAAAATAATCAACAAGTTCAGAAACTTTCCCTGTATATCTGCCGTCTAATGGTGAAATAGAATTAAGCATCGAATGAGTCTTTTACGGATTTAATGTGTGCGTTTATTTTTGCAGTTAATGCCGCATCTCCAAGTGCCAAAATTTTCAAAACTGCCAATGCGGCATTTTGTGTATCAACTACAGTCATTGCTGGAGTTTCGCTTGGCATTTGAATTGTGGAATGAATATTCACTAAGTAATCGGCTTTGTCGCTAAAAGGTGGGCAGGCGATTACCGGGAATGCCGTATTTGCAGAAACCAAACCTGATAGAGCGTTTGATCGACCGGCAATAGTTACGTAAACGATTTTATCTTCAGATTTATTGTAAGCGTCGAGTAAAGCCAAAGTTTTTTCAGGAACTTTGTGTGCTGAAGAAACGTGAATTTTATAAGGAACGCCAAACTCCTCGAGAGTTTTTGCAATTTTCATTGCATGGTCGTTATCAATTTTTGATCCTAAAATAAATGGTACAAACATATTAAATTGAATAAGATTCTAAATTTTTTGTGATTCTTGCTGTTGCATCACCTGTTTCAGGTTTGAATTCGAGACCTGTGATCAACTCATACGCCTGAATATATTTTTGTGCAGTTTCAACAATAATTTCTTGAGGAATTTCCGGCATAACGCCTTCCCCAATGTAACCTTGATTTGCAAGCCAAAGTCTAAGGAATTCTTTGTTGATATTGTCAGGCTCTTTCCCATCTTTCATTCTTTCAGCATAGGTTTCAGCAATCCAGTATCTTGAAGAATCTGGCGTGTGAATTTCGTCGATTACAACAATTTCTCCGTCAATAGTTTTTCCAAATTCGTATTTTGTATCTACTAGGATTACACCGTTTGCGGCGGCAATTTCCACACCTCGCATGTAAAGCGCAAGAGCATAATTTGAAAGCTTATCCCACTCTTCTTGTGAAAGTAGACCTGAAGAAATAATTTCAGCCGGAGTAAGATTTTTATCATGCTCGCCGTGTCCAGCCTTAGAAGTTGGAGTAATAATCGGCATCGGAAGTCTCTGATTTTTAATCATTCCATCAGGCAGTTCATTTCCGCAGAAATTTCGAACTCCCTTTTCATAGTTATACCAAGCTGAAGTTGTTGTGCTACCGGTAATGTAACCACGCACAATCATTTCAACCATTATCGGTTTACATTCTTTACCCACAATCACATTTGGATCAGGGTATTCAATTATATAATTTGGGCAAATATCTTTGGTTTTTTCAAACCAGAACTTTGTCATCGCGTTCAAAACCTGACCTTTAAATGGAATCAAAGCAATGATACTGTCGAATGCTGAAAGTCGATCTGTAGTTATCAGAATTCTTCTTTCACCGTGGCTGTAATTGTCTCGAACCTTCCCCTCGTAACGATCACCTAGATTTGCAAAATTCGTGCCTTTCAGAACATATGGGATCTGCGAGACAATTATTTCTGGGGAAAGCATGTGTTTATGGCTTAATGTATGGGTATTCTAAAGATGAAAGTTGATTCGATCAAGGGTTTCTATTTTAAGGTATGAGTTTTTAGAATCTAGATATAACACTAAATCCACTCAATTCCCTTATCGTGACTGTGTCGCGATAACAACCTTATAAAAATTTAAAATCTAAAAATTTCTTCTCTGGTTAACGCAGCACTGTCGCTATAAGAGTATCATCATCAAATGGCAATTAATACCAGCGGCGCAGAGAAATCCTGCACTGGCAAACCTATTGGATTTAACATTCCTAAAGCAAAGTCTGTTGCCTTTTCGTGCTCGTAGATTTATACGCAAAATTGCAATGTTCGCATTCTTCATTTCTTTCGGGAATATTTTCGCCGAGTAACAATTTGTGCGCTTCCAAAATCACTGGTTCAATCCATTCATCATTACCTTCATAAGGTAGGATTGTTAGTTTGAAGCGGAGGCAATGATTGAATGCATCTTCGCCGGCGTCGCCATTTGCATAAACGAAATAGCCGGTTGAGTTCACTTTGAAATTATTTCGGCGGAAGAGCCATTGATACATTTCAATCTGACGTTTATATGACATTTGCCACTTTGAATCTAAATTCACCTCAGAATCTTTGGAAGTTGCCTTGTAGTCGGCGATGATTAATTCACCGTCAGTATTTATCCAAACATCATCAACTCCACCTGTTATTTGAAAATTTGTGTCGGGCATTAAATAAGTAATTCCTCGCCTGAGCGCATCTCGCCATTCATCCATTTTATCGTGGTCGAATGGGACAGCGTCGATTTTATATTCCTTCATGAGAGGATGCGGACTTTTCGATTTTCGATAAATGTCGAACTCTTTTTTCATCAGAGCATCAACTGCGTTATTCAAGCTGAAGGCCGGCATCGAAGGTCTTTTGATTCCAAGTTTTGCATCCAAATAAAAACATCTCTGACAATTCACAAAAAGCTCGATTTTGCTTCTACTCAATCTGAATGTTTTGTGCGCGTCGAATGTTCTAGCCATAATCTGATTATAAATTTTAGACTCGCCAATTGCAAAGACATCGACTAAAATGCCTTTGCTTAAAGCAAAATATGGCTGGAAAACTTAGTACGATTCTCGGAGCGCAGTGGGGAGATGAGGGAAAAGGCAAGTTAGTGGATATTTTGAGCGAAAAATACGACATCGTTGCACGTGCAACCGGTGGAGCAAATGCCGGACACAGCGTTTATGTGGGAGATCAAAAATTTGTTTTCCATCTTTTGCCTAGCGGAATTCTTCACCCAAATACAATTTGTGTGATTGGAAACGGGCTCGTTTTACATATTCCAACAATGTTTGAGGAATTTGAAGATGTTGAAGCGAAGGGAATATCAATTAAAAATCGAATCAAAATTTCAGATCGAGTTGCGCTACTTTTTGAATATCACAAAATTATTGACGGAGCTCAAGAAGATTCAAAAGGTGCAAAGAAAGTTGGAACAACAAAAAGAGGAATAGGGCCTGCTTACTCAGATAAAATTAATAGGAGAGGTTTACGACTTTGCGATTTGAAAAACTGGGAAACTTTTGTAGAAAAATATAATGCGAATCTTGCATTTCATCAGAAAGTTTACGGCTTTGAATACGATTCAGTGAGCGAATTGAAATATTTACAAGAAAAACGTGAAGAACTTTTGGGGATGATGACTGATGCGGCATATTATTTAAACTCGGCATTGGAAGATGGAAAAAATGTTTTGCTTGAGGGCGCGAACGCGGCACTGCTCGACATTGATCATGGAACTTATCCTTATGTGACTTCTTCCAACCCAACAATCGGTGGAGTTTTCACTGGAACAGGAATGAACCCAAAATATTTGGCTGAAAACATTGGAATTGTGAAAGCATACATGACTCGTGTTGGTAGCGGACCATTCCCCACTGAACTTTTAGATTCGACCGGTGAACAGATTCGAACAGCAGGAAATGAATTCGGCTCAACAACAGGTCGCCCAAGACGATGCGGTTGGTTTGACGTCGCCCTCACAAAATACTCAATAATGATAAACGGCTTCAACGCACTAAATCTGACAAAATTGGATATCTTGGATGAACTCGATGAAATTAAAATCGCAGTGAGCTATAAGTTGGACGGTAAAGTACTTGAAAGCTTCCCTGCTCTACTTGAAGATTTGGAAAAAGTTGAAGTTGTCTGGGAAACCCTCCCTGGCTGGAAATCATCACTAAAAGATTTAAATTCTTGGGAACAACTACCTGAGAATGCAAAAAAATATGTTTTGAGGTTGGAGGAACTACTTGGCTGCCCGATTAAATATATTGGAATTGGGCAAAGAAGGGATCAGTTGATTGTGAGGTGAGGGCAGAAGGGCTAAACATTATTTATCATAAAGTTTAAAACATTCTTCTTTGTCATCTTTTAGGTCAATTTTTATCTCGTCTTGTTTTTCCAAATTTACTGTTAAGCATGCTAGACTATTTTTACATTCTGGCTCTTCGTAATTTTGAAATAAAAATTCCATACCTCTATTATACTTAGCTTCCGCTTCGCTCAAACAATTATTCAAATTTTGTGTTAATAATAATTCTTCTTCCTCTTCGTTATTTTGTTTGGCTTCCTCTATTTCAAGAAGAGCTTCTTGATTTTTCTCCTCAAGCTCTAATTTAGCATTGTTGAACTTAGGTAATTCATAAAGAAAATAATAAGCTACCACTGAGAGGAGAAGAACTAGAATAATTATGATTATGATATGAAAATGTTCTTTGATAGTTTTCATGGTTTTGTAATCTTTATAGAGGGTGTAGTTGCTGACTGGCGTACTCTTGCATCGCTAATTGTATCAGAAAACCATTTTTTACGGTTTTGTGGAAGTGCAACAAGGAACACATCAACAGTTTTCCACAATCTTTCGGATATTTTTGAATTCCAGCCCCTCATGTTGATACGATTGTATGTTAAATGTGCTAATTGTTTGTTTCGCTTTTTTTCAAATCCTTTTAAAAATCGCTTAGCAGTCCTATTTTGTTTAAAATATAATCTTTTTTCTATGTAATCTTCTGCAATTATATCAGTTTTCTTCCGTTTAAATGTTTGACTGTTTTTATGTTCAGTCTCTCCTTGATAAAAAAACCGATATAAACAATATGCATGATTAAGGTGTGATTCTATCATCGCATTTTTTTTTAGACTGTCTTCTGCCGTTCTAACTTTAAGATTCATTTGTTTAAATGTGAAAGCAAACATTTGCATCTCGTATATGATGTGTTTAACCGCACGTTTTTTAATTTTTTCATCCATGAATCCTAAAGTGAATTGCTGATAACGTCCCTTGCTAACATGTATGAACTAGTTTGAAAATAAGATTATTCTAAAATTCTATCTTTAAACTCAAACATTCTTTCACTTGCTTTCATTTCATCAATTAAATTTCTTGTGAAAAAATCATATAACCTTACTTTCATATCGTTAGGCACAGTATCGGTTTTATTTTCATAGTAAAACTCCATTGTGATATATGCACATGAATCAGTTTTTGGGTAGTAAAAAATGGTATCAAGCTCAAAATCTATAAGGCTGGAATCATCACTTTTAAATTCTTCTTCCAGAGTATTTTTGTATTTGTAACAATCTTCGTTTTTTTCTACTAAACTTAATTCAGGGTTTTTAGCGTTACAACCCGCTAAGAATGTTACAATTGCTAGCAGCATAATCGATTTCTTCATATAAGTTGTTTAAAGAATAATTTTATTTGACATAGTAGATTTAATTTAGCGAGCCAACCTGCAAGGCACAGTTAACTTTCAATAATCATTTGTTTTATTGATTCTACTGTTTCAGTTATTTTATGTCTTGTTTCAAGATACGGTGTAGTTTTAGATGTAATATCTATATCATATAGAGCCGTTTGCCAGCTCTTTTCTAGGGTTTGTTGGCTACCACTGTCCAACCACTGACTTATTTGATTGTATTGAAAACCATGCAAGCGGCCAATAAAATGGCTTATGTGAGCTGGGTCGTTTGCGGAGATTGCGTTTCTTTCAGCATTATAGTTGCGCACAAATTGGCTCAGTTGAGAATCCAGTTGCCCAGCGAGCTTATCAAATTCTAACTTTTGTTTTCGGAGATTGCTTAATTGTTCAATAAAGTCTTTGTGATTATTAAGTTCCTTGCTCCACTCCTTAATTGGTTTTCCCTCGATTAACTTGATAATTTCCGTGGCCGCTTGCGGAATAGATTTCGTTGCACTTGTGATAATGAGTGGATTCTGGCCGAAATTTACTTGTTTCAAATTTTCATTTAAGGCTTGTAGTTCATCTTCAAACTTTTGCTTCTGAGCACGCTTCTCAGCTTTAGTTTGCAATGTCCAAATTACAAGACCTACGATAATGCCTGTAAATAGACTGTAAATGAGGCCAGAATAAAGAGCAGCCCAAAATGAAATCGAAAAGGAAAGATATTCTGGTGTATTTTCGACTGGAATTCCTATCATGATTTGAAAGTTAAATGGCACCTAACGTTAACGCTGTTAAGCGATGAATATTTACCGTCCTCCTTTAGAACACTCCAATTCCATGCCAGTATTTATATAAGCATCAACTAGGACTTTTAGATACTTTGGTTTGATTTTTTCATCTTGATCTAGCAGATCATTTCCATCAAAATCTTTCGACAGCTCTTCTTGTTTTTCAAATGATAAACTGTTTGACCATAAAACAACGTCAGGATATATAGCAACAAATTCATTGGAAAAACCATGTGGTATGCCACCCATTGGATCAATTTTCTTAATAGATTTTGTTGCAAATTCCAATATTTTTTTTTGTTCATCATCATACCTGCAATAAAACAATGCAGCTTCGTAGGAACCATGTTGTAAAACAAGTAAATTAGCCATGCCTTTTCTTATATCAATATCATTCATGGAAAGTTTTTGTTAATTTCTTTGGCTTGTAAAATTATTATTAATTTTTGATTTCTTCGATATATTTTTCAAATTGAGCTAATTCACCTGTAAATTCACGGTTGGTTTTTATTGTGAATGTTTTTAGATCTTTGTTATTGTAGAAATCCTTTACTATGTAGTCGCTGGCTACATTAACTGATCCATCATATAGTCCGTGCCCCTCAATGTATACACATGTGTCTAATTTCTTACTGAAAAATTCTTCTTCTAGTTCAAAAAACCATTGATGAGAAGGACTGGGATTATCTGTAATAGAATTTTGATAGGCGATGGCGTCTTTAATTGTACCCTTGTAAGCGATACATCTTGCCTCTTTGTCAGCTATGGATTGCATGTTGCAGCTAGCAATAAAAATAATTATCGTCAGGAGTAATAATGTTTTTCTCATATATATTTTGGTAAAAAATAATTTTCTTTAGCTAGCGAACTTGCTAGTCCATTAGGTGTCCATAACAAATGGCATAGTCATTGCTGCTCGCATAAAGATCGAGCACTTGCCGATATAGCGCTTTCTCGCTACTGTGAATGTCGCGAATACGCTCAAGAAGTTCTTTCCAATATTTGCCACCACCACTGTCTTTGAGAAACTCGTCATTCATTGTAAAGCCTTTGACGATATATTCGCGAAGCCGTATCGTTGCCCAAATACGAAATTTTGTTGCGATGCTTGATTTTACTCGATATCCAAGAGAAATAATCATATCGAGATTATAGAACGGCAATTCACGCTCTACCTCGCGGTTGCCTTCTGTACGAACCTGTCGGAAATTCCGACAGGTTGATGATTCGTCAAGCTCGTTCTCTTCTTCTCCGGTCAGACGTACCTCAATCTTTGGTTCATCGCCTTCGCTTTGGTAGATAATTATTTCGCTATTCGGTTCGTTATGCTTCATAGAAATTAAGCTATATCTTTTAACTGCTCACTTAGTTTTTTAAGTTTTTGTGTGGCTTCGCGTTCCTTATTTCTCTCCTGTTCAATCACCTCGGGTTTTGCATTTTTCACAAAGCCGGGATTGTTTAGTTTGGTTTGGATTGTCTTAAGGAAGTTTTCGAGGTTTTCGATTTCTTTTTGGATGCGGATTTTTTCGACTTCGAAGTCGATTAAGTCGGCTAATGGGAGGTAGATTTCGATGTCTTTAACGAAAGTGCTAATGGCTTTGTCGATTTTTTCGCCGTCTTTTGAGATTTCTAGGTTTCCGAGATTTGCGAGTCTCTTAATTATTTCTGATTTTTCTTCGATGAGTTTTAGATCTTCGTGAGCATAAATAATTGCGTGGATTTTCTTGGTTGCATCAACTTTGCTTTCTGCGCGAAGTGAACGGATTGCAGTTACAACTTCAATAATCATTTCAAGTTCTTCAGATTCTGATTCAAAATTGAATTTTTTATTAAGTTCAGGCCAAGATTCAGTAATAAGCAGTGTTGAATTTAAATCTGACCAAACTGCCTCAGTAACGAATGGCATAAATGGGTGCATCAACTTTAGAGATGTTTCGAGCACGTGCTTCAGAACCGCTGAGTTTTTCTTAACTTTGCTCATTTCAACGTACCAATCGCAGTAATCGCCCCAGAAAAAGTCGTAAATTGTGGTTCCGGCTTCAGAAAATTGATAATTATCAAGACTTTTTGTTACTTTTGTGATGATTTCGTTCAATCTAGTGAGAATCCATTTGTCGGCACGAGAGAAAGTTTTAGGGTCAAGCTTTGAATTTTTATCGAGGTTCATCATTACAAATCGAGAACCGTTCCAGATTTTATTCACAAAATTTCTGTAACCTCCAATTTTCTCTTCATAAAGGCGCATGTCATTTCCCGGAGTTGATCCAATCATAAGTGAAAGTCGAACTGCGTCTGTTCCATATTTTGCAATCATATCCAAAGGATCAATGCAGGTTTCTGGTCGAGATTTACTCATTTTTTTACCGTGAATATCTCGAATCAAACCGTGAAGATAAACATTCTTAAATGGGATCGATTTCTCTTCTGAAAAGCCGGTTTTTCTAAGAGCGTAAGTCGACATCAAAATCATTCTGGCAACCCAAAAGAAAAGAATGTCGTAACCTGTTTCTAAAACGTCTGAAGGAGTGAATCGCATCAAATCTTCAGTTTTCTTTGGCCAACCTAGAGTTGAAAACGTCCAAAGCCCGGAGCTAAACCAAGTATCGAGTGTATCTGGATCTTGTTCCCAATCTTTTCCCGGAGAACTAGCTGAAACCTTCATTTCGCCATTTTTATGATAAACAGGAATTCTGTGTCCCCACCAAATTTGCCTTGAAATACACCAGTCACGAAGATTATCTATCCAGTGAAAATAAATTTTTTCTGAATTTTCTGGAATAATATTAATCATTCCAGATTTAACAGTGTCTTGAAGAACTTCTTTAACGCTTAATTTCTTACCCTTCCAATCCACAACTTTTTTATTAACATCAACAAACCATTGCTCCATAATTTGTGGTTCAATTTGTCCCTGTCCACGATAACTTTTTGCTGTGTTGTGGATATAATTTTCATCAACTTTTACCAAAAGACCTTTTTCTTTTAATTTTTCAACGATTTTTGAACGAGCATCAGAAATTTTCATTCCTGCAAATTCTCCGGCAATTTCCAAAAGTTTACCATCGTAGCCAATTATCTGTTCTTTATCTAAATCATGCCTTTGAGATATTTCAAAATCTGTTAAATCATGCCAGGGAGTGATTGTCATAACTCCAGTTCCGAATTCAGGATCTACGGCCTTATCTTTAATAATTGTCGCTGTGATATTTCCATTTATCCATTCGCATTCAAAAGTTTCTCCATGTTTAAATTTTTTATATCTCTTATCATCAGGGTGCATCACCACATATTTATCACCGAATTTAGTTTCTGGTCTTGAAGTGCTAATTTCAAAAGGACCATATTTAAAAGTATAAAATTCAGCTTTTTCCTCTATATATTCAATCTCATCATCTGCTACGGTCGTTTGCATTTTTGGATCCCAATTTACAATTCGTCCACCTCGATAGATCAAGCCATCTTCATACATCATCTTAAAAAGTTCGTTTACTGACTCATTCATTTCATCACTAAAAGTGTATTTTTCTCGAGTCCAATCACAACTTGAACCCATTTTTTTTACCTGATTTCTGATTGTTCCTTGGCTTTTTTCAACGAATTTACGAATCTCAGCTAAAAGTTTTTCTCTTCCCAACTCTTCACGTGGATTTTTTATACCTTCTGCTTGTAGTTTTTTTTCAACAACGCTTTGAGTAGCAATAGCTGCATGATCTGTTCCCGGGATCCAAAGTGCATCAAATCCAGCCATTCTCTTGTATCGAATCATTGTATCTTCCAAAGCCAACATTGTGGCATGACCCAAATGAAGAGTTCCCGTGGCGTTTGGCGGTGGCATCATTATTGAGAAAGGCTTCTTTGATTTATCTCCGGTCAGCGAAAACACACCGGATTCCTCCCATTTCTTATAAATCTCATCTTCGAATTGTGAGGCTTCGTAAGCCTTTGCGATTTCTTTCATATTTTTTCTAATATACAGAAAAAGTTCCTGCGAATCCAGAATTCATTTTTTGAGATTTTTATGGTATAATATATTCATGAATGCAAAAGAAAAACTAGAACTAAAGCATGTACCAGATCAAATCATACAAAATACTGATGGATCTTTAGATTTGGGAAGCGATATTGAGGCAAAAGTTTCAGAATTGGTTGGAGAAGATATTTCGAATGATTTACCGGTAAAGAGTTCAAGTACCGCTGCACAAGATGATAGAAAAACAGAAGAAAAACTATCTCTACGTCAACAATTATTTAAAAATGCTCCTGAAGAGAAAGTTATGCGTGCACAAGTTGTGGCGAAGTTGAATAAAGATAAAGATATTCTAGAAAGAGGTCTCTCCAAAATACGAGGTACAAAAAACTTTGATCTTATTGAAGAAGTATTAAGAGAACTTAGAACTTTAATTCGTGAAATTCACAGGGTAATGAACATGAGTTTTGAAGCCCTAAAACTTGTTTGGCTAAAAGTCGTACACAATTTTTAGTTCACAAATTCGAAGCTACCTTTCATTAAATCGAATAGAGCTTCGTCAGCTTGATTTTCGATAAATAGAATCATTATTCCATCGCCATTTGTAATTAAATCACCTCCTAAATCACATTTTGAATCTTTATCAGTATCATCAAGTGAGATTTTATAAGATTTGTATCCTCCAAATTTCACACCGCCGTTTTCATATTTACAAATTTTATTTACTATTTTCATCTGAGCAATAACTTCATCAGGTGTTGCTGCTAAATATCTATACATAGTTAATACCTTTTCTGATTCTGAATTTTCAACAACATATCGTGTTGCAGCTCTTTTAACAGTGTAATTAATTGGATAATCAAATGTTAAATCACTATTTTCGTATTTCTGACTTTCAACTGATGTTCCTCCGCATGAGGCAAGCATAAGTGTTAACAATGCAAGTGATATGAGTTTTTTCATAATTTTGGGGTTAAAACCATCCTAATAGATGTAGATGTAAATGAAATATTTCCTGACCACCCTTAGCGCCGACGTTAAATTGTAATTTGTAGCCTTCACATTTGTTCTCTTCTGCCAGTTTCTTCGCAGTAAATATAAGATGTGAGATTAGATTTGAATCAGATTCCTCAATTTCCATTATACTAGATATCGCTTTCTTGGGGATAACGAGTATATGGATTGGTGCTTTTGGATGTAAATCGTTTATGGCTATGCAAAAGTCATCCTCATAAAGCAGAGTAGATGGAATTTCTTTATCAATTATTTTTTGAAATACTGTTTTTGTCATAAACTTCTAGAAGTTTATAGCAAAATTTATTTCTTTGAAAGGTCAAGAGCGTACATTGCTCTTCCTACTCTCACAAAATGCTTATTCTTTTGCAAATTCAATGAGATTGTTCCCTTTTTAACTTGTCTCTGTTTTAGCACTCCTTTTGTGATATCTTGCTTTGAAAGTGGTGATTTTTTCTCTAGTAAAGACTGAATGATGTCTGAAACAGTCCCATCTTGGAATCCCCATTCTTTCAATGCATAAAGGCCACGTCCTACTAAAACGAATTGTGGGTATCTGATTAATTCATTGTGAACAGCTTGAACTGTCACAACTTTTTTATCGAAACCGCTATCAGTAATTTTGCTTGCAATGTCAACAAAGTGCAGTGGCTTTTTAGTCTTCTTTAAAACGATATATGCCTTATCTCGAATACTCTTCGGATTTATATGTCTCCATGTCATCAAACCATAACCTTCATCAACAATCTTAAGTCTCTGATCAATTTTCAAAACAGATTCAAAGAAAGATTCTGAAATATCTTCAATATTGAATTTCTTATCTAACAAAGTTTTGTGAAATTCTCCTTTTTCAATAACATCTTTTGTATCTTTTAAAATACTAATTGCATGGTTTAAAACCTCAACAATCTGTTCTTGACCAATTGTTGACAGGTGCCATGCTGAAGTAAACATGTTGGTTTTTTCTAAATTCGAAAGATCGTGACTGATTGTTAGTGCAAGTCTTACAATATATGCATCAACATTCTCAGATTTATCAATTGTTGAAAGGATTTTGTTTACTAAATCTTTTTCAAGAAGAAGTCCTCCGTTTTCTTTCAAAATTGCGTGACCAACCTCATTTATATACTTAAGTTTTGTATTTGTAAGTGTTCTCTTCAACTTAGAAAGTGCAATTTTTTCAATCTGTCTAACACGTTCACGAGTAACATTAAAAGTTCTACCAATACTTTCGAGAGTTTGTCTTTCTTTATTATCAAGAGAAAATCTCTTAACAATAACTTCTCTCTCCTTCTCACTTAGGACCATGAACATATCTTCGATCACCTCCATCAAGTTTAGCTTGAGTGTAGGGCTTGCCGTAGCAGTTTGACTTGTTTGCATATTCCGTTTGTAATTAGCTTTAGAATATTTAGGATTGGGTGAAACGTCAATAGAATATTTATTCTCGACTTAGTCAACCCTAAAATTAAGTTTGCATCGTAGTCCCTTTTTTCCGTGTTGTCAACAGCGAAATTAAATGCTAAAAGGTTAGCACGCTCGGGTGGCGAAATGGTAGACGCGCTGGTCTTAGGAACCAGTTCCGAAAGGATTGAGAGTTCGAGTCTCTCCTCGAGCACCACAGCCGACTTCTGTCGGCCTGTTTGTGTTGACTGATCGCATATCAAAGTCTATTTTTTGAGTATGCAAAAAAAGAAAAAATCTGAACTGAAAGTTGGAGAGATTGCTGGACTTCGCCCAGTAGTGAATGTTGATGCTGACGGACATTTTGTGAAATATGTGAAATACCATGCGAATCCTTGGCATATAATGTGGAGGAGTTTTTTGGCCGGAGCTTTTCAGGGATTGGGATTTGTTGTTGGTACTGCGCTACTTTTGGCGATTTTAGGTTTTTTTGTAAAAGATATTCTTGGGAACTTGCCTTTTTTTCAAGACTTGTCGCAAGCACTTAATATTTGGCTTGAGAATGCAAGCCAGCTGAAAAAATGAGTTTTGTACACCTTCACAATCACACTCATTATTCCATACTTACAGGTTTGGCGAGGCCAAGCCAGTATATTGATTTAGCAAAGGAACAAGGTAGCCCGGCAATCGCAATCACAGATAGCGGTGTTATTTATGGAGCAATTGAATTTTATCAAAAGGCAAAAGCTGCTGGAATAAAACCTATTATTGGCGTTGAGGCATTTGTTGCACCAATGGGAATGGAAAATAAAACTGTTGAGAACAGATATTCAAGTTTGGTTCTACTGGCAAAGAATATGGAGGGATACAAAAATTTGCTAAAGCTTTGCACTATTGCAGCACTTGAGGGTTTTTATTACAAACCACGAGTTGACGATGCTCTTTTGAAGAAGTTTGGAGCCGGATTAATTGCACTTTCAGGCAGTTTAAGTGGAGCAATTCCAAAAGCTATTTTGGAAAATAATGAAAAAAAGGCTATTGAAATAATTGAAACTTACCAAGGTATTTTTGGGAAAGAAAATTTTTATCTTGAAATTCAGCATCACCCGGAAATTGCCAACTGGAGCATTGTAAATAGTAAGTTGATAGAGTTATCGAAGAAAACGGCTGCACCGCTTGTTGCTGCAAATGATTGTCATTATGCAAAACCTGAGGATGCAGATGCTCATGACGTTCTTATATGTATACAAACACAAAAAAATGTAAAAGATGAACATAGAATCAAATTCGTTGGGAATTATTCACTGCGAAGCCCGGAAGATATGATTGAGGCTTTCAGGTTTTGCCCAGAGGCGGTGGCCAATACAGTAAAAATAGCCGAACAAGTAGATCTAGATCTGAAATTTGGAGAAAATAAGATTCCATTTTTTCCTACCGGCGATAAAAATACACATGAATATTTTAGGGAACTTTGTGAAAACGGTTTTCATCAAAGATATGGCGATAACCCTTCAGATATAGCAAAAGAAAGATATGAATTTGAATTAGATATCATTCAAAGAATGGGCTTTGAAAGTTACTTTTTGATTGTGCATGATTTTATTAATTTTGCAAAAAATAATGGCATAATTGTTGGTCCCGGTCGTGGTAGCGCTGCAGGTTCCATGATTGCTTATTCATTAAGGATTACTGAACTAGATCCGCTTGAATACGGGCTACTTTTTGAAAGGTTTTTGAATCCTGAAAGAATTTCGATGCCTGATATCGACGTGGATTTTGCTGATACAAGAAGAGATGAAGTACTTAAGTATGTAACAGAAAAATATGGAGAAGATCATGTAGCTCATATTATTACCTTCGGAACACTTGCCCCAAAGGCGGCCATTCGAGATGCAGGAAGAGCCTTGGGCTATTCGTATGCGATTGTAGATAAAATTGCTAAAACAGTTCCACCTGCAATTTTTGGTAAATATGCTCCTTTGAAAACATCTATCGCTGAAGATCCAGATTTTGCTGCTCTATATAAGAATGACATGGAAGCCAGAGAAATTTTGAATACTGCAGTAAAACTTGAAGGAACAATTCGTCAGGTTGGAACACATGCCAGTGCAGTAATTATTTCAAAAGATCCACTTGTTGAGAATACTGCTCTACAGAAAGCAGCTGGTGGGAATGAAGGTATTGTTACACAGTACCCAATGAAGCCCTGTGATGAATTGGGCTTACTTAAGATGGATTTTCTTGGTTTGAAAAACTTATCGATGATTGAAACCACACTGGGAATTATAGGTAGAACAAAGCCTGATGTGAAAATTGATATGGAAAAAATTCCTATGACAGATGAAAAAACTTTTGAACTACTACAAAGAGGTGAAACAACAGGTGTATTCCAATTGGAGTCTGCAGGTATGAAGAGATATTTGAAGGAGCTCAAACCGAATGAATTTGGAGATATTATTGCCATGATCTCTTTATATAGGCCGGGGCCGATGGAGTTTATTTCTACTTATATTGCAGGTAAACATGGCACAAAAAAAGTAAATTACATTCATGATTCGCTTAAGGAAATTCTTCAAAACACTTACGGAATTGCAATTTATCAGGAGCAAATTTTACAAATTGCCCAGAAATTTGCCGGATTTTCTCTCGGTGAAGCAGATTTATTAAGGAGAGCTATCGGTAAAAAAATTGCAAAAGAGTTAAAAGCCCAAAGAGATAAGTTTATTCAAGGTTCTATCAAAGAAGGACATGAGCAAAAACTTTCAGAGAAAATATTCGACGATGTAATCGAGCCATTTGCAGGCTATGGTTTTAACAAATCACATGCGGCTTGTTACGCTTTGATTTCATATCAAACAGCCTATTTAAAGGCACATTATCCGGCTGAGTTCATGGCTGCGCTTTTAACTGCTGATGCAGATAATACAGATAGAATCGTGATTGAAATTCAGGAATGTCGAAATATGGGAATTGAGGTTTTACCGCCGGATGTAAATGAATCAAGAGCACATTTTACCGTTGTTGATGATAAGAATATCAGATTCGGTTTAACTGCTGTTAAAGGAATTGGGATCGGCCCTGTTCGTGAAATAATTCATACAAGAGAAAAAGAGGGTAGATATTCAAGTTTGGAAAATTTTGCAAAGAGAGTTCCGGCGAAGATTTTAAATAAAAAAACGATTGAGTCTCTGGCACTTTCAGGTGCAATGGATTCAATTGGCGAAAGAGCTGAAATTGCAAATGCTTATGAAGATATTTCTCAATACGGGAAGAATTTGCAGGCTTCACTTGCCGAGGGCCAGACGGATATTTTTGGAATGATGGGTGAAAGTGAAACTCCAAGTTTGAAAATAAAACAATGCCCGCCTACGGCGGCTTCTCAAAAATTAAAGTGGGAAAAGCAATATTTAGGTCTTTATGTTAGCGGCCATCCACTTCAAGGTTTGAAGAGTTATTTGAAACAAAAAGGTAAATTAATTGAAAATTTTGAGCTAAAAACAGTAGGTAAGGTTATAAAAATTAACGGAATGATAACTAGCGCGAAAAAAATTACTACAAAAACAGGGAAATATATGTGCATGGGAGAAATTGAAGATCCTAGTGCAAGAATTTCATTTGTTCTTTTCCCAAAGATTTATGATAAATGTGGAGAGTTGATTGAAGAAGAAAAAGTCTTAAGTTTTGAGGGTAAATTGGACCAGAGAGGAACTGATTTCCAGTTTGTTGTTAATGATGTGAAGGCACTTTCTCTTGAAGCAATGATAAAGAAGGCAATTGATTCAAATTCATTTGATTATGATGATAAAATTATTGGAGTGCCGAGTTTTAAATTGGAATTGGAAGATGAAGAAGAGTTAGCCGAATTACATGAGCTTGAGGAAGCAGAAAGTACAACGAATGAGACTTATATAATTAATTTTGAGTCTGAACCTGTAAATTTGAATGAATTGAAGGCATTTCTCGAAGCACATAAAGGCCCTACTAAGGCGGAAATTCATATTCAAGATAATAACAAAATTAAGAGGATAAAAGTACCTTTCAGCATTGCTGTAAACAAAGAATTTGAGGAAGAAATAAAAAAGATCATTGCGGCTTCGACAGTAAAAATATAGAATACTTCAGATTTAATTTGGAAAATATGTTTAGAAGCCACACTTGTAATCAGTTAAATAAAGATAATGTAGGTGAGGAAGTTGTTTTAAGCGGATGGATTCATCGAAGAAGAGATCACGGAGATTTGATTTTCTTGGATTTACGAGACAGGTATGGATTTACACAAATTGTGGCTGATCCATCTCACAGTGAATCTGCTCACAAAATTGCAGAGGAACTTCGAAGTGAATTCGTGGTTATGGTTAAGGGAACAGTTCGTGCTAGACCTGATGGCATGCAAAATAAGAATATCGACTCAGGTGAAGTTGAGGTAATTTTGAATGAAATCGAAATTCTTAACAGATCAAAAACGCCTCCATTTGAAATTGATGTTACAACAGATCCAAATGAAGAGATCAGATTGAAATATAGATATCTCGATTTGCGTCGAGAGAGAATGAAAAATAACATAATATTTAGACATAGATTTATCAAACGACTTCGAGATCATATGGATGGGCTTGGATTTGTTGAAATTGAAACTCCAATGTTGATGAAAGGTACGCCGGAAGGATCACGTGAATTTATCGTCCCTTCCCGCCTTTACGAAGGTAAATTTTATGTTTTGCCTCAAAGCCCTCAACAGTTGAAACAAATGTTGATGGTTGCAGGTATGGATAAGTATTTCCAGATTGCGAGATGTTTCCGAGATGAAGATCAGAGAGGAGACCGACAGCCGGAGTTTACTCAGATGGATTTGGAGATGTCATTCGTTGAAGAAGAAGATGTTATTTCAACAAACGAGCATGTGATTAGAGAGCTGATTGAGGAATTGTCACCTGAGAAAGAGATCATGTTTAAACCTTTCAAGCGAATCACTTGGCACGAGGCAATGAGTAAATATGGTTCAGATAAACCGGATTTGAGGTTCGGAATGGAAATTAATGATGTTTCTGATTTAGTTTCTCAATCTGAATTCAAAGTATTCACTGATGCAATAAAAAATGGAGGAGTGGTGAAATGTTTGAGAGTTGAAGGTGGATCGAAGTTTTCAAGAAAAGAAATTGATGAATTCACAGAGATTGCGAAAATTTATGGCGCAAAAGGTTTGGCCTATATCACGCTTAGCCCTGAAGAAGGTATTAAGTCACCGATCGCAAAATTTTTAACAGAAGAACAGATTTCTGAGATTCTGAAGAAGTGTGGAGCTGTAACTGGAGATATTGTTTTCTTTGCAGCTGATAAATTCGATGTTGCTTGTAATGCACTTGGAAACGTGCGGTTGGCGTGTGCAGATAAATTCAATTTAAGAGATAAGAATAAGCTTGCACTTTTGTGGGTTACTGACTTCCCAATGTTTGAATATAGTGAAGAAGAAGGAAAACTTGTTGCAACTCATCACCCATTCACCGCGCCGAAAGATTCAGATGTAGCTTTGTTAGATTCAGATCCTGTTAAAGCCATAGCAAAAGCCTACGATATTGTTATGAACGGTTCTGAAATTGGTGGAGGTTCAATAAGAATTCACTCCCCTGTTGTGCAGAGAAAAATCTTTGAAGTTCTAGGTATTGAAGATTCTGAGATTGATCGCCGATTCGGTCACATGATTGAAGCCTTCCAATTTGGAGCACCTCCACACGGAGGAATTGCCTGGGGATTAGATAGAATCATAATGTTGCTTCGCGATGAGGCAAATATTCGTGAAGTAATCGCCTTCCCTAAAGATTCCAGAGCTAAAGATTTGCTTACCGGTGCACCTTCCCCATTGCCGGAAACGACTTTGAGGGAAATGAATATAAAATCGTTGTAGTGTTGTCCAAGCTCTGACAACAGGAAATTAGCCTGTAAATTGCAAAAATTGTTGTGGGCATGTTGATTTTAAAATGGCTTGGTATATTCTGTGAAAAGCATTAATCATAAAATATGAGTAAAGTTATAAATAAGAAACGGGACGACGTAATTGTTAAGTGTATCGAGAAAAAGTTCGGAATGCCTTTAAAGTGCAAAACTGACACTGAGCTTCATGAAGGATTGATAAGAGATGGACTACCTTCTCTTTCCAAACTTTTGAAGATGGTACACGGTACAAAGTGAATATAGCTATAAATTATGATTGAATTAGATTTCATTAAAGATTTAGACCTTAAAAGAACACTGGAGAATTCACTTGACTTTGTTTATTCATTTCGTGAAAGGTTTGAAGATTTCCCTGAAAATAAATTTCATCAAGAAGAGAACCACAGGATTGTAATTCTTTATGTAGTGTCTGCAATCGAAGCATTATTGCTGTATTTCTACAAAGATCGTGGCGAAAAAACTGTAAATACAGATTATAAATTTATTCATACCCTACCGAATGAATTCATACACTGCAAAAAATCATTTTCTCCAGTGGTAATTGCTGTCCAAGAGAAAACTGAGAAGTTAGATCGCAATATTACGCTTAGAGATCTCGTATCTTTCTTCAAAGATAAAAAACTGATTCAAGAAGTAACTGCGAATAAGATTTTAGAACTTAATGATGTAAGGAACACGTTTCACTTTAGCAAACCACGAGCTAAGAATTGTGATCTTGCGAGAGTTGAATCTGCGCTCAATTTACTGGTGTATACACTTGAGAGAGCTCCAAAAGCATTGATGAAGAATTAAAAGAAAATATTTCGTTTTGGGTATTTTCGATTTTCAGTTTAAAATGTCCCAGATGCTCTACGCCTTCATCTCTATTCTCGGGTTAACTGCTGTTCTTTCACTCGTTTTTTTGTTCATTCGTCTCGAGGCGAATCACAAGAGATGTCTTTCGATGACTTTTTTGAAAATTAAAATTCCAAAGAAAGATTCTAAGGAAGATAAGGAGAGTGATTCAGAATCTATGGGCTCGACTAGAGATTTTAAAGATCCGTTGGGAGTTATGAAGCAGCTTTTCGAATCTCTTTCCGCTTTTTATTCTCATAAATGGTATTCATTTTTTCTTGGTCAGGACTTTATGTCATTTGAATATGTTGTTCAAAATAACTTGATAGATTTTTATGCGGTTGTTCCATTTCATCTAGTTTCAGTCATAGAGAAAACAATAACTTCTTTCTATCCAGATTCTTATATTGAAGAAGTTGAGGATTACAACCTTTTCACAAAGAATTCAAAGGTGGCTTATTGTTATATGCATGATCATCATGAATATTCCAAACCATTTAGAACATATCAAAGAATGACAGCCGATCCGCTCAATATTATGAGCAATGTACTTTCGAAATTGCAAGCGCATGAAGGTGCGGCAATTCAGGTTATGATTAGACCAGTCAAAGATGGTTGGCAGAAAAAAGGACGAGCCTTAGCTAAGGAAATTTTGGAAGATAAACATCATGGCTTTTTGAGCAATTTAAACCCACTAGTATGGATTGGTGATTTCTTGAGCCTTTTGATGAGAGGTGAATCGTCTCCTGATAAAGAGCATGCAGGAGCAAGAAGTACGCCTATGATTGATGAACAAGTTAAAGCCATTGAAGAAAAAAATACTCAGACAGGTTATGAAACTCTTATAAGGTTAGTTGCGGTTTCAAATAGCGAACATCATGCTGAAGCACTTTTGGTTAGCATGAAGAGTGCCTTTGCACAGTATGCAACAACAGATAACAATGCACTTCATGAAAGAGAAAGATTCTTGGGTGATTTTGTTGGCAATTTTTTGATGAGGAATCTTAAACGACCTCTGCATTTCCCAAAAATGATTCTTTCTGCGGAGGAATTGGCGAGTATTTATCATCTTCCAAACATTAAATACAACAAGGCTCCAACAATAAATTGGCAAAATTATAAGGTAGCACCTCCCCCAGCAAATATTCCAACAGAGGGGATTTTGCTCGGCCACAATATGTATCGCGGAGTTAAGAAAGAAATTCGAATGAAAAATGAGGATCGATTCCGACACTTCTATGTAATTGGGCAAACAGGTACAGGTAAATCTTCAGTTTTACAGGTTATGATTAGGCAAGATTTGGAAAATGGAAAAGGAATTTGTGTGATGGATCCGCACGGACAATTGATTGAAGATATTCTTCCATTTATTCCGCGAAGCCGTGCTGATGATGTGGTTTATTTCAACCCTGCAGATTTGGATAGACCGATGGGATTGAACCTCTTAGAAGCCTCGACTCCGGAAGAAAGAGATATGGTTGCAATGGATGCAATGAATATTATGATTAAACTTTTCGACGAGGAAATTTTCGGCCCACGAATTCAGGATTACTTCAGGAATGGATGTCTGACTTTGATGGAGTCTAAAGAAGGTGGAGCCCTAACAGATATGGTTAGGCTTTTTACCGACGATGATTTCCAGAGAGAAAAAACCAAAGATGTTAAAAATCCGATTGTTAAATCATTTTGGGAACACCAAATGGCAAAAACCGGAGCTCGTGAAAAACAGGAAATGATTCCATACTTTGCGGCGAAATTCGGTCAATTTGTGACAAACGGATTGATGAGAAATATTATCGGACAAACGAAATCTGCCTTCGATTTTGGAGAGATCATGAATAACAATAAAATTCTATTAATCAATCTATCTAAAGGAGAAACCGGAGATATCAACTCAAAGCTTTTGGGTATGATTGTAGTTTCAAAAATTCAGATGGCGGCGCTTGGAAGACAAAAAATGGCGAAAGAAGATCGTAAAGATTTCTTCATGTACATAGATGAGTTCCAAAACTATGTAACAGATTCAATTGAAGTAATTCTATCTGAAGCCCGAAAATATAGACTTTCCTTGAATATGGCTCATCAGTACATTGCCCAGCTTGAAGGTGATGGTAAAAAAGGCAAAGGTGTTTCTTTGAAAGAAGCGGTTTTCGGTAACGTTGGTTCAATCATGTGTTACAAAATTGGTGCGCAAGATGCTGAATATATGGCGAAAGAAATGGCTCCAACATTCAGCGATCAAGATTTGATCAATATCGATAAATTTAAGGCTGTAATGAAACTTTCTATCGATACTCAGCCTTCAAAACCATTCAGTATTATTCCATTAAATCCTTATTTGGTAAAAGGAGATACGGATGCTGCAAACGCCTACAAGCAACTTTCAAGATTAAAATTCGGGAAAGATAAAGAATTCGTTGAAAGAGAAATCTTCAGAAGATTGGGAACTATTATTTAGAAAATCGTTGCTAAATCACATTCTCCCTTACCAGTTGTATCGATGTTACAGCTTATTTCGCGAAAATTACCGGTATTTTCTTTAACTTTTTCTTCCACACAATCACTAAGATCCGTTCCCGTTAAAAGGCCATCGGCTTCACCCATGCATGTGATTAATGCTTTTTTCATTTCCTTTATATTTTCATCAACAACTGATGGGCTCAAAAATTCTCTAATTAGGTCATATTTGTATTCAAATATACCTAATGACATCAGTACTGTAAGAATAGCTATAATTTGTCTATCTGAGAAAATATCATTTCTATTTAGTTCTAAATCTTTTTCACCTCCCATATTTTACAAATTTAATTGAAAGCAGCATAACAATAAATTCATACCTGTCAAGGTTAGCTGACTGACTTTTGACTTGTTTTGTGATAGAATGATCAGAAAGCAAAAAATAAAAATATAAATAAAAACAAAAAAACATGTTTAAAAGACTAATTGGAATATCTGCGAATGTGGCTATCTTAAGCTTTATTTCCTTTCCATTCGGATTACTAAATCAGGCAAGAGCAAAGGAAATTGATGTGCCCGATTATTACGTTGAAACTTTCATTATAAGCGCATATTACTCTCCGGTTGTTGAACAAATGAAATATGTCACCGGTTCATACGAGGGTGATATTTATTTAAATGGTGGCGGTGTGCATGGAGCAGACGGAACTCCGGTTTACCCTGGAATGATTGCAGCTCCAAAAAAATACGACTACGGTACAAAAATGAATATTCCCGGTGTTGGAATAGTTTCAGTGCATGACAGAGGTGGTGCGATTGTAGAGAAAGGTGTTAAAGGTCACGAATATGATAGATTGGATATTTGGATGGGTTATGGTGATCCCGGTCTTGAAAGAGCCCTAAACTGGGGTAAACGAACTGTTGAAGTGATTGTGTATGGAGCAAATGAAGGCATTAAAGAAAGTGTATATTTGGAGGGCTATAGTGCGGCAGAAAAATTCTTACAAAATACAATCCTGGTTCCATTAAACTTCCCGTCTGATATTTATTTTGGAGCGGAAGGAGCAGATGTTAAGAGTATGCAAGGGCATTTGAGAGACTGGGGTTACTATGAAGGTGAACCAAATGGATTTTACGGTGACGAAACAGCAGAATCAATTTATCTATTTCAATTAGATAATAAACTTGTGTTAGATGCTAATGATTTAGGTGCCGGTCATTTCGGTCTAAATACTAGAAGAGTTTTTGATAAATTTATTACGAGTGGTGTGGATGAAGAAAAAGTTAAACTACAAAAAGGAAGCCGATTAATGAAGCAATACGAAGATTTGAATGAAGATAAAACAGAATTTAATGCGGCAATTAATATAGGTCAAAAAGGTGAAGACGTGTCATTGTTACAGGAAGAATTAAGAAAATTGGGTTATTTAAGAATTGCTCCAAGCGGATATTATGGAGAAGTGACAGCTCACGCGGTATTCAAATTTCAACAATCACAAGGTTTAGTTGCAAGTAAAGATGATGCAGGAGCTGGGTATTTTGGTCCAGCCACAAGAAACATAATGAATAGTATTATGGCATCTAGATTTAATACAAAAAGTCTACTTGCATTTGAAAGAGAAGAAATAAAAAAAGGTCGACATTTGGTAAAAATTCCAGGACAATATTATATCGCGAAACAGGAAGATTAAAAAATTTCTATCTCTCGTGAGCCTTCGTCGATATGTGTGAATCTGATTTTCACAGCTTCAATTTGCAAATAATCTTCTATAAGCTCAGGCCACTCAATAACTAAAATTGAATTGGAAGATGCATACTCTTTTAATGTTTCAAAAATACTTTCGTCCGGGGCTTCAAGCCTATATAAATCGCAGTGAATTAAGCCCGGATATTCAGATATAAAAGCAAATGTGGGACTCTTTATTTTCTTTTCCGGAATCCCCATGGCTTCCGCCAAACCTTTTGTAAAAGTAGTTTTTCCTGAAGCTAGATCACCGTAGAGAAAGAATAATCGATTTTCAGGGAATTTTTTTAGAATTTCTCCGGCTATCTTTTTCGTATCTTCAGGCTTTTTTGAATGATATTTCATACTTGAATTCTAACGTAAAAAGGAGTATAGTAACAGGATAAATAAAAATAAATATGAAAAACAAAGACCGAATCAAAAATATTAAACATTGGGCCACGATTCTTAGCGTACTTGCGCTATCCGTAGTATCAACAAATTTGAATCCTAATTTACTGAAAACTTCAGTTATTATTCAGGAATCTCCAGCCTTTGACGGTACAGTTTATCCTATTCAAGAAGTACCGGACTGGACTAATACTACAAGCACGGAAAGAAATATGAATTATCATAATTTCCCCGTAGCAAAATTGATTAGTGCTCCGGTTTATAGAAACGATTATTTTACATTTCCAAGTGCAAGTTTAGTCTGGGGCAATAAAGAGCATAATGTTATTAGAAATACTAAAATTACATACCCTGTGCCTTATGCAGGTTCGTATGCTTTAGATGACGGTGGTGAAAATCAAGGAAGTCACCCGGCAGTTGATATTAAAGCTTTGGCTGGTACACCTATTCATGCAATTGCAAATGCAATTGTATACAAAGTAGGTTTACAGAGTGGAGGTTTCGGAAATTATGTTATCTTACAGCATAATAATGTTCCATCTCCTGACAGTCCTGATACTAAGGTAACTTTATATTCAGGCTACGCTCATATGACAAAATCATTTGTAACTGAAGGCCAAATTATTTATAAAAATGACATAATCGGTGAAGTTGGAACTACAGGTGCGTCAACAACAAATCACTTGCACTTTCAGCTTGATAGCAGTTTGGCGCCATGGCACCTTTATTGGCCTTTTACAAACGCTGATGCAAAAGCTGCAGGTGTGAATTTCTGGGAAGCTGTGAGTGCAGGTGTTGGAAAAGACAATGTTTATAAATACACTTTTAACCCATTTAAATGGGTTATCGCCAATCTAAATACAAGTAGCTCCAGCGCTCCTATAACTATACAAACTCAAAGTGTTGAAGCTACTCCTGTAATTACTCCTGTTTTCACTCCGGTTCCAACAGTTGAGGCTCCAATGACGGTGGAAGTTCCTGTAGTTCAAGCCCCTGAAATTCAAAATACTGTGGTTAAAGTTGGATTTGATAATCTTAATGTGAACGGAACATTCTTCGTAATGATTGGAAACAATCAAGATTTCACTGTGAATCTGCTTGATTCAAGTGGAAATACTATAAATTCAGCAAGTTTTGATGGGGAGATTGCAGTGTCTATAAGTGATACTGATTTGGCACAAGTTAGTCCATCAAGCTTAACTGCATCGGATTTCGTAGACGGAGTAGCAACCCTTAAAGTTTATGCAAATAGAGAGGGTAATATTAAACTAAATTTTGACATTGCTGGAGATAGATATGAATCACAGGCAATAAGTTTGATTTCACAGGTTAAGCCTTTTGCAAGATTCGGAATTTTCACAGATGGTACATTCAGCCCTAAAGTTCCGGAAACCATACAAATTATGGCATTGGATGAAAATGGAAATCCAACCCCAAGCTTTAATGCGGGAGGTAAAATTAGACTAAGTACTCTTAGCGAAAAAGGAACATTCTCAAAAGATATTTTAACTTCAGATGATTTTGAAAGTGGGGTAGCCGAAGTTCAATATACCGGTGAAGATGAGAATGAAGTTGTGATTCAAAGTACATATGGAATGGCAAAAGCCAAGAGTCAGGTTATGCAATCAAAGCTTTTCTCTGATTTGAGTTTCGACAATGATTATTACGATGCCGTTACTTATCTATTCAAAAAAGGAACTGTTCAGGGTTACCCAGACGGAACATTTCAAGATACAAAAACCGTATCAAGAATTGAAGCATTGAAGTTTATCTACAGTGGATTCGATAAATCAACTATAGAAAATCTAACTGTTTCATATAAAGATGCATTCAATGGTCAATGGTATTCAAACTATGTGGCTTCGGCTTCTAGTGAAGGAATAATTCAAGGTTATGCAGATGGCACATTGAAACCTGAACAAGGTGTAAATAGAGTAGAATTTATAAAGATGTTAACAAAAGCTTTAGCTATTTCGGTTGATCCTGTCGTGAGTGAAGATCCTTACAATGACGTCGATATGCTTTCTTGGTATGCGCCTTATGCTCAATTCGCAAAATCCAAGAATATCTTTCCACTAAACGGGTCTGATTTTGAACCCGGTCTTGCCATGAATCGTGGCGAAGTCGCGGAAGTAATTTATAGAATGATCATGGTTCAGGAAAACAATGGAGAAAAGTATAGTGTGCTTTTGAAACCAGGGAATTAAGAAATGGCTAGGATTCTAAGCTTTTCTTAACTTTGCTCGTTCTGCGAACGAGTGTGGTGCCCTGGGCAAGAATCGAACCTGCGACCAACAGCTTAGAAGGCTGCTGCTCTATCCACTGAGCTACCAGGGCAAATGAACTCTTTCTTAGTTTAGCTCATCCTTCCGGATGAGTAATATATTTCTAGAGTAATCCGAGAGGTTTGACAAGCTCATTTAAAAAGTTGGGGTGATAATACAGATAAACTTCCATTGAAAGTGCAATTGCATTATTCATTGAATGAAAGCAGATTGATGTCCAAAGAGAGCCTGTTTTTTGATAATTGAAGTTCAATAAAAAACCTAAAAGAAGAAGAGGTATGAAACTTTGGAATTCAAAATGGAAAAGAGCAAAAAGTACAGCGCTCATTATTGATCCGAACCAAACTGACCAAGTTTTTACCAAAATTCTATATACGAAACCACGAAAGAAAATTTCCTCTAAAACCGGTGCTAGAAATACAACGAAGAAAGTTGCACCAACAAAGCCAACCACATCTGTTCCAAAAAGTGGCAAATGTGATTCTTGACCTTGATAACCCGGTAGCTCAACTTGGTTTGTGTAAAGATAAGTTGAGATTACTGCTGTTACAATAAAGTAGAAAATATATGTTGAGAAAACATATGAGATAATTTTAGCAATTGATGTTTTTTGGAATCCAAAATCAGCAAAACTAGCTTGATATTTTTTTATTACGAAAAGATATAGTGGCAAGAAAAGGATAGAAATCTGAATACTATAGCTGATTGCGAAAGAAAGAGTTGGATGAAGTAAGTCAGTAAAACCCGTAATTTGTGGAAAAATTCCGAATAAAGTCACACAAATAGAGTAGAGCGTAATTCCCAAAGCAAAAACTTTGGCGAAATCTTTGAATTCAAATCTGGTCTCCATTTGGCGTGTTAATTGCTCGCATTATACGTTTATTTTTGATAGATTCAAGGAGCTAAAAATTTATGATAGAAGAAAAAAAACTTAAAAAAACCGATTTCAAAGATGAGCTTCAACCTGAGCTGACTCCTGAGGATAGCTTTTTGAATGAAACTGCATTACGCCCACAAATTTTAGATGATTATGTCGGGCAAGATGAAGTAAAAAATAATTTGAAGATTTTTATTGGAGCGTCTAAACAGAGGAATGAACCTATGGATCATATTTTGCTCCACGGCTCACCTGGATTGGGTAAAACTACTTTGGCACACATTATGGCCAGAGAGATGAATGCTCAGATTAGAGTAACAAGTGGACCGGCGATTGAGAAACAAGGTGATTTAGCGGCATTATTAAGTAATCTTCAAGCGAATGATATTTTGTTTATTGATGAAATTCACAGGCTAAGGCCGGTTGTCGAAGAAATTTTGTATGGCGCGATGGAAGATTTTTGCTTGGATCTAATTGTTGGCAAGGGCCCGTCCGCTAGAAGTATTAGGTTGTCATTACCCAAATTCACTTTAATAGGGGCAACAACAAAATTATCTTCAATCTCTTCCCCACTGCGAGACAGGTTTGGTAATGTTATTAAATTGGAATTCTATAATGATGAAGATATCTGCAAAATCTTAAAACGTAGTGCAAAATTGCTACAGTTAGAAATTGATGAATCAGCTGCGGATAAATTGGCTAAATGTTCAAGGAGAACTCCAAGAATAGCAAATAGATTGCTAAGAAGAGTTCGAGATCTTTCACAGATTAAAGGTGAATTAATGATTACTTTAAATACTGTTAATGAAACTCTTAAAATGTTAGGGATTGATGAGTTGGGGCTTGACTCAACAGATAAGAAAATCATAAAAGTCATGATTGAAAAATTCAAAGGAGGACCTGTTGGACTATCAACACTTTCGGCCGCAACAAATGAAGAAGATGAAACTATTGAAGAAGTTTATGAGCCTTTCCTCATGCAGATGGGCTTTTTGGAAAGAACCCCACGAGGTAGACTTCTCACTGAGAAGGCGTATAATCACCTCGGAATTGCTTTGTAACAAAAATATGAACTTCAAAAAAATAATGGTTTTACTGCTAACCTTAAGCAGTTTATCTCTCTTGGGTTGCAAAAGTCAGGAATTAAGTGAGCCACTAACACGTGACTACCAAACATTGGATGGTCAAATGACTTCTCTTGGTGGAATCAAAGTAAATAAGGTTATCACGAATGTATTTCAAGTCGAAGATGACGGTCAGGTTTTTTATGCCTATTCAGATAGATATGATTTGAATGATGCTCAGTATTTAGGCAAAAGAATTGAGGCTTACGGATTGGTTACAACTCATACAGAACTAGATAAGAGTTTATTTGAAATTAGAAGGATAAGTGACGCACCAGAAGAAACTGTTGATATAGTAACCGTTGAGGATAAGGAATACTCAAATCAAGATATTGGCTTTAAATTAACATATTCAAATGATTGGAAATTGGAAGAGAAAGCAAGCTCTGTAAGTTTTACCGCTCCAATAGTTTTGGAATCAGGGACTGGAAGTTTGACAGAGGAACTTAGTACTAGCCAAAATAATGATCCTGACTTTGTGTCCGTTAAGGTTACTTCTTCTAAATTAATTAAAACATCTACAGATCCTCTTGATGACAGAGCAGATGAAATTAGAGATTTTGTAAGAGTTAATTATTCAAACTTAGTAGGAGTTGGAAGTGAATTGAGCTATTTGGGAGTAGATAAACTTTTTGCAGTCAGATATAAAACGCTAACAGGCGACATTTATTATTTTGCGCCTAAAAGCTCTTCACTATTTGAAATTTCTTTTAATCATCCTTCTACTTCTGATAAGGTTGACCATACAAATATTTTTTATGATATGATTGCCAGCTTCAGGTATATTCCTGCTGAAAGTAATACTTCAGATGAAGTAATATCTGATGTTGAAGTAGAAAAAACTGAGACCACAATAAAAGAGGAACCTGAAGTTGAGGAAATTAGCGCTGTGATAGAAATTCCAACCGGTTTTAGAGAGTTTGAAAGTACTCCTTTTAAATTTAAAATTCTCTATCCTTCAAGTTGGTATTACAGTGGAGGTAGTTCAGGTTATGATTTTAATAACGAACCGATTGAAGATGACACTAAGGTCTTAATTCGGCTTGATATGAGTTCAACTGGAACAACTGGCTCAGCTAATACAGGAGACATTTTCTCAATTACCAGTAAAGTTGGGGATAGATATTATAAATTGAGTGGAAGCTCTGAACTTAAATCAACAATGGAAACGATGTCAAAATCTATTGAAGAAATTACAGAATAAATTAATATTGAGGCAAAGCGTAATAGGTGAATATTCATGAAAAAAATGATATTATTACCTGACTTCATAATAAAAAAATATGCAGGAAAATGACAAATTTAATAAGTTCACTCGTGAAGCCAAGCAAGCCTTGGTTGTTGCTCAGGATATTGCAAAGAAGGCAGGAACCAGTTATGTGGGTACTGAACATCTATTAATCGGAATTCTTTCTCAGAAAAATTCTTTGGGAGCTACGATTTTGCAGAACTTTGGTGTTTCACTTGATAATGTAAACTTGGTTTTAAAAACAGTTGGTAGAACACAAACTGTCACTCGAGCAGGAAAATCTCCTGGAGGGCTTTCAGGTTTTGCTAAAAAAGTGATAGAAGACGCGGTTAAATCTGCGGCTGATTTTAACCATTCATTTGTTGGAACTGAGCATTTGTTGTTCTCTCTTGTAGGGCAGGAAAACACTGCGGCTACAGTTATTTTAGAAAATATGAAAATCTCTGCAGAAGAGATCAAGAAAGAGATTTTAAGAGCTTTTGAAGCTTTGAAAAATACTCCACTCTCAAGTGATCAAATCCCAAATCCTGGAGCTCCAATGGTAAATCCACTGGAATTTTTTCTTAATGGACTACAGGGTGTGATTGCAGGTGCGGATAAAGACCAAAATTTCCAAAATGCTCAAAAGGCAAAAGATGGCAAACAGTCAAAAACTCCTGCTCTTGATTACTTCACAACAGATTTAGTTCAGGAAGTTAGAAATGGGAAAATTGATCCTATTGTTGGCCGTGAAAAAGAAATTGAAAGATGTATAGCAATTTTGATGAGAAAAACCAAAAATAATCCTGTTATGATTGGTGAACCCGGAGTTGGTAAAACTGCGGTTGTTGAAGGCTTGGCACATAAAATTGCCAGCGAAGATGTACCAAGTATGATGCTTGATAAAAGAGTTTTGAGCCTATCAATGGCATCTGTTGTTGCAGGAACAAAATATCGAGGTGAATTTGAGGAAAGAATTAAACAAATAATTGATGAAGCTGCCAGTCAAACAAATGTAATTCTATTTATTGATGAATTACACACTGTTATTGGTGCAGGTAGTGCGGAAGGAAGTCTTGATGCAGCTAATATTTTAAAACCTGCTCTTTCAAGAGGGCGAGTTCAGGTTATTGGTGCCACCACGACTAATGAATATAGAAAACATATTGAAGAAGATGCTGCTTTAGAAAGAAGGTTCCAACCAGTTATGATTGAAGAACCATCCGAAGAACAAACCATACAGATTTTAAAGGGAGTTCGTGAGGCTTTTGAAAATCACCATAATCTGATAATTTCAGATGAAGCAATTGAAGCTTCCGTGAAACTTTCAAAACGTTATATAAACGACAGATTTTTACCTGATAAAGCCATAGATTTGGTTGACGAAGCGGCTTCCCTACTTAGTATTCACACAAAACAAGATAATGATACTGTGAAAAATCTACAAAAAGACCTTAGAAATATTATTAAGGAAAAAGAAGAAGCTGTGAGTAAACAAGATTATGAAATGGCGGCATCATTGAGACAAAAAGAATTAGTTCTTTTAACCTCGATTGACACAGCAAAACACGTAAAAGTGCCAAGGGAAATGAGGGGTACAATTGGCTCTGAAGAAATTGCACATGTCTTATCAAGAATGACAGGCATTCCTGTAACTAAATTGGTAAAAGAAGACTTGGATAAATTGAGGGATCTTGAAATTATGCTTCAAAAAAATGTTATCGGTCAGGAAGAGGCAATTAAAGCTGTAGCAACCGCAATCAGAAGATCAAGAACTGGAATAGCAAATTCAAGAAGGCCAATTGCTTCATTTATTTTCATGGGCCCTACCGGAGTCGGTAAAACAGAATTAGTGAAAACAATAGCTCGTGAAGTTTACAATGACGAAGATGCTTTGATTAAAATAGATATGAGTGAGTTTATGGAACGTCACAATACCTCAAGATTAACAGGTACAACTGCCGGTTATGTGGGTTATGAAGATGGAGGTCAACTTACAGAAAAAGTACGAAGAAATCCGTATTCGGTTGTCTTGTTTGATGAAATTGAAAAGGCTCATCCGGATGTTTTGAATATTCTGCTTCAAATTTTGGAAGATGGAGTTTTAACAGATGGTAAAGGACGGAAAATTGACTTCAAAAATACTGTAATAGTTATGACTTCTAATATTGGAGCAAGAAAATTGACTGAAAGTGCAGCTTCAATCGGTTTTAATTTAGCCGAGACTGAACTACATGCAGCCATGAATGCTTTCGAGCACAAAAAAACGGAAGTAATGAAGGAATTAAAAGATCATTTGAGACCGGAATTTATAAATCGTCTTGATAATATAATTGTCTTCAAACCTCTTACTCATGCGTCAATCAAAGAAATTGTTCGAATTAATATTCTTGATCTTGAAAAACGGATACAAGATAAAAAACTTAAATTGATCCTGACAGAACCTGCTCATGATCTTTTGGCAACATTAAGCTTAGACCCTGAATATGGTGCTAGACCAGTTAGAAGAAAAGTTCAGGTATTGATTGAAGATCCATTATCACAAGGAATAATTGATTCTGAATTTAATGAAGGAGATACAATTCAAATTGTTAAAAAAGGTGAAGAAATCAAATTGGAAAAACTTGTAAAAAAACTTACAAAAAAGTCCAAGTAATCTCTTTACAAAGGCATTCTATCCTTGTAGGATGCTCTAGCTTTGCAGCCTATTTAAAGACGCGAATCAGAGGCGGCAAGCATTTATCCTTAATGAAACGCGCACAAAATAATCATGGCTCAATCAGTTGTTATAATTCCAATGGATCAGCTTTTAGAAGGCTCTCCTTCTTTAGTTATGCCAAAACCTGGTGAACTTATCACTGGTAAAGTTTTAAGTATGGATAAGAAATCCATAATGGTGGATTTAAATGGTATTTTGACAGGTATAATTGCAGGTAAGGAGACTAAGGATACCTTAGATACAATTAAGACTTTAAAACTTGGTGCTGAAGTTACAGCCTGCGTTTTGGAATCTGAGAATGATGAAGGATTGGTTGTTCTTTCTCTAAGAAAGGCTAGCCAGGAGAAAACATGGGCAAGATTTATTAAGGCTTTTGATGAAAATGCTTCATTTAAGGTTAAACCTATCGAAGCTAACAAAGGTGGTCTTCTTCTTGAAATCGACGGAATCAAAGGATTCATTCCAGTTTCACAATTGGCTCCTCTTCACTATCCACGTGTTAACGGAGCTGATAGTGCTAAGATTTTGGCTAGATTGCAAAAATTATGTGGAGTTGAATTTACAGTTAAGATTATCAGTATAGATAAAGAAAACGGCAAATTAATTCTTTCTGAGAAAGAAGCATTTGCAGCTGAAAGAAATAATGCATTGGGCGGATTAGAAATTGGAGGTGCTGTTGATGGAACGATTAGCGGAATTGTTAAGTTCGGTATTTTCGTTGCATTTGACGGACTTGAAGGTCTTGTTCATATCTCTGAAATTGCTTGGGGACATGTGAAAGATGCTCACGATTTTGGAAGACTTGGAGATAAGGTTAAAGTTAAAATTATCGGAATCGAAGGAGACAAGATTTCTCTATCAATGAAACAATTAACTTCTGATCCATGGGCAGAAATCAGCGCTAAGTATAAAATTGGAGACAAAATCAAAGGAAAAATTACTAGAATTGCACAGTTCGGAGCCTTCATTGAACTAACTGATGAAATTAATGGTTTGATTCACAGTTCAGAAATTCCTGGAGATCCTGCTGATCCTGCAGATGTTCTAAAAGTTGGTCAGGATGTTGAAGCAAGAGTTATTGAAATCAATCTTGATGAAAAGAGAATTGGTCTTTCATTAAAATCTGAGGCAGAAGCGGCAAAGGCTTCTGAGCCTAAAGATGAGGTTATGGACGAAGCTATGAAAGATGAGACACCTAAGAAACGAGTATCTAAAAAAGATGTAAAAGACAAAACTGAAGAATAATAGATTGTAGAATAAAAAAAGTCCTCGCATTGCGGGGGCTTTTTGTTTATATTGCTTTTAAAGAGATATTGTTGAGTCGCTATTCAAATCACGTATGGCAATGAGAGGTGAATATGGCTCAACAACAACTTCCTAAAAGCCGAAATTTCAAATGACATTAGAATACTATAACATGGATATTCTAATACGTCAATAGTCTAATTTGTGGCTTATGGAAGATGTTTGTTAGAGTTTCACTAAGAATAATATAAAAGCCCTCGCCTTACCGATATCTTTTTGATAATCTGAAACAAATATGGAAAACGCTCTAATTATTACGACTTTTGTAGCAGGAATTGCGGTTCTGATTTATTTCATAAATAAGAAACTTTCAGAACTTCAAAAACCTTCTGATGGAATGTCTTTGATTATGCAAAATTTGGCGGACATTAGGAGAGATTTGGAGAGTTCTCAGGGGAAAAACCGCACAGAAATTCAGGATAGAATTGATAAATTGAGTGTGATGATGAAACAGCAACAAACTGATTCTACCCAAACAATTCAAAAACAATTTGCGCAGAGTGCTGGAATTATTCAGGAAGTTACAAAAAATCTGACGGGTTTAATGGAAACAAACAAGCAGGTTCTTGGATTTACTGAGCAGATGAAGAGTCTTGAAAGCATTCTAAAAAACCCAAAACAAAGAGGTATTTTGGGAGAATATTTTTTAGACACTCTCCTATCAAATGTTTTCACGCCGGAACAGTATCAAATGCAGTATAAATTTAAGAATGGAGAAATTGTGGATGCTGCAGTTTTTTATAATAATTTGATAATTCCAATTGATGCGAAGTTTTCGCTAGAGAAATTCAATCACATGACTAATGAAGAGGATAAAGATAAGAGAGAAGCGCTGGAGAAATCCTTCAAATCAGATGTAAAAAATAGAATTGATGAGACTTCGAAATATGTGAGATCTGAAGAAAATACAACAAATTTTGCATTTATGTTTATACCTGCTGAGGGTGTTTATTACAGTTTGTTAGCACAAAATGTTGGCTCACTTGATGTGAATTCTCATCATCTTGTGGAATATGCTTTCAGAAAAAATGTGATAATTGTTTCACCTTCTTCTTTCTATGCTTATCTTGAAACTGTTTTGCATGGAATGAAAAGTATAAAAATGGAAGAATCTTTAAAAGATATAATCAAGAATATTGATCAACTTGGTAAGCATGTTTTGGCATATGATGAACACATGGGGAAACTTGGAAAACAATTGAGTACAACTGTTACTACTTACAACACTGCGTCTCGTGAATTTAAGAAGATAGATAAGGATATTTTTAAGATTACCGATGGAAGAAGTGGTGGCGGCATAGAGGTTTTAAGTTTAGAGAAGCCATTCGAAGAACAAGACTAGCTTTGTAGTTGCACGAAAAGAAGCTCGCTGATAGCATTCAAGTAATCTTTGCTTTTACGATATGTCCAAAATCGAATTAGACAATAATCGTACCCCCCCCCGTCAAACACGAATAGTTCGGTTTTATTCTTTAGTACCTCAATTTGATTGAGGTTTTTTTATGAAATTACCTGAAAAAATTATCATGTCCGGACTTGCTATCGGGTTTGCAGCTCTGCTTTTATCGAATATTTATTTAAATATGATTATTGATAAAAGTTTGGCAACCATCAAAGGCATGAGTGAACTTAGTAGTTTAAAAGATACTTGTGTTGAAGACTTTATCAAACAAGACGGAAAATATCAGATATCTGTATCAACTACTGAAAGTGAACGACTCGTTAAACTAAGTTGGAAGAGTTTTTGGATAAATGATTCTTTCTCACTCACAGACACAAATCCTCCCAAAACATGCGAAAGATAAATTCAAGTCCGGCTTACTCTTTGATTTACGCACTTGTGATTACGACAATTATTATGATTGTGGCTACCACAGCGGTTCAAGGCACACTTAGCAAGCTGACTTATTACAACGATGTGCTTTCCGCCAAATATGCAAAATATGCTGGCGAAAGTGCGATTGATAAAGCTATTCTTGCTATCAAGGATTATGAAGCAGGATACGAACCTGATAGTTATTCCGATACCGCACCTGATGGCATTGCCACTATGGAATATTCCGTTATTTCACGGGCTCAACCCAATAATGGATCTAGTGAGTTTTACACCCCGATTCCAATGACTGGTACCGCCGCTCCAAGCGATGAATGCGACTATCTTGCCTCAGCTGATGAAGACGTTGACCACGCCTGCAACTGGAACAAAATTATGTACGGGCAGAGTGTGACGATACCTTTGTATAGTTATGATGGTGGAGCGATTAAAAATCCCAACGACTTAGGTTTGACTGAGTGGAATTTGAAAGTGAGGACACCGTGTACTGATGGGACTTATGGAGAGACTTGTGCGAGGTATGAATTGGATGGTGACTCTGGCGACTATGAAAATGATGAGTCTATTATACTTTGGCAGTTGATTGGAGAGGACAGCAGTGGAGATACTGTGGTAACGGTGGTGCCGGATGATGGATATTCAACCGACAGAAGAACTGGTGTTACATCAAGAACAACCGCAACAAATACTGAAATTTATGAATCACTCATAAATGATGCCTCACCATCATATTCAGTTTTAACTACAAGCTCAGAATCTGATGGAACGAGTTTACTTGATATATGTAAAGATGGTGGTATTGATAAACTTTACCTACAATTAAGCATTGTAAATCCATTGATAGATAAAGCCAGTGCGACAGATGAATCTGTTCCATATCTTGAATGGCAACTGGAAAGCACACTGAGTGTTGGTGCCTTTGCGGATAACAAAGCTGTGGTAATTGGCAAAGGTTATTATGAGGGTCAATCAGGTACTTTTTACTACCCTTCTGTTATAACAAGAACAACTGTTGGTGAAAGGACAGCTACTTATACAATTTCCAACTGATGTTGACTTCTTTTTATATTATGTGCTAGTTTTAACCCTTTATTAAAAAATATGCTAAATCGTATACAAGGCGGATCAAATCCTGATTCAAATAAACTTGCGAATAAATACAAGCCAAAGACATCAGGACTAAAATTGGCTCCTGCTGTTTTAGCTGCTTTATTATCTACTCAAGCTAAAGCGGAAAATTGGGTGTGTGGGATAGATGCTGATTATCAATTTGATGGAACTACATCAAAAGGAACGACTATCAATGATGGATCAAATGTTTATATGTTTGATGGACAACCAGCTGGGGTTGGATTTAGAGGACTTTCCTCAGGAGGAACATTTCCGATTGAACGGATTTCTGATGATAGAGATATCACGTCAGATATTGAAGCATCTGATGTAGGGTTAGTTGGTGGTGATTTTGAATTAAGCGGATATAACCCTGATACGGATGAATTGATGGTTATTGATTGGAATACTGCATCTTTTTGGGTGATTTCAGGAGTAAGTAGTGGAACTACCTTTACTGCCAGACAATTGAATGGAACTGTTGGATCTGGTGGTTCTATAGATTTAATGACTGGTGGATATATTGGTGGAAATTATGTAGATTCAACAAAAAGAACTGATACATATTCATTTACTGAGGCGTCTTCACCAACAGAAATATATACAAGAGATGGGTATGATATTTCTCCTGTTGCTGACTTAGAAAATAATAGAATATTTGTAACAGATGATTCATATTCAGGAATTTATGAGATTTCAAATGTTTCTGGATCGGCAAGTAGGGCAAACATAGATACTACATTAACTAATGCAATTCCAGCCTATTACATACCTGCAGTTAATTCAGATTCTAGTTTTAATGAACTATACTATACTGATACTGCTTATTATGTGTCCTACTGCTACGACTCGGACTCAGCATACGTTGCAGCAACAGACACTGACTCAGACGGAGTAACAGATGCGGATGATTTGTGTGCGGGGACGACAGATATGAGTACTGTGGATGGAGATGGATGTTCGGATTCTCAGAGAGATTCGGATGGAGATGGATCTATGGATGATGCGGATTGTGATGATGCAGATGCGACGGATTTTCCGGGAAATGCAAAGACATACAACGATGGCGCGGATAATAACTGTGATTCGACAGATGCACCTGAAATTACATCAATGTCATTGTCGGTTTCAGAGATGCAGGTTGGTGATAGTGTTAATTTGACTGCAGCAGCGCAAGATGACGAAACACGAACTGCTTCCCTAACAACAACTTGGGAAGTGAGAAATTCTGCGGGGACTTTGGTTGATTCTTCAACAGGTGCGGCGAGTTCATTCACAACAACAACAGCCGATACATATACAATCACGGCTACTGTGACGGATGGAGATGGGAATGCGACCCCAAGCTCAGAGGCCACTCTTGTGGTTACAGAAGAGCCGGTAGTATATGAAGAGCTGCCAACTTCAGGCGAATTAACAGAAGGAACAACTTATTATGAAGATGCTTCAAGTCCGTCGTCAGGTTCACTGACTGTTCTTTCAAGTGGAGTAACAATTGCGGAAGATGGAACAATTACTTTAACAAGTCCAAGTGGAATTTCATTCACAGGAATGGATCTAGATATTGAGGGTGAGAACGAAAGTGCACAAGTAGTTGGGGACGTTTACACCTACGACAATATGGAAGGTTCTGTATTAATGGGTTCACTTGCTGCTGATGGACCTGATTTCAACTATACGGACAATACAGATGCATCTTCAATTATGACAGTGAGCCTTGATGTCGGGAATTTTGACGCAGTTGGAATTTACGATGATCTTTATGATGATCCTGAGACTGAAGAGGCAGATGAATTCTTTGGAGTTCAAGCTGATGAAGTCGGAAACTATACAATTAGTGATATTGTGGATAACGATGAGGCTGATTCAGATACAGACACTGATTCGGATACTGATACAGACAGCGATGGTGATACCGATACGGACACAGATACCGACGGCGATACTGATGCGGATACCGATACAGATGGTGATAGTGATGCTGACGGTGACGCTGATTCAGATTCTGACGCAGATAGCGATGCCGATGCAGACACGGGCAGTACAGATTCGCCTGACTGTGAAGGTTGCGCTACTGAAAATGGAGCTGACGGAAGTTGGGCTCTTGGAGCGGCGGCATTAGCAGCACTCGCTAGACGAAGGAAACAGTAGTTTGCAATGCTTGTGATTAGTTGCTTTTGCAAGGGGTAATCTGCTTTACTTTCAGATATAATTAACCTAAAATCATAAGGCTTTTTTTATATTATGCCAATCAGTCACGCGAAATTCGCGTCAAAACTCGGATGTACAGATGGAGAACTTCAAAAAAAGATCCTTGAAGTGGGCTTTCAACATGCAGATGAATATGATGATGAAACTGCAGATTTGTTATTACAAGAATTGTTGGGTAAAAATGAAAAAAATGTGGTTGATGTTTATGATGAATTAAGTGAAGTCGAAAAAGAGAAGGAGATTGTGAAGAGTCAGAGAAAACAAAAGGCTGGAAAGATTGTAAAAAAGGTTTATAAAGTTGAAGAAAAAGTTCCTGTAAAAGCTGGACAAATTGAGATTTCAGAAATGATTTCAGTGAAAGAACTTGCAGAGAAAACAGGTATAAGTGCGGCTTCATTGGTTGGTTCATTGATGAAGAATGGAATTTTGGCGAATATTAATCAGGTTATAGATTTTGATACTGCACAAATTATTACAGTTTCAACAGGTGTTAAATTGACTAAGAAACGAACTGAGGCTGTTGCGAAAGATGTATTTATGGGTAATTTAGAGAAACTTTTGGAAGAAGATGACAAAACGCTATTGAAAAATCGTCCACCGGTCGTATCTGTTATGGGTCACGTTGATCATGGAAAGACTTCCCTACTCGACGTAATTCGAGATGCGAATGTGGTTGCAACAGAGTCAGGTGGAATTACTCAACATATTGGTGCATATCAGGTGGTAAAAAATGGAAAACCGATTACTTTTCTTGATACACCGGGTCATGAAGCCTTTACTGCAATGCGTGCAAGAGGTGCAAGAGCAACAGATATTGCGATTCTTGTTGTTGCGGCTGATGATGGAGTTAAACCTCAAACTGAAGAAGCAATTAATCATGCGAAAGAAGCCGGAATCCCAATAATTGTTGCGATAAATAAAATGGATAAGCCGGGTGCGAATCCGGATAAAGTTAAAGCGGAGTTGGCTGAACGTGGCCTACAACCTGAAGAATGGGGTGGAGAAACAATGATGATTCCAATTTCTGCCTTGAAAAAACAGGGTATTGATAAACTTTTGGAGGGTGTCTTGTTAGTTGCAGAAATGCTTGAACTTAAGGCGAATCCAAATCGGCCGGCTGTTGCCACAGTAATTGAATCACATCTTGACCCAAGTTTCGGTCCAGTTGCCACGATTTTGATAAATACAGGAACTTTGAAGATTGGTGACAATATAATTATCGGCAAGGCTTTTGGTAAAATTAAAATGATGAGAGATCATACCGGTAGAAAAATTAAAGATATGATTCCATCTGACACTGCACAAATTGCAGGTTTGAGCGAACCAGTTCACAGTGGTCAAATCTTGCAGGTTGTAAAAGACGAAAGGGCTTCACGAGATCAGTCTTCACAGATTAGAGGCATGTTCAAAGATGAAGAAATGTTGCAGAGTGGAATGGGTATGCAAGAAATTTTGAATAGGATTAAAGAAGGTTCATTGAAATTACTTAAAATTATCGTGAAGGCAGATACAATCGGTTCACTGGAAGCCATAAAGCAATCTTTGGCAAAAGTTAAAAATGATGATATCGCGATTAAAGTGATTCATAGCGGTGTCGGTAGTATTACTGAATCTGACGTTATGATGGCTACTGCGAGCGCAGGAACTCTTGTGGTTGGATTTCACACAAAGGCTAATGCTCACGTATTGCAGGTCGCGGAAAGATCAGGAATTGAAGTTGTGACCTACAGTGTAATTTACGAATTGATTGAAGATCTAACAAAGATTCTTTCGGGTCTATTAAAACCAGAAAATATTCAAGTTGAACTTGGTAAATTCAAGGTAATGAAGATATTCTTTACAGGTAAAGGCGAAATGGTTTTGGGTGGAAAAATTAGTGATGGTGTTATTCAATCATCGTCCAAATGTAGAGTATTTAGAGATGGTCTTCAGATTGGAGATGGTGACATCATTGGTTTGAAGCTTGTTAACGAAGATCAAAAAGAATTAGAGAAAGGTGAAGAATGTGGATTGAAATATAGAGGTAAAATTAAGATTGCTGAGGGAGATTTACTTGAGGCATGGAAGATGGAAAAGAAAATGAAAACTTTATAATTTTCAAAATGAAAGTTTTAGTAACGGGTGGAGCTGGATTTATCGGAACGAATTATGTGAAATATCATCTGGAAAAACGTCCGGCTGATGAACTTGTTGTAATCGATGCACTGACATATTCAGGACATAAAGAGAATCTAGCAGGTTTAAATTTGAAATTTATTGAAGGTAGAATTGAAGATAAGAACCTGGTAAACCAGCTGTTTGAAGAAGAGAAATTTGATTGGATTGTGCATTTTGCAGCAGAAAGCCACGTTGATAGAAGTATAAAAAATCCTGAAGTTTTTGTTATCACAAACGTTTTAGGTACTCAGGTTTTACTAGATGCGGCAAGAAATTTTGGCATTAAGAGATTTCACCATGTTTCAACAGATGAAATTTATGGAGACTTGGGTTTCAATAGTACAAATAAATTTACCGAAGAAAGTGCAATTCTTCCAAGCTCACCATATTCTGCAAGTAAAGCCTCATCAGATATGATGTGCTTAGCATACAAGCGCACATTTGGTTTGCCAGTTACTATAAGCAGATGTTCAAATAATTATGGTCCATATCAAAGTTTGGAGAATTTCATTCCAAGAATGATTAATTTGGCTGAAAAAAATGAAAAGTTACAAATTTATGGTACTGGTGAAAACATTAGAGACTGGCTGTATGTGGAAGATCATTGCTCTGCGATTTTAGAGATTTTGGAGCGTGGTACTGTTGGAGAAATTTACAATATTGGTGGTGATTCTGAGATAAAAAATATTGATGTTGCAAAAATGATTTTAAAAATTTTGGGTAAATCAGAAAATTTGATAGAATTCATGACAGATCGAAAAGGTCATGATGAAAGATATGCAATTAATTTTGATAAAATTAAATCTGAATTAGGGTGGACACCCCGCGGCGTCTTTGAAGATGGACTGCGTCAAACCATTGAATGGTATAAACTGAACTCATATGAAAGGAATCATATTAGCGGGCGGAATGGGCACGAGGCTCTCTCCCCTAACGAAAGTCACAAACAAGCATCTGCTGCCGGTTTATAATAAGCCGATGATCTATTATCCTCTCATGAAAATGAAGGAAATTGGAATGAAGTCTGTTCTGATTGTTTCCGGCAAGGGTCATGCCGGACACTTCTTGGAACTGCTAGGTTCAGGTTCAGAATTTGGTATGAGTATTTCTTATGAGGTACAAGAAGAAGCAGGAGGAATTGCACAGGCCCTGGCTTTGGCTGAAGATTTTTGCGGTGAAGAGGATTTAGCAGTGATGTTGGCTGATAATATTTTTTACGATCATCTTGCTTCATCTGTTAAATATTTTGAGGATTCGTCTGATGAAGCGCATGTTTTCTTAAAACATGTTGAAAATCCTTCGAGTTATGGTGTCCCTGTTTTTGAAGGAGAAAAAATAATTGATATTCAGGAAAAACCAAAAAATCCTCCAAGTAATTTTGCAGTAACAGGTTTTTACTTATATAAAAAAAATGTTTTTGACGTTATTAGAAATTTGAAACCGTCTGCTCGAGGAGAGCTAGAAATTTCAGATGTAAATAACTATTATATCAAGGCTAGTAAAATCGGTCACACAACACTTACAGGTTTTTGGGGAGACTGTGGTGAATCATTCGACTCGCTAATGGAAGCTTCTAAATTTATACAAAATCTAAAATGAATATTTTTCTTCAGGGTTCAATTGCATTTGATGAAGTAAGTAAGTTTTACGGCAAATTTTCAGATGTAATTAAGCCGGATTTAATACATAAGCTTAGTGTTTCATTTGTGGTTTTTGAGAAGGAAAAGTTTTTTGGAGGTTGCGCCGGTAATATTGCATATTCAATGGGTTTATTGAAGACTAAGGCCTATGTTTGCAGTCCTGTTGGAGAAGATGGAGATGAGTATATAAAGTCGATGAAAAATTGGGGACTGGATACTGAATATGTACAAAAAATGAAAGGCCACACAGCGTTGGCATTTATAACAACAGATTCAGATCAGAACCAAATTGCTCATTTTGCTCCTGGTGTTTTAGCAACAAGTGAAGAATTTGTATTGCCTGAAATCGCTGAGAAAGGAGATATAATTTTGATTAGTCCTGAAAATCACGACAGAATGATTCAAGCAATTCATTTGTCACATGAGAAACAATTACGAGTTTTCTTTGATCCGGGTCAGTTAATTCATTCGTTTAATAAAGTTGAGCTAATTGATATTTTTGGAAAAATTGACGGATTATTTGTTAATGAATATGAATGGGAACTTTTAAAAAATATTTCAGGTATGAATAAAAAAGAGATCGTTAATTTAGTTAAAGTAATTTTTATTACTAAAGGCGCAGAAGGAGTTGAGTTAATCGAAGATGGAATTAGCTCACAAATCGAGCCGTACAAGATTGAAACTGCCATTGACCCAACCGGTGCAGGAGATGCTTTCAGAGCCGGTGTTTTATCAGCATTAAAACAAAATTTGTACTATAAAACTGCCGCAAAAGTTGGTTCAATTATGGGAGCACTTTCAGTTGAACACAAACAGTGCCAGGGGCACAAAATCACTCCTGATGCAAAACAGCAGCTAGAAACTCTTGGTTTTTCTTTGTAGGTGTTTCTATATCGAATTCAGGAGTTTGACCTGCGATTTCATTTAACGAATTTTTTATCTTATCTGCTTCATTTAAGTTTAGAACAATGGCTCCAGCTTTCACGTTAAGAGATTCAATAAAATTTCTAACTTTTGTACTGTATGAAATTGAAAGCACAGGTGTTCCCACAGCAAGTGCTAAAATTGAAGGATGCAACCTCATCGAGCAGAGTATTTTTGCCTTTGAGATAATTTTCAATACGTCAGACGCTGATTTTGGCTTTAAAAGTTCAATACTCGTATCTTTTAGAGCAATTAACTCCTTTTGATCTCTTAAATCCATTGGTAAGAGTTTTAGATTTAATGAATACTCTTTCGCATAATCTTTACATTCTTCAATAATTTTCGGCCATGATTCATCTGTTTTTTTATCCCATTTTCTTAAACAAAGCAGGAAAGTATTATCTTTTTCTACAGTTTTCTTTTGCTTTGATGCCCAAAATAATGCTGAATCTGTATGTGAATTTTTATCCCTAAAATGTACTGCTTTAGCATTTTTAAGAACTTTATTCGTTAAAAATCTTGAAATAAATGAATTTAAAGGCCCGATACTTTGTGAATAACAGATGTATGGTGTCTGCAAGCTCTGGCATGCCATTGCCTGTTTGTACCAAATGAATGGAGCACGAATGCTCTCTGAATCAACGAAAAGGCCTCCTCCTCCAAGAATGACCAAATCTGCTTTTTTAATTGCAGTAAAAGTTTCCTTATTTTTTCGAAAATAACTTCGTAGACCGCTTGGTACGAGCGGAAATTTATCAAAACCATCATAAATATCTTTGCTTGAAGGAAATCCCGAGTGAAGTAGTGAAATTTTGCCTTTGTAACCTAGCTCGGCTAACTCTGAAACTATACCTGCAAAAATAGCATCATCACCAAGATTCCCCGCCCCATAGTTACCGATTATAAGAATGTTATTTGTTCGCATTTTAGGTTCATTATTGGAGCATATGAGAATCGATGGATTTTGCATGCACCATGATCATTTAAAGCTCTTTGGTGTCTTGATGTGCCATAGCCCTTATGCTCGTCGAATCCATAATTAGGATACTGCTTTGCGTATTCTATCATAATTCTATCTCTTGTAACTTTTGCTACAACAGAAGCCGCTGAAATTGATTTAATCTTCAAATCTCCTTTGATTATTGATTCATGTGGAATAATAAATTTAAACTTGTCGCGACCGTCGATTAATATCTTATCAGGCTTATTTTTGAGTCCTGATAGTGCCATTTCAAAAGCTAAAAAGGTTGCGTGAAGCAATCCATATTTATCAATTTGATCATTAGAAATTATTCCCACTCCAAAATCGTAATTCTGAGTAATTTTTGAAAAAAGTTCATCACGTTGTGCTGCAGAAAGTAATTTTGAATCTGTTAAACCAGGTAATCTGAAATTTTTAGGGAGAATTACAGCAGCCGCAACAACAGGTCCGGCCCATGAACCCCTTCCCGCTTCATCCATTCCTGTAATTATTTGATTTTTCTGCACGAAAAAATAATATACTTAAAGAAGTAATCAGTTAAGTAATTATTCTGCAGCTTTTTCTTCTTTAGGCTCTTCATTAGCCGGTTCAGCTACTTCTTCAGAAGCAACTTCAGCTACAATTTCTTCTTTTGGTTCTTCAACTACTTCTTCAATCTCTTCTTTTTCTTCAACTTCTTCAGCAACATCAACTTCTTTTCCTTCAGGTGTAGATTCGAACATTGTTTCTCGTAATCTTGCTGATTTTCCACTTAAATCTCTCATGTAGTAAAGTTTAGCACTTCGTACCTTACCTACTTTCATAATCTGAATTTTCGAAATTATTGGAGAATGTAGTGGGAAAACTTTCTCAACACCAATTCCATCAACAAGTTTTCTAACAGTGAATGTTTTACTAATATTGTGACCTGAGCTTATTTTAATAATGAGCCCTTCAAAAATTTGAGTTCTTTCTTTCTCTCCATCTTTAATTTTCTGGAAAACTTTAACAGTTTGACCAGCTCTTATATCAGGAACCTTTCTTAGAAGGCTTTGAGTCACGTGATTTAGAATTGCTTGAGACATACGTTTTAATCAAATTTGCTCGTGTAATATACGTAGGAAGAACTTGGATTGCAAGGCCAAATTATACAAAATGTTTTTCCAGCTTGTTTACACCTATAATGTTCTCTTGATCTTGAATTAGATCTAGTATGAATTTATCTCTACATTTTAGTCTATAGATGAATTCGTCAGTGTTTAATGTGCTGAATCTAATAGGATCCCCTGTTTGGATAGTATCAAGATATTTTTCTAGGTCGTTTTTATTCAAATCACCTACCAATAATATATCAACTTGAGAATCTTTACCGACGAATACTCCGGAAAGTATCATAAAATCTAAAGTTCCCATCTTACTAATGTTCTTAATTAAGTTTTCAGTTGAGATACTTGCTTTGATAATTATATTTCTTAGTTCTTTAAATAGAATAAAACTTTTATTTACGGTGAAAAACTTCTTTCTATTCTTCATTTTACTCTTTAAAAGGCCCATTCTTTTGAGATTGTCTAATTCCCTTCTAACAGAGTTGATTTGCTCGTCTAAACTTCTGGTTAATTCACGTACAAAGAATTCTCCGTCAGGGTTTAGTAAAAACAAAGTTAAGAGTTTCACTCGCGCTTTAGATGTAAACAGATGCTTAAGCATGCATACATAATTTATCCAATACATCGGCAATGTATAATTTATTGATACACATTGCAAGACGAAATTTATCTAAACCTGTTCTTTCCTTATCATGAAGCCATTAATTCTGTATACTTTTTTTATACAGCACTGAAGCCATGAATAAGAAATTGATTCATAATTTACAGATTGAAATAAAAAAAGAGAGGGCACTTAACCCTCTCAAATTTATCTATATTTTCTATGACTATGCTTTGTGCTTCTTGATCAAGTTTTTAAGCATCAATTGATTTTTCAATTGCTCTAATTGCTTGGAACCTTCTGCATAATAATCTTTCATTTTTTCAGCATATTCTTTTGGATAATGCCCCACCTGGTGAGCAATTTCTGTCTTAACATCTTCATCACTAACTGTGATTTTTTCCATTTCGTATAACTTTTCAATTCCAAGTCTAATTAGAACCTGCTTCCCTGCCTGAGCACGGAATTCTTCACGAATATCTTTCCCATCTTGTTTTTTAAGTGATTCGTAATCTTCCCATTTCATTCCTGTTTTAGTAACTTCAGATTTCAATCTTTCAAGAAGTAGATCAATTTCTCTTTCTACCATTGAATCAGGCACTTCAGCCTCAAAGTACTCTGAAAGTTTTTCAATTACATCATTTTCAAGCTGAATTTCTGCATCATGTTCTTTCTGATGCCCCAATTCAGTTTTTATTTCTACTTTAAGATCAGCTAAAGTTTTGTGTTTTCCATCTGTTAGTTCTTCTGCAAATGCATCATTTAATTCTTGAGTCTCTGATTCTTCAACTCTGTTAAGCTTAACGTGAAATTTCACTTTCTTATCCTGAAAGTTCTTTGAGTGATAATCTTTTGGGAATGTGATTTCGAAATCTTTCTCATCATCTTTCTTCAAACCAATCAATTCTTCTTCAAAACCTGGAATAAAGTAGTTTTCACCAATAATTACAGGGTGATTTTTGCTGGAAGTTCCGTCTAAGGGAACACCCTGCATATCTTTTCCGTCAAAATCGATTTCAACTCTGTCATTTTTTTGAACTGCTCTGTCTGCATCGTGCCATTTTCTACCTTTCTTAAGGAGGTTTTGTAATACCTCATCCATTTCTGCATCTTTAATTTCTTGTTTTTTTGCTGCAACTTTCACTTTTTCATAGCCATCTTTAATTGTAAGTTCAGGAAAAACTGAAACAATTGCTTCATATTTGAAAGGATCTTCTGATATTACAGTTACTTTTGGATAAGCCACCGGCTTTACATCATTTTCTTTGATAGCTTTTTCATAAGTATCTGAGAGTGCAATTTCCATCATGTGAGCTTTGAATGTCTTTTCCCCGACATGTTTTTCAAGCACATCTAGTGGAATATGACCCGGTCTAAAACCATCTATTTTGACTTCATTTTGAAGAATTTTTGCAGTTTCAGATTTATAGGTAAGTAGCGTTTTTTCGCTTACTTCTACGGTAATCTTAACTTCTGACTTTTTGAGTTTTTCAATTTGTACTTTCATTGCGTTGGGTAAGAAATTCCTGAGCAGGATACTCGATGGCCGTCCATATTGCAATTTATTCGAATTCTTGCTATAATTGCTAGATATAAATTTTACGTATGGCAAAAAATCAAGAAAAACTTGAGGCTCAAAAATTGACGCCTAAGGAGAAACGAGCCGAAAAAAAAGATCTGCGTGAAAAAGAACTTCAGGCTGAGACTGATTTATTTTTGAGAAAATATCTTGAAGTTAAAGATACTGACCCGGAAGCTGATAAGAATAGACAATATTGGAGAGACCAATACTTCAATAAATACTCAATGACTCAGTTTAGAGGTGAAAAGTTGGGCACATTTGGCCAAGACGAAGATAAAGTATGGGAACTTAATATTGAAGATTATAATAGTAGAATGAGTGGGAATGGTAGTATTTTTGCGAAACCTGGTGCAATTTCAAGTGGAGGTGAGTCAATGGCTGAAGCAAGAAGTGAAATTAAATTGGAGGATTTGATTGAAAAAAGAGTTGACCTTAAAAAAGAAATTGATGGAACATTAGAAGATAACGCAGGATTAGAAAAAATCGTCCAAGACTTTTATGATCAGAATGTAAATCCTAACAGTCTTCTTGGAGATAATCATAATCTAGAGGACCGAGAAAGAGCGATTAAGATTTTATTTGCTACAAAACCTGAACTTGCCGCAAAAGTGATAAGAATATTATCAATGACAAAAGCAGAACAAGTTGGAAATAATCTTTATAAAGATACATACGAATTCATACAAAGTACTGAAGCTAAGCTTGAAGAGAGATACAAAATTCATGAAGAAACAAGAATAAGTCTTGATGAAATATCAAAAGGATCACCGAGTGACTTCTTAAAAAAGAAGATGAAGAACTCTATCGATTTCTTTAGAGAAAAACCGGTAGCTGGAATTTTGGGCGTAGCAACAATTGGTGGATTATTGGTTTATCTTTCACAAGCTAAGAAAGAGACAGATCCCTGGAAGGCAGGCGCATGGGATTGGATTAAGACTCTGGGTATATGGGGAACAGCTGCATATGGAATCAATACTGCTGTCTCTATGTATAATGATGACGGAAGAAGTGCAATTGATATGATTTTTAGTAATCCTGATCTGCATGACACAAGTGCTGTATTGAGTCTCTTTAAAGATGATATTGAGGGGCTTACCGGAGATGATAGAAACGCAGTTGATGCTTTACTTAAAATTGCGAATACAGATGCTGATCATGTTTTTGATATCTTCGAAGTTGCACAAAATTCACATACTAGCACTATAGACCCAAGTGTTTTCGGTGCATTAGGAGGAGTGAGCCATGATCAAATTAAAGGTATCAGAGGTGATAATCTATATATTGGGTTGGAAACAGTTATGCAAAAATTGGGGCAACAGGCTGGAGCAGGAGGTACAAAAGAAAATCAAATAAGAGTTGGTAAAATTAAATTTAAAGATATTACTCATTCACACCCAGGATTAAAATTTGCCTCATTAATGATATTAATGGAGCAGAAACAACGCGAAGACAATGTTAAAGCAGGTAAAAAGGAGGATGGATCACCCATTGAATCACTCACAGATAGGGCTAAAGCTGCTGTAGGTATTGGTGGAGGAACAAAAATTGCCCGGGCATCTGGTGAATCTAGTGGCTCAACAGGTGGTGTTGAGGGTGGAAGTGCAGGGGCTAAAACTGCTAATGAAACATTCTTGGAATCAATCGGTGTAAAAAATACTGGTCTTGAAGGGCTTAAAACCGGCATGAACGGATTAATTAAAGATCAATTTTCAAAACTTGATGGGTTTGAGGAAAAATTGAAAGATAAATTTGTGGCTCTTTTCAAGGATTCAAAGTTTAAAACATTTATTGCAAGCAGAAAAGTTTCGTATGGAAAAGAGTTATCTGAAGCAATGAGAGGAAAATCAGATGCTGATATAGAGACTGTTAAAATTGCACTTGGCGTCATAGCCAAAAATTTAATCGATGAAGTTGATGGCTACACCGCTTACCTAAGCAGTCAGGATACAAGTTCTGAAATCGTACTACATGATGTTGAAGGAGTAGTAGTTCAAAATATGGTTACTGATCAAGTTTGGAAAGACGGTGTCCTTGATGTATTCGATACATTACAACTTTATGAGATGGAAAGTTCATACTTTATAGATGAACCTGAAATGGATTTAAAGTTCGTTGAAATGTTCGTTAAGAAAATTGGATATGGAATCAATAGAGGTGGTAAAGTTACATCAGCTGACACTGATTTATATACAACTTATTATATTGATGAAGTTCACAAGATTCTTCCAAAGGATGCTGAAACGGCAGGCGGAGGTAAAAGACAAATTAGTGGTCAAGAATGGGAAGATGACCTAGTAAAAATGAGACGTATTCTTAGTTTTGAAGATTGGGTTGCACTCTCAGCAAAACCTCTTGCGGATGTTCTTAAAGAACATGATAAAGGTAGGGCAGTTCAAGAACGAAAAGCTGATGAATCAACATCAGAGAGAAAAGAACTTCTTGATAAGAAAGAAGCTAAAATTGATGCAGCATTCAACACTGCAGATAAATTGGATTGGGGTCTTACAAGAGATCAATTCGAAGCATTTATCAGTAGAAGAAAAGGAACATATTTTGCAGAACTTAAGGCCGTTAGTGGAACAGGTGCTGCTGCGGAAAAATCAATGAACGACATCGTCGCAAGAGCTGAGGCTGAAGGTGAAATGTTTAGAAAATATTCAGCAAGAGAAGGGCACAATACTCCAACTGTATTGATGGAAGTACAACGAGAAATGATTGAAAAAGTTGTCACAGAAAAGAATTGGCAGGAAAGTGCAGTTCAAATTTTGAATTACACAAGTACTTCGTATGAAAAGGAAGGAATTACTTTCATATTGGATGAGCCTGAAATTTCAGTACAGTTAATGGATTTGTATTACAAAAATATTGATAACGGTTCAAGCAAGGAAAGTAATTCGGATGTACAAGCATATACGGATTATTTCCTTTATGAACTAACTTATACATTAGCAAATGATATAAATATCTCAGCAACTAATCTTGATGGATATGTTAAACAAGTGAGTACAAAAGAATGGGGGCAGGTTCAAAATAAATTGGGTGACATACAAACATTTGATGAATGGAAGGTTAAGAAAACATACAGACCTGAACTTAAAGAAAATGATCAAAAACGTGCAGTTACAGATAGAGTTGCCGAAGAAGGTACTGAATTGGATAAATATTTGAGAGAAAGAATTAAGCAAATTGATGTTAAATTTGCTGAAGTTGAGCAACTTGATAAGAATATCTTACCTGATAATTTCGATGCATTCATTTCAATGCGAAGGCAGGCTTATGATAAGAAATTGGCTGATACAGCAAAAGGTAGAGCCGATATTCCAGCTACTCGAGCACTTCTTGATGATATCGTTGATGATGCACGACTAGAAGTTATGGATTACTTGCAATTCAAAGGAAGAGCGAGCTCCTCACCTGTTGTTTTACTTGAGGCAGAAAAAATTATGCTTGAGCATGAATTAGGGAGACCGGATTGGAAAGCCAGTTCAGAGAAAGTTCTGCAGTTTGCGAATGCTACATATGAATTTGAAAATCCAACATACGTAATTGATGATCCACAACTGATTGCGGATTTTATAAAAGTGTATCAATCAAAAATTGAGGGTTCTGCAACCGGTGTAGTTTCGAAAGATGCCGAAGATTACACAAGATTCTTCTTGTTTAATATGGCAAAAGTTTTACCGAAAGACCCAAACTATGCAGTTGGCAGCAAGAGAAAACAGATCAGCCAAGAAGAATGGATTAGTTGTAAAAACAAAATGGATGCGATTCCAAAGTATACAGAATGGATGACTCTAACTCCTGCCCAGAAAGAAAAACCTGAATTGGTTGAAAATGATTTGGTCAAAGCCGTTGCTGATAGAATTGAAGCTGAAAAGAAGGAATCCAACGAAGTGTTTATGAAGTGGTTTGATAAGGAGGTTGGTGTTTCTCAATGGTTAAGATTGGATGGTGCATGGCCACAAGAATTTAGAACGGAAGTTTCAAATAGATTAATCAGACTTTCACAAAATCCTACTTATAAGAATCTAACAAATGAAGAATATCAAAAAACTCTCCAGGAATATGCAAGGTATGTAATGGTTGAAAAAAGATTTTATGAATTGATGATTGCCAAGGATATTGATCCTGCAAATCTTAAAAATCATGTTGTGAAATCAATCGAGTCAAGTTTTGATAATAATTTTATGAAACCTGGTAAAACTGCGAAAGATTATAATGATGCGCTACAAACTGAATTAGGACGTGACACAAAAATTGCAGCAATTATTGATTTCCTCTCAATACAGGTTGGGCCTCTATATATTCCAATGATAGATGTAATCAACTTCTACCCTGGAGGATTCTAATAAATAGTGGTTTTGGCAGAGTTACAAGTGGTGGCTTAATGATGTGATAATCTTGGAAGTTTTGCTTATCGTGACACAGTCTTATTAACAACCTGATGAGATTTGAAGTAAGTAAAAATTTCCAACCTGGTTAGCGCGACACTGTCGCGATAAGGAAATCTAACTCTTTTCTGAGCTTAGAGAGAATACTCATATTGTAATAGTTAAATTTGACTAAGATATAGTAATATGTTATTTTGCCTGCCTTTAATTGGGCTGCATGAAGTGGAAATTGTCATTGGCGATTCTAGTTATTACAGTTATGGGGCTGGGATTTAGCGTGCCAAAAGTTGAAGCCGAAAAAGTAAAACATATTCAGAATCAGTTTGAAAGCCATAAGTTTTTTCGTTCTGCACCTGTATCGCGACTTCCCTTCTCAACTCTTGTACGTGGAGAAGTTCCTAAAGTATCTATGAGGAAATGTAGAGAAGGAATTATTGAGACTTTGGAGAGGCTACCAAATGAAGTTTCTTCGAAGTTGAAGGTTTTAATTTTGAATTTTGTAGGTGGTGATAGAGGTCTGGCCGATTCGGAAAAAGTGATTTTAAGATGTGATGTTGAGCTGGAAGAGCGGTTGAGAGTGTTTTTGCATGAAATGGGGCACGTGGCCTATCTGAGCTCAAGCTCATTGATACGGTCGGAATATAAAAAATTATGGGAAAAAAGTGGTGAAGGAGACTTTGTTTCAGGTTATGCGCAAGAGGATGAATTTGAAGATTTTGCAGAGAGTTTTTTGGCTTTTGTTGAGTTTGGAGGGTCGTTTCGCGGTTCAGGAAGTTTGGTAGTGGCTGAAAAATATGATTTTATTGAAAAAAACTTCTTCCCGGATAGAGTTTATAATGGAGAACGAGTCGATTTTGCTCTGGCGTTTGATATGACCAAACTATAAAGGAGATTCACAAGAAGTTTTCTCGGCTAGTTCTGGGAAGCTTTGTTTGCCAATTAAATATGAACCATCTGAGAAAATCCAGGTTGGATATGAGTTGATTTTGGCTTCTTTGCAGGCTTTGTAATTTGAATTTTTCGCATATTTGTCACATTCGACGTAATTTAAGTATTTTGCCGAGTCTTCAAAAAATGCCTTTTGTTCCTTACAATGTTCACATGAAAGAGAGCCGTAGAAAATGGCGCCTTGATCTGTTAAACACTGTGCGAAGGTATCTAGTTTAGATTGGCAGGATGTGAGAAGAATAAGAAGAAGGAATGGCGCGATTTTTTTCATTATTCTTATTTAGGTTTGCAAAATCATCATAAAACGATACTATTGCGTGGTCAAATTTATGGTGGGTGTAGCTCAGTTGGTTAGAGCGCCAGGTTGTGGCCCTGGAGGCCGTGGGTTCGAACCCCATCACTCACCCCATTACTCGACAAAAAGTCGAGCTGTTTGGGTTTCTCGTTGTTTAATACTTCTTCTTCCCGTAGATTTCCCAATTAGTTAGAGCTTCCCTTCCTTGTTTGTCGAAGGCGAGTTTTGCAGTTTTCACGAGGCCAAGGGCTTCTTCCCAAGTATCAACAATGAAGATGAAGTGCATATCTTCTTCAGACATCAATTTATTTTTCAGCGGCCATTTTTTGATCCACTTAATTAGATCCTTCCACATTTCACCAACCAAAACTATTGGCATTCTCTTAAGATGCTTCACTTGCAATAATTGCCACGTGTAGAAAAGTTCAAGACAGGTTCCAATTCCACCAGGTGCAACAACAATCATACTTGAAAGAAGCATGAATTCATCTAGTCGAGTTGAAAATCGATCATGATTCTCTAGAAGATCTAAGTCTTTATTTGGTTCTTGTTCAAAAGGAAGTCTAATGTTTAAACCAATTGTGTGTGATTTAATTTTTGCATGATCACTTCCATCTCTATGACCGGCGCTTGCTGCGCTCATTATTCCCGGCCCGCCTCCACTAATAACATCAACTCCCATTTTTCCGATACTCTTTGCAAGTTTGTATATGTCTTTATATACAGGATCTTTTGCTTGGATTCTTGCAGAACCGAATATGGTTACTCTGAATTCGTGGCTCGCAAGTTCTTTCTTTGGGATCTTTTTTTCCATGAGCAGATTTTAAACTTTAATTTTAAAAAATGTAAGAGTAAAATTTTACAGATGGAACTAGATATTAAAAATCTTATAAGCTTAGGAATTAAAAGTTTGGAGCTTTCAAAACTAAAGGATAGTGCAGATTTAATTCCAGGTTTTATTGAAAGTTTTAAAAAAAGAGATCAGGGATTTTTGAATTTGCCAAAGGTTAAGGCACAAGTTTTGTCTGTAAAAAGTATGGCTGATAAACTTCAGGGGAAATTTGAAGATATTGTGGTTTTGGGAATTGGTGGAAGTGCTTTAGGTATCACTTGTATCCGAGATTGTTTGCTTGGGAAGTTTTCGAATTTTTCGAAGCCGCGCCTATTTGTTATAGATAATTTAGATACGATTAGCGAAATTGAGAGTTTGATTAATTTGGATAAAACACTGTTTATTGTGATTAGTAAATCTGGATCAACTCCGGAAACAATGGCTCAGTATTTTTATTTTAAAGATAAAGTTTCTAAGGAAAATTTTGTTTTTATTACTGACTCAAATGAAGGTGAGTTGCGAAAAATTGGTACAGATTTGCAAATTAAAATGTTAGATATTCCTGCAAATGTTGGCGGTAGATTTTCTGTTTTGACTTCTGTTGGACTTTTTCCTGCGGCGATGATGGGAATTGATATTGAGGAAATGCTCGAGGGTGCCGAAGAAATGGCAAAAGATTTTGAGAATAAAGAATTCGAAAGAAATATCGGTTTTCAACTGGCAACAATTCAATATTTGCTGGATTGGGAGGAAGGAATTCGCATTTCCGTGATGATGCCATATAACAGTCGTCTTTTTAGTTTTGCTGATTGGTACAGGCAACTTTTGGCGGAGAGTATCGGTAAAGATGGCAAGGGTTTAACGCCATTGATTGCATTAGGTGTGACAGATCAACATTCACAATTGCAACTTTACAATGAAGGCCCGAAAGATAAGCTTTTTATTTTTCTTGAAGTGGAAGAAGAGGACGGATTAAAAATTCCAAAGATTGAAAATGAGAATTTTAAATACTTATCTGGTGTGAGTTTTGGGAAATTAATGTCAGTAGAAAAAAAGGCTACAGAGCAAGCATTAACTCAATATGAAAAACCGAATATAACTTTGAAAATTGAAAAATTAGATGCAAAAAATCTCGGAAGTCTTTTTATGCTTTTTGAAACTAGCATTGCGTTTTTGGGCGAGTATTATAGGATAAACGCGTTCAATCAGCCCGGCGTGGAGCTTGGCAAAAAACTTACGAAAGAAATTTTATCCAAAAAATAGATGAGTCCCCTATCAGATCAGCAGTTGAAATATTTGAACGCTTTCGCTAAGTCATGCAGACGTTCGGTTTTGCAAATGGTAACAAATGCTCAGTCCGGCCACCCTGGTGGATCACTTTCAACCCTTGATTATTTGGCTCTTTTATATGTGATGCGAGTTGCAAAAAGTAATGAGCCGGTTGTGGTTTCTCACGGCCATGTGTCCCCTGCTGTTTATAGCGTTTTGGCGGAGCTCGGAGTTATTCCAAAAGATAGAGTTATTGAAACATTCAGGAAGTCTACAGATATTTATGAGGGCCATATTAATAGAAAAGTTAATGGAGTTTGGTATGGAACCGGTCCTCTTGGAATTGGTTCAAGTGTTGCTGCGGGTTTTGCAATGGCTGATAAAATTCGTGGTGAGCAGGAAAAAGTTTTCCTAATGATGGGAGACGGCGAGCAAGATGAAGGTCAAATTTATGAAACAATTAATTTTGCAGCATCTCAAAAGCTAAATAATTTAATTGCGTTTATTGATTACAATCAGGTTCAATTAACAGATTCAGTCGCAAAAATTATGCCTCTTAATATTGAGGGTCATTATAAAGCGGCAGGCTGGAAGGTATTTAAAGTTAATGGTCATGATTTTCAGGAAATGTGGAGAGTTTTGCAAGAGGCGATGGAAATTACAGATGCTCCATCTGTAATTATTGGAGATACAATAATGGGAAGCGGCGTTGAATTTATGGCTGAGAAAGGGCGTGAGTATAAAGCCGATTGGCATGGAAAATCTCCCAGCGCCGAGGAATCCGAGGCGGCATTGAAGTTCATCGAACTTTCAGCGGATGAATTAGAGCTTTTAAAGATGCCGATTGAGGTAAATATTGTTGGTGATGAGTGTGAAGAATTTTCATTGAATGCGGGAGCGCCAATTTTATATGCACCTGATAAAATGACAGATTGCAGGAGTGCTTATGGTACAGCTTTAGCTGATCTTGCCAGAATTAATCCTGGCATTGTTGCTCTTACTGCAGATTTGGCGGACAGCGTGAAAACTAGCGAACTGAAGAAAGTTTTTCCTGAACGTCATATTGAATGTGGCATTGCAGAGCAATTGATGGTGAGTCTTGCAGGAGGAATGTCCTTGCGATGTATGATTCCATTCGCAAGCACTTTTGGTGCTTTCATGACTAGCCGAGCAAAAGATCAGGCACGAGTGAACGACGTAAATGAAGCAAATGTAAAAATGGTTTCAACTCACTGCGGACTTTCTGTGGGTGAAGACGGTCCAACTCACCAAGTAATTGATGATATAAATTCTTTTGAAGGATTTTTTCACACCCGTATTTTAGAACCTTGCGATCCTAATCAAACAGACAAAATTATCAGGTTTGTTGCAACAAATTATGGAAATTTCTATGTTCGAATGGGGCGAGCAAAAACTCCTGTAATCACTAAAGAAGACGGGACTCCATTTTTTGGCGAAGGATATGAATTCCGACCTGGCAAAGCTGATATTATAAGGCACGGAAATAAGGCTACAATCGTGGCGAGCGGAGCAATGTTAACTTATGCAATGAAGGCGGCAGAGGAATTTGGTGGCGATGTTGAAATAATTTGCGTGAGCAGCTTTATTCCATTCGATGCAGCAACAATCGTGGCAAGCGCAAGTCGAACGAAAAAAGTTATAACAGTTCAAGATCACAATTTAAAAACTGGCCTCGCAAAGTTTGTGAAAGAAGCTTTATTTGATGCAGACTTGATTGTGCCATTTAAAGGTTTGGGCGTCACTTCATACCAGCTTTCAGGTACAGCCGACGAGCTATACGAGAAAGCCGGTCTTTCAAAACGGCATATTTTGGAGGCGCTTAAGTCACTATAGAAAATAAAACTTCACAAAATCTTTTTTGAGAATTTTATTGAGGGCGATGTGAATTGATTTGCCTGATTTTATTTCGTCGAAAATTGCTTGTTTTTTTTCACCTTTCAATAGAATCAGTGTTTTTCTTGAGTTCAGTGCTTTCAAAGTTAGAGTAAGGCGCTGCTCAGTTTTGTAGCCATGAGCAGTTGCAATTGATGCGAGTTCATCTGAAGTTTTGTCATTATCAAAAAGTGAAGCGATGTGGCCATCTTCGCCTACTCCGAGAATTAGAATATCTAGGTGGGTTGAAGTAAGTTTGCGACTCATTTCATGTGCGGCCGATTCGATTGGGAGTGAAGTATCAAAAGTTATTATATTTTCAGGTGGAATTGGAGCATGAGCAAAGAGTGATTTGCGTATCATTTTAAGGTTACTTTCCGGGTCGTCACTGGGAACATAGCGTTCGTCGATAGTGATGAAAATTAATTTTTCCCATGCTAGATTTTCAGCGGCAAGAAGTTGGTACAGTTTTTCAGGAGTTGTTCCACCGGAAAGCCCGATAATACATTTATTTCTTTGAGAAATTGACTCTTTAATTGAAAGTAAAAGATCCTCCAAAATTGTGGAATAGAACTCGGTTTCAGAAGTTGTTTGGAAAATTATTGGTTCAGGCATTTGGAAGTGAGTAAAACCATTTGAAACCGTCTTTTGCTAAAAGTTCATCCGCTGCTTTTGGCCCTTTGCTGCCTTTTTTATATAAATGTAGATCCATTTTTTTCATTTTTGTGGATAATTTTTGAAGTGGATCAATGACTTTCCATGCAGCGAAAATCTCTTCGAAGTTTAAAAATAAGTCATTTTTACCGGCGATAACATCAAGCAAAAGCCTTCCGTGTTCATTCAAACAATCGCCGCTACAGTAAATTGGACGGCCAGTTGTGAGTTCGTGAAAATCGAAGGTTTTTCCACCAAGTTTTGTGAGTAAGTGGAACTCGATTTTTTCGTAAGGTTGAAGCTGAATCACAATTCGATTATGAGCTAAGGTGCCGTGATCTCGTTGTGCTTTTCTTGGTTTAAACTCGAAAACAATTGCCGTCCATTGTTCTACAAGGGACTTTCCGCTGCGAAGATAAATCGGTACATCTTTCCAAAGTGGATGTTTTAATGCAAGTTTAATTGCCGCGTAAGTTTCAGTTCTAGAATCCTTTCCAACTTCCTTTTTGTATCCAATATACTGACCATGAACTAAATTTTTCACACGAATTGATTTTAAAACTTGTGCCTTTTCATGATGGATTGATTCGGCGGTTCTTTCTCGAGGCATAAACATTGTTAGATATGCCAGAATTTGAAGTAGATGTGATTGAACCATGTCTCGCAAAATTCCAACATTATCAAAATAATTTGCACGACCTTCTATATCCTTAGATTCAAGAGCGCTTATTTGAATATTGCTGACATATTCTCGATTAAAGAGCGTTGTAAGAATTGAATTTGCATAGCGAAGAGAAAGTAAATTCGTTACTGATTCCTTCCCCAAATAATGGTCGAGTAGGTAAATTTGCTCCTTAGCAAAATGTTTTTGTAAGGTTTTTGCAAGGTTTTTTGCAGATTTGAAATCGTAACCGAATGGTTTTTCAATCACCAAGCGAAGTTTAGCTTTAATTGAATTAAAGTTTACTGCTGCAAGATTTTCAAAAATTTCAGTGAAGGCTGAAGGTGGTACAGAAAAATATGCTATGCGAATTCGGTTCTTTGTTTTTTCTACTTCGTCGAGTGTTGCTCTAAGTTTTTGAAAGTCTTTCTTCTCATTATACTGACCGGAAACATAAAAAATATTTTTCAAAAGTAAGTCGAGTTTCTGTTCATCTACATGTTCAGTTCTTTCCATTAAAGACTTTCTGAAAAATTCGCGGAATTCATCGTTGCTAATTTCACTTCTACCATAGCCGATAATTTTATAATCTTTCGGGAGGCGACATTCAGCCGCTAGTTGATAAATTGAAGGAAAAAGTTTGAGCTTAGCTAGTGATCCGGATGCACCAAAAATAATCATCGTGAAATTATTTTCTGCTTTCTGAAAAATTATTTTCTTCATAACCAGTCTGTGTGAAATTTGCCATCTCTATCAATTCTTTCATAACCATGTGCTCCGAAAAAATCACGCATTCCCTGAATCAGGTTTGTTGGAAGAGAAATACGACGAGAAGTGTCGAAATGAGTAAGAGCAGAAGAAAATGCAATCATCGGAAGTCCATATTTAACTGAAATTCCGAGAATTATACGGAGGCTTTTTTCACAATCTTTTATTAATTCTTGAGCAAATTCTGAGTTATAGAGGCTATCGCCTCTGACAATAAATGCATCGTGAATTTCCTTCAACATTGCATTGCGAATAATGCAGCCGCCCTGCCAAATTCTGGAAATTTCAGCCAGATTTAAGCCGAATTTATACTGAAGATCAGCAGCTCGTAAAATTTCAAAACCTTGTTCGAAGTTTATAAGACGAGTCATCAATAGTGCCTTTTCAAAATGATCTACAAGTTCAGGAACAATCATATTTGGAACTTCTTCATGCTTTGGATAAATTTTATTTAGCTCAATTCGAGAATCTTTGTTCGAAGAGAGAATTCGCATGTAAACTGCGGAAGTAATCGAAAGAGCAGGAACCCCGAGATGAAGTGATTCCTCGCCCGTCCACAAACCTGTTCCCTTTTGCCCGGCTTTGTCTGAAATTAGATCGATTAAATTATGATCGCCGTCTTTTTGGCGCAAAACATTTACTGTTATTTCTGTAAGATATGAAGAAAGTTTGCCATTGTTCCATTTAGCAAAAATATCTGCTATTTCATCATTTTTTAACCTGTAAATACTGTGAAAAAAGTCGTAAGCTTCTGAAATCATTTCAAGTTCTGCATATTCAATTCCGTTGTGAATCATTTTAACGTAGTGACCTGCCCCAGCGCTGCCCATATATGAAACGCAGGCTTTGCCGGAAAAATCTTCAGCTGAAATGGCATTTAGAATCGGTTCAAATGCCTGCCAAGCTTCTTTTGTTCCACCTGGCATTATACTTGGTCCCTTCAATGCGCCAATTTCACCACCGGAAATTCCTGTTCCCAAAAAATTAACTCCTTTTGGTGATAGCTCCCTTTGAAAAATTTCTGTGTCACGGAAATGAGAATTTCCGCCGTCCATAACTGTATCACCAGCCTCCAAAAATCCTATCAAAGTTCCCATAACTTCATTCATTGGTTCACCAGCTGGCACCATAAGAATTATTTTGCGTGGTTTTTCTAGACTCTCAATAAAATCTTCGAAACTTGTTGGAAGATAAAAATTTTCATTTGGCCAATTTGCATAAAATTCTGCAATTTTCTCTCTAGTTCGATTCCAAACAGAAATCTGCACATCACGAGAAGCAATGTTTCGTGCAAGTGCAGCACCCATGGTGCCGAGACCAATAAGTCCGACTGAAGATTTCATATTAGGTGGTGGCTAGGATTCCTTAACTTCTGTTTCTATCAACTCTTCATCTGGCATTTTATCTGCGGCGATGCGAAGTTTTATTAAAACTGACTGAATGCTAATCAATGCAAACTGTTTTAATTTATCGTCATCAAATGTAAGACCGTGACGATCAAAATATGCATCAAGAGAATAAACCAAGATATCTAAAATAATCGATTTTAGTTTTTGATCAGGTGTTAGAACAGATTGAAGTGTTCGATTTGGAAGCATCAGCCCGGCTTTAAGAATCTCTAGACCCCATGCATTCAACTCAGCCTTAACATTACTTGGAAGAGTGTCATCATCAATAATCTCAAGCATATTTTCAGTCGGCACAGGGTTTTCGTTTACATTAACTTGTAAATCTTGAGAATTGGCTTTTGCTACCATTAATTGTTCCGCCTTTTCTTTCAAATCAATTTCTAAATCTCTTTCAAGCTCAGGATCTGAAATAAGAAGCATAGCTAAAACGAATGCACCAGGAACATTTTGCTCAAGTAGTCGAACAATCAAAAACACAATGTCTGACTGACCTTTGCTTTGCAAAAATTTAACAAAAATGAGTGCAAGTTTACCTTCCTTTTTCTTTTGTTGAGCATGGTGCCCGGCAATTGCCTTACCTGCTGCCGCACTTTTTCTCATTTGTTCACGAAACTTTTCCGCAGCCTCTTGCGACATCTGGCCGTCGGCATTGTCGAGTCCAAAAAAAGATTCCAATGACATAGATTTCTTCTAAAAATAAGCTATTGAATGATAGCGTATTAAATGTAAAAACCAAACAGATTTAAGCAGCAAGAACGTGAACCAATGTATTCACTTTTCTTTGACCGTTAAATTTCAATAATTTCTTTTCAGTGTATGCAACTTTACCGTCTGAAAGTGCAAATAGTGTGAAATCTCTTCCCATTCCAACGTTTTTACCTGGATGCCAAACAGTTCCTTTTTGTCTTACGATAATTGAACCTGTTGTTACAGTCTGTCCTCCAAATAGTTTGACACCACGTCTTTTCGATCTGGAATCTCGTCCGTTACTGGTGGACCCGGCGGCCTTCTTATGTGACATATTTCCTTGTAAATACTAAATGCCAGAGGATTTTAAGACTAAATCTATGTAAATGCAAGGGAATTTATAATATGATTGAATCATGACTTTTAAATCTGATATTTTTGAGATTGTTAAGACTATTCCTGAGGGCAAAACCATGACTTATGGAGAAGTTGAGGCTTGAGGGTGCTCTGATTCTGTGATATATTGGTGAAGACAACCTTGGTAGTGCGAACCATCGCTAGTCCCACTTGCCGAACAATCTAAAACTAACAGTCAAAGCTGAATAAGTCCTGAATTATTCCTGCAATCGACGACAAAATTGTTTAACCTGTTGAAGGATTGAATTTCAGGTCATTTTCTGCTATAATGAGGAGATGAAAAAAATAATCACGTTGGCGCTGGTATTTTTGCTCCTTATTGCTCCGATTTCGTCGGCGGATGAGGCTATACAGAGTGCAAGCGTAGAAAATCCAATTTTGCTTCAGTTAAAACAGAAATTGGCAGAGGCGAAATATAGATATTTCAATCTAAAAAATAACGTTGAAGAGGCTCATACAAATATAGAGCAGATTGAAAAGCAAGTTGATACCCTTCAAGAAGCCATTGATAATCTTGATAAGCTAATAAATGACACAAATGCAAAAATAACTAATGTGAAATCTCAAATTGAAAGGCAAAAAATGGATATCAGGGGGCTTGAAGAAGATATGCAGATAAATAACCTGCAAATTGAAGATCAAAAAAAAATTGTCGCAGAGTTAATGACGCTTCTTTATATGAAGAGGGGTGTTTATTATGATGACAATCAGGTAAATACAGTGAAAGTTTTAGCCAGCGAAGGAAGTATTTCCGAAACATTACAGGAAATGACTTATTTAAATTTGATAGAGGTAGAAAATACCTCACAAATTATAAAATTAGCTTCAATGCAGAACGGATATCAAGAAAAATGGAATAAATTAAGAGAAAAAAAGTCTCAATTGGCAAAATTAGACTCAGAACTTGCAGGTGAAATTAAAAATCAGGAAGCTGTGAGACTTGGTCAAAAAAACCTGCTTGAGGAGACTCAGGGCGAAGAAGCTATTTACCAGATAATGCTTGCTTCTGCAGACGACAAGGAGATTGACCTTTTGAAGGAAATTGAAATTTACCAAAATAATGTTGATGAAATGGAGAGAAAACTTGCTGGTGAAAGACCTAACTTAAGCGAAGATGACAAAAACATAATTTCTCAAATTCAAACGGAGACGAATGAGGAATTTAAACCTGACGAAGCAGCAATTGCAGTTGATTTGGATTGGCCTGTTACGCCTGAAAGAGGTTTGACAGCTTACTTTCACGATACAGGATATCAGTCACTTTTTGGAGTCGATCACTACGCCCTCGATATTAGAGCCAATCATGGCTCCCCTATTTATGCACCTGCTGATGGGATTGTTTTCAGTGTCGTATTTGATAAAACTTCAACCAAATATGCCTATATAATGATTGCACACAGAAAAGGAGTGATGACTTTATATGGTCATATTTCTGAACCTAATGTTAAGGTTGGTGACTTTGTGAAACGAAGTGATGTGATTGGTTTATCAGGTGCAACTCCTCACACTATCGGAGCAGGGTTTAGAACTACCGGACCTCACCTTCACTTTGAAGTTTGGCAAGATGGCGCTCGAGTCGATCCACTCAAATATTTGCCACTTGATCAAGCTCCAATGGATAGCCTGCCTGAACAGTATTTGAACCAGTTAAAAATAACATTGGAGGATCAGATTAAGGAAATTCAGAGGGAGTTGAATTAAATAGTCGATTGACTTTATCTCTGATCTTCTCTAAATTTTTCGCGAACGTGAAACGCATTGGGGCGTCGCCAAGTGGTAAGGCAGCAGGTTTTGGTCCTGCCATTCGTGGGTTCGAATCCTACCGCCCCAGCCAAGAGTTGCATGACAAAGCCTTGTGATCCGCAAGGCTAGGTTGGAGGTGCATGCGGAGATCTGGTTGGATTTACTCCTTATGGGGTCTCTGGAAATAGCTCCTATTACTAGACCCGAGAAGGTAGGGCGGAGTGGCATGGTGAGAAAATCTCACATCTAGCCTAAAGCCTAATTAAGTCTTCCTTTAAGATTTTTGAACTCAGATATAATGGATGACTTGGCTCACCAATTTTCGTCTTTTTTAAGCAAAATGGCTTAATTCCATTTTTTGCAAATAGCTCTAACATCTTCTTTGATCGCCCCATGTATGAGCCATGATTTCCCCACGCGCAAACCGTCAAATCAGCCTCAGAAATTGCCTTTAAAAGCTCAATATCAGTTTCTTCACCTATCGGATCATTTGCTCTCTTAATCTCTTTTGGATCTGTAGATCGTAGCGCAAATAAATTTGCTATCAATATGCCACCATAACCCCATGATCTGGCATATTTCATACATTTTATGACTGTTCTATCATTTGTATTTTCATCATTTGGATGGCGTGATAGTGGAAGTGCGTGAGTCGTGATTTTTAAAAATGGATTCCAAGTCCATCTTTTTGCTTAACACGTTTAATATCGTTTCATCCTTTCCACCAACCCTTGGTTTATCTCACTGATGACTTGTGGCCCTTCGTAGATCATTCCAGTAATGAGCTGTAGAAGAGAGGCACCCGCTTGTAGCCGTTCCCATGCGTCATCTGCAGAAAAAATACCCCCACTGGCGATGATGACCTTTTGCCCCTTGGTTTTTTTGTGAATATGCTTTATTTGAGCAACGGATAAGTCTGAGACCGCTTTACCGGAAAGGCCCCCGTTTCCAAAGCTATGGTTTTTAGTCAGATTTGTACAAATAAAACCATGGATCCTGTGTGCATCTGCCACGGCGATGATACTGTCCAACTCGGCTGTACTAAGGTCGGGAGACAATTTTAGAAAGATAGGTTTTTTGCAAGGAATTCGATCCAATTTTTGAAGCAATTTTTTGAGTTTAAGTGGGTCTGTGAAAGGTTGACCGCCAAAGGTATTGGGGCAGCTGAGGTTGACGGTGACGTAAGCCCCGCAATCCTTCATTACTTTGAAAGCCTTCGCGTAATCCAATATGCCCGCCTCCAACTCACAAGTGGCTAGATTATTGCTTTTAGCGACGCTAATACCTATGGGAATTGAGAACTGTTTGCCGGTCAGACGTTTTGCTATGGCTTTGCAGCCATCGTTGAGCAGTCCATAGGAGACGCGTATGGACTTAAGCTCCGGATGGCGCCACAAACGTGGTTTTGGATTTCCCTCACAGGGTTCACCAGTAATGGACCCCACCTCCATAAAACCAAAGCCCACGCAGGGCATTATTTTAGTGAGTCTAGCGTTTTTATCAAAACCGGCGGAAAGGCCAATCGGGTTTTTGAAGTGAATTCCAAGGATCTTAGACTCTAAGAGGGGATGAGAATAATCGAAGAGTAGCCTTGTCAGTGCCCGTGTAAAAGGGTTCGACCCCATCAAAATTCCAAAAAAACTAAAAGTATTATGGACCCTTTCTGGATCCATTTTAAATAAAATCGGTTTAAGAATCTGCCGGTAGGAAACACGCAGTATTGTATTTCTAAATTTAATGAGGGGCTCTTTCATTTTTTTATACTGCTTAAAATGAAAGGACTTTGTCGCTTTCTTTTACAAGTTCATACAAATCTTTCATCGTTGATACCGGGCACAGTTCAGAACCTTCCGAGTCGCGGCTCTTTAGACAGGTGCCGCAAGCAAAGATCTGACCCTTGTGATCCAAAAAAGATTTTGCCAATTCTTTGATGTTAAACTTTTCGCTATCAAGCGATTCATACTCAACTCCTTTTGCCAGTAGGAAAACTTTAACGGTGTCGCCTTCTTTGAGTGAGAAATTTGCGAAACGAAGGGCATTCCAGATGGTTTCGTCGTCACTTGAATAAATTACGAGTCCTAGTTTCATATTTTGAGGTTAATGTCGTAGCAAACTTGCGTTATTTCTTTCACCTGCTCATTTTAACTTTTTCTGGGTGCAAAGCAACGTCAACCTGTTATACTTTGATCCAGATTTTTAAAACACCATGAACGAGCATCATTCACACGAACATGAGGAAGGACATAAACACACTCACGGGGCCGTAGATCCTGTTTTAGCTACTACTAAACGTGGTATTTGGGCGATCAAATGGTCTTTTGTAGGGCTATTTTTGACCGCGATTTTTCAACTCTATATCGTTTTTTTGTCCGGGAGCGTTGCGCTTCTTGCGGATACCATCCATAACTTTGGCGATGCGGCTACGGCTATCCCTCTCTGGGTGGCCTTTCTCTTCGCCCGATTAAAACCTACTAAACGCTTTTCTTACGGATATGGGAAGCTGGAAGACGTAGCTGGCGTAATGATTGTTTTTATTATTCTAATCAGTGCCATTGTAGCGGGCTATTCAGCCGTGCTGAGGTTGCTACATCCTCAAGAAATCAGCCATTTAGGAGCCGTTATTATGGCATCTATTATTGGTTTTCTTGGGAATGAGGCTGTGGCCATGTTTCGCATTAAAGTGGGTAAGGAAATAAACAGTGCTGCGCTTATCGCTGATGGCTATCATGCCAGAACCGATGGGTATACAAGTCTTGCAGTCTTACTAGGAGCGATTGGAGTTTGGCTTGGATTCCCTTTAGCCGATCCACTCGTTGGCTTGCTCATTAGCGTTACTATTTTGAAAATTGTTTGGGAATCAGGAAAAGAGGTTTTCACAAGACTACTGGATGGAGCCGACCCAAAGCTCACTGAGGAAATTCTTCATGAAATTCATCATGTAAAAGGAGTGACTGGAGTCCATGAAACCCGAGTGCGATGGCTGGGACACCGAATTCACCTGGAGACCAATATTTCAGTGGATCCTAAAATGACCGTAGAAGAAGGTCATCATATTGCTGTTCTTGTGCAAGAAGAACTTAAAGAACATTTTCCCTATCTCTCTAATGCCGTTGTGCATGTTGACCCTTCTCATTCAGAGGGAGAAGGGTACCATCTCTCAAAATGTGGAGGATAGGATTGCTCTATTTGTTCATAAACAAAAAGCATGACACTTCGTCATGCTTTTTGAGCTTATAGATTACTTAGAACAGTTGTTTAGCCAGGATAATGATCTTTGCAACTTCAGCACGGTTAGGGACTTCATCAGGACGGAAAGTACCTGTTGCTTCGTCACCTGATATAACCCCCATGCTTAGTGCATAATTGATTGCATTTACATTTGCATGATCTAGATCAACATCACTGAAAGGAGCTTCGCTTGCTTCTGAAACATCCAAATCAAGTGCATCAACGATCAATTGAATGAGTTCACCTCGCGTAACTTCTGACGTGTATTCAGCGTCGTCTACAAGAGCGTTCTCGACTCGACTTAGAAGGTCTGCGCTCAGTAGATCAGAGAAATCATTTTGGAGCGTGAGTGCGTAGCCACGAGCCCAGAAATCACCCTCTGCAATTTCTTCGGGGTCTTTATCTAAGACACACTGCAATACAAACTTCATGCTTTCTCCAAACAGCACTTCATTTGAAGGGCGGAATTCGCCTAATTCATTTCCTGCTTCGTCCTTGAATCCTGAGATACAAGCCTCTGAATCCATTTGATCAACAAAGTTGAAGAACCATTCTTCATCATCTGTATCTCTAAACGGAATCACATCATCTTCGAATTTATTTTTAGTAGATTCATTTTTAATTTCTTCAATCTTGTCTTCCAAGTCTGAAACCTTCTCTTCAGAATCATCATCTGATTCAATAATTCCTTCGATGTCTGATATGACTTCATCCTCATCTACTCCACTTACATTAAAGTTTGCCAGAGCAATGAGAAGATTACTCAATTCTGATTCAACCGTGGAAGAAAGAGCAGCAAGTGCCTCGTCAATCCTTGTATTTGCAGCTTGGTCTTCTTCGGACAATAAGCTTTCAACAAAATCTGCTACTTCTTCTTGAAAGTCTTCAAAACACTCATCAAACTCTTCGGCATCATCTTCACCTGAGAGTACCGCTTCAGCAATACACTCTCCAAAATCTTCGCCAAGTTCAGACTCCTCACTGGCTGAGTGTATGTCTTTTCCCTTGGCGTACATCGCTTCATGTTTAGCTTCCTTGGCAAGCTCTTCTGCTTCTTCATAATTTCCCGCATCAAATTCAGTTTGTGCATCAGCTAGAAGTTCGCGTGCACCTTCAAGTCTAAGAAGTGCATCTGAGACATCCTTACCTTCAGCTTCTTTCTCAACAATGGTTTCTTCTGCATCGGCAATTTCTTCTTCGGCTTGTTCAATCTTATCAGCTGCATTTTCCATATCAGAATCCTCCTCTTCATCTTCATCGGAATCGTCGCCATCTTCGCTGTCTGAGTCAGTATCTTCATCCTCATCCTCACCTTCATCGTTACCTGAATTATCAGAGTCTTCTCCTTCATCCGATGATTCAACAGCGTCTGCATCAAGCACGGATACTTCGATATCAGCGATGGACGCTAAGGCTATTGATGCAGGTACAAGAAGTACCAGCAGAGCTACAAATAGGTTTTTATACATGATTTTATGGTTAAATCATATTATTCTACCCTACTTTATAGGTATAGTCAAACTGCAGTGTTCGCAAGGGTTACTTATAAATAGCCAAATTTGATCCCTTTTTATACTGTCTCAAATGTCTCATTTAGCCTGAAACGCCATAGTTGTGTCTCACGGCAAGAGACACTACAATGAGACAGCCCAAGTGGGTCATGAGTAATCATACTCAGCCCTATCTGCCAAACCAAAAAACACCAGTTCCAAATTTACTTCTTGCAGGTGCACACACGAAAACAGATGCAGATATTTGGAGCATCGAGGCTGCGGTTGAGAGTGGTCGACGTGCTGCAAAAGTCATCGATATCTTCCTATGCCTTGTTCCTGTCATCATAATTCTTTTCCTAGTGAGACTTGCATAGGATGCAGAGCTGATGTCAGAATAGGACTGCCAAGGGTACTAGACCCGAGTGGCCAGCCAAGAGTTGAGTATAAATCTACTTTATGTGCCAATCGATGGTTAATGTGATATATCTTTGTCATGCAAGTTATATATTTTGATACGGAAACTACCGGATTGGATAAAAATGCTCGAATAGTGCAGTTAGCGTATAAGTCCTCAAAAACCGGTGCATCAGTTAGTCAATATTTTAAGCCTCCTGTCCCAATTTCTTTTGGTGCAATGGCCGTTCATCATATAACCGAAAAAATGGTTGAGGATAAGCCGGTTTTTCAAGGTGGCGTATTCCACGCGGAATTAATTACATTACTCGCAGACCACATCCCTGTTGCTCATAATGCATCTTTTGACATTCAAATCCTAAAAAATGAAGATGTAATAATCAATCAACATATTGATACATTGCGACTGGCTAGGCATCTTGTAGAAAGTGAGCAGTATAATCTTCAATATCTGAGATATTCTTTAAATTTGGATGCTGAGGGATTGCCACATGATGCTCATGGAGATGTTATGGTTTTGGAATCATTGTTTAAGTATTTACAGTCATTGACTCAAGAGAAATTTGGACTAACTAATGATGATGAAGTTTTAGGAAAAATGTTAGAACTTACGCAAACACCGGTTTTACTTAAAACCTTTAGTTTTGGCAAACATATTAATAAAACATTTGAAGAAGTGAGTCGCATTGATCGTAGTTACTTGGAATGGCTACATGGTAGTGAATCCAAGAAAGATCAAGCTGATCAAAATGAAGATATGATTTATACTTTGAAGTACTACTTAAAATAGCGGATCAAAGGGAAGGTAGGATAAGATGGTCAAAGGGTACTAAACTCGCCTGCCCAGCCATTCTTTCCCTTTAATCGACATTAGGACAATGCCCTTTTTAGGTGTAGACTCTACCCTTTTAACAAGTTCAAGAATGATGAAAGAAATTCTATTCCCGGTTTTCATGTCAGCGAGTGCTCTTAGCCTTGGATGTAGTGAACAGGGTTTCAGGGCGGTAGAAGGAGATACTAATGAAGGTGTAGGTGAGGTTACGCCACTTCCCGACGCAAGTGCTTCCGGTGAAACGTTTCTCGAAGCTTGTGGGACGGTTTCGTCTGCGTTTGCCCCTCTTGATAAAAGAAATGATTTCCAACCAGAAGAACAGTCATTGGCGGCTATAGATGCTTACAATTCTGCTTTTGCAGGAGCAGTGGAGGCCGAACTGGCGAAAATGCCTGTAACCGAATTTTTAGACGCTGAAGTGCCCATAACGATTGGTTTTTATTTCATAGAAGGAAGTGCTGAAGGTTATGATAGTTTCGTTTATATGAATGTGGCCATAGGTGACCTTTCAGGGGCTTGGCAATCCTGGGTGAATGCTGGAAGTCTTTCAGTGGAGTCGTTTTTTCATCACTACTATGAGATCGGAGAGATCGAAAGGTTCATCGCGTGCAAAATATGGACTAGTTATTCTGATGATCCCTCTCCTTATGACTGGGATGCAGAACGCTTCGGTTCGAAAACACTCCACTACGACCAGACTCTATATCAGCCAGCGGGTGAACAGGGTGTTAGTATTGACTATAACACTAGAGTTATTGAAAGCGATGATTCAGGATTAATAGGGGACACGCACTATGTAACTGATTTGTCAGGTCTGCTTATCAGTCATGGGATTAGAGAATCTGACGTTGATTGCGATGATGGAACAACTTGCACTCCCTCTGAGGATTTTGTGGAAGTAGAGAATCTGGTGCTTGCTACCACCCACGGATACCTTGCAGATACAATGGAGTCCATGTTGAACCTAGCGACTGCAAACGTGCCGGAAGGTGAACCACAAGCACTTGTCGTAACCCAAATCGGGGTCGATAGCTTTTGAATTGAATATGGCGTTGTAAAAGGCATCAACGAGGATCTTTACGTTCATGTGGAATCACCCGGTTCCCAAAGCATTGTGAGTACCTGCTGAACGGATGTAAAGAGTCTCGCCTTCTATTCGAAAAAATATGCGATAATTCTTGTGGATTTTGGCTTCGTAATATTTGTACTTTATTCAGGGCTTTCTCTGCATCTTTGTGGACACTGAGTTTGTACATTTATTTCAGATTTAGTAATGATTTAAGTTCGTTATCTGAATTAATTTTTGTATAATTTTCAGGAATATCTCCTGCTTCAAGACTCACTGCAAACGGAATCCCTCTTTTAATTACAATTTGGTGATAAAACATAGAGATAGCATCTGTAGGATTAAGCCCCAAACTTCTTAGAATCGCCTCCGCTGCATTTTTCGTTTTTGGTTCCATCCTTGCACGTATCATTGCGGATTTTACATTTGAAGTTTGCATGTCATTTAATTAAGTTTTGTTGAACAACTTAATTGTATCTCATTTGGGATACTTGTGCAAGTGTTTTAATGACGATTTTCTAAAATTATGACTATAAAAAATATTCCCTTCCCTTTAGTAATTTAATCCTTAATTGGGCATTGCTTTGTATCAACTTCGGTAATTTTTTGACCTGTACCGATTACTGCTGCCGGGCAACCTTTTCCACATGCAGAATTTAAACCGCAAGACTTGCACTTTTGATTATCTCCCTGTTTGAAATAATCTTTAAAACTGTAATTCACGACTCTACTAACGACGTCATCATCGGTAAGAATATTCCCGATTATAAATTCTTTTGGAGAATATTGGCTAACTTGTTCTTCCGCTGCAAATGAAAGATAGGCACATGCTGAAACATCACCATTTGGGAATACATATAAAATGTTGCCGGCGTTGCACGAAGAAAGCGGCTTTTTTTCATTTGGAAATCTAATTGGCACAAGCTCAACTCTATCTCCATAAGCTCTGGTATTTTCTTCAACTTTTTTCATGACTTCATCAGGTGACTCCAAACTCTTTTGACTCTTGGTTCCCCTGCCAAATGATGATAATGGGTTCATCAATACATATTTGGCACCGTTGGCTATTGCGAATTCACATATTTCTGAATATTCGTTTGGATCAGCCAATCGATTTGGAGTTACCAATATTCCATTCAAAATCCCGTGCTTTGCCAGTGTGCGCACTGTCTCAACTGTTTTATCAAAGGATTCGGGCTCACCACGAAATTTGCCATGACTTTCACGACGAAATCCATCCAAACTAACATTTGCCTTTACTCCGCCAAGTTCAGATAATTCTTCAATCTGCGTTTCTGAAATTAAAGTACCGTTAGTACATAAACTTACTGATAAATCTTTAGCCCTGAGTTCATGGATGATTTTCATAATATCAGGGTGAGCAAAAGGCTCGCCACCTGTTAGAGTAGTACTAATTACATTCATATCTACCAGCCTTGGGATTACCTTTTCACGAATGTCATCAAATGGCATGACTGCTCCATCTTTTCCGGCAGACACAAAACAATGCGCACAGTGCAAATTACATCTGTCTGTAATTTTCAAAAGTGCTTTTTTATGTGGAGGTTCAACTGTTGACCTGAAATAACACGATGCCGCGAAATCATCTGTTGTTATTTTGACTTTATTTCCCATAAATCATTTGAGTTCAAAGTACCCGACTGTACAACTAAAAATTGATTTTGTCAAAATTGCTCAGTTCCACTCACTCATATTTATATTTTTCAACTTCGATTGGAGTGCAAATTCAACATAATCCAAACTATTTTCAGGTAATTTATTCAAATTGACCCAAATCAATTCATCACATTTATTTGGTTCCATATTTACAGCATCTCCTTCCCATTTTTTTATACTAAAAAACATATCAACTCTTTCTCCTGCTTCAGTCGATCTGTACATGACATGGAAAAACTCTAAATCTTGTTTTCGTATTTTCACACCGATTTCTTCAAGTGATTCTCGTACTGCGGCATCTTTAAATGATTCCCCTTTTTCAACATGCCCGGCAACCAAACTATATTTACCATCGGCATAGCCTGTGTTGAATCGATGAATCATTAAAATTTTGTCGTCTTTTTCAAAGAGAATATATACCGCAGCTATTAAAAGTTGAGTTGCCATATTGAGAAATTCAGAATTGTTGCGGAACTAACCCATATAAAATATGGGATAAGGAGTAGACCTGCCGTTTTGGAAATTTTATAAAAGTTGAACATCGTCAATAATATGAAAATCCAGAGAATAATTATGACAACAAGTCCCGTGAACGGAGATCTCATACCAAAGAAAATCGGAGACCAAATTGCATTAAGCAAAAGTTGAGTGAAAAAAACTATAATCGCCTGACGTTTTTTTGGGACTTGGGATTTATTAGTCCAAATTAGGAAAAATGATATCCCCATCATTGCGTAGAGAATTGTCCATACCGGACCGAACACCCATGATGGCGGATTGAAAAATGGCTTGTTGAGAGTGTTATACCAAACCGGTATTGCTGAAGTTGTAAAAAATAATCCGACAATTCCTGCCATTTGGCAGATAAGAATCGAAACGGCGAATTTCATAATTTTATTTTGCATATTGCCTTCATAATATCAGAATTTGATGGTTTATGGTACAATTTTTATCTAAGTTTTTCAGGCAATTTGTACTGAGGAGAAGGATCTAAGAATCTTTTTCTTCCACCTCTGAATTGTTGACGGACTAGCATGGCAGCGCTTTGCAACCAAGCGAATTGATAGACCAAGGCTTAAGAGTTCAAGGGCTCTGTTGAATTTTTCTATGTCTGATTTTAAGCCGTAGGAATTTGTGTTTTTGTGAGCAACCCATGTTTTTTCGCAAAATTTACACTTAAAACGGATGGGACTTTTGGCGTGTACTAAAATATTTTGCCGACCATTTTGTTGGTAAAGTTTACAGATGGGATTTTGGCAATTTTGATCTCGTATTGAAGTATATTCGTTCATATTGAAATATTAAAAAAATCCCGCGATGCCCGCGGGATGTGAATTCAGTCATAATAAATTCTCACCTCCTGCGAGCTTTTTTAGGAATGACCAGAATTGAGAGATTTAATTTGTGCATTTGTAATCTGTGAGTTACCTGACTATACCGGTTTTTTGACTCGAGGCAAGAATCTTGTGTTTAGATTGTGTGGTGAGATGAAAACCATTTTGCAAATTTGGCATAATTTAGAATATTCAGTTACAAATGACCATTTAGACTAAAATCGTACAAGTTCTCAATGGTTTTTTTGCTGACTATTTAGCGTGAATTACGAGCACACACTCACCCACGGAATTGTCCAGCTAAAGTGGCAGTTTTATCCTGCAAATCGCGTGGATTTTTGATATACTTTTCTCGATTTAACCCCACCCAAAATGAATGATAAAGAACTATTAGCGACCGCCGAATTTTACGGTAAGAAATTATTGTATTGGAGATATAAATTTACCGGCCTTCTTGCGGAGATCAACAAGCGCAAGTTGTACGAGGAGAAAAACTGCAGTTCTATCTTCGAGTTCGCAGCAAAGTTTGGCGGATTATCTGAAGAACAAGTTCGTAGGGCACTTAATTTAGATCGGCGATTTGAAGAATTACCAAATCTTCATGCCGCACTTGTAAATGGAGAAGTAAGTATTAATAAGTTATTGAGAGTGGCAGCAATTGCTACTCCGGAAAATGAAGAAAAACTTGTGAGTGCTGCGAAGATTTTGAGTAACAGAGCAATCGAAACTTTCGTGAGAGATGAAAAACAAAACGGCTTATTTGAGCCACAAATCGAAGTAAAAAACGTGCACGTGCACATTAGTGGAGAAGTAAATCAACGCTTGTTCGAGTTACAAGAAAAAGGAATCGACATTAATGAAATCATCAGCACAGCGCTTAACAAACGAGAAGAAGAAATTGCAGAAGAGAAAGCGATGCCGGTTGAAATTGCAAAATCGCGTCCGGTTCCAGCAAAAACAAAGAAATTAAACAAGAAAGAATTTGGTACAAAATGCTCCATTTCCACCTGTTTCAAGCCATCTGTAGTTATCCACCACACCCAAACCTTCGCACTTTCTCACCGACACGACCCGAGCTATCTCGCTCCATTCTGCAAAGAACACCACGAAATTGCACATGCGATTAACTTGAAGGTGAGGGAGAAGAGGTTTAGATGAAATGGCAATTTGAAGAACTCGTGCCTTTTTAGATTAAGAAAATTGACCACAGTTTGAGAGAAAAATTTTAGAGAAGTTTTGATTCATATAAAAAATTTCATATAGCAAACGAACCACTCCATTTCTAGAGTGGTCCTCGGAGGCCGAAGGCGCAATGACTGTATTATAGCTTAAAAGACCTGTGAGTATCAATATCTAGTGTTTATATTCTGTGGTGAAACCATGCTTAGTAATCTGAATTATGCTAAAATCAACTCATGTACGAAGAAAAACTTAAAAAATACATCTCGGATAATAATATTCAGTCCGAACATTTTAGTTTCAATGAATCATGCCATTCGGTTGAAGAAGCGGCGAAAGTTGTGAATGCAAGCGCTGATGATTTTGTGAAAAATATCTGCATGTTGAGCAGTGAAGGCGTTCTAATTGTTGCAATCGTAAAAGGTGAAGATAAAGCGAGTAGGACTCGAGTTGGAGAGGTCATGGGAATTGAAATGCCAAGGCTAAGTATTCCTGAAGAGATTTTAGAGAAAACGGGTTATCCTTGTGGAGGGACTCCATCTTTTGGCTATGATGCTACTTTTTTAATTGATGAACGGGTAATGGAAAAAGAATTCGTTTACACTGGAGGAGGTTCAGAAAATTCCTTATTGAAAATCTCAACAAAAGAATTACAGAGAGTAAATAATGCTCAAGTTATTAAAATTAGAAGATGATAAATATCCGAAAAGGCAGGGTTGAAGACTTCCAGAAACTCAATCACGATTGGGCTTGGTCACCTGAAAATGAGTGGCAGCAGATTGCACAGAAAGATTACATAAAAGGAATTCTTGCAGGTACACAGGAATTTTGGCTTATTGAAAAAGATGAGGAAATTCTAGGTGAGTTTCATATTTATTGGGATAAAATGGATAAAGACGAGGCGAATGGATTGAATCGAGCTTATCTTTCGGCATTTCGAGTTCATCCTGATTATCGTGGTCAAGGCTTGGGAACACGGTTAATGGAAAGTGTAATTGAGCGAATAAAAGAAAATGGATTCAGTGAGGTTACAATTGGAGCATATGCACACGAGCCTGAGATTCAAAAGCTCTATGAGAAATGGGGTTTCACAGAATTTGTTAAAGAAGCAATCGAAGAAACAACTGAGGGTAAGCCGAAGTTTTTATTGTTTCTTAAGAAGATTTATTAGAATGCGTGGAAGTTGCTTTTGTGCAAGTTTTCGTTTGCTTCATCAACTGCAAGAATGGAATGTGTTGAGTTTATCATTTTGTCTAAAAAATTAGTATCTCCATCTGCAACTTTTAATATTTCTTCAATTTCAGCGGCATCAATACCGGCAGTTTTAGCAATTGTTAGATATTCATCTTTTGCTACTTCATAATCTGGATCGAAAATTTCTAAATCAGTATCAGATTTGATATTGTCGTGTTTTTCTTGACGGGCAGAACTTCTACGAACATCACGATTTTTCCCATGACGTTTTTGCATTTGTCGACGGCGAAGATTCAAATCTTTGTGAGCCAAATTATAAAAATAAAGTAATTCACTCATTAAATCTTCAGATTCGAATCCATCAGCTGAAACTTTTGCATTTTCTGAATTAATTGAAGAGTCAGGCAAAATCACTGCCAATTGAGACTGTTCCTTATTTACTTTTACGATTCCCACATAAATACCTTTTTCATTTAAAGACTCATAAATTCTTGCTACATCAGGTGGCCAATTTTTATCCGGATGAATTTTTATAGCTCCAGAAGATGAAGATTTTGGAACTATAGGAATAGGAAAACTTTTCTGTGATTTAAGATTTTCTTGATCACGGTTTGCTTCATTTATGACGGGTCTATTTATGATTTTCTGTCTTCCTAAAGTTTCAAGAAAAGGGCTGATTGCTGAAGTATCATTTTCTGGTGGACCAAATGGAACGACAACTGATGTTTTTCTAGGTGCATCATTCTTTACTACGATTGTATTAAGCAATAGTTCACGCATTGCAGCATTTAATTGAGGCACAACAAGACTTTGTGTTCCTAAAATGAGATAAACAGCATTGTTGAATCTTGAATTTAATCCGTTTACTGCTCGATTAAATATATTTGATCCATTCTTGTGTGACTTTTGTGAATCTGGGCTTTGGGCGAATCTTTCCATTTTTTATGTAAAATAGACGGAAGATTAGCCTTTCGTGCAAAATATTGCAAGATTTTGAGAATGATAGACTCTCATCCTTATTATGAGTATTATGGAATAAATGGAAATAATAAGTTTTTTAAGATCATTCAGAATTGGACCCTTTGCGATATTTGACTTTGCAATTTCTTATTTGGCTGTGTATCTGATTGCGCCATATCTATTTAAGATTGGTCTGAAGCTTTCAAGAGAACAGTTACTATGGCTAACACTGCCAATTAGTGTCCTTGTTCATATTATATTTGGAGTAATGACACCTTTAACAATAATGTTCCTTAATCCTTCTGGTGATTATTTAGTAAAAATTTTGATTCTTTTTATGCTTACAATGGCTTTTTTTAGAAGGAAACGATCTAACATATAAATTTTGATTACTCCTGATTTAACAATTCCATTTGTAACAATTGCTTTGGCTGAGTTGGGAGATAAAAGCCAAATCTTAGTATTTCTATTGGCATCAAGAACAAAGAAGCATTTACAATTTTTAATTGGTGTCATGCTTGGTTTTTTTATTGTTGATGGTTTTGCAATTTTAATTGGCTCATGGGTTGTTGAATTAATACCTGAATTATTACTGAAAATTGTTACCGGATCAGTTTTTATTTTACTTGGTCTTTTGATGCTTTTTTCTAAAGAAAAAGATGCTGAAGAGAAAGAACCTCAACTTAAAAATCCTTTTATTACCGGCTTTGGATTAATTTTTATGGCTGAATGGGGTGATAAAACACAAATTGCGAGTGCTCTATTTGCCGCAGAATATAATCCTATTTTAGTTTTGATATCTGTAATGGCTGCATTACTCTTACTTTCAGTCTCTGCAATTTATATTGGGAAAATTATTGCTCATAGAATTAATAAAAACCTTACAACAAAAATAGGTGGCTTAATTTTTATGATTCTAGGTGTGCTGTCTTTATTTACTTAGACTTTGATTTTTCAGCCAGTAAAAAACCCATTCTTTTGTCGTACCGGGATGGATAGATTTTTACATTGAAACCTTTGCTTTCAAAAAGCGACATGAGATTTGATACTCGCATTTCATCTGTAAATTCATGATATTCAAGAAAGAATACCGGTACTGCTTGAAAGACTGAATCAGGAGCAGTTTCAAATATCTGAAACTCTGAGCCTTCACAGTCCATTTTTATTAAATCGCATTTACCCATTTTCTTGAGAATATTTTCGAGCAAAACCGCATTCACTTTTTTCTCATCGAATGAAGGTAAAACCGGTAAAAGTGTATGGTTATGAGAGTCTTCACTCAAGTGAAGCACTACCGAGCCTTCCCTTCCTGCGACTGCAACATTTTTGGGAAAGGCATTTTCAATTCGATTTTCAAGAAGGTTTTTTTTAAGTTCCCTAAAATTATTTTCTTCTGGTTCATATGCATAAATTGCTACAGATGGATTGAGAACTCGCGCATATAAGACGAAAAATCCTTTGTGAGCACCAACATCTAAAATTCCATTTTTTGCGGATTTTATGGAGGGTTCAATGATTGCATAATCTCTATCAAAAAAAATCTCATCTAAAACAGATTGATCTGCATCTGATTGAACATCAACTTTTAGTTTTGCATTCTGAAAGGCAATTTGGCGCATTAAGATTTTTTATTACGAATCTTATCTGCATGTTTTTTTGCAAACTCAGCCGCTTGTTTCCATTTGCTTGGCTCAAGTAGTTTTTTTGCCAGAATAAAAACTAAAAATGCTAAAATTACAAAGTTGAGTAGTGCAGCAAGAAAGGACCCATATGCAATACTAACCGGACCAATATTTAACATTGCGGTTTCCCAGCTTTTAGAAGACAGAAGAGGAGCAATAATTGGCATGAGTACATCTTTAACTAAAGAATTTACCAAACTCGTGCTCGCCGATCCCATAACAAATGCGATTCCGAATGAAATTACTTTATATTCTTTTAAAAACTCTAGAAATTCTTTAATCATATTATTGCTGATGTATCTCAAGTTTGTCATAATGTTGGCAATTGAGTCAATGATAGATATAAAAAAATGAAGCCTTCAACACCTTTTGATAAGCATAAGCCAAGAGTACCGGAAAATCTTTCTGATGCTATCAAGATTATGACTGAACAACTTAAAGATAATTTGATTTTTTATATTAGTGATGAAAAAAAGGAATATTGGGCAAACAATGAGTTCCGCCAATTTGAAATTTATAATTTTACAAGGGCGATTAAGCTGAGTGCAGAGCAAGTTGGGCCATTATTACACTATTTAGGAAATGACTATAAAGATGGAGTTGATCAAAGTGTACTTGAATTTGCTATTGGAGAAGTGATTTTCAAAGATAGAGATTCAGCTTTGCCTACAAAATATGTGAAAAATTATCCTGTTGAGAAAAATATTTGGCCAGAAGCAGTAAAATTAGACTCGGTAGACGATAAATTAAAATTGGATTTAGAAAAAAATATAATCAGCAAACTAGAATATTTCAAAAAACTGCTCGATTTGGCAGGGATAAAATATAAAAAGATTTCAGAATACAGCTCATATAAAGATCAACATAGTATTCCTGAGACATGGGAGTTTGAAAACCCACTTGAGATAAAAATTCGAGATATATTGCCAATGTTCGACAAAAAAAACCCTGAAATTGTAAAATCGATAGGTCGTTCAATTGGAATGAGGGAAGAACGTATTGAACTATTAAAAATTGACGATTATGTGAGGTTTACTAAATATCCAAAGGTTGATTTAGACGATGAAATTAAAAGAATTTTGTCAGATTATGAATTCTCAGAATACAAAAAAAATCCATACAATGAAGACTGGATTTTTGAGTTTAAATGTAGATCAACTATTTGATATCTTCAAGAAAACGATCGTTTTCCATGTAAAAGCAGACCCAACCTGTTTTTTCTTCGCCTGTAGTTTGATCTATGTATTTAATATTCGCCCATTTATCAATATTTGAGGTCGTCATTTCAAATGCAATAACTTCTGTTCCAACAGGTACTTTTCCAAGAAGTCGGCCGTTAGTTGATGGTAATGCTCGAAGATTTAAACCTCCATGCGAACCTGATACATCGGTAACATACATTCGACGACTCAAGTCCGGCACTTCATTTGCAGTCTTTGGTGAAAATGAAGTTAGTACTTTTGTGTCCAAGTAGGATTCCTTTACCCAACCTGCATTTAATTGACCGTCAATAATACAATAAATAAAGATTGAACCTTTTGAATCCGTTATGCCTAAAGTTTGTACAATTGTTTCAGGTGGTACAAGCGTTATGATACTGTTGTCATCATCTCTCAAATTCAATCCAAAATTTTTCATAACATCCTCATCAGTCGCTCTGATTGATCTGTAAATTGGCTTCGCAGCAATTGTTTCTTTAAGGCCCTCAATCACAAAGTCAATAAGCTTATTCGCTTTTTTATCAACAGTCTTATCTGTTACAGGAATATATTCATTGCCATAACTGATTAATATTTCTGATATATCATCAATTGCGAATTGCTCGGATTCATCACCAACTGAGAGCGACAAATAACTGCCTTCACCATACGAAAGTGATAATGAAAAAACTTTTCCTGAATAAAAAGATGTAAAATAACTATCTCCACCAAATGAATTCAAATCAATTAATTTTTGCAATTTAAGTAATTCATTGAATTTCTTCTCAAAGGCATTCGCCTGCATCATCTCTTCAGAAGGTGTTGCATCACGGATTGTTTGACGACTTTCGTGTAGAAAAGATTGCAGTTGGATATCAGTGCCGATATTTGCATCAATTACAGGTTTTTCTTCATTTAGAGGCTGACCACCATTGATTACAACTGTAAGCTCTTTTGCAACATCCTGCTGAGTTATTACCACAGGTGTTGGCTGAAGTACTGGTCTTTCTTTTTGTGGTGTTGGCTGATCAGTGCAAGAAAGCAGGGTTCCGGCCAATAGAAATAATTGTGATTTATTCATATAATTTCATATTAAGAAAACCATTTTTTTGCAGTACCCAACCAACCTGAAACTTTACTAACTGTATTTTCTATAAAGCTTTTTTTAGGAGGCTCGACGGGAGTTTCAATTTTTACCGGTTCCGGTTTTACTAATTCTACTTTTGGTTCAGATTTAGTCTGCGTCTCGGTGAATCCAAATAAATTACCGGCAGAAATTGCATCATGATTATTTGAATTTGTTGGCATTTCAGTTTCGACTAAGAATTCACCTAAATCTTCAGCATCTTCATCTTCCATGAATTGAGATACATCTGGAATTTCTCTTTTTTGAGCAAGAATTGCGAGTGGCTCCGGTACATCGTAGACTGAAGCAGAATTCGTAAGTGCTGATTCTGAGTCTAAGAATATTTCTTCTAAATCTGCATCTACTATAACCTCTTCATCAAATTCCAAAAACTCATTTACATCATTAATTTCTGAAGATTCTACAGATGCAGTTGAAGTTACTGGATAAGTGAATACTTTTGGTGTTTCAGGAGGATTAGCTAGTTTCGCCTCAACAACTTGATTTACTTCTTCAGTACTCACTGATGCAAGTTTTTCTTGAACTTTTTCATGATCAGGATTGATTGTTGGATCTACAATTAAATCAATTTGATCTGCAAAATTCTTAGAAACTAAATGGCTGTGCGGGATATTTGAATCTTTATCAAGATAAGAAACCCATTCACTAATTGTTTTTACATTCCCCGCTTCAGCACTCGCCAAAAGTGCATCATAGCCTCCCCATGTTTTAACTTTGCCTTTCAAATCTTCAAGTGCAGCACTGCTATCTGACCAAGAATGTGAGTCAGAATGTAGACTTGAAACAAGATCATTTGTTGAGGATGCTTCTAATCTTATTTTTGCACTTACAGTTAATGAACTTGATTCCGAATGTGAATCAACTGATGTTAGAACTTTTCCGTAAAGTGTTGTTCCCTCTGCTGCTTGGTCCGCAGGAGCAGCTACATGTAAATCTTCAAGACCCAATGTAGATTCTGTACTAGGTGTTTGAACTTTTGATGGTGATATTTCTGGGGCTTTTACTACCTGAATTGGGACAATGTCAGAGCTAGGTGCTGATTTAACAGAATTACTTTCGCCTGCATCTTCAGCCAATTTATAAACTCCACCCGCACATAAAACAGCCGCAGCTACTGCAGCAGAGCCTGTTCCTAAAATCCATTTTAGAGTTGAATTTGATCTAAGATTATTTTTTGTAACCGAAGGAGTAGGTACTATCTTTACTGGTTCTTTGATTGTCACATTTGTTGGATTTTCGTCATTATAAGCTGAAGGATCGGGCAATTCCGAATCAGGTATATCTGCTTCAGGATCATTAGATAATGCTTCAAAAGGCTCACCTTCTCCAGGAGTAATTATGATTTTATGAGGTCCTGTAATTATACCTGCTGATTCTGAAATTTGATTAGGTAAGTAAGGTCTTCTATCCATTCTAGATCTAATCTCTTTAATGTCATTTCTCAGTTCTTCAATTCGATTAATTGCACTACCAGACATCAATCCACCTGCGACTACTGACTCTAAAGTGCTCAACTCAGTTTCTTTCATTACAAGTAAATCAATAATATTGTATCCTCCATCCTCTACAACATGCTGTCTACGTTTTAATGAATCATCAAAATTTGAGTCCGTTTTATCTTGATGTTTAAGTGATTGGCCGCTTGCAATGCTTGCAGGCAAATTATAGTCTATTTCAACTTCAACTCCTGATCCATCAAGACATACTTTTACAATATTGGTCTTAGCTCCTTTGCTCATATATAAGGTTATTTGTCTTGTTCATAACATGATCATTAGAATTCGTCAATAGCAATACCTGCTTTGACTTTGTTCAGATCCAAAAGTGCATTTAAGATTTGTTCCAGTCTTAACTTATTGAAATGAGTATTTTACATTCAATTATTCTTGGTATTGTTGAAGGAATAACTGAATTTTTACCTATTTCATCAACTGCACATTTGATTTTAACATCGAACATGTTGCAGATTGAGGAAAGTGATTTTTTGAAGAGTTTTGAAATTATTATTCAAACTGGTGCAATTTTGGCCGTAATTGTTTTTTATTTTAAGAAATTATTAGATTTACAGGTAATTAAGAGGTTAATAGTCGGTTTTATTCCAACAGGAATAATTGGCTTAACGGTTTATAAAATCGTGAAGGAATATTTTTTGGGAAATACTACAATTGTTTTGAGTTCATTGGTGATTGGTGGAGTAATAATGATTTTGATGGAAAAGTTTTATTTCAAAAGTCATGTGACGAAGGAAATTGATGTGAGAAATATTTCCTACTCGAAATGTCTTATGATTGGTTTATTTCAAGCAATTGCAGTCGTTCCAGGTGTTTCCAGATCAGCAGCGACTATAATTGGTGGAATGGCCTTAGGTATTTCAAGGAAAACAATTGTGGAATTTTCATTTTTATTAGCAGTACCAACTATTATGGCCGCAAGTATCTTAGATATTTATAAAAATTTTGGCAGTTTTCAGTCTGAAGATTTTTCAGCTTTGAGTATTGGCTTCCTTGCTTCGTTTATCAGTGCAATTTTTGCAATAAAATTTTTGATTGCATATGTTAGGAAGCATGACTTTGTAATGTTTGGAGTTTATCGAATCGCTTTGGTTTTGTGCTTTTTGATAATTTCCAGGTAGAGTTTCTCAAAAATTGAAACAATTTTATTTTTATCGTGAGCTTGAATTTTTTTAAGACTCATTTTGCCCATTTCAGTAATGTTTTTGTTTGAAAGAATTTTTAGCATTTTCTTGGAAAGATCACTCTCATCAAGTTCAAAAAGGTAACCATTAAAATCATTTTCAACCAACTCAGGAAGAGCAACCGCATTCACAGCGAGTACGGGCAAACCGGCAGCCATTGCCTCCATAACGGCGAGACCTTGAAGTTCAGCTGTGCCAGAACCAATATAAATAGTTGCAATGCTGTATAAGCTGCCTAAATCTTCATCTGAAACACGACCTGTGAAAATTGCTTTGTCACCCAGATCAAGATCTTTTGCAATTTTCTTAAATTTCAATTCATCATTTCCCTTCCCCACAATCACAACTTGAGCATCATTTTTTTTCAAGAAAATTTTTAAAGCTCGTAAAATTAAATCCACATTTTTATCTATTTCAAGACGCCCGACAAAAAGAAATATGGGGATTTTAGGATTTATTTTGTATTTTTTGTAGAAATTTAAATCTACCTTGGATTTCTTAAATGACTTAAGATCAAGACCGTTTGAAATTACTTTTCTTGGAGTTTTTAATCCTAAATCAACAATCATTTTTATTGCAATATTTGATGGAGCTGTTACAAAATCTACTCTGTTAAATACTGTTAGAAAGTCCTTCCACAAAATTTTTGTTATGGACCTAGCCATGAATTTTGGAAAATATTCCAGAAGATTTTCGGGCATGAAATGATTTGTTCCAATAACCGGTATATTTCTTTCCTTCCCAAGAGTTAGAGCTGTTCTACCAAGTGACATGTGATTATTTATATGAATTATGTCTGGCTTAACTTCATCAATAATTTTAGTCATCATTTTCTTTAATCCTGGTTTGAAAATTGCCCTAAAATATGGATGAATCGGATGTAAAGAAACAGATTGAACCCTAAATATTTTCAAATTTTTGAGATTCTCAATTCCATCATTAAAAGTTGCAGCAGGGCCAACTACAGTAACTTTATGTCCTTTTTTAGCGAAAGCTTTTGCTAAACGTTCAACAGCAATTGCCGCTCCATTTGTATCAGGAGGATAAGTTTCGGAAACAAGTAAAATTTTCATATTTTTTCTTTTTTTGCAAAGAAGTAAATTCCTCCTATGACTAATAGTGTAATGCCAATGAGACCGATATAAGTGAAAATATTTTCTGCTTGTACCCACATGTCTGCCAGAAAATTGCCTAGATAAAGAATTGCAAAGGATTTAATTAAGGTTGCGATTAGATTGAAAAATAAGAATTTTGGAAATGAATAATGTTGCATGCCCATTGCTATAAGTACAGGTAAGCCGAAGGCATGAGTCAGCTTTCCTGTGATGATTATTTTATTTGGATGTGCTTTTAGTAATTTACTTATTTTTTCAGATTTTTCTTTGCTAATTTTGAAAAACTTAATTTTTCCTTTTGCAAAATAACCGATTGAAAAATAAACAATATCAGCTAGAAAATCACCCAGTGAGTGAGTTAGGAATGCCAAGGTAAAATTCAGATAGCTTGTTTTTGTTAGGAAACCTGCAATCAAACCTGTTGCCGGACCCTCAAAAAAAGCGCCCAGAAAAACACCAAGATATCGAAGCTCTTCAATTAGCTTAAAAATTTCTGAATTATTCATTTACTCAAGTATATACCTTTTAAAAAAAATTAAGCATCTTGACCTATATTTCTTCATATGCTATATATCAGGCTGATTTTTTCTTAACTTGTGAAATAATGCGAATGTTAGATATCATGGTTGAGGTATGCGTAAACACATTAAAATCGGTGAAAGAAGCCTTGATTACACTTTGAATTTCAATTCAAGAGCGAGGAATTTGAAGATATCAATTAAGAGGACAGGGGAAGTTAGATTAACAATGCCAAAAGTTTTTTTTGCTGAACGAACAGCAGAAAAATTTATTATCGCAGAATGGGATTGGATTTTTGATCAACTAAAAAATGCCAAACCAAAAGAGATTAAGTTGGGTGAATTTGATAAATATAAAGAAATTGCACGAGCAAAAATAGAAAGAAAAGTTGTTGAATTTAATAAAATTTACAATCACAATTACGGTAGAATTTCTATAAAACGAACTTCTTCAAGATGGGGCAGTTGTAGTTCAAAAGGAAATTTGAATTTCCATTACAAACTGATTTTTATGACTGAAGAAATGATGAATTACGTTGTGGTTCATGAACTTTGTCACTTAAAAGAGTTAAATCACTCGAAAAATTTCTGGAACTTGGTTGAAGTTGCCATTCCAGATTACAAAAGAATTGTAAAAGACTTTAAGAAAATGAGAATTTAGTGTTAAATATTGTTATTCTCTAACCCACACCAAATGAGAAAATACCTTGCCGAATTTATTGGCACTTTTGCTTTGGCTTTTGCCGTAAGCATGTCACTTGCAGGAAACTTTCCGGTTCCGACTCCGGTACTTGCAGCTCTCACCCTCGGGCTATTCGTTTACACGATGGGCCATGTTTCAGGAACACATATAAATCCTGCGATCACTATCGGTTTGCTATCGATCAATAAAATCAAATTGATGGATGCAGTTTATTACATTGTTGCACAGTTTGCGGGTGCAGGACTTGCCTACTTTTTATCAGATCAATTAGTTGCCAGAGCGACATTAACAGTTGTTGACAGCCCATGGGTTTTACTTGCAGAAGCACTAGGTGCATTATTCTTTGGATTCGGAGTAGCTGCAGTTGTGTACGGCAAAGTTGCTAAAGAAATGAGTGGACTAGTTGTTGGTGGATCACTTTTATTGGGAATTTCATTCTCAGCATTGATGAATGCTAATGGAGTCTTAAACCCAGCTGTTGCCTTGGGTATCGGCTCATTCGGAATTATGTACGTTCTTGGTCCGGTTATTGGAGTTAGCTTGGGAATGTGGTTATTTAAATATTTATCTGGGGAAAAGAAATAGTTGAGATTTTAAAAAGACCCTGCATAACGCGGGGTCTTTTTTTGTATAAATTCTTAGGCATCAAAAGCAAAAACGTTTGTCATGAAGCTAAATGCACGTGAGATTCTTGCCATGAAGCGACTTGTCCAAGGAAGGTAGCTAAATAAATCCTCATCAACAAACTCTTCTCCACCTTTCCATTCAGCAGCACGATTTATTACTGCAGCGCTCTCCGCTCTGTTTAAGCTTGAGTAAGGTCTGAAAGTTCCCGTATCACCATCACCAGTGAAAATTCCGGCCTCGTATGCCGCTTCAATTGGCTTCCAGTCATCTGATTCTGTAACATCAGGGAAATATCCGCTAAATGAATCCGGTGCTTCCATATCGCCGGCTTCATAAATCATCCTCGCAATCTCAGCCCTTGTAATTGGGGTTGTTAAATCTTGATCAACTAGTGATACACCCAAATCATCTCCGGTTTCTTTCCAACCCTCCCACCACGCAGAGCCGCTTGAGCTTGAAGCAGCTTCATAGTCGTAAGCAGAAAGTACCATCTTAAGACCTTCAGCCCTCAAAGTTGTATCTGACGGACCGAATTGATATGTAGCATTTCCTGCACTGTCTTTGTAGCCTTCCCATCTGCCATCCATAGCTCCTGAAACCACGTATTCAGAATACCAATTTACTGATTCGTCATATTCTTCATCAAAAACATAAGGCACATCCTTGAAACCAAGATGATATTCATATTTTGATTCTACCGCTAAGTCATAAAGCGTCTCGCCTTGTGTAACAAGAGTCTGGAGTTCTGCTTCTGTAGGGTCGCTAACTACATCTGCAACATCACTCCAATAATTTGAAATTTGAGTCGCCATTTCAGAATCTGGCACAGGAATTTCCTGGAATTCCGTAGAAAGATCTTTTAAATCTGAATATTCATCTTTGAAGGTTGAATCAGACTTTAAATCACTTAAATCGACTGAGGAAACCTCATCCAAAACTGTTGTGTTATTCTGAAGTATTTGGTTACTTAGTTCTTCACCAACTTTAGTCCCTTTAAGTCTATCTAAGTTTTCAAGTACAATTTTTAAAACCTTACCTGCTGTTTCACTATCTAAATATTCACTCAGAGAATCCGCCAAAGATGAAGATAGTTGTGCAACAAGTTCAGTCATCACCTGCTCTCTAATAATTTCTGTAAGCTGTGCTGCAACATCTGAACCATAAATACCTGTTAATGTTTGCTCACAATTAGTACATCCTGTTTGGCCGTTTGGATATGGCCCTCTGTCGTATTCATCATCATTCGAGAAATCCATTGTCATGAATGTTTTTACAACTGATGCTTGAGTCGCAGTTAATTTTAATGATGAAAAACCGGTTCCGAGATATTCTATGATTGATGTTAATTTTGGATCAACATATTGACCGTATTTTTCCAATCTTTTAAAAGATTCTGTACTCTCATCTGATGATCCATTTTTTTCCATATCTGCAAGCATTTTAGTTACTTGTGGAAGCACACTTAGAATATCATCTATTTTTAGTTGAATTTTTTTTGGGACTTTACCTGTCAGTGCCTGAAATGCTGCTTCAATAATTGAAATGTCTTCTTTTATAGTGGTAATTTCTTCTTCCAAAAATTGCTGATTATACTGATTTGATTGAAGTTGATAAAGCTGATTAATTACATCCCAAAGCGTTGAAATATCCTGAGAATAGTTTTGTAAGGTCTCTCTTGCATTTCTTAAGCTTGACCATGAAGGTGACAAAGTATCATCAAAGTATGATCTGAATGTTTCTCGAGTTTCTTTTACCAACAAAGATTCCACTGTCGATTCACTTGGGAAACTGCTTAAAACATTTTCCAATGATTCCCCCTCGTCTAAATAAGCTTCAAAAGCTGAATCCATATCTTCAATTAAATCTACACCTTTTTGAAGTTCCGATTCAGAGTCAGAATCAATTTCTAAATTCTGCATTTCATATCTGATGATAAGTACAGCCCTTTCCTTTGACCACTCAAGATAATTATCCATCATTTCATAATATGAAAGTTGGCCTTCAAATAAATCACGTAGAGCCTGAAACTTATCGCCACGCCTTACGATTAACCATGCGGCATCTGTGTGATCCCAGGTCAACTTACTAGACGTACCGGAAATATAAGTCACAGCTGCTTTTTCAATAACTATTTCACTTTGAAAATTTGAATATTCATTTGCGACGTCTGATTTTAAAGTTTTCAGTTCTGCTATTTTTGATTCCATTTCTGAAATGATTTCATCAAGTTCCGATGTATCAAGATTTTCCTCTTCCATCCAAGCAAAATCTTTATTAATTCTACTTACTTTTTCTTGATAATCGGCAATTTTTCTGTCGATTCTATTCCCAAATCTTGAAAATTCTAAAAGATCTTGATCTCTATATTTCAAACTTTCCTTCATGCTTTTCACTTGTGCGGCTAAATCTGTTGTGGAAATGGTATTTGAAGTTCCTTCATCACATTTCTTAGAAGTTACTTCACTAGCTGATCCATAACAAATATTACAGTAAGTGCCGGTTGTTGAGTCTTGAACATATTCACAGAAGTTACTTAGTGTTTTTACTTCTTTTGTATTCAAAACGTTTGTACTTGTACTACATGAATTTTTCACTTCTTTACCTCCAATCGAGCATATTTCACACCAAGTTGAAGCACTATACCCGACTGTAGTTGTTGTATTTGATGTGATATTTGGATATTCACAACGTCCGCCTTTGGTATACCTATCATTGTTTGAATAAAAAGCATCACTATAACCACCATTACCATATGATGCAGTTTCTGTTGCAGGCGACCAACAATTCATGCTGTTAGTTTTGCCGCTTGTATCTTTACAAGTCATACAATAAAGTCCGTTCTCAGTATAATAATCACAGGCTTTTGTTGTTGGCGTTGAGTTGCTTCCTGAAGACTGAATCCAGCAAGATTTATTTGTTAATTTGCCGCTTGAATCTGTACATGTGCTACATTGCATACCGCTAGAATCAGCTGCTGTATTTGTACAGGTATTTGAAGCGTAAGTATTTGTAGTTGTTGTTGGCGTTGTTTGTGTACTTGTATTTGTTGTATTTGTGTTTGTTGATGAAGTACAAGTATTTCTAACCTCCTTGCCACTTTGAGTACAAACTTCACACCAGTTTTTAGTGACGTCATATTCACAATGTGCCCCATAAGTATATCTGTCATTGTTTGAGTAGAAAGTATCCGGATTATTTGAAGAATAATAGGTCGAAGTTGCACTAGTATTTTTCCAACAACTGGTGCTATTTACATCACCGGCAGTATTTTTACAGCTCATACATAATAAGCCTTCTGATGAAACCGAGTAATCACAAGATTTTGTTTGCGATGTAGTTGAAGTTGAAGTACTTGTTGGTCCAGGCCAGCATGATTTACTTGTTGTCGCTCCCGATGTGTCTTTACATGTGCTGCATGACAAAGTTCCTTCAGTAGAACTGACACATGAACTGGAACTTGGGTATGTATTTGTGGAAGCTGTTGAAGTAGATGTAAAACTAGAACTGCTTTTTTCTATATTTACTTGATTTGATGCAACTGGAAAATTAGTGTATGAAACCCACTTATTGCTTGATGTTAAAGCTGTTAAATATACTGTGAGTGGTGAGGAACTTGTATATGTGGAAGTCTGAGCATCAGCTTTTACATAAATTGTTTTAGTTGTTCCTGTTGTTATTTGTAATGGACTGGCACTTAAATCAAACTTATAAGAATATTCATTTGAAGCACTTGTCTCAACTGTATATGAATTGGCTGTTGAGAGCAGTGTATTTGAGGAATCATATAAGTTTAAATTTGAAAGAGCTTTGCCATATTGTGACCAATCGAAGCCCCCTCGTACCTTTATTGTAAAACTTGTAATTGGTGCCGTGACTGATGAAGTATTTTTCAAATCAAAAGCTCCAAATAATGCGGAGTATGTTCCTTCTTTTATAATTGTATTTTGTGCTGGAGCAGAAGTTGAAACTGTAGTAGCAATTGTGATTAAGTCACATAAATCACCAAGTGCATTGCCGTCGCTATTCTTCTGATCAGGATTATATACTGTTGAACAGTTATCAGTAGAGTCATTAATTCCATCAGCATCTGAATCGATTTGAGTGTAATAAGCATTCAATTTGACCTCCACTGTTTGAGCATATGATGTCCAAGAAGTTGTGTTTGAAGTTGGACTGCCATAAACGCTAGCATTAAAACCTGAATTTCCTTGTAAAACAGAAATACCATCTGACATTTCAGATATATGTAAGCTGCGACCTAAATTATATTTAGTAGGATTAGTACACCAACCAGTAGTCGTGTTGTATTCCCATGCTGGTTCAAAATTTGTCGTCGAAGATGAATTATTTGAAGTAGACGTAATTGATGTTCCCCAGCCATCACCATAACAATTGGCATCACCGCCTACTTCTGGCCTTTCTATATATAGTAAGTCTCCTGATGATTGATGCGTTATGCTAACATAAATACCCTGAGTTGTGGGGCTGGTATTCGTGTATAGGATTGTATAATTGTCTACAAATCCGGCCGGTAATCCTGCAGCATTTACTCTATTAATAAATATAGATGGGTTTATAAAAATGATGCTAGAAAAAACTCCCAAAATTGAGAGCACTGCAATCATCTTCATATGGAATTGCTTCCTAGAAGAAGTTTTCATGATATGTAAGGGGTGAAGTGTTTCTACATTAGTCCTTCATTGAAGGTAAATTGAAGGGAAATTTTGATCTATAGAATATTTTAGATTTATTTCAATTAGATTTTTTTTTATATTTAATTAATAATCAGCACATGCTAAATAACTCAATTGCGGAAAAATTTGAGGAAATTGCAGATATGCTTGAAGTACTTGGTGATTCGAATGTATTCCGACTTAGGGCATACAGGCGTGGAGCAGAGGCAGTTCGTGGATATTCGATTGATATTGCAAGTATGGATGAAGAAGAAATTTGGAAAATTCCCGGAATTGGTAGAGATTTACATTCAAAAATTCTTGAAATGAAAACTAGCGGTGCCTGTGCAATGCACGCAGAATTAATGAGCAAACTTTCTCCAGGAATATTGCAAATTTTAAAAATCAGAGGAGTCGGCCCAAAGAAAGTAAAACTTTTTCTTGAAAAGTTAGGGATTGATTCAGTTGCTAAATTAAAGGCGGCTGCAGAAAGTGGAGCAATTGCCACTTTGCCAGGAATGGGTGAGAAAAGTGAAAAGGCCATCTTGGAATCTATCCAAGAAAGTACTCATCTTAAGGAGAGGATTCCAATTAAAGTTGCTCTGCCAGAAGCAGAGGCATACGTGGAATATATGAAAAGCATGAATGAAGTTAAGAAATGTGAATATGCAGGAAGTTTAAGAAGGAGGCAGGAAACAATCGGTGATATTGATATTTTGGCGATTGGCTCAAATAGTAAAAAAATGAGTGAGCATTTTTTGGCTTATCCAAAAGTAAAGCGCGTTTTGGTCAACGGTGAAACAAAATCAAGCGTGGTTATTGAGGGAGAAATTCAAGTGGATTTTAGAGTTGTAGATGAGTCGAGTTTTGGTGCTACACTTTATTATTTTACAGGTTCAAAACAACATAATATTCAAACACGAACAATCGCAATAAAGAAAAATTTGAAGATTAATGAATATGGTGTTTTTGATGGAGAAAAAAACATTGCAAGCAAAACTGAAGTTGATGTTTTTAAAGCTTTTGGCTTGCCATATATTCCACCGGAAATTCGTGAAGATCAGGGGGAAATTGATGCTGCGCTGAGTGGAAAACTTCCGCTCTTAATTGAAGAAAGTGATTTGATTGGTGATTTACATTTAAATTCGATTAGTGAATTAAAGAAGGATTATGGAATTCTTGCTCGTCAATTTATTGATATTGCAACTTTAAAAAAACAAGCAAAAGAGATTAAAGAATCCGGGCTGAAAATATTGCATGGAGTTGAAATTGACAGTTTAAAATTACTCGACTTTGATTTACCGAAGATAGTTTTATTCTCAGCAATTTCTTCAACAACAGATGAAATTATTCATGCAGTACAAAATCCGAATGTGAAAATTTTATGTGATCTAAACGGAAAAAATGATTTAGAAAAAATAATTCGCGTGGCAAAAGAATTCGATAAAATTATTGAAGTTGATGGGAATTACGGACGAGTTTGTAAAAATGAAGGAGTAAAAATTTCAGTAAAATGTGATAAGTATGGTGTGTTTATTGCAAGAAGAGCTTGGATTGAAGCTGCAGATGTGGTAAATGCAAAACAGTACACAGATTTTATCAAATTATTGTGAAACAAATTCAACATTTCATTATTGATGGCAATATTAATAAAGAGACTATTTTGATTGAAGATAGAGAACTGCTGAATCAGATGACTAGTGTTTTAAGGTATCGTGTTGGAGATAAGTGCATAGTTTTAGATGGGAAAGGTATGAAGGCAAATGGCGAGATCATAGAAATTAACAGAAAATTTGCAAAGCTAAATTTGACTGAGCACGAAGCATGTAAGCGATCTGAACAAAAAATTCGGCTATTTATTGCAATTTCAAAAAAACCTTCCACTTTTGAGTTGATTGTTCAAAAAGCATGCGAGTTAGGAGTTGATGAAATTATTCCATTGGTTACAAATAGAACTCAAATTGACGATTTAAGAAAATCTGACAGATTAAAATTTATAATGAAAGAGGCTGCCGAACAATGTGAACGACCATTTTTACCTGAGTTAAAAGAAACATTAAAGTTCGATGAATTTGTGAAAAATCCACCTGAAGGATTAATTTTGGCGGGTGATGCATGGGATTATGATTTGAAATTAAAAGATATTCAGAAGAATGAAATTGTTAATATTATTATTGGACCTGAAGGTGGGCTAACAAAAGAAGAACTCAGTATGATTCGAGATATTGGCGGAAAAATATTCTTGCTTGGCGAATATATTTTGAGAATGGAAACTGCCGCAATTGCAGCAATTTCTGTGGTGAGATTTGGATAAGTTTGTTAGAATGCCGATACTTAATTCATGCCAAATGAAAAAAATTCTATTAGTAAGTGGGCTTTCTGTCATAATTATGGGATGCTCGCTAATTTCTCCGTACCAAATAACTTTTACAACGAAAGAAAATGAGGCTGTGAATCCCGTAGAAGATACTTTAGATTTAGTTATTAGCTCAAATGCACTTGCATATGTTTCATCATATCAATGTGGTGATGAGCCTGAAGTTATAATGTTACCAGTTTTGAAAGATGACATGGTGGCACAAATGGCACAATACATAGATTTAAGCTTCCTGACAGATCAAAGTGCTGAGACACTTTGCGAAATTAATGTTACAGCATTCGATAGAAGCACAACTTCAACAGCTTCAAAGAAAATCGCTGTTTATATGTATTCAAAACCATTAGTTGATGTAAAAGAAAATGAATTCTGTGGAGGAATTGCCGGGCTTCAATGTGAAGAAGGATTTTCTTGTAAACTTACTGGAGATTTTCCTGACGCAGGTGGTTCATGTGTAAAAGAAGAAGTACAAGTGAATGAGGATGAAGTAGAAAAACAATTGAAAGATGCTTGTATTTTGAGCGAAGGTGAGTGGAAGGAATGCGCTGATTCTTCGGATACATTATGTTCTGCAAAGTGTGAGTTTAAAAAAGAGGAAGATACTAATACTCAAGCAGAAGTTTCTGCTGAAACTTCTGTAGTAACACCAACACTATGACATTAAAAAAATTATCAAAATTACTAAAGACCGAAAACGAAAAACTAAATTTACTTTCCAGTGGAGATATTGAGAAGTTAGAAAGTAAGCATTTTGTTGATTGCCAAGCTGTTTTAGATTTCTGGAAAGCAGAAGTGGGCGATTCAATTATTGATTTGGGAACAGGTGGAGGTTTGCCTGGACTTGTTTTGGCTTTGGCAGAAAAAAAGATGAATTTCTCGCTTTTAGATTCAACTGAGAAGAAAATTAAATCGATAAAAAGTATGGTTAAAGCATTGGGCATGAAAAATGTGAAAACACTTTTGGGTAGATGTGAAGTTTTTGCTCAAAGTCCAAAGTCACGTGAAAAATTTGATATTGGAACTGCAAGAGCTCTGGCTCCCCTTCCAACTCTTTTGGAATTGGCAGCCGGCTTTATAAAACCCGAGGGTTATTTTTATGCATGGAAAGGTGAAAATCATAAAGAGGAATTGGAACTGGCAGAGAATGCAATGAATCATTTGGGCATGAAGCTTTTAAAAATTCACAAATATAAAATGCCGGAAAAGCAGACAAGATATATTCTTGAGTTTCAAAAAACTAAAAAATTAGATATGATGTATCCTCGTAAAGACGGGGTTCCATTAAAATCACCATTATAAATGCCAAAAGCTTACCAAGTTCAGGATAAATATTTCAGAATGGCGAAGGAAGCTGGTTTCAGAGCTAGAAGTGCATTTAAACTTTTAGAAATTCAAGATAAATTTCATTTGATCAAACACGGTCAGATGGTGCTCGATTTGGGTGCGGCTCCCGGAAGTTTTTTACAGGTAATTTCAAAAATTGTCGGGCCGGATGGATTAGCATTAGGAGTAGATTTAAAAGAAATCGATCCATATCAGGAAAAAAATATTGTTACACTCGTTGAAGATATTTTTAACACTGATGAAATTTTGCAGTTTATGAAAAGTAGAGATTTTCACAAAGCTGATGTTGTTACTTCTGATTTGGCTCCGAACACTTCAGGAATTAAAGATTTAGATCAAGGACGATCTGCGGAATTAACTGAATCTGCATACTTGATTGCTTCGAAAGTTCTGCGAAGAGGTGGAAGTTTTATTGCAAAAGTTTTTCAAGGCGAAGATTTATATGGAGTTATGAAACAAATAAAAGCTTCATTTGGCAAAGTGAGTTTATATAAACCTGATGCATGCCGAGATCGAAGTTTTGAAACCTATATAGTTGCCACGAATTTTAAACCTGATAAAATCGGCTCATGAAGATGCGAAAAGAAAAAGATGCTCTTGGAGAAATTGAAGTTCCTGCTGAAAGTTATGGTGGAAGTTTTTACACACGAGCCAAGGCAAATTTTAAGATTTCCACCTTGCAAGCATATCCAAGTTTTTCCGAAGGGCTTTGCAATATTAAGATTGCGGCTGCTAAAATTAATCCTCTCGAGAAAAAAGTGAAAGATGCAATTTTGCAAGCAGGTGAAGAATTTTTGACCGGAAAATTTGATAGAGATTTTGATTTAGATATTTATCAAGCAGGTGCCGGTACTCCATTTAATATGAATTTGAATGAAATTTTGGCTAATCGCGCGAATGAGATTTTAGGTGGTAAAAAAGGTGAATATAAATTTGCACATCCGAATGACCATGTGAATATGTCACAATCTTCAAATGATGTTATTCCGACGGCGATCAGGCTCGGAGCTTTAATGGATTTGGTGAAATTTAGCTTGGCTTTGAAAAATTTAATTAAAAGTTTTGAGAAAAAAGAAAAGACTTTTGTGAAAGTTTGGAAGTGCGGTAGAACTCACCTTCAAGATGCGGTTCCTGTCACGCTCGGACAGGAATTTAGTGGATACAAAGAGGCTTTAATTTCGTGTGAGAAGCAAATTAAAAATGCGAGAGAAGATTTGCTTGAGTTGGGAATTGGTGGAACGGCAATCGGATCCGGAATAAATACTCCAAAAGATTTTTCAAAAAAAATGTGCGTTGAACTTTCAAAAATTTACGCTGTGAAACTGAGGCCGGCAAAGAATCTTTTCCAGAAAACAAATAGCATGAATTCTTTCTTGCATTTGTCATCAGCAATGCGCTCATTGGCAGTTGAACTTTTACGGATTTCAAATGATCTTAGAATGATGGCAAGTGGTCCTGTTGCAGGATTTAATGAAGTAATTTTGCCAGAGGTTGAACCAGGATCATCAATTATGCCGGGAAAAGTTAACCCATCAATTCCGGAATGCATGAGCATGATCTGCATTCAAGTTATTGGCTTAGATCATAGTATTTCCCTCGCCTGCCAGCAGGGTCAGTTTGAACTGAATTGGCATACTCCACTAATTATGACTGATCTTTTGCATCAAATTGAAATTCTTGGGAATGGAATGAAAATGTTCAGTGATCATTGCATTGATGGACTGAAGGCCAATGAAAAAAGCATGTTAGAAAAGCTTAATGCTTCAACTTGTTTCGCCACAGCATATGCTCCAAAAATCGGCTACAAAGAAGTTGCCAGACTTGTGAAGGAGTCACTTGAAAAAGGAATTCCTTTCAATCAAATCTTTAAGATTTAGTTACGGTAATTGTTTTGCTTATTGTGGAAATAACTCCATTATCTCCTTTTACTTTAAGCTGAATAACATAAGTTCCGGCAGTTTCAAATAAGTGTCCGTCAGGTGATGGACCTTTATCAATATATCCGTCGCCGTAATCCCATACATAATCCACAATTGAACCTCTTGAACAGCTGGCAGTTGGAGTTACATAAAATGGTGCTGATCCATGATCTGAATTTACAGTAAAGCAGGCAGTCAATGAAACCGGTCGAACAACTATTTGTGTACTTGTTGTTGCAGTTTCTCCATCGGCACCAAGAATAGTTAATACTGCGGTGAAAGTACCCTGAGTTGAGTATTCATAAGTTGCAGCAGAGTTACCGTTAAATGGCGTTCCACCTTCTCCAAAATCAATTTTATAATCTGCGATTGTACCGTCTTTATATGTTGAAGCTGATGCGTCAAAAGTCACTGTCAATGGATACTCTCCTGATGTTGGAGTAACAGTCCATTTTGCAACAATTCCCTGTGGAGTTACTTTAATCGGCACTGTTGTTTCAGAGGTATTTTTTGCTGAATCCGTAAGAATCAATCGTGCAGTATAATCACCTTCTTCCTCATAAGTATAAGATGCATTACTACCGGTATCATCAACTTCTCCATCGTCATCAAAATCCCATTGATATGAAATAATATCCTTTTCTTTATCAGTTGAAGTAGATGCATTAAAGCTGATTTCAAGTGGAAGTGGGCCGGTAATTGTGCCGTTCACAGCCTTAGGGTCGCTTGAAATTTTTGCGTCTGGCGGAGTTCCTTTATCAATCACAACAATATCAAGAGTTTGATTATCAGTATTTGAACTCTTATCCATTATTGTAAGTTTTATTGTTAACTCACCTGATTTTGAGAAAGTGTGATTGACGGTTTTTCCTGTTGTCTTAGAGGATCCGTCGCCGAAATCCCAGTTATATGCCGTGATACTTCCATCTTTAATTTGTGAAGATTCACCTGAAAAAGTATATTTTTCACCTGTGTAATAAATTTCATCAATTCCAACGTCGGAATTGATTATTGCCCTCAATCCGTTAACTGTACCGGCTTCAATTTCTTGAGTATCAATATCTGAAGCGCCGTTATTATCTGTAACTTTTAGGGAAACTTTGAAAGTACCTTCATTTTCATATGTGAATTCAGCAGTTGCTTCATTCGCATCGTCATAATCTCCATCACCGTCTAAGTCCCATTCGTAACTCTTAATTTGACCGTCAGGATCATAAGAAGCAGAGCCATCAAATTTCACTTCTAATGGAATTTCACCACTATCAGGTTTCATAATGAATGATGCGGAAGTCGATTCATTTGTAATTACAACTTCTTTAGTAAAATCTTGAGTAAATTCTTTTTTAGTTGAAAGTTCTTCAAGTCCGACAGTTAATTTTACAGTATATTTGCCATCTGCTGAGGCTTTTTTTGTATATCTGTGGCTTGTAATATTACCATTTGCAGATGTACCGTCACCAAAATTCCAAGTGTAAGAAATTATGGCAATACTTGTTTCATCTATAGGTAGATTACTAGCGTCAAAATTTATTTCTATAGGAGCTGTAAGTCCGATTGTATCTGATGGTGTAGTAACAATTCCTCCGCTAACTTCAGTTACAAGTTTAGGACCGAGTAGAATTATTGAAACCAACCAAAGTGCGGCAAATAGTAAAAATGCCACACCGGACATCATTGCTTTTTTTGAAGACGCCTTTTTCTTTTCTAGTTCCTGATTATTTGTCATTAGTGATTTCAAAAGGAAGACTAGTGAAACCATCAAGGTTATAAAAACCAACAATCCGAATTGAGCATGTAGTACATTCATCAAAATGCCGTCGAAATCCTTTTGCTTCATTCCTCCAATATATTTGAAGAATGTTAAATCTTTTCCACCTGCTAAAAATGCCCATGCATAAACAAAAGCAATTGATGCAAAATAAGCTAATCCCATTAAAATTCCCAATCTCTTAAACATTTCTTTTGTCTTTGCTTTTTTTTCTTCCGGGGTCAGAATTTTTGGCGGTAGCGGCTGCGCAGCAGTCGGCATTGGTTTAGCCGTAGCAGTTGCAGCTGTTGGTTGCACTGGAGGTGTTGGTGGGATTGGAGTATCGGTCATTATCTTTGTGGTTTGGAAGTATAAGCAAGGGTTGTACCGGCAATTGCTGCCATGAAAGCCCCTATAATAAATAGATATAATTCTGAATTTGTGGCGTTGAAAAGATTAGCACCTCCGGTGGATCCTTGGAAAGTGATTTGAAGTGTGTCATAAGCAGTTTCTCCGCTCTCATTATCAGTAACAGTTAACTTTGCGACAATCTGTCCATATGATTTATCGAAATTAGTCGTCCATGATCCTGATTTTGTCGCGGCATTATCAATATCATTTGCACGATCTCCATCACTACTCGTGTCGTAGAAAATATTTTTATCAATCTGGAATGAGTAATCTTCACTTCCACCGGTTGCGTTAAAGTAGAAAATTACATCACCGTTTGTTCCAGACATTGTAACTTTTTTAGAAACAGCCGCAGGTAGACTTGAGAATAAAACAACTAGAGGTTCAATCGGCTCTTCAAGCACAACTGTAGCGTCATAAGAGTCTGTCTTTTCATATGTGTCTTCGATTGTGAGTTTTACCTCATAAGTTCCATAATCATCATAAACATGAGGAGGATTTTTCGTTGTAGCATCGGAGTCGTTATCAGCAATTGTGTCATTGTTGCTATCTTTTGAAGTGTCAAAATCCCATTTATAAGATTTTACAGTTATATCATTTGCAGTATCTGTTGTGGATTTATCTGTGAAAGTTGCTGTTTTTTCAGATACAGTAGAAGTGAATTCGGCTTTAGGATCAATAGTTTGAATCACTTTCACAGTGTTTGTTACTGAATCAGTTGATCCAGCATTATCAAGAACAGTCATTTTTACAGTATAAGTTCCCAATTCAGGATAAGTATGGCTAGTGTTTTCTTTGTCTTTATCTTCAACATCGTTATCTTTAGTACCGTCACCATTTGCATCTGTTCCGGTATCAAAATCCCAATAAATCCCTGAATATTCAGCACCGTTTTCCGTGTCATAAGTAGTGTTATCTTTGAATGATACTACTTTCCCAGATACGGTAGTTAAGAATGCGGCAACCGGCGGAGCGGAATTTGAAATAACATAAATTTTCTTATAATCTGAAATAGCTGTGGCGCCTGCGTCATCTTCAACTTTTAATCCAACATTAACGCCAAGAGGATGTGCCTGATCGAAAGTATATGTATAACTCGATTTTTCTTGAGCAATATTATCGCTAAACCCGTCACCTTCTAGATCCCAAGTATATGAAATAAGTTTACCGTCTGAATCAGTTGCTTCAGAGCTGAAAACAATTTCATCACCAACATAAACTTGAGTTTGAGTTACTCCAAATGCTGAAGTTGGTATTTTATTTGGACCATTTATTACGGTGACAGTTGGAATTTGTGATTCCGGTAATTGTTCTTCAGTTGTGACCATATTATTTTTATTATCGTAAACTTCAGCCGCGAAACCATAAGTCACTTCTTCATCTTGTTCACCTTTTGTATTAATTTTAAGACTGAAACTTGTAGTCGTTGAAGAAATTTGCCCAAGTGCTACTGAAGAATTATTTACATCATAATACCAAGCGTTAATCTTAGAGATTTTCCCGTCTTTATCAGTAGCATCAAGTGAAATGTTTACTGTAAGTGGAGTTACCAAAGTGGAACTGGCAGGAACTGCAGTCATTCCTGAAATTGTAGGTGCAATATCTTCAATAGTAACCTTAATTGTGGATTGGCTTGAAAGAGTAGGATCTTTGGAATCTTTAACTGTTAAGATCACTTCAAAGTCACCTGTTTCCGCAAAAACATGACTGGCTTTACTCGAAGAAGAAGTACTTTGATCGTCAAAATTCCAACTGTAGCTGAGATTTTTTGAAGTACCGTCTATGTTAATTGAAGAACTTGCATCAAATTCAAATTTGGTTTTTATATTTCCGGTTATTGACTCACCAAAGCCGCTGTCGTTTCCATCAGCAGTTACATTCATAACAGCAATCGGACTGTCACCAGTGCCCACGTAAATTCTTCTTGTGATTGAGTTTGTTGTGTTGTCATCAGCACGAGCTGTAAGTTCTACGTTAAATACTCCGGCACTCTTATAAGTATGCTTGAAGCTGGCTTCACCTGAAGAAAAAGATGTTGATAAATCACTTTCTCCATCGCCGTAATCAATCTCAACTTCCGAGGCATTTTCACTTATTGCAGTCATCTCAGCTGTAGCCGTTGCAGATTCATCCAACTTATATGTTCCCTCCCCGACATCCAAATCAACATCTAAAACCGACTCAACATCAATTGTTAAACTTGCAGTTGCTGATTTTTGAAGCTCGGTCTCGTGATTATCTGAAACGGTTAATGAGATATCTCTCTCACCTGTAGTTAGGAAATTAATAGTAACTTTTGATCCATCAGTTTCTTCACTTTCAACGGACCAATCTTTATCTTCCGTGCCTTCGATATCCCAAGCATAAGTAATAGTATCTTTTTCATCAGGATCATAAGAATTAGATGCATCAAAAATATATGTTCCAGGTGCGGTACTATTTGGCACCGAGTAATCAAATTTGGCTACCGGAGCCTCTGATTCAACAAGTATATCAACAGAATCTGTATCAGTATCACCAACTCCGTCAGTTACTGTAAGTGAAACTGTATAAATTCCCGGTTGATCAAACTTCGAATCAATTTCTATTCCACTGTCATTTTCAAGTTTGTAAATGGTCCCATCTAGAGTCGCAGACCACGCATAATTTGAAATTGTTCCCAAATTTGCACTTGAAGATGAGCCGCTGAATTTGAATTTTGTACCAACCATTCCACTTGTAGGTGATACTGAAATTCTTGCAGCAGGTGAGCCAATGTAGATTTTCGTGTATTTTCTGTCTTTTACTCCCGTCGCATCCGTAACAGTTAGTGACATTAAATATGTACCTTCTTTCCCGTATGCATGTGGTGCTGGAGTATCTTCACCCGCCCCTTCCACTACATCACCATCACCAAAATCCCAACTGTAGAAGACTAAAGGTTCCCCACCCCCATCTGTCGATTCTGTTGCACTAAAAGTTATACCGGCCTTTGCTTCATTTAGTATCACCTTATATGTATCTTTATCAATTGCCGGGAAAACAGAAAAGTCAGCTAATACTTCAGGTTCTCTATCACCAACCGTTGCATCAAGCTTTATAACCGAAGAAGGAGGTGAGACTTTGATTGTGATGTACGAAATCCCTGCAGCAATATCTGCTTCGGAACTTAGAATTTTCAATTTCACCCGGTATGTTCCAGGATTATTGAATGTGTGATTTACTGCCGCGCCATTCGCTTCATTCTCATTACTTGATGATGAGAAGGCACTAGTTACAATTGAACCAGCTGATAATGCAGATGACCCGCCTTCACCAAAATCCCAATATATGTTTTCATCTGTTACACTTTCGTTACTAGGATCTAAAGAACCAAGTGAATCAAATCTGACTATTAGTGGGGCGTTTCCTGATGTCACGCTCGCATTAGCAACAGATTCAACGAATTGAACGTTTTGAATAAGTTTGTAGACTTTATCTATCCCTTTTATAAAACTTGATACTGATACTGCAGAGATATTATCAACCTCTTCAGCATCTGTAATTTGAGTATTGAGTGTGCTGAATTCATCATTAATTGACTGAAGGGTTGATGTCCCATTGTCACCTGTATCAAAAAGTTCGTTTAAATCAGATAATCGTTCAGCTAGATCTTGAACAGCTCTTGTATAGTCTTCCTCTGCATTTATAGCAATGTCAGCTATTCTATCTTTAATAGTGCTATCAATTTCAGATACATCTACATTAAAAAATGTTATGCCTAAGCTAATGTCCCTATATTGGCTATTTGAGATATTATCATCGACAGAATAGGCAACACTATAATAACAGTCGTCAGAACCGGTATTTGCCATTGCATTTGTTATATCATTGACATAATCAACTGTTTCCGCAACCTGATCAGTAATCGCAGCATGTGCCGTTTGAATGAAATGGAGCTCAGGTAAAACTAATGATGTAGTTGTGCCTGACCTCAAATAATTTTTTAATGCCTGAGAAGATTCATAGGTACAACTCACTGACGTATCAACAGTGCCTTGAATTTTCACTAAACCGGCATTTAATTTATCCATATAAGAATCAATTTCCGACTGATCTACATATGAATATACATCTTCCCAAGGTGTAGAATCAGAACCTGTAATGATTTCTCCTAGCCCCTCAATTAGACCACTTATTGTGGCGTCAGATTCTGAAACTTCAACTTGAACTGGAGCACTAATTGATCCCATATATGCCACTTGCTCCACAACCGCATTATAAGTTTTATAAGCATCAAGATACTCCGAAGTAATATCTGTTAATTCTTCTAGTACTGAGCTTACATCAAATGCGGCACCTGATTCTGCAATTGTTGAGCCTGTTGTGCCATCACCTGATGTATCTGCACCGGTAGCACTCAAAAGTGTATTAACAATCGCAAATGAACTCAAAATGATGACTATACCCACTACTGCGTATGAAATTGCTTTTTTACCCTCTCCTGCTTGAGTTTCATCACCTCGACTAGTCACATAAAGCACACCACCATAAATTACAACAACGGTAGAAATTAAACCTAAGAAAGAAAGTGCAAAATTGACTATTGTTTGAATTAGTTCACGGCCGGAAGTAACTTTTGTTAAAGCAGGATCATATGCGGCTGCGTCAGGAGCCTCCATTGTGCCATCGAATCCTGAAAAACCGTCGATCGATGCACTTGAGCTTGAACAACCTGATGCTGCAGCAAGACTCTCAGATAGATTCGCACAGTCAGCTGCAGATATGTCACCCTGAGCTTCATCTGAACTTGTTGTTGACGAATCGTAACTTATGTCTAAATCAGCAAAAGCCACCGGTAAAATAAACGACTGCATTGCAAGAACAATGCTTAAAAGTGATATTTTTGCGACTCTTTTTAAATTCATGGTGTGGAATTTGTCTTTCATATTCTATATGTTTATCTGGCGGCATCAAGAGTAACAATCGTGGAAGTGATTGCAAAAGCTGAGCCGGCAAGAATCAAACCAATTGCTGCACCTGTAATGATCTGTTTTGCCTTTGTAATATTCTCTTCTTTCCCTACTGAAGTAACATATAAGTAACCTGCGTAAAGCAAGAAAACAAAAGACAATGTACCGATTGTTCCCGAAACGAAATTTGTAATTTGTACAAAAAGGCTCTTCGCGTTTGTGATTCCTAATGTTGTTCCCTGATCTTTGAATAGGATTCCCTGTGCCACAAACTCTGAAATTGCCACTACAAATAGACCAACAAGCGACCAGGTTATTTGACGTTTTGCAGTTGTAACTTCATCATCAATTGCTGAACCGGCAACGTATCTCATACCTGCAGTAACCAACATGAAAACTGCGATTGATCCGACTGTTACCTGCATTAAGCTATAAATACCCTTCATAAAACTTGAGGCTTGATTTCCGTATGCAGCCGCTCCAGATACTCCATTTCTAAAAATATCTCCTTCAACTCCGAATGCGACACTTCTTATAAGTTCGTCGGCTATAAAAATTACGATCAAACCTTCAACTGCGTATCTTATATAGTTTTTTGAGGCTGTTTCAACTTCGCTATTATCTCTACCCGCCGCAACCATTCGCACTCCCATCACAATAATAAAAAGTACTGCGATTGGTGTCACTAGAAGCTTGAAAAAATCCAGAAATGTAAAAATTGCTCCTGTAATTCCTTTTATTCCGCCTTCTCCATAAGCGTTTCCATTTTCAGAATCATCTTGATATGTTGGCAAAGTAATTGATTGAACGTCAGTCTCTCCATCAGGTTGAGATTTATTAATATCTTCGCTAACTTTTTCACTCTGAGTTCCAATATTTGAGCCCAAACCCTTAATTGTATCTTGAAAAGTTTCGGCATAAACCGGCGCCATAAAAGACATGTGAATCGCGATAATGAAGAAGTAGATAATAAGTTTTTTCATATTTTTAGAATACACCTGCTATTACAGTTGATACTAACGCGAACGCTCCATAAATAACAACAATTCCAATCACTGAATTCATCATGATTTTTTTAGCCAAATCAATTCTTCCCTGTTCACCTCCAGCAGTAGCATAAAGCAGTCCACCGATAAGAATTCCAAGAAGCATTATTGGTCCAACAAAAGAAACCATAATATTTATAATTGAAACCATTTGTTTAACAAATTCACTCTGATTTATTGAAACAATTGTTTCAGATGTAGCGCTGTTGTAAGCGGTCGAATAAAGTATCTTTCTTACAAAAAGATCTGATGCGAAAACCATAATTAGTCCACCAGCTGACATTGCAAGATTCTTTTTCTCCCTTGTTATATCTTCATCGCTTGAACTTGAAGAAACCATAACCGCACCGGCACGAATAAACATAAGAGCCGCAAGTGCTCCAAGCAAATATTTAATAAATGTAATCACAATCTTCACGGTGTCATCAAAAAGTGCGGCACGATTAACCAAAGATTCGCCATCCTCAAGCGCATTTCCACTTCTGTAATCAAAAACTTCGGCAAGTGGCCCAGCGATACTTATAAGAGCAAGACCGAGAAGGCCGTATGTAATTGACTGTTTTTGAGTTTTTACTGTTCCGTCATTATCTCCCCCCACAACCATCGTGAAACCTGAAACGACAATTAAAAGTATCGAAATTGCTCCGATAATTATTCTTGCAGCTCTGGCTACCGGCCCGAGTACATTTTCGAACTTATCTACAGCTGTGTCTCCTTCTGCAGTCGGCAGTCCAACACTGTCACTATCAGGTAAAGGAATAAAACCGGCAAAGGCTGTTGGTATCATTAAAGATGCCAAAATACCCAAAATTACAGATATAAGTATTCTTTTTTTTATGTTTTTGCGCATACGTGAAGATTTAATTCGTATCATTATATCACATTTGCTTGATTTATTCAAAAGGAAGGGTGTAAAGTAATTGACGAAGGCCGAGAGGCTTTTTAAAGATAAACCACAAACAACATATGAAAGCTAATCCAGTAATCAATTATTTCATCACGGCATACGAGGAATTCAGGAAAGTAACCTGGCCAACAAAGGAACAGGCTGCAATGCTAACAGCAATCGTAATCGGAGTTTCTCTGGTTATGGCATTAATTATCGCGGCGCTTGATCTTGGATTGAGCGAACTTTATCAATTGGCACTAACTAAGTTAACTAAATAACAAATGGCAAAACAAGCAAAAAACACAGGTCGTCACTGGTACGTTGTACACACTTATAGCGGATATGAAGATGCAGTTCGAGAGGCTCTTCTACAAAGAATTGAGTCAATGAACATGCAGGATAAGATTTTTGATGTGATTGTACCGAAAGAAACTCAAATTGTGGTTAAGAAAGGTAAGCCAAAAACTGAGAAGAAAAGACTTTTTCCAGGTTATGTGCTTGTTGAAATGATGGTTGATGATGATTCTTGGTATGTTGTTCGAAATACTCCAAACGTTACAGGGTTCGTTGGTAGCGGAACTATTCCGGTGCCGGTTTCTGCCGAAGAATTTGGAATTATCCAAAGACACATCGGTGAAGACAACGCTCCTAAATTCAAAATTGCCTTTGAGAAAGGTGATCTTGTTATGGTATTGGATGGTCCTTTCGCTGGTTACGAAGGAATTATCAATACAATTGACGATGAAAAGGGTAAGGTTAAAGTGCTTATTACTATCTTCGGCCGTGAAACTCCGGTCGAACTTGATTTTGATCAGGTAAAAAAGAAGTAAATTCACAGCCACATCCACCACATCCATGCAAAAATTTACTGTATTCTCCATTATCTTATCCTTGTGTGTGATATTCATACTTGGTGATATGGTTTTTCATGGCTATTTGAATACAAGTGTTCTTAGCGTTCCTGCTGAAAGTGGTACGGGCGCAGAAATTGCACCGGCTGTTGAGAATGTAGTTGTTCACGAAGATGGAGTGCCTGAAGCAAAATTAACAGCTGCTCATTTATCCGCAGCGGGTTTTTTGAATCCTGTCCTAAAAAATGCTGTTTTTGATGGGAATATTTATAGTTTTTTGACTTTTTCAGATCAAAGTGAGGCATATGTTTACCAGTGGAACTTCTTTGATGGAGAAATTTTTATTGGCTCTATATATGAAGTAGAGTATAGAAGTGAAACTGGCGGTTTTCAGGGTTACCTAACTTTACGTGATCGAGCCGCTAAGTTGCTGAATTTGGGAGACGTGAACGAGTCGAATACATACGGAGACGCATCATTTTACTTCAACCACAAAGCGAAGAAAAACACTGTGCATTTGGTTATTCGCAAAGGTGGCAGCGTTTACGCCTTTCAATACGCCTATTCACGCCATGAACAGATGAAGAAGTTGTTTGAAATTATTTCGAAGTAATTCTATTGCAGATGCCAGTCGACGTCGGGGCAGATTCTGTGAATGCCTTTGTTCACCTCGCCGGTTTCAAAGTCAACTTCTTCGACGGCTCCACATTCGATTGCAGCTCGCTCGATAGCAAGAAAAGTTGGGTTATTTTCAGGTTTAGATGAAATTATTTCTTCGAGGATCAAAGTGGTAAGTTCATTTACTGTTTTTGGCATATATTAAGTGGTTAAACATGCACAAATTATACTTTTAGGCAAAGCAGTTCAAGCGCTTTTCCCTCACCTTCAAATTAATGGCGTGCGCAATTTCATGATGTTCTTTGCAGAGTGGCGCGAGATAATTTGGGTTGTGTGAATGCGAGATGGCAAAGGTTTGTGTGTGGTGGATAACTTCGGATGGCTTGTAACAGGTTGGGATTGAACATTTTGTGCCGTGTTCTTTTGTGAGAAGCTTTTCAGTTTTGACTGGTACAGGACGTGATTTTGCCAATTCAACCGGAATCGCTTTCTCCTCTGCAATTTCTTCTTCACGTTTGTTAAGCGCGGCGCTGATTAGTTCATTAATATCGATTCCTTTTTCTTGGAGTTCGATGAGTCGATTTTTGACTTCGTCGTTTAAGGTTAGTGTCTGCCCGGGGTTAGTTAAAAGAATTTGGTGTAATTTTGGCGTTACAAATGATTGATTTTTTG
>CAYHXO010000003.1:0-112199 GCA_964360635.1 uncultured Candidatus Peribacteria bacterium
GAGTAAAAACTGCAAATTTAAATGCAAAAACAGTTAAGCTAGTTGGAGCAAAAGTTCTTGAACCAGGAACACTTGGTGATCTGATAATCGTTTCAAAAGGAGGAGTAATGATTAGAACTTCCATCGATAGCATTCCTTCACGTGGACGAGCAACACAGGGTGTGTATATAATGAGAGTAAAGAATGACGATAAAGTTGCATCACTTTCATTCATCAAAAAGTCTGATGAAGAAATTGCATCTGACGCAGCAGGAGAAATTGAAACCGAGGAGGAACCTGCATTAGTCTAACCCCCACCACCATGAAAATGCGCCGAAATCTTTCATTATTAGCTCTATCCACATTATTAATACCAGTGGGTATTGCAAACGCAGCAAGCGGAGATCTTGTGCTTTATGAAAACGGTATAACTTTTGACAGCACATTTTTCACGGAAGGTACGAACATTAGAATCAAGGCAAGCGTTCAAAATCACAGTCCAAATGATCTTTTAGGTAGCGTTCGTTTTCAAACTCAAGATGGAGTTTTTGGCACAGACCAGCCAATTTCAGCTTTAGGAGGAAGGAGCGATGATGTTTTCATTGATTTCACTCCGGGTTCATTTGGTTATTACGACCTTACAATTACAGTAATTCCTTGGGATGCCTCGGACGACAATCCAAATAACAACGTAGTGACTAAAAGAATTTATGTTGAACAAGATACAGATATGGACGGACGACCAAATAGCTCAGATCCGGATATTGACGGTGATGGAGTTTTAAATGGAGACGATGCATTCCCGGTTTATTTAGCTGAGAGTTTAGATAGCGACGGAGATGGAACAGGTAATAATGCAGATGGAGATGACGACAATGACAGCTTTGAAGATACAGTCGATGCAATGCCACTTGACCCAAATTTCTCAAAAGATATGGATAGTGATGGTACAGCTGATGAAAATGATGATGACGTAGATGGAGACGGCGTAGGAAATAATCAAGAAGTATTTTTAGCGACAGATGCTCTTAACTCAGATACAGATAGTGACAATGTAAATGATAAAAATGACGAATTCCCATTAGATTCAAATGAAACTATAGATAGTGATGGTGATGGAGTTGGTGACAATGCTGATGATGACATTGACGGCGACGGGATTCCTAACTCAAGTGATAGATTTCCATATGACAACACACCAATTGCCTTGGCCTCAGAAGATACATATTATGTTGATATTGGTGAAACTCTAACCTTAGATGCATCAAACTCAAAAGATAGCGAGGGTTCTATTGTAAGATATCTCTGGTCATTTGGTAGCGATGATGAATTAGAAGGTCAAACAGTTGAAAAAACATTTGATACAAAAGGAGTTCAAACTACTGTTTTAAGTGTCACGGACGAGAAAGGCCAAACTAGCTCTACAGAAGTAAAAATCAGAGTTTTGGATTACAAATTCATATTCTGGTCTATTATGTTTTCATTGATACTGATTTCTATTGCCTTCTATGTTATCTATCGCTATAATTCGCGGGCTACCGAGCCTGAACAGGCTGGAGCAACTCATTTAAAACGAAAGAAAACATCATGAAGACTGATATACACCCAAAATATTTCGATGAAGCGGTAGTGAAATGCGCTAACTGCAAGAATGAATTTAAGACAGGAGCGACAATTGAAGAAATTCATATTGAAATCTGCAGCAAATGTCACCCATTCTATACAGGTGGTAAGAATGTACTTCTAGATGTAGAGGGTCGTGTTGATAAATTCAGACAGAAGATCACAGGAGCAAAGGGCCGAGTTAAAAAGGAAAAATCTAAGAAAACTCTTGAAGAAAAAGTGAACGAAGAAATTTCACTTCAGTTGAAAAAAGCTGAAGAGAAAGAAGAGAAAGCTGAAGCAAAAAGACTTGCCAAGAAAACAAAGAAGGAAGAATAATCCTTTCCCTTGAAAAGAGCTAAAATCTACATCAAACAGGCACAAATGATGCTTCAAGATGTTATGATTTATAGAGCAGATTTTGTGAGTCGCAGTATCTCATGGATAGTGCGATTTTTAATTTCTGCCTATTTATGGATTTCTATTTTAAATTCAGAAGGCTCATTGCTTGGTTACGATATTCCAAAAATGCTCAGCTATTTTCTTTTAATACAAATTGTTTTTAGTTTTGTAAGTTCAGGAGCTGGCTTTCAAGTGGCAAGCGATATCCAATCAGGCGAGCTTTCCACAAAAATGGTGGTGCCAGTAGATTACATACTTCTCTATATGGCAAAAGAAATAGGTAGAAATATTTTCTTTTTCATCTTTAATCTATTTTTATATGTTGGAACAATTTTAATTTTCCCAGATTATTTCCAGATAAATACATCGATCTTACATATTGCTCTGGCTATGATAAGTATGTTCTTCGGCTTTTTAATCATCTTCTGCCTGACATTTATGATTGGTATGCTGGCATTTTGGATAAGCCACGCCTCTCGCCTAATTTTCACATTTTTTGCACTTATTACTTTCCTTTCCGGATTAATAATTCCGCTTGAATTTTTCCCGGAAAATCTTAAAAAAATTATCGATTTAAGCCCATTTCCATATCTGTTTTACTTCCCAACTCACATAATGCAGATCGACTCAATTGGAACAGAAATATTCTACGGTTTTCTAATTCAAATTAGCTACTCAATCTTACTCACATTTCTCACTTATTTTATATTTAATATAGGCCTCAGAAAGTACGAAGCCGTTGGAAGATGAAAAAAAACTTAAAAATATTTTGGCAGTTATTCAGAATAAATATGAAACAAAGCATGATTTATCGAATAAATTTTTTGATCACGATATTATCAATGGGAATGTGGATTTTTATTTACGTTGGATTCTTTGAGGTTCTTTTTCTTAAAATTGATAATCTTGCAGGTTGGGAGAAAGATGAAATATTAATTTTCCTTGCCTTTTATTATTTACTTCAAGGCATCGGGAATATTTTATACAGAGAAAGCTTTGAAGATTTTAGTAATCAAATAACACATGGATTGATAGATAATGCATTAACAAAACCCGCCTCAGCTCAAGTTTTACTTTTCTTCAGAACTATTCGTTTTGATCATATAATTGATCTTTTGCTAACTATACTTCTCATTCTTTATATTCTATTAACAACAAATATAAATTTAAATCCTCTCAGTTTAATTTTAGGCATTATTTTAGGGATTTTCGGCAATCTACTATTTTACGGATTTCTTCTTCTTTTCTCTTCAATCGTTTTCTATGTTGATAAATTTGACTCCATACCTTCCCTTTTATGGCATGTGAGCCAAATATCAAGATACCCAAGACAAATCTTCACAGGTTTTGGCAAATTGCTATTTCAATTTATTTTGCCAATTACTTTAATAGTTTCTGTTCCGGCAGAAGTTGCACTTGAAAGATCAAATTACCAAATTATTCTTTACTTTATTGGAATAAGCATTATCTTCTTTCTAATAGGAAATATAGCTTTCAATAGAGGTCTTAAAAAATACACATCTTCAAACTAATGAACAATAAAATTATACAGGTCACAGATCTTAAAAAAGTCTTTACAAGCTTTAAAAAAAAAGAGGGATTAAAAGCTTCATTTAAAGATTTTTTTAAGCGTGAAAAAATAAGTACAGATGCCTTAAAAGGTGTTTCCTTCGAAATAGAAAAAGGTGAATTTATTGGATTTCTAGGGCCAAACGGGGCAGGAAAAACTACAACACTAAAAATGCTCACAGGAATACTAACTCCAAGCTCAGGTGAGGCAAAAATTCTTGGCTACACGCCCTGGAAAAGAGAGAATGCATTTAAGAAAAAATTCTCATTTATTATGGGGCAAAAAGGACAACTTTGGTGGGATCTGCCTCCACTTGATAGTTATGAACTTTTTAAACATATTTATGAAATACCAAATGAAAAATACAAGAAAAACCTAAAATTTCTCACGGAATTGCTGCAAATTGAAGATATTATTGAGGTACAAACTAGAAAATTGAGTCTAGGCCAAAGAATGAAAGCAGAACTTGTAGGCGCACTCATTCACAGTCCCGAAATATTATTTTTAGATGAGCCTACAATTGGTCTAGATGTTGTTGCTCAGCACTCAATTCGAGAGTTCCTAAAAACCTACAATAAAGAAACAAATGCAACAATAATTCTCACATCTCATTACATGGAAGACATAAAGCGTCTCTGCGAAAGAGTTTTAATTATAGATCATGGTAGCCTGATTTATGATGGGACATATCAACACTTGACTAAAAAATTTGCTCAAGATAAAACTGTTGAGCTGACATTGAACAAAAGAGTTGATCAAGCGGATCTAACAAAATATGGAAAAATCCTAGAACTAACTGAAGATAGCGTGAGATTAAGTGTTCCTAGAGAAAAAAGTACAAAACTAATAGCAGAAATGATGGAAAAACTTCCAATTGAAGATATTTCCGTGCATGAAAGAACAATGGAAGATATAGTTAGTGAAATTTTTCAAAATAAACATGTTTGATTTTAAAATTACAGCCAAGTGCAATAATGCCAGGAATGGTATTTTCACAACACCTCACGGTGAGATTCACACACCAGTTTTTATGCCTGTGGGAACAAAGGCAACAGTGAAATCTCTTGACTATAAAGATCTAGAAAGTCTAAATACTGAAATAATCCTTAGCAACACTTATCATCTTGAAATGCGCCCGGGTTCAGACCTTGTTCAAAAAATGGGAGGCTTACACAAATGGATGAATTGGAACAAGCCAATCCTCACAGATTCTGGTGGCTTTCAAGTTTTCTCCCTGAGCAAAAGCAATAAAATCACTGAAGAAGGCGTTGAATTCCAATCTCATATAAACGGAGATAAATACTTTTTCACACCTGAATATGCAATCGACGTTCAAGAAAAACTTGGTGCAGATATTATCATGGCATTCGATGAATGCGCTCCCGCCGGAGTTGACGAAACATATGCGAGAAATGCAATGCAAAGAACTCACAATTGGCTAGAACGTTGCATTAAAGCTAAAACAAGAAGAGATCAAGCTCTCTTCCCTATTATTCAAGGAAGTTACTTTAAAAATCTCAGAGAAGAATCTGCAAAATTCTCCACTCAATTCGATCTACCAGGAATAGCAATTGGAGGAGTAAGTGTGGGGGAATCATTTGAACAAAAATTTTATGCAATTGATTCAGTTATACCCCATCTACCTGAAGAAAAACCAAGATATTTAATGGGAGTGGGCACACCTGACGATATTCTAAATGCTGTAGAAAGAGGAATAGACATGTTTGATTGTGTTTTAGCAACGCGCCTCGCAAGACATGCATCATTCTGGACCCTCGAAGGCCGCAAAGACATAACAAACGAAGCATACAAATATGATGACTCTCCACTAGAAAGCTGGGTTCCCCACTATGCCTCAAATGAATTTTCAAAAAGTTACATTCGACACCTGATAACAGAGAATGAAATGCTTGGAATTCGATTGCTAACAATGCACAATATCGCATTTTTATTTCATTTAATGGAAGAAATTCGCTATCATATCACACAAGGAAGCTTCGACTGCTTCAAAAAAGATTTCCTCGCCAAATTCAAATGATAAGATTATTAAAGGGTACAGTTGTAGATAAAGAAGATCGAGCAATTATTTTGTTCGTAAGTGGAGTTGGATACCATGTTTTAGCACCTGTTGAACTGATTGGAAGTACTGAACTTGAGCTCACACTTCATATTCACACACATGTTCGTGAAGATGCACTAACGCTCTATGGCTTTCGAACAAAAAAAGAGCTCAACTTTTTCGAATTACTGCTAACGATAAACGGAATCGGACCTAAAATGGCATTGGCAATCATCAATGAACCAACTGAAATAATTCAAAATGCTATTTTCACAGGAGACATAACAAAACTCACAAAAATTTCCGGGGTTGGTAGAAAAATCGCGGAAAGACTAATATTAGAGCTGAAAGGCAAAGTTGAACCTTCAAACGACGCAAGAACACAAAGAAAAATTGAGCCAAAAACAATCGACCAAGATGCAATCAGCGCTCTCGAAGGCCTTGGCTACAAAAAATCACAGATAGAAAAAGTCCTCTCCGAGATGGAAGAGGACTTTACTGAGGTCGAATCTATTATCAGATACTTTTTACAGAGGGCTTAAGCACCCATCGTGTCTGACTTCATACCTCTTGCTTTTCTTTGTGCCCAAGCAGTTCCATAGAATGAAACATCTTTTCCTTTGTTTACACCATTTGGACTAAATTGAGGTACAGATTCACTACCATTTTCATTAATCAAAACGGCATTTTCATCATCAAGATTCACTGCTGGCATTAATGTCTCACCAACTTTAACACGTACCGCTCTAGAGTTATTTAGAACATCTATACTCAAATCCCTACTATCCGCCAATTTTAAACCCTCAACTTCCGGCCACTTACTAATTGGCTCAACAACTTCAGCTCTTCCTGTAGCCTCCACATTAATTGATAGACCTTTTGTTGCTTTACCCATATAATTTAATTAAATATTAATTGCATGCCAACCCTAATAAATAATTTGCAGAATGTCAAGTATTTGGCTCGCTTTAGCGGTTCAAACGGCTTTTTAATACTTGGAAAGAAGAATTATTTCTTCACAGATTTCAGATATAAAGATATTGCGAAGGAATTAGAGAAGTCAAAAACTCGAATTAAGTTTGAATTTATCGAAATTGATAAGAATTTGACCGAAAATCTAAAAAAAGTGCTTAGAAATTCTAAAAACATTTCGTTTGAATCAAATAATATGACAGTTGACGAGCTTTCGATGTGGAAGAAGCGACTCAAAGGCTTTAAATTCACAAAACTTGAAAATACGATTGAAGATTTTAGAAAAATAAAAGATAAAGAGGAAATTGAAAAATTAAAAATTTCCCAGAAAATTAATGAAGATGTTTTAGAAGAGGTCAAAAAATTACTAAAACCAGGCATAACTGAGCTTGAAGTTGCCTGGAAAATTAAATCTATTGGTCATGATATGGGAGCTCAAGATATTTCATTTGAACCGATTGTCGGTTTTCAGGAAAATTCTGCAGTGCCTCACCACCAAAATACAGATAGGAAACTAAAAAATAACGAGCTTGTTTTAATAGATATGGGAATGAAATATCAAGAATATTGCAGCGACATGACCAGAACTTTTTTCTTTGGGAAAGGCAGTAGCGAACAACATACAATTTACAACTTGGTACTTGAATCACAATTAGCAGGAATAAAAGCTATAAAAGCCGGCGTGAAAGCTCAAAAAGTAGATGAAATTTCACGAAAAGTTATGGGTGAATTCGCAGAGCATTTTGGACACTCTCTAGGTCATGGAATTGGTCTTGATGTACACGAAGCACCAAGTCTTAGCTCTCGATCAAAAGACACTCTTGAAGAAAATATGATTGTAACCGTGGAACCGGGAATTTATCTAACAGGAAAATTCGGCGTGCGCATTGAAGATATGGGAAGAGTTACAAAAACAGGTTATGAGAATTTCACAAAAGCGCCTAAGTAATATCTCTTTCCTTAGCGCGATGCCTAAATAGACCATGAGGATCTTCAGCATTTAAAATTTCAACATTGGCGGCTTGATGTGCGGCACTTCTATTGCCTGAAATAACCTTATCATCACGTAACTCCGGCTTCTCTCCCCTCTCTCTCATTGTACGAATTCCTTGTGCACGAAGAGCCATTTCTCTTCTTACGAATTCATTACCTAAATCAGAAAGTCTTTCTTGATGAGCCTCAAAAACTTTTTCATCTGGAGATACAATTCTATAATGTGGATCGAATCGCATAAAACCATGTCCGTATAAAACGCCGATTGCTCCGCTATTTTTCATCTGATCTTGCAACCCAAAAATTTCATTTCCATACCAGTGTGTTAAACCTGAATCTGCAGCAGCAACTGCAAAATCAGTAGATACAGTTGGAGCTTTTGGGAACTGCCTTTTTCTTATATTCCTGATTTCATCAGGTCCAAAAAGTCTGAATTTTTCCAAACCAGTAAGGTCTTCAGAACCGACTAAACGCAATCCTTCTGAAAATTGCATGTATTCATCAGGTATAAAACCATTTTCTAAAAGATATTCTATAACATTATGGTCACCCGATTCAGGCTGTGCAAATTCTGCAATAATTATAAGTTCAGGATTGGAAGTCATATGTTTTGGAATCCATCTCATTGCATCAGCTGCAATTTTAATCGCGGAGCCATCCATTATTTCGAATGCTCTTGGAACAAGTTTCAATCCTTTTTGCTGACTTGCAAGATTCATAGCAACAATACTATCCAAAAAAGATTTACGAATTTCCTCAAGGCTTCCATCTCGATGTGAAAATTCATAAATAACTTTATGAATCATTTTAGGCCTCTCAAATAATTTCACTGTTGCATTTAAACCAATACCAAATGGACCACCTCGACCTGACATTTCCCTCCCCAATTGATTTGGATTAACCATATCAAAACTGGAATAATCAAAATAATCACCAGGTATATATTTTTCAGAACGTACTCGACCTAATCCATTCATAAACTCTGAAGCAGTGCAGATAGAATCTACCGATAAAGCGGAATCAGAAACACCACCACTTCCAAGCAAAGTCGCAACTAGTCCTGCATTCATTGTTGTAATAGTCATACGATTTTCGAGTTCTCCTTTTGTTTCACTATCTACGAAATCTGTAAAATGCTGCAAATTAACAGCCGCACCTGCGCTTGCCTCCATCTTATCTGTGTCCACTGAAATTTGTGAAAATTCTGATTTCGCAGAATTATCAAAGCCAACAAGTACAATTCCATTTTTTTCATGTTTTTCCATCCACTCTCGTGGTGGAGACTTGAACGCAGATGAACTTGAAAATGAACCGGCAGGAGAAACAATCATTCGATTTTCTGCCGCCCAATTCAAAATTGCTGCTAATTCATTTCTTGTCGTAACTCTAAATGCATGAGTTCTATCTATCGGGCTACCCAATTCATCTTTAACAGGAGCATCCCATTCAGGAGCCCTTATTTTATCAAGTGAAGCGTCGTTGGGCATTTGGGGAAATTAAACCGCAGGGAAAATACCTTTTACACAAGCCTTTAGTCAATTGCTTTTTCACGGCAAAAGATTTAAAATGCATTGGCTTAATTCAAAAAAATCATGTGTGGAATATTTTCCTATTTCGGACCAAGTGACAAAGCTGCAGAGATCGTTTTAAAAGGCTTAAAAAAACTTGAATACAGAGGTTATGATTCTTGGGGAATCGCGGCAAAAAGCGCTTCCGGTGATATCAAAATAGAAAAGCATGTTGGAAAAATTTCAGAAGTAATTTCCCTCAATTCAGAAATGATGATGCCATCACATTTGGCACTTGGTCATTCAAGATGGGCAACTCATGGTGGAGTAACTCAATACAACGCACACCCACACAGCACAGAAAATCAAGATATCATCGTTGTCCACAACGGAATTTTTGAAAATTACCTAGAGTTAAAACAAACATTAATAGAAAAAGGACACCAATTTAGATCTGAAACTGATTCAGAAGTTTTCGCACATCTTATTGAAGAAAATATAAAACTTGGCCTTGACAAAGCATTCAAAATGGCCTGTGACATGGTCACGGGAAGATATGCAATTCTTGCCATGAGTAAATATGAAAATAAGATTATCGCAGCCCGCCGAGGCTCGCCGCTTATTATCGGTAAAGCACAAGATGGTGCTCACTTCATTGCTTCAGACGTTCCCGCATTTTTAGAATATACAAAAGATGTGATGTATCTCGACGACAATCAAATGGTTGTTATCAGCGACGAAGGAGCTAATTTCTTTGATCTTGCATCAGAAAAACAAATCGAAAAAAGAGTTATATCTATAGATTGGAAAGAAGAAATGGCTGACAAAGGGGATTACCAACATTTCATGATGAAAGAAATCATGGATCAGAAGGAAACAATTACAAAAGCAATCAACCTTGATACAGAAAAAATCATGGAAGTTGCAAAAAAAATTAAGGGCGCATATGGAACATATTTTGTGGGTTGTGGAACGGCAGGAAAAGTTGCAATGGTTGGAGAATATTTGTTTAGCGAAATTGCAAAAAAGCATGTGAATGTGAAATTCGGCTCTGAATTTAAAAGTGCAAAAAACTTCTTAACAGACAGATCACTCGTGATTGCAATTTCACAATCAGGTGAAACTGCAGATACACTTGAAGCACTTGAGATGGCAAAATCAAAAGGCGCAACAATTGTTTCGATTGTGAATGTTGAAACCTCTACAATGGCTAGATATTCAGATATTGTATTGCCATTAAAAGCCGGCCCTGAGAAAGCAGTGGCTTCAACAAAGGCTACAACTTCTCAAATTGCAATTCTCACATTATTGGCATACGCAGTTGCAGACAAACTTGATGAAGGCAGACAAATGCTGATTACAATTGAAGGTCAAATAAATGACATGTTAAACCCACGTTACGAAGAACGCATTAATACACTGAGTGAAGAACTTAAAGATTCAAAGGACATTGTGATTATTGGAAGAGGTGCGAATTTCCCAATCGCACTTGAAGCAGCAATAAAACTACAAGAAGTCTCATATATTCATGCGGAAGGTTTTGCAGGTGGAGAGCTAAAACACGGCCCTATAGCATTAATTGCAGAAGGAACACCCTGTATTGTGCTAGTTTCAAACGATGAATCAAAACAGGAAATACTTTCAAATGCTATGGAAGTAAAATCAAGAGGCGGCTTTATTGTTGGAATTTCACCGGAAAATGCTGAAGTTTTTGATGTATGGATAAAAGTGCCTGATGCCGGCTTTGCCTCACCTATTGTAAATATCATTCCAATTCAAATTCTTGCTTATAAACTTGCGCTTGCAAGAAAAAATAATCCTGACATGCCAAGAAACTTGGCTAAATCTGTAACAGTAAAATAACAGGTTGAAAAGTTTGCCAAAATTTGCTATAATACTTTGATAAATAAAAATTAATATCAAAAGTATGGCAATACGTGTGGTAAAAAAATATCTGTCAGGATTAGTAACACTAATCTTATCAATAGGGATAGTTATTCCACATACATATCTTTCTAATATTCCACTTACAAAAGCGCTGACATACGATGTTTCAAATACATCAGATTCAGGTGCAGGTTCTTTTAGGCAAGCGATTATTGATGCGAACTTAAATGCCGGAACAGATACAATCTCATTCAGCGCGACAGGAACCATCGCTGTTAACTCAACAATGGATGCGATCACAAGTAATATCACTATTGATGGCACAACAAGTCCAGATTGGACAGCAGGCCCAGACATTACACTTCAAGGTGACTTATCACGTGATTGTTTAGTTTATGGCAGCGGCGGAGCGGGACTAGTAAAAGGAATAAATATACATGGATGCAGAAAAAACATTCAAATTCAAGGTGGAGCGGATGGAATTACTCTTGGTGGAACAGCGGCAAATGAAAATATAAATATCACGGGCGCGACAACAGGTATCTCGTTAGAGGGTGGCAATAATATATCTATATATAACTGCCAAATTGGAAATAATGCCGGCAATGGCAAAGGTATTGATATCGTTGACGGAACAACAATAAATATTGGTGGCACAGTGGCAGGACAAGCAAACCTTATTAATCAAAATACAGCAGCAGGAATCGTGGTTGGAAGTAGCACCGGAGTTACGATTGCAGGAAATTATATTGGTGTTGGCGGAGCAGAAGAAGCAAAGGCAAATTTAGGAGGTATTGATGTAATTGGTACAAACATTAGTGCTTTAACGATAGGTGGAAACAGTGTATCTGCACGAAATTACATATCAGCAAATACTCAATTTGGTATTTCACTTAGTACAGGTGCAGGGAACGGAGCAACAATAAAAAATAATTTTATAGGTGTTTCTTCAACTGGATTTGCAATTGGAAATAATTCGGGCGGAATTTCCGTTAATACAGGAAACAATAATATAAGTCTAAATACTATCTCAGGCAACAATGTTTCAGGTATTTCCATAAGTGGTGCCGGAGCAGTTTCTAATACAATTGATGCAAACAAAATCGGTGCAGATTCAGCAGGAAATAATCCTGTAGCAAATAGCGGAGATGGAATTTCCATCGGCACAAATTCTTCAAATACAACAATATCCAATAATGTTATATCAGGTAACATTGGCAATGGTATAAATGTGTTATCAGATGCAACCGGAACAACGTATGTTTATGGAAATAAAATTGGTTTGGCTGAAAACTTAAGTGCTATGCCAAATAACCAAAATGGCATAAGGGCAAGCGCAAAAGTCATAGTTGGAGATGCGGCTGATAATGCAAAAGTAAATTTAATCGGTTCAAATAGCAAAAATGGCATTCAAATTAGCGGCATACCAGCATCAGATTCAACAATTGCAAATAACTTAATTGGTACACTAGCTGACAACACTCCAAGACCTAACCTTTGGAATGGTATCTTTATTGATACAGGTGCTTCAGGAATAAGTATTGGTGCTGACACAGGAACAATTCAGGAAATAAACAGTAACGGATTCAGTGGAATTAAAATTGATGGAGCTGGATCTGATGAAAATAAAGTGTACAAGAATAACTTTAAAAATAACGAATTATTACCGATTGAAGTAATAAACGGAGCTCAGGGGAATTTAGTTTTTTCCAACACAAATTTGGTTGTTGATACTTCCGGTGCGTCAGGAATTTCAAATATTTTAGGTAATATAACATTATTTTCCGGAACAGGAAGTACAGCCAAATGGATGGGCAGTGCTACAACAGCAGCTGATGGAACATGGAATATTGGTGTAGCTCAAATTAATGGAGATAATTATTGGCTATCAGCACGGGACTCAAAAAGATCAACAGCTACGACAGCAACAGGTAGCGTTACACTTGATACTGTAGCTCCGGTTGCACCTACATTTACATCAAGTACCGGTTCAGTTATGAATCCTGCATACACATTAACAGGAAATAAAGAGATTTACTCTTCTGTATTCAATAATAATTCATCAATTGTAAACAACAATTCTTCAACCGGATGGACGAGCGGTACTTCACTTATTGAAGGTGTGAATACATTCATTATTGATTCAAGAGATAATACAGGAAACATTTCAGGAACAGGTGAATATTCTGTCACATTAGATACGATTGCGCCGCTAATGCCGACTATAACATACAACCCAATACATGGTGGTTCACATGTAGTAATTTCAGGTAGCGGAGAAGTGAACTCACAAATTTTAGTCAATGCTGCATATATCACAACAGTAGCCGGCGACGGTTCATTTATAATGACAGTTCCAATATTCTTTGGTGTCAACATATTAAAGATCAGATCTCGAGATGTCGCTGGGAATACATCTGATTTTGCAGAAGCAATAATCTCGCCTCCCGGAGGAACAAGTAGCCCAGCTGGAGGTAGCGGCCTTCCGGCATTCATACCAAAACCACCTCTGCCGATTAAAGGCAAGAGTATGTCTGGTGAATCCGAAACAATCAAAAATCCGATAAAGAATCCGGGAATTATTCCTGGTGGTCCAAATATTTCTGGCACACCAGGTATTCCTGGAGTACCAAATCTACCTAATCAACCCCTTACTCCAAATATTCTGGGTGTGCCAAATTTCCCTGTCAATCCAGGTATTGTTGGCATCCCTGTAGTTCCAAACATACCTAACCAGCCAAATCTTCCAAATATACAAAATAATTCAGCAATTCCAATTTCAACACCAGTAAAATCACAAACACCTATTAACCAAACACAATCAAATGGATTTCAGGAAATAAAACAAATTGAAAATCCTAATGGTCCGAATCCAAGTGAGAACACAAATATAACGACTACTGATCCATCAACAGGAGACAACCCAATAAATGAAGAAATAAATAGGCAAAAACCTCTAGAAGTATTTATTCCAAAAATCGAGCCAACATTTTCTGCACCTATACTGGAATCAACATTTATGGGAGAAAAAGGCAAAGATAAAATACCACTTTGGTGGAAGGATCAAAATTTCGGAAGTGAAGGCTTAGAAATTGACGCAAAAAAAGATACCGATCAAGATGGCCTAGCAGACGTTCAGGAATTCTTATTTGGAACAGATCCAAAATCAAACGACTCAGATAAAGACGGCGTTGCAGACACGGTGGAAATTGAAAATGGAAGCAATCCTGCAAGCTATGATACAGACGGTGACGGAATAGCGGATGAGAAGGAAAAACCTGAAGAAGTTGCTGTCTTTAATCCAAAAGTTGTAGATAAAAAAATTGAGGTCAAATATATCGAAGAAAACAATGTTGTCATAAATTCTGAAGCAGGAGAAACATTAGGAAATTTAGATACTGACTCAGATGGACTCTCAGACCAACAAGAACTTCAGATCGGTTCAGACCCACAAAATGGCGATTCCGATTCAGATGGATTAACAGATGGTAATGAAGTCCTGCTATACAATTCTAATCCTGCAAAAGCATCTAAGGTTAGTCCGGTTAGTATTGGTAACATCAAAAAGGGACAGACAAATGCGGTAGGAAAACAATTCATAGTTGGTGGAACCGACACTCCAAATGCCGATGTAAGCCTTTACCTCATCGATGAAAACGGAGTAGAAACAGAAATCGGAAAAACAGAAACAGACGCAAACGGATTTTATTCATTGAGCACAGAAGAACTTGGTGCAGGTAAATACACCATTACAGCAGTAACTAGTAAAGATAACAAAACATTATCAGTCTCATCACCTGAAGAATTAAATGTTGGAGAAGCAAGTGTAAAAACTCCTGAAATTGCAGTTAAAGTTGAAGGCAATGATGTAACAATTGAGGGTCTAACGGAGAACAAAGATTCAAGCATCGTTGTCACTTGGAGAAGTTTGGTCTTAACAAATACAATAGTTGCAGATCAGAATTTCAAATTAACACCTCCTGCAACATTAGAACCTGGTGAACATACTGCAACAGTTTATTCTGTAAGTAATATAGACAATTCACAGAGTGCCCCTGTTCAAGTGAAGTTCACTCTATCAACAACAGGTTTTGCATCAGGTAAAACTGAAGGAATTTCACCATTAATTACAATCGGTGGAAGCTCACTTGTACTTCTTTCATTGATTGCTCTTGCAATATTCAGGAGGAAGAAGAATCCTGAAACCATTATCAATAAATAAATGCGGAGAACAAAAATTGTTGCTACTATCGGCCCTGCTACAGAAAGCCTTAGTTCACTACGAAAATTAGTCGAATCAGGCCTGAATATTTTAAGACTGAATTGTTCTCATGGCGACAAAGGACAGTTCAAAAAAATTGTTCACAATATTCATCAAATTGAATCTGAAACTGGTAAGATTATAAGTATTTTAGCAGACTTACAAGGGCCAAAAATTCGACTTGGAATTATTCCAGATGACAAGCAATTAGTGAGTACTGGTGAACAAATAATTTTATCAACAAAAGCCGGTGAAAAAAATACTGTACACATCCCCTACCCTGATTTACATAAAATTGTAAAAACCGGAGAAAGAATTCTGATTGAAGATGGATTAATACGAACAAAAATTGTATCCATTAGCGGACATCATATAAAAGTGAAAATTACAGCAGGTGGATATTTGAAGAGCAAAAAAGGTGTAAATTTACCTGACTCAAAACTTCCAAGATCAGAGACACTTACGAAAAAAGATTTGGAAGATTTAAAAATGGTTCTAAAATTAGGCGTTGATGCAATTGCACTATCATTCGTTGAAAATGCTGAAGATGTTTTAAGATTAAGGAAGGAAATTGAAAAATCAGGCTCAAAAATGCCTATGATAATCTCAAAAATTGAAAGAAAAGATGCATTAAAAAATCTTAAAAAAATCATTGATGTTTCAGATGGCATTATGGTTGCCAGAGGTGATCTTGGAATTGAAACTGAAGCAGAAAGAGTTCCAGTAGAACAGAAAAGAATGATTGCGATGGCTAGAAAAAGTGCCAAGCCTGTGATTGTGGCAACACAAATTTTGCAATCCATGGTGACAAATCCAATTGCTACTAGAGCAGAAATTAGCGATGCGGCAAATGCAATTTTCGACCATGCTGATGCATTCATGCTTTCTAATGAAACTGCAGTTGGAGCTTATCCTTTCAAGGCAGTTGCAACCTTGGCCAGAGTGGCAAGACGAACTGAAGAGGCAATTTTTAAAGATAATGAACTCTCCCCTATCCCAACAGATCCAAAAAATCTAAAAGAAGATGAAACTATGGCTTTAAATGCATGTTTGATAGCTGAAAATATCAACGCTAGAGCAATTGTGGTTATTACTAAGGAAGGTTTCACAGCAAGAACCGTTTTGAAGCACAGACCAAAAGTTCCTGTAATCGTTATTACAAATTCTAACAAAACCGCAAGACAACTAAATTTCTTTTGGGGAATCGAGAAAATCGTAGTGACCAAAGAAGTTATGAGATCTGAAGATGCAAAGAAATTCTTTGAGAAAGGTGAAGAAATTGTTGTAATTAAACTATCTAATGAGAAGCGTTCGCTTGTTCAATTGAAGGCCTGATTGTATCATGTCTGCATGCGCATATTAGGAATTGATCCGGGTCTTAATCTAACAGGTTTTGCTTTGCTTGAATCTGATGGAACTAAAAAAGAATTGCTACATTTTGGAGTTATTCGAACAAAAGCTCACACAGAAAAAAGCTTGAGACTGAAAGAAATTTATAATGATCTAAAATCAATTATCGCTGATCTGAAACCAGAAATTTGTTCTATTGAACAACTTTTTTTCTCAACAAATGTGAGCACTGCAATGAGCGTTTCTGAGGCGAGAGGTATTATTCTTTTGGCGCTGCAAGAAAGTGGAATCCCAATTCAGGAATACACACCCAGTCAAATGAAAAAAGCACTTACTGGAAACGGTAGAGCAGATAAAAAATCCATCCAAAAAATGGTTATGATTGAGCTCAACTTGAAAGAAATTCCAAAGCCGGATGATGCCGCAGATGCAGTAAGCCTTGCTTTAGCACTGTCTGCCGAATTAAGATACCACCGTCACCTAAAAACATTTCTTGAAAAATAATTATCTACAAATAGGAGTGGTATCGTTAAGTACATTTCTAATTGTAGGAATTTTTGTATTATTTTTAAAAGGTGCCGGAGATTTTGTGAAAACAGATTTAATTGAAGCAGACGGAACAGTTAAAATCACTACACCAGTAGATTTCACAACTAGAATTAAGAAGGGCGACAGCTTAATGGAATCTGAATATTATTCACTTGCTGCTTCTGAATATGCATTCGCAATAAATCTTCAACCAGAAAATGTTGAGGCATATGTAAAATTAGGAAAGGCATATAAAGAACTAATGGAATATGAAAAATCATTAGCAGAGTTCAAGAAAGTGAAAGAGATGGACCCACAAAATTTGGAATACGCCGCACTTTACGGTGAGGCATTAATTAAATCTGAACAATTTCAAGAAGCTCAAAGTATTTTTGACTCGTTTACAAAAGAAACTCAAGAAGGAAAATACTATGGTGCCTTACTTGATTCTTATTTTGGTAGGTTCGATGATGCAAAAAAGAAACTTGAAAAAGCTAAAATTTTAAGCGGAAGCATTCCTAAAGAATATATCGAGCGGTTTTTGACCACATATTCAAATTTTAAAGTAGAAAAAGATGGTCAAACTGCATATTTAAATGCACTACTAACCCAAGCTTTTATTGATTGTGAAGAATTCCAACTAGCAAAGGGCTTGGCCTTGGATATTCTAGGCTCAAAGAGTGATTATCGCGATGTTTGGATAATGTTGGGATATTCTCAATTAAAAACAAATCTTTATGCTGATGCGGAACAATCATTAAAAGAAGCGAAGAAATTGGATGCAATAAAACCTGAAACTCACTATTTCTTGGGCAATGCTTATTTCTCACAAAATAAATATGAAGATGCTGTAAATGAGTTTGAATTGGCTGTCCTTTATGGATTCAAACCTGAAACTGAGGCTTATAGAAAAATTGCAGAAAGCCAACTCTTTCTAAAAAAATATGAGGAGTCCTTGGAGGCTTATGAACATTTAGTAAAAATTGATTACACTGATATTAGCATTTTCGTGAGACCGGTTTGGATAGCTATAACCTATATTGTTGATTTGGATCGGGCACTTAGTTTAGCCCAAGAATCTGTGGCAAGATTTCCAAATGAAGCGATGAGTCACAATTTATTGGCATGGGTTTATATAGAAAAAAATGAACTAGATAAGGCTGATCAAGAAATAAAAAATGCCTACTCGATTGATCCTAATTTTGCAGAGGCTCACTATAATGCCGGCAGATTAAGAGAGAAACAAAACAATCCTGAAGGAGCGAAATGGGAATACAAAAAAGCATATGAACTTTCAAAATCTGGTGATTCAATAAGCGCACTTGCTTCTGAAAGATATAATGCATTGATTTCTCAATGAATAATTTATTCTCATTCTACACCGTCATCGTTGGACTGATTGTTGGAAGTTTTTTGAGCATGCTAATACCTCGTCTTCACACCGGCGAAGCCGGGATTTTCCTTGGACGATCTCACTGCGCAAAATGTAAGCACATACTTGGAGCAGGAAATTTGATTCCGGTCATTAGTTTTTTAATACAAAGAGGAAAATGTTCATTTTGCAGCGGAAAAATTTCTGCGATCTATCCTATTATAGAACTGAGTACAGCTCTTACTTTCTTATCACTTTCATTTCAAGAAAATTTCATAATAAATACAATTTTATTCAGCATTTTGCTCTTCATTTTTTTCTACGATTTGTTATACAAAGAAATTCATGACGCGGTAATGATTCCTGGAATTTTATTTGCATTAATCTCAAGCGCAATTTTGGGCAATTTTCAAAGCGTAGCTCTCGGTGCTGTAATTGGTATCTCCTTTTTCGGATTTCAGTGGCTAATTTCAAAAGGGAAATGGTTGGGTAGCGGTGATATCAGAATAGGCGCATTTATGGGGCTAATGCTTGGCTGGCAGCTCACCCTAGTAGCAATTATGTCAGCTTACTTATTAGGAACAATTTACAGTCTTTACTTATTGGCAACAAAACAGGCATCACAAAAAACCGCGATACCACTAGGACCATTTCTTTCACTTGGAACAGCCCTGGCATTTTTTTACGGCAATGCGATTATTGATCGATACCTAAATCTCATGATATAAAGAGCATATGAAAATTGTAATTTTAGCTGGAGGAGCAGGTACCAGGCTTTGGCCAATGAGCACTGAAACATTACCAAAACAGTTTCAAAAACTAGTTTCAGACAAAACGATGCTTCAAGAAACACTGGAGAGGGTTTCTTTTCTAGATCCGAAAGATATATATATAAGTACAAATGCAGAATATGTTCAAACTGTAAGTGAACAAGCTCCAAACATTCCCACTGAAAATATTATCGCAGAGCCAAGCATGCAAGATACAGGCCCTTCAATTGGGCTTGCAGCCGCAATAATTTCAAAAGAAGATCCTGAAGCAATTATGGCTGTTGTTTATGCAGATCATTTTGTTAAAGATCGGAATGAATTTGAGAAAAAACTCAAAATCGCAGCTGAAATCGCAAAAAACGAAAATACACTAAACATAATTGAGGTTAAGGCAAAATTCCCGAATGTGAATCTTGGATACGTAAAAATTGGAAGACTTATTAAAGAAGTTGATGAAGTTGAAGTCTACGAGTTTAAGGAATTTAAAGAGAAGCCAGATTTTGAAACAGCAAAAAAATTCCTGAGCTCTTACAGTTATCTTTGGAATACCGGTTATTATGTTTGGAAAGCTTCAACAATTTTGGAGGAATATAAAACTCATTTACCAAAAACATACGAGCATTTAATGGCAATCAAAAACGGTGAGGAAATTCTAGAACACTATCCGGCTTGCGACAAAATCTCCATCGACTTCGGAATCATGGAAAAACTTGATCCAAAAAAAGTTCGCATAATTCCAGCAGATTTGGGTTGGAGTGATATTGGAACTTGGAAATCTCTACATGAAGAACTTACAGGAGAGGAAACTGAAAACCTAGAGAAAGGAAACGTGCTTGTTATAGATAGCGAAGGTAGCGTGATTTATAACGAAGGCGAAAATCTAGTTGCAGCATTAGGGCTAAAAAATATGGTGGTTGTAAACGTAAAAGGATACACTCTCATTTGTCCAATGGATCGCAGTCAAGATTTAAAAAAACTTGTCACTCAAATAAATGGAAAAAAAACTTAAACCCTGGGGGCACGAAATCTGGTTCGCAGTTCAACCTGAATACGTCGGCAAAATTCTACATATAAAGAAAGGCCACCGTTATTCTCTTCAATATCACGAGAAAAAAACTGAAACTCAGTATCTTTTAAGCGGTAAAGTTAAGTTTTTACTTGGGAAAAAAGAAGACGCTCTTGAAGAGATAATTATGAATCCAGGAGACAAACTCGATATTCTGCCATTCACAATACACCGCGCTGAGGGGCTTGAAGATTCAGACATTCTTGAAGTTTCGACGAACGATCTAGCTGACGTTGTGAAACTGGCGGATGACTACGGACGAAGTGGTAAAGGGAATAATTTTGAAAACGATGAGAAGTTGAGCCAAAATTTATAGTTTTTGCGTGCGAAGTTGGAGTGGAATACAAGCGCACACTCACCCCATAAATTGTCCAGCTGAAGTGGCCATTTCAACCTGCAAACTGCTCGAATTTTTGCTATACTTTTCTCGATTTAACCCACCCAAAATGAACGATAAAGAGCTATTGGAGACCGCAGAATTTTACGGCAAAAAATTATTGCATTGGAGATATAAATTTACCGGTCTACTTGCAGAAATTAACAAACGTAAGTTATACGAGAAGAAAAACTGCAGTTCTATCTTTGAGTTCGCGGCGAAGTTTGGCGGATTATCTGAAGAACAAGTTAGAAGAGCACTAAATTTAGACAAGAAGTTTGAAGAATTACCAAATCTTCATGCCGCACTTGTAAACGGCGAAGTTAGTATTAATAAGCTGTTGAGAGTTGCTGCGATTGCAACACTAGAGAATGAAGAAAAACTAGTGAGTGCTGCTAAGATTTTAAGTAACCGAGCAATTGAAACTTTTGTACGTGATGAAAAAGAGAATGGCTTATTTAAGTCACAAATCGAAGTAAAATCCGTGCACGTGCACATTAGTGAAGAAGTGAAACTTAGATTAGCTGAACTCCAAGAAAAAGGAATCGACATCAACGAAATCATCAGCGCCGCGCTTAACAAACGTGAGGAAGAGATTGCAGAAGAGAAAGCCCTTCCAGTACCTCTAGCAAAAAGCAGACCTGTTCCAGCCAAAACAAAGAAATTAAACGAGAAAGAATTTGGCACCAAATGTTCAATCGCAACCTGTAAAAAACCATCCGTAGTTATTCATCACACTCAAATATTCGCGCTTTCACACGCTCACGATCCAAACTACCTTGCTCCACTTTGCAAAGAACACCACGAAATTGCTCATGCGATTAACTTGAAGGTGAGGGAAAAGCGGTTTAACATTGTCTAAAAAGGAAATTGGAATAGAATTAGCACTTCTAATAAATTTACATCATGAATTTTCGTAACACGATTCTAGCGGGAAGTTTAGCAGGTCTAGTTGGCTGTGCCGAATCATCATCTCAAGACGGTGGCACGAAACAAGCAATCGAATCTCAAGAAAAAATAACACAAACAAAAGCACTAAAAATGTTAGAATCTGAAAGCATTTCTGGAGAAGCTCACACTTATCCTTCAACAGGTGATGAAGTGGTATTTCTTGATACAAATTCATTTGTTGGCCAAGGCACTTACCTCCCAATGGAATACGAAGGCGATCAATCTGAATATAAAGGAGTGATGGCATTCAGGCCATACGGGGTTTCAGGTATTGCAAATGGTCCTGACTGCCTAATTATTGACGGCGATCCGAAAACAGCACCTCTTATTAGAGGATGTTAGTTAGGAGCTATCCACAGCACATTTTTTTAAGTCTGGAAAGCGGACTGGTACAGCTAAACTTGTATTCGATAGATTTGATCGTATAATTTGCCAGACTTATCTCTACACCTAGCCAAAAAACAATGAATCACCTCAAAAAAGTTCTGTCAGGTCAAGTTCTAGTAATTTTACTTCTATCAGGTCTATTAGGATATGCCGATTATAAAACAGATCTTAGTTTGGGTCTTGATCTTAAAGGCGGAACACAACTCGATTACAAAATTGATTTAGCAAAAGTTGAAGAAGCAGACAGAGATCAGTTAGTTGAAGGTGTTAAAGAAGTAATTAGAAGACGTGTTGACGGGCTTGGAGTAGCAGAACCAAATATTTATATATCAAATATTGCAGATGAATATCATGTGGTTGTGGAATTAGCGGGAATTTCAAATATTGAAGAAGCAAAAGCAGTTGTTGGAAAAACAATTCAGCTTGAGTTTAAAGAGGAAAATCCAAATCCGAATGATGAGGAAAAATTAAAATGGGCTAAGGACTTAGCTAAAACTTTTTATGGCAAATTAAGCGCCGGTGGAGATTTCAAAACACTTGGTGATGCTGAACAATCAGCTAACTCAGGTCAAGTTTACTCTTTCACACAGAAAGCAGCTGAGCTAAGCAAACTTTCTAAAGAAATGCAGGAAGCAGTAAAAGGCAAAGCTAAAGGTACAGTTCTAGCTCCTTTCGAAATTAAAGATGGATTAACTGCCGACGATCAAGGAAACATCATTGATCTAAACGGTGTTGCTGTAGTTCAGATTGTTGATGTAACAACTGAGAATAAAGATGTGACTGAAGATATTAAAGTTAGCGCTCGTCATATTCTTGTTTCATTTGTTGGTGGAGAAAGAAGTTCTGCTACAAGAACAAAAGAAGAAGCAATGACAAGAATTAAAGAAGTACAAACAAAAATTCAGGGCGGTCAAAAAATGTCAGATTTATCAAAAGATTATTCTGATGATCAAGGAAGTTTCGACAAAGGAGGCGATCTTGGAGAATTTGGAACTGGCGTGATGACTAAAGTTTTCGAAGATGCGGCCTTTGCACTTTCTGAAGGTGGCATTTCAGAGATTATTGAAACTCCATTCGGTTACCACATAATTGAAGTTTACAAAAAAACAGGTGGAATCACTACTAAGGAAGATGTTCAATCTTACACTCTAAATAAAATTGTTTACCTAACAGCACCTGATGAATGGAAAACAACAGCACTTACAGGTGAACATTTCAAACGAGCTGATGTTGCATTCAATCAAGCATATCAACCATATGTATCAATTGAATTCAATGAAGAAGGTGGAAAATTATTTGAAGAATTGACTGCTGCAAATGTTGGGAAAAGAATTGCAATTTTCGTTGGAGGAACATTGATTTCCGCTCCAAATGTTCAAGATAAAATCTCAGGAGGAAGCGCTCAAATAACAGGAAATTTCACACTTGATGAAGCACAAAACCTAGCTCGAGATTTAAACACAGGAGCAATTCCGGCTCCAATAGCATTGTCAGGTCAGTATACAATCAGCGCAACCCTTGGTAGCGAAGCACTAACTCAGAGCGTCAAAGCAGGCTTCATTGGTGTGGCAGTTTTGGCACTATTCATGCTTCTTTACTACCGTGTTCCAGGATTAATTGCCAACATTGCTCTCATCATATATTCACTCATTTTATTGTTCATAATAAAGACAGCAATTCCAACAGCAATTGCAATTTTAATCGCTCTTGGAATATTCGTTTATCTTGTTCATTTAATTTTAAAGAGTACAGATTCAGGTGGTGAAAAATTCATTTCATTCGTTATTTCTTGTTTTGTATTATTCTTTTTGACTTTCGTTTTATCAACAAAAATTACTCTAACACTTGCTGGTATTGCAGGTGTAATTCTTTCTATCGGTATGGCTGTTGATGCCAACATCTTGATTTTCGAAAGAATTAAAGAAGAGTTAAAAGCAGGAAAGAGCCTTCACGCAGCAATTGAAGAAGGATTCACAAGAGCATGGGATTCAATTCGTGACTCAAACTTCTCATCACTCATTACTTGTACAATTTTATTCTATTTTGGATCATCAATTATCAGAGGTTTTGCACTTAACTTGGCACTTGGTATTTTGATCTCAATGTTCAGTGCAATCATGCTAACAAGAACATTCCTACTTTTCACAGCAGAGACACCACTAGCAAAGAATTTATGGCTATGGGGAAAAGCTAAAAAAGAAAGTACAAAACATTTCGAATTCGTTAAGTATAAGAACTTCTGGCTTGGTCTCTCAGGTTCAGCTGTTCTTGTCTCTTTCCTTTTATTAGGAATATTCGGATTAAAACTTGGTCTAGATTTTACTGGTGGAACAATGCTTGAACTGAAATTAGCTGGAACGCCTACTTCAGAAGAAGTGAAATCAACAATTGAAGAAGTTGGAGATTTTGGAGAAGAACAAATTGTATCAACAAGTGAAGGAACATTCTTAGTAAGAATGAAACTACTTAGCGAAGAAGAACATGCTAAAATCCTTGAAAAACTTAAAGAGAAATTCACAACTGTAGAAGAACTTAGATTCACAACTGTAGGCCCTGTAATTGGTGAAACTCTAAAAAACAAAGCACTGATTGCTTTGATTCTTACATCATTAATGATTGTCCTATACATATCATTCGCATTCAGAAAAATTCCACGTGAACTTTCACCTTGGAAATTCGGTCTTGCAGCAATCGTGGCTTTAATACACGACGTAGCAATTGTAATGGGAGTATTTGTACTATTAGGAAAATACATGGGAGTTGAAGTTGATGCGCTCTTCATTACTGCACTTCTAACAGTAATGGGATTCTCTGTTCACGATACAATCGTAGTTTTCGACAGACTTCGTGAAAATTTGCGTTTCAGAAAAGACGGAGAACAATTAGGAGAAACTGTTGATCACGCCCTTAATCAAACAATGGCAAGATCAATCAATACTTCCCTTTCAGTTTTAATAACTACTGTTGCACTTCTACTTTTTGGGGCTTTAAGTCTAAAGATGTTCATCTTGGCTTTAACAATTGGTATTTCAGTTGGAACATACTCTTCAATCTTCGTTGCAAGCTTCCTGCTTGTATCTTGGAACAAGAGAAAGTAGAATCAGCCAGCTGCACCCGTAGCTCAACTGGATAGAGCACTGGTCTTCGGAACCAGGGGTTGGGGGTTCGAACCCCTCCGGGTGCACCATTAGCCGACTTGTCGGCCAATTTGGTTCGGCGAATAGGAAGCGCATGCGCTCCATTCGCCTGTTTGGGTTTTATTAAAAACACTCAATCTCTTTTATCTTCTATTTTATCTTTGGCAAACTCATTTCGGACTATTAAATCCACAGAGATTTTAGATCCATCTGGTATCGGTCTATCGGGTCTATAAACAAGAATACTTAAATCAATTTTTTCTAAATTTAAACCCACTGATTTTGCAGTTCTCTCTAGAAATTTATTATTAGCATTACGATATCTTTCATGAACTTTGATATCTTCATCATCACAGTTACCTGTTGCCGTTAATAAAATCAGGCATTTTTTTCTACCCCTCACACGCTCTTGCCTATCAACCGCCTCCTTAAGATGTTTATCTATTCGAGATAAAGAACTTAGACTAACAAAAGGTATGCCATTCATGGTACAAGCCTGACATATCGCACCTGAAAGAGTAGTTTTTCCCACACTAATATCGTCACTAGCAGGCCCTTCTACTGAAGCAACTACATAATCCTGTGAAAGCATTAAATCAGCGATTCTTTTTACTGTTTCTTGAACTCCCTCATTAAAAGTATATTCAGTGTATTCAATTGGTTCTCTTTCATCTAACATAAATCCAAAATTAATTTATCCGCTAATCATTCTCCACAAAAACCCTATTTCCATGCATCCACTTTTTGAATGCCTTCCATGGTGGAAGAATTTGCATGCAATATCTCAAATCAGTTAACCTGCGTACAAGCCAGCACCAGAAACCTGAAAAAACATGTTCTTTATACTTGATAATACCAAATTTTCCTGCAATTGGAATAATGAAAACCGGGTCAGCCGGAATATATGCAGTCATCGCATGACCAGTCAAATCTGCAGAAATATTCTTTGCAACTATTTTTGCCTCCTCAAAAGCAAACTGAGCCATCATTAAAACTCGCTCTTCTTTCTGATTTTTCACAAAAGCTGAATCACCACATGCGAAAATATTTTTATATTTATCATTTTGCAAGAAATGATTCACCATAATTGCACCAGCACTCTTTTCATCACCAAAACAATTTGAAACAACTGAGTTAACTTTCACACCACCTGTCCAAAGCAATAAATCTGACTTGATTGTATTTACCTGGCCTTCCTTAGTTTTCAACTCAATTTCATTCGCAGAAACTTTGCTAATATAAGAGCCAAAAAGTACATCAACTCCATGTGCCTTAAGCCTATTTAAAGCAATCATGGAGACTTCCCTGCCAAGACCAATAAGTTCATTACCACCTTGAATAATTCTAATTTTCACATGATCTCGTGGATACTTATATTTCTTACATAAAAAGTTAACATAAGAAGAAAGTTCTGCAGAAAATTCAACTCCTGTTGGACCACCGCCACCGACATTAATATCAATTTCAGGTTTTTTCCCAACTTTCCAAAGTTCCTTGAAGAAAGTATCTAAATGACAGTTTATTGCGATGGCATCATTGATACTTTTTACTGGATAAGAAAATTGTTCAAGGCCAGGGATATTGTATGTATTACTCGAAGAGCCAAGACAAATCGCAAGATAGTCGTAGCTGATTTTACCTGCATTTTTCAATTCAACAGAATTAGATTCAGGTGAAATTCTCAAAACTTCATCCCTCAAAACCTCTACATTCGATCCAAAAATACTTGCAATCGGCGTAACCACTGTTTCACGCAATTCAACTAAACATTCCTCAGTGATTTTTTGATGAGGTGAGCTCGCAATTTCATATAAATCTGGCGTATATAAATGACCTTTATTTTTATCCACCAAAGTAATCCGGCAGTCAGCTGGCATTCGACGGCTCAAATCTTTTGCAACTCTAATACCGGCAAACCCGCCTCCTAAAATTAATATTTTTTTTACCATTTGAAGTTTTTAATTTCTTTAGGATCGTCACCAAATTCAATAATATATTTATGATGATCACTGATTTTTTTATTCAGCAATTTCACGAATGCATCTTTCTTCTTAGCAACAGCTTTATTTTTCAATGATGCTTTTTCCACCATATTTATAGCCAAATGATATCTGCTAACCTTATTTCTGATCGCCATATCAAATGGGGTTGTTGTTGAACCCTCTTCGCTATACGCATGAATTGTGAAACGCGTTGGATCCGCAAAATCCCAGAAAATTTGCTCAATATCATTTTTATAACCATGGTAGTTAAAAACAATCGGCTTATCTTCAGTAAAAAATTTCACAAACTCTTTGTGGCTTAAAGATTTTGGAGTGCTGCGATTAGAATAGTCACCAACAGAAACACCTGAAATTTCAGAAACATTCACATAACGAATTTTCAATTCAGGCATCATTTCCTGACAAATTTTCACAGCGAGCAAAGCTTCATCTGTCATATAATCTCCTGCAGAAACCAAAACTACATCAGGATTTTTTGTCGCTTCCTTTCCTCCAACCCAATCCCAAACTCCAATTCCCCTAACAGCCTGCGCCTTCGCTTCTTCGAGAGTCAACCACTGAGGAAGAGGACGTTTTCCAACCACAATAACATTTATTCCATTCTTTCTCTTCATAGCCTCATCAAGAGCAACCAGAAAACTATTCGCATCTGCAGGATAATAAATTTGAGTGAACTCACCATGCTTTTCTAACATGCTAGAAACAAAGCTTGGATTCTGATGTGAAAATCCATTATGTTCTTGCCTCCAGCCAACGCTAGAAAGAATGTACAACGGCGAAGAAACTGGTTTTCTCCACTTAACTTTGAAACTCTGTTTAAGAAATTTACCATACTGATCAAGCATGCTTGAAATAATTGTGGCAAAAGCCTCGTAAGTAACAAACATTCCGTAACGACCAGTAAGAATATAACCCTGCAACCAGCCTTGAAGTGTATGCTCGCTTAGCATTTCCATTACACGACCTTCCTGATCAATATTCTCGGATGCTTCAGGCACCGGCCACATATATGCCCTCTTGGAACCTTCAAAAATTCCGTGCCACTGATTTGATTCCAATTCGTCCGGACACATTACCCTAAAAGTTTCCTTATTTGATTTGAAAAGATCTCTCACCAAAAGCGCTCCAATTTTCATACTGCTCTCATGAATTTCGCCACGCTTCTTAACTTTTATTGCATATTTTTTAAGATCAGGCACTTTAATTTCCTTTAAAATATTCCCACCAATCGCATGTTTATTCATACCAATTCTATATTTTTTCTCCGGCATAAACTGGAACAAAGAGCGATCAATTTGACCGTTGGAGTCAAAAAACTCGCCTACTTTGTAACTCGAAAGCCACTTTTCAACAGCCTCGAATTCATCTTTTTCTGCAAGATGTTCAAGTGGAATTCCGTGAGATCTAAATGAACCCTCAACTTTTTTACCATGGAAATTTTTAATACCATGCATACCCTTCAAAGATCTAAGCACAATCATTGGCCAACGTGGCTTAACAATCTTCTTTCCGGCACGCGCATCATTCTGAATTTTCTTAATTTCCTTATAACATTCTTCTAGTGCCTTTATCATTTTTTTCTCTATATTATTGCCTTCCACAATTTTCACATTCCAACCGAATCCTGAATAGAGTGAAGTAAGTTCTTTGTCATCCATCGTTCCGGGAATTGTTGGATTAGAAATTTTGAAACCATTAACATGTAAAATTGGCAAAACCGCACCTGAAGTTTTTGGGTTAAGCCATTTAACACTATGCCATGCAGCAGTAAGTGGTCCTGACTCAGATTCGCCATCACCCACAATCGCCGCAACAATTAAATTCGGATTATCAAAAGCCGCGCCAAAGGCAGTTGAAAGTGAATAACCAAGTTCACCACCTTCTAAAATTGATCCTGGAACAGAAGGAGTAACATGGCTTGGGAAATGGCTGAATGGCCAAGAGAATCCTTTAATCAATTTACCCATTCCGTCAGCATCAACAGTTATTTCCGGATAAAAATTCTCAAGAGTTCCTTCACTGAATAAGTTTGCCAATATCGCAGGCGCACCATGCCCAGGACCAGTAACAAAAAGAATCTCACATTTATGCTTCCAAATTAAATAATTCAAATTCGCGTAGATAAAATTCAATCCAGGTACAGTTCCCCAGTGACCCAAAATTCTAGGTTTGATGTGCTCCATCTTCAACGGTTCTTTCAGCAAATAATTTCCCTGCAAATAAAGAGCGGAAGCCGCGATATAATCATTAAATCTCAAAAATTTCTGCATCCATTTTAATGCCTTTCGTTCCTGATTAAACATAATGGCGTGGGTTAAATCTTAAATATGTTTCAAACCTTTTACAACCAGATAACGGTAGAGCTCTTCAGCCATTTCCGCCCTGGTTCTAATATTTGAAGGATAAAAATTATCACCTGAATTTTCCTCTAAAATTGAAAGCTTGCTCGCCTTCCAAACATAAATCGCATACCACGCAGATTTCACAACGTCATCATAAGGAATCGAATTGATTTTAATTCCTTCTGTTAATTCTTCTCCGTAAGTGTTCAATAGCATCTTCAAAGCCTCAGCTTTGTTAGCATAATTTGATGGTTTAAAACTACCATCTGCATAACCAGCAATCCAATCCTTGCTCTTTGCATAACATATATACTTCGCAAACCACTCTGATTTAACATCAGTAAAACAGTTATTATAAAGATCAGCAGACGGCTCAATACCCTGACCAGAAATAAATATCTTTAATAACTCAGCCCGGTTAATTTTCCAATCAGGCTTAAAAGTACCATCCGAGTAGCCTTCAAAAATTCCCCAATCCACCAAAGAAGAGATGGAATCATAGTTTGGATGAAGATATGAAACATCTTCAAATATCCATTTTTTTGTACTTACAACAATTTGCTGGCTAGAATCTGAAACATCAGAACCATCCGAATCTAAAGCCTGAATTTCAAAATAATAAGTTTCACCCTCCGTCAAACCATGAACAGTCGCATTAGTTATATATGCTTTGGGAACCTCTTGAGAATTCGAATAAGAACTACTGGAAGTTCCAAATTTAATTAGATAACTTGCAATATCAAGATCTGTCAGCCTATTCCATTTTAAAGTAACTGACTCTTCATCATAATCAATAATTTGCAGAACCAAACTATCTGAAGATCTGGAATCTGTTGAAATTGTTGCATCTCCATCTTTATCAGCACTACTTGTAACACTTAAGTCTGCACTAGTCATTACACTGTGACCAAAGCCACCAATATAATAATATCTATATCCTTCATCAAAAACTCCAGTCACAGTCTCGGAATTATTAAAGTTTTTTTGAAGTGGCGAAACTACTGCATAAACACCTTCATATGTTGAAATCCCACTTAAAACAAGCTCTGAATCCATTGTTTCATCTTCTTCAATTATTATTCTCTCTACTTTGTTTAAATCAGGCCCAGCTTTTTTCTTTCCCATCAATGCAACAGCAAATGAAACTCCGTCAGCCTTTTGAATATGGAAACGGAAATCATCATCAGCATCTGTATTTTCAAAATAAAGATAGTTTGTACCATATAAAGCCGGCGCAGTGCTCTCTTCAGACAAGATATATGAATCCTGACTTGTATCAGTAATAGTGTAAACATCAGGATAAAAATTTCCTTCTTCATATTCTTCTAAATCTAAATTCCACAATGTGAATTCCTGAAAAGTATTTTGAATAGTGTCACCATTGCTTTCCACCATATCTTTAAAAGCATCATATACTTTATATTCATTTTCATAGCTCAAACTTGAATCGAAATAATTGTCCCAAATATCTTTAATAACAGAATCTTTTTGAAAATATTGACCCAAAAATTTTGGCCAAATTGTAAGGCCATAAACATAATAAGGATTAGAAGCGGGTGTAACTCCTGAAAATACTGAAAAGTCAGGATAGTCCAAAAATCCACTCAAATAACCATAATAATCATTTATGCTATCATAAACTCTATCTTCAAACCAAACTGCTGTCTCTTCAGCCAATGCTACTCCCTGAAAATTTCCTGCAAATTCAGAACCGTCTTCTGAATACGCAAACTGAATACAATGAAAAAATTCATGTGCAACAGTAACATTTAAAATGTTTTCGCTCTGCCATGGATCGATTGCCAAATAAGGCGATACTCCATCACTTTGAATACTTGTTATACCAACAGCTCCTTCTGTTAAATAATCGTTTGTATCATCTAAAATAATAGTTAAATGTGAACCTGAATCTATAGGTGCAGGATAGCCCAATTCTGTTATCTCAATCTGCCAACTGTTTTCTGCAGCATCTGCAACAGTCTCAACAATATCAGGTATTCCATCACTATCTGAATCTGTTTGTTCTTTTATTAAATCAGAAAACTCAATCTGAAAATTCTCTGTCAAAATCGAATTCTTTTTGATATTTCCCTGTTGGATTGAAGAAGTGAAACTTGCAGCAGAAGCATTTGTCACGCAGAAAAAAAATGCAAGAATCCCGAGAAAATTTCTAAACTTAAACATGGCTCCAATTCTATGATACTATTGTGACTAGGTAAATAAAATTATGTACGCTGAAGTAATAGTAAATCATCAATTTTCCAAACTTAAGGAAACTTTAACCTATAAAGTACCTGAAGAAATGGAAATTAAACGTGGTGATTTAGTCATGGTTCCATTTGGCAAAAACACAAAAAGTGGAATAATTTTAAACCTACAGAAAGAAAACCCAACATTCGACACAAAATATATTAGTGAAACACTTAGCCCAAATATATTTTTATACGAATGGCAAATCAAACTTGCCACACACATTAGTGAATACTATTTTTGTTCACTATTTGAGTCACTAAAATTATTTCTACCTAAATCAGTTTGGAAAAAAAATTTAACTAAGTCACGAACTAAAGCTTCAACACCTGTAAAAAAGAAAGAGTTTCACGTACTGACCGCAAATCAGGAAAGCATTGTTCGCGATATAATTGGAAAAAAAATTCCACTATCTTTAATACACGGAGTAACCGGTTCAGGCAAAACCGAGGTGTATAAAAATCTTATTCAACATGCCGTTGACTCAGGCAAACAAGCCTTACTTCTTGTGCCAGAAATTTCGCTAACACCTCAATTTGTAAAATACTTTAAAGGTAATTTTGAAAATCTTGCATTAGTACACAGTAAAATAAGTGAAGGTGAAAAAGCCAGACAATGGAAAGGAATTCACAACGGAGAAATATCACTTGTAATCGGCTCCCGCTCAGCACTCTTCTCACCTTTCAAAAATCTCGGCGTAGTGATTATGGATGAAGAGCATGAATGGACATATAAACAAGAACAGGCTCCAAGATACAACACTCGTGATCTGCTATTTGAAATCAACAAACTAACAAATGCTCAAATAATATTTGGCTCTGCAACGCCAAGTATTGAAATCATGCAAATGGCAAAAAGTGAAAAAATCCAGCTCTTCGAGCTAAATGAAAGAGTACTCAAAACAGAAATGCCAAAAATTGAAATTGTGGATATGCGTGAGGAATTAAAGAAACAAAACTTTACAATGTTCAGCGAACTTTTACTTGAAAAAATCCAAGAAAAACTAGATAAAAAAGAACAAATTTTACTTTTCTTAAATAGACGAGGAAGTGCGTCGGCAACAGTTTGCAGAGATTGCGGTGAGGCATCAGTTTGCAATAATTGTGAAGCAAAACTCACCTATCATGTTTCTAAATTCAAACACAGCACTTTGATTTGCCATCATTGTGGTTTCATAACAAAAACTCCTGATTTTTGTCCGAAATGCCAAAGTCATAGAATCAAACACTTTGGCCTCGGTACAGAAAAAGTTGAGAGCGAACTAAAACTTCTTTTTCCTCAAGCACGCATTGCTCGTGCTGACCGCGACACGATGAGTAACAAAGATAGCTTCGAAGAGCTTCACAAAAACCTAAACTCTGAAGAAATTGATATTTTGATAGGAACTCAAATGATTGCAAAAGGTCTTGATATTGCCAACATTTCCCTGGTTGGAGTGATTATGGCAGATACTTCTTTTCATATTCCTGATTTTCGCGCCTCTGAAAGAAGCTTCCAATTATTAAGCCAAGTTGGCGGTAGAGCCGGCAGAAGAGAAAAACAAGGTGAAGTAATTATTCAAACTTACAACCCAAATCACTGTGTTTTGGAAGCAGTAAAAAATCATAATTATTCCACTTTTTATGAACAAGAAATTAGTGCACGAGAAGCCGCGCAACTTCCTCCATTTTCTAAAATTATCAAACTAATTTTTGCAGATGAAAACAAAAAACTTTGTGCAGAAAAAGCAGATTTACTCCTGAAAAAACTTGCCGACGAAGATCATCAAACATTCGCCGCACCTGCACTTATGCCCAAGATGAATAAGAAGTTTTATTGGCATGTTTTTGTGCAAGGGAAAACTCCGGAATCCGTGATCAAAAAAATTGATCAAGAGCTTTTAAAAGGCTGGAGAATTGATGTTGATCCGGTTCAAACAGTCTAATAGAATATAGTCATGCGCATACTTTCAGGAATCAAACCCACCGGCCGACCACACATTGGAAATTACCTTGGTGCGATGCGTCAACACATCGAGCTTCAAAATGAAGGACATGAATGTCTTTACTTTGTTGCAGATTATCACGCCCTCACAACAATTAGAGATGCAGAAACATTAAAAGAATACCGAAGAGGCGTTGTGCTTGATTATCTCGCACTAGGTCTTGATCCAAACAAAGTCACTCTTTTTTATCAGAGTGATGTACCTGAACATGCTGAACTTCAATGGATTCTTTCAACCGTCACTAATCCTGGCCTACTAGAAAGAGCTCATGCCTGGAAAGACTCGGTGGAAAAAGGAAAAAGAGATATAAATGCAGGACTTTTTATGTATCCTGTCTTGATGGCAGCGGATATTTTGATTTACCAATCAGATTTTGTTCCCGTTGGGAAAGATCAGAAACAACATGTTGAAATTGCCAGAGACATCGCGATTGCATTCAATAATTTCTACGGTGAAACATTCAAGTTGCCACAAGATAAAATTGAGAAAGAAGTGGAAACGGTTTTGGGAACAGATGGCCAAAAAATGAGCAAAAGTTACAACAACACCATCAGCATTTTCGCGTCCGAAGAAGAGATTAAAAAACAAGTAATGGGAATAAAAACCGCCAGCATTGATTTGAAAGAACCAATGCCTGTAAAAGACGACATAATTTTGAGCCTATACAAACAATTTTCCACAGCCTCAGAACTTTCTGAACTCGAGTCAAAATACAGTGAAGGTGGATTCGGCTATGGTAACGCAAAGAAAGCACTGCTGGAAAAACTTCTTGCGTTCTTTGAAGATGCAAAAATCAAACGTGTCAAACTAGAATCATCAAAAGAAATAGAAATCATCATGGAAGCCGGAGCAAAAAAAGCATCCAAACTTGCATGGCAAACAATGGAGAAAGTCTACAAAAAAACCGGTTTGCGATAAAGCACAACATGTGCTATAATCTTGAGATACTAAAAAATAAAAACAAATGAAAAAACTTTTTTACATACTCGTTGGCGTAACATTAATTGGAGGTATTTCATTTGCCTTTTCTCAAGGCAATTTTTTGAAGGGTCAGATTGAAATGACACAAAACCTAGGAATAGTTACAGATACAATTAACATAAATTTAAATAGTTCTCTTTCTAATTTCTATACTTCTGAAGGATTAGCTACAATGGCAGAAGAAGAAATGACTGCCACAAAACAATATAGTGAAGATGCTGAGACAGCAATGAAGGATGCTAAAACAGCATACAATGCAAATGATGTAGATGGCTTAAACGAAGCACAAATACTCGCAGAGGCCGCGTATACAAATGCTCGAAGTAGAGCAAAACTTGCAAATTCTTATGCTGACATGGCCTTTGAAAAAACAAGTGATGCCTTAGCAATTACAGGAGGTGCAGAAAAAACTGACGAATATCTTGCTGCTGAAACCGCCTGGGAGAAAGTAGAAGATAAAGCTGCAAGATTATATGTGTCATATAAAACAAAAGATGCAGAAGAACTAGAAGCGTATAACTGGTATATAGCAGCTAATGCAGCATGTCTATATGCAGGATTACCTCCAGCAATCCTAATTTGTGAAGGAATAGTGGAATTAGTGGAATTAGCAGATTACCTAATTAGAGAAGAGGCAACAGACAAAGCTTATGATGCGTATACAGCATATAAAAAAACTGATGAATATACAGAAGCATACAATGCATATGAAAAAGAATTCAATGCATATACAGAGGCAACAGAATCTGCCGCAGAAAGCCAGGCTGATTACGAGGAAGCAAAAGGATGGTCAGATCTCGCTGAAGGATATGCCGATGAAGCAGATGATTACAAAAAAGCTGCAAAAGAATCATACCAATCTGCCAATGATTACAAAACTATAACAACTTATTATTGCTCGGATCTTTCTGTCAGTCCGGATAATTTCAATATGACTGCTGAAGAGACAGAAGCAAGTTTTGATTTAACAATAGACCTGACAACTGAATCGGAAATAAATACAACTGCAAGTGAAGATACTGCATTCAGCTTTAAAAACTTTATGGCTGCAGTTTTAAATCTAGATCTATTTGGACGCACTCCTAGTACTGAAACAACTGGAGCTATACTTAACAATCGCTCAGGATCTTTAAGTCCAACTTCAACATTTCTCAACATCACAGAGAATTTAAGCATAATTGATACTGGTTCAAATTCATATGAACCATGGACAGCCACCCTCAAACTTAAATCAACTAAGAGCAGCAGTGAGACCGGAATCAAGACCAGTGTTAAAACATTGAGCACTCCACTATTAGGAATAGGAACACTATCGGGCAGCGCCACAGATGCGGATGAAGATGCCGAAGAAGAAACAGCAGGCACTGGAACATTCACCTATACAGATGAAGATGGCAATGTTGAAACCAGTACAGACGGTGTATTAACAATCGATATAAGCTCAAATTATGGAGCACCCGTGAGCATATCAGTAAAATATAACGGAGCAGCAGGTGATAAAATTAAAGCTTCCATCGTTAATGAAGCAGACCCATGCAGTGCATCATTTGTAATCACACAAGATATTGCAGATGCTGTGTATAACGACAACTACATAACAGTGAAAGACGAGAATGGAAACCTTGTTACAAACCTGACAGAAAGTAATTTTACAGTTACGGAAGACGGTACAACTGGGACAGTATCTTTTGACAATAGAGCAGCAGCAGCAGGAATTTATAAATTACATCTATTGCAAACAGATGATAGCGACTATGCATTAACAATAAATGCAGATGGGTTCGTTGACTACAACCTAACACTTGATGACAACACTGCAGATTATGACACAGAAGTTGAGCTAAATTACGCCTACAAAATTTATCCTATAGATTCAGATGCAGAACCGATCTCTGGTGCCATAGTTACGGCAGCAGGAGGTATAGAATGTAACGAAGTTGATAGTAGTGGAGAATACAACTGTGCGATTCCTCTATCAAATACCGACTTAAGTTACAAAATTCGCGCTAGCACATATGATCGATATAATGGGCAATTTACAACAGCTAGGACACTCGGTACAGATGCCAGCACAGAGTCTACTGCCGAACTAATCAAAACAGATGAAGATAACGATGGCGTAATAACAGCTTTAGATTGCGATGATACCGACGAAACTATTTCAACAAATCAAACATATTACAGCGATCCAGATGAAAATGGATTGGGTGATCCGGAAATTTACATTTCTGAATGTGTAATGACCGCACCTATAGGTTATGTAAGTAATTCAGACGAAACAGGAGACACCGACTCGGACGGCCTAACAGATGATGAAGAAAGCAACACATATTTTACAGATCCTGAGAATGATGATTCTGACGCTGACAACCTTTCAGATTATGAAGAAATTTTTGAGTTTGAAACTGATCCAAACAATAGCGACACTGACGGCGACGGTTCACCTGATGGCACAGAAATTGACGAAGATACAGACCCACTCGTAAGTGATATTCAAGATGAAGACGAAGATACAGATACAGCTGAAGATATAGACGAAGATGTAGCCGTAGTCGAAGATACAGATGAAGATGAAGATGCAGAGACAGAGAAACTTGCCTCCATCGAGGATTGTACACCTTTTGAGGATATTATAAGTCACTGGTCTGAAAGCGATGTTTGTACTCTATACACAGCCGGATTCGTGAAAGGTAAAAGCGAAAAAGTTTATGACCCTGACAACAAAGTAACCAGAGCCGAATTCTTAAAATTAATAATGCTAGAAGCCGGTTATGATCCAGCAAATGAATCAGATCTTTCAATTACAAAATACAATGATGTGAACCCTGGAGATTGGTATTACGACATTGTTGCCTTGGCCGACGAGTATGGATTCCTTTGGTATCCAACAAATGACAACTGGCTTCCAAACGAGCCGATCACAAGAGGTGATGCAATATTACAAGTAATTAGAATCGCTAAATTAACACTTCGTGACTTCACAACTGACGATTCTTCATTCACAGATTTCGATGTAGATTCATACCAAGCATATGCAATCGTTCTCGGTGAACAGTATGAAATAATCGGCGGATACGACGACGGAACATTCATGCCGAATAACAATATCACAAGGGCTGAAGCCGCTGTAATTACAAATAACTCTGAAGTTTTATTTGAATAATTCTACCGCAGCAACCTTGTAAAAACATGAAATCTATGTTATAATTATAAGATTTAAAAACAAAAACACATGAAAAAAGTATTCTATGTCCTCGTCGCCCTCACCTTCATTGCTGCCCTTGCCTACTTCTTCTCCACTTCAAATTTGAAGGGAGCTTTTATGTTTCGAGAGGAGGCCATTCTAACTATAAATAAGGGTGAAAGTGGTGTGACAGTAGTAGATTGGATGTCCACTAATGACTATACTTTGGGAAAATGGGAAGTGATTGCTACAAAAGATGTGACAATAAGTGAATTTCATGCAGATTTCCAAAACACTGATATTGGTATGAGCGCAAATGTAGATGAACATTTCAATAACGTTCACCTTAAAGTTTTAAACTCAAGTATAGGTGACAGTGATTATACTAATTTTAATGAAGAAGACTTTACGATTAAACTTCTTGCAGGAGAAACTTATTACTTTGAAATCGCTGGTCAACCTGACATATCAATGCAGGATGACTTCACAACTACGTACAATGGACAAGAAATGGTAATGGGAATTGGCAAGATGACATTAAACGATGGAACAACATACGAACAACTCGTAGATTATGATCAAAGTAAATATTTTAACGGGGACGAAAATATAGATAGTGGAACGTTCATATTATACTATGCACATGGTGGCTACGTTGTTGCCAGCATGCCAGAGGAAGAAATACCAGAAGAAGAGATCAAGGCAGCACTTAGTATTACGCAAGCAGGAAGCGGGAATGCATCAATCGACTGGGCTGACCAAACTAAGGAATACGTTTTGGGAGAATGGAATGTAACAGCCAGTCAAAACATGGTTGTTGATAATTGGAACTTCTTCATTGGAGAACCTGACAAAACTCCAATCGAAAATTATTTTGAATATTTAAAAATCCAAACAGTAAATACGTCAGATTCAACAATTACTCATGATTATAATTACCCAATTAGTATGCCGGAAATAATTTATGGAGGTACTTGGAAATTCACATTAAAAGGTATTCCAAAAGCCGGCGTAGATTTCAGCACATTGGAAACTAGTAAAATTGCAATCAGAATAGCACAATTTATTTTCATGCCTGTACTAGATGAGCCAGTAGAACCGGAAGCACCAACCATGCCGGATCCAACTGCAACAGCACCCGACCCAGCGACAGGAATACCAACAGATATGCCTGCAGCTCCTTCAGCCACAGATACCCCAGCTGCATCTGCAGAAATTGATATGAATGTTTATGACTTAACAAACATTGAGTACGCTAAATATTTCCATTACGACAACAAAACATTCAGTTTTGGTGGAATGTCAATCACAAGTTCGGACTATGTTCCTGATGCAAGTGATCTTCCTCCAACACGAGCAATCGTGCTTTCAATAAAAGATAAAAATACAAAAAAAGATATAACGGGTAAAATTAAACAAGAAGAAATTCATATATATGGCCCAAATGACAGTACAAGTGAAATAAGTGACGCAAAAGTAGCCCTAAGGACAGATAGAGCATCTGGCATTTCAACTTTTGCAATCGAAATTCCAACAGAAAGTGAAACAAATCAATACAGCATTAAGATTGTAGCAAACGGTTTCGTATCAAAAAGCTTTGGACCATTCACAACATCGGAGAATACTTTCCTTGCAGGGCAAATAGAAGAATTAAAAGTTTTACCTATAGAATATGCATATTACGTAACTGCATTGGATGAAAGTAAATCTCCAGTACTAAGCGCGGTAGTAATTGCCGGTGAGCTTAAGACTGAATGTGACTTAGTGGCTCCAGCATTTTTCGGATGTCACCTACCATTAGAAGAAAAAAATCTACGTTATACAGTGATGGCCGAAGGCTATGACACAGTGAATGCAATGTTCTCAGTGATAAGGCTTAACCCTGGCGATCCGGGAGAATTAGTAAATGTAATTTTGTTCCCAACCGGTACAAGTCCTGTACGTACTGACACTGTAACTGTAACTGAGACTACAACTACAACCGAGACTACAACTACAACGGAGACAACGACAGATTCAAGTACAGCAATTGATATAACAGTTGATGCGAGTATGACTTTCGACGAAAGCCCAAACACTAGTGCAGCAACAGGCGTTTTCACTCCTGATACAGCAACAGAAGATACAACTGATACAACAAGCGCGGAACCTATCGTTGTCGCCAGCGAAGAAAGATTAGAAATTATGACAGATGAAGAATATGAATGTGAAGATCCTTTCACAGACACATCAAGAATCGCCGCACATGACTTAATATGCAGGCTTTACAACTCAGGAATTTTCGGTGGTAAATCATACAGCATATTTGCTCCTTATGATTACATCACTCGAGCTGAATTCCTAAAGATAGCACTTTTGAACTCAGGTTACACAACTGACGATGCAACCGGAGTGAAAGAATATCTCTCAGATGTTAAAGATAGTGATTGGTTCTCAGATTACGTGAAAATTGCTGTTGATGAAAAATTCATTTCAACTTCAAGCGGTAAATTTAATCCAAACGAAAAAATCACACGAGCTGACGCGATTGTTTTGACAATGAAAATTGCAAGACAAGAAGCTCCAGAATATTCATCAAAAGACATTCCATTTAGCGATGTTAAATCAAGTGATTACTTCGCGGATGCAGTGATGATGGGTTACACAACAGAAACTGAAGATGGTGATTCAATCGTTGGTGGTTACAGCGACGGGACATACAAACCGGGCGACTACATCAGAAGATATGAATCAGCATCAATCATTTATCGAACATATCTAGCACTTTACCAATAAAACAGCGCCTTGCAAAAACACAGATTTTGAGGTATAATGACAAGATTTAAAAATAAAAACATATGAAAAAAATATTCTATATACTAATCGGTCTCAGCATATTTGCAGGCCTAGCATTCACTTTTTCACAAAGCAGCTCCTTCAAAGGAGCACTCAGTGGATTCAGTGGAATTCGTAACTTGACTGGTAGTATTGGTACAGAATCAACATCTATAGATTCATTAGCACTAAATATAAGTGCAACAAGCCTTTTAAGTTCAGACGAATTGGCTGCATTAGCGGCAACAGCAGCAGAGTCTGCAGAAGAATATAGCGTTGCTGCAGAAATTCATCTTGAAGATGCAGAAGATGCATACGAGGCAGAGGATATAGAAGCATTGTCTCTAGCACAAACATACACAGATGCAGATGCAACAAATGCTGAAATGGAAGCAGCTCAAGCACAAAGCTATGTTGAAAAAATTTTATTGAAGTACGATGCGGCTAAAACTGCTAATGAAGAATCTTCAGATGTAATAGAAGCAGCAGAAGCTGCTGCAGAGATAGTTGAGGAAAATTTACAAAACTATATAGATGAGAAATCCGCAGCATTACTTGAATACAATAATGCATATAATGCACTTTCTGCCTACAAGATTCTATTCCCACTGTGGTGGGCTTTTCCAGACCAGGTAGCTGCTGAAATTATACTCAGTAAGCGAACAGATGATGCAAACACTGCACATCAAAATGCTCTGGAAGCTTACACCGAATACAGAATAGGTTCTGAATATTTAGAAGCTATAAGTACATTGGAAGAACTTACAGCTCAATCGGATGAGCAAGCAGCAGAGACCACAGAAATTAGATTGGACCTGTTTGCAGCAAGTCTGTCTGCCGCTTCAGCATTAAATTTTGCAGAAACTGCAAGAGCTTCTTCAGATACAGCTGCGGAATATGTTATTCCAACAACTACATCATATTCTTGTGCTGATCTTTCATTAAGTCCTGATTCATATGAAATGACTACAGATTCAGTTGATGAAGTAATTAATCTTACAATTGGACTATCAACAACATCAACAACAGTAAATACAAGCACACTAACTTCGTTCAGTTTTAAAAACTTAATGGCATTTGGACTTGAAGCCGGTTTCAATCCAGACCCAGTAGATGAAGAAGTAATCACAAAAACCAAAAGAACCATACCTACGCTTAGTCCATCTGATGCGATAAGTTCTAAAGTAGTAGATAGTACAATTTATACAGTGGATACTAGTGAGCTTAGTTCAGATGTTACAGTAAGCTCTAGAGCACTAGGTATGCCAGTCCTTGATGCAGTAGATACTAGTGCGCCTAGTCCAACTATTGAAGTAACTTCAACAGATAGTTTATCACTTAGTGGAATCAGTGCATTTAGTGGATTTGGAGGAATACTTGGAAATAGTACAAAAGCCGCAGATGCAAATACAATTGTTCCATGGACTGGGACTCTTAAACTTGAGTCAACAGGTGCAGGAACATTTTCCTATACAAAGACAACAAGTGGAGATATCGAAACCGGTATTACAAGTCTTGAAATCTCGGTGAGTTCTGATGATGGAACTGTAGACGACATATCAGCAACATACACAGGTGGAGCAATTGGCGACGTGATTACAGCAACCATTATTGATGCGTCAGTATCTACTGAAGACAATCTATGTACTGACACATTTACAATTACAGAAGATGTCGACTCAAGCGACCTAACTTACAACAACATGTATGTCACAGTAGTTGACGCCCTAGGAAATCCACTTACAGAGTTAACTGAAGAGAATTTCACGGTTGCTGATGATAACAAACGTGGCATAGTGACATTCGACAACAGTCAATCAAGCACAGGAACTTATGCATTAAGCCTACTAGTAACAGATGATACTGCTTACTACTTAACAGTTAGCTCAACAGGACTTGTGAGTGAAGGCCATGTATTAAAAGATAATAAAATAGATTACCAAACTGGTATGATAATGAAATATGGATACAGAGTTGCTGTTGAAAACAGCACAGGTGAAGTTATTTCAGGAGCAACAGTGACTGCCGGAACAGCATACGACGAAACATGTACAGAAAGTGGAACAGGTGGAGTTTATGCATGTTTGATTCCTGTTTCAAATATAGATTTAACATTCAAAGTTGTGGCAAGCGGTTATGACGACTATCTAGAATCATTTGATACTGATCGAGAACTAGATTCAGATGACGGCGTTATAGAATCAGTAACAATGACAACCACAGACCCAGATGCTGATGCAGATGGAGACACTTACACAAGTGCAAACGATTGTGATGATTCTGATGCAACAGTTTACACAGAAACTACTTATTATGCAGATACTGACGGTGATGGATTAGGTGATCCTGCAAGTTCAACTTCATCTTGTACAGCGACTGCTCCAACAGGATACGTTTCAAATGCAACTGACACTTATATTGAAGATTATGATAATGATGGCGTTACTACAGCTTCAGATTGTAATGATTTAGATGCAACAGTTTCAACATTAGTAACTTACTACGTTGATGCAGACAGTGATGGATTAGGAAGCACTACAGGTTCCGTTTCATTATGTCAGCTTACAGCCCCAACAGGTTATGTAACGAACTCAACAGATACAAGTGACACAGTTGCTTCAGTAGATACAACAACAGATACTGATGGTGACGGTCTAACAGATTATTCAGAGACAAATGCATACGGAACAGATGCAACTGACACAGATAGCGATGCAGATAATATTTCAGATTATGAAGAAGTGGTAACATTTGGAACTGACCCAATGGATGCCGACACAGATGGTGATGGTACTCCTGACGGAACAGAAGTTGAAAACGGTACAGACCCACTTTCTACAAGCATTGCAAGCAAAACGACAAGCGATGACGGCTTATGTGTTGATCCTTTCATTGATATGGAAGGTCACTGGGCAGAAGTGGCAGTTTGCACACTTTATGAACAAGGAATTGTTAAAGGTAAAAGCTCAAATATATATGATCCAAACAGCAATGTTACTAGAGCAGAATTCCTAAAAATGATTATGCTTCAAGGTGGCTATGATCCAACATATTACAGTGGAATTAGTGTTACAAAATATTCAGATGTGAATGTTGGTGATTGGTATTACACATATGTTGCATTAGCAGATCAAATGGGAGCCCTATGGTATCCATCTTCAGGTGTTTGGCAGCCTAACAGCCCAATCACAAGAGGTGATGCAATGCTTCTATCTGTGAGGCTTGCAAAATTAACACTACGTGGATTCACAGCTGCTGACTCTACATTCACTGACTTCGACGTAAACAGCTACCAAGCTTATGCGATCGTTCTCGGAGAACAATACGGAGTAATCAAAGGTTATGACGACGGTTCATTCAAACCAAATTACAGCATAACTCGAGCCGAAGCTGCAAAAATAATTAACGGCTCAAAAGTATTATTCGAATAAAAATAAAATGTTCAAGAAAATCGCAATATTAATGGTGGTTTTAAGCATAATCGGCGGTGCCGCATTCATGTTTAATACAGCGATGTTGAAGGGAAACATGATGATACCGGTTAGTGACACATCAAGTGGCGTCTCTAGCGGGATATCAAGCGGCCTCTCAAGTGGAATATCCGGCGACTTCTCAAGTAGATCGTATACTCTTAGCACAATGCCGACCACCTATGATATAGAAGTGCCTGCAGCAACAATCCGTAAAGTTGCAACAAACGGAACCGCGAAACTAACTGTTTCACAATACGAGGAAGATTCTGATCTTGAAATTGATTGGGATAGTGGAGAAACAACTTACACATTAGGTAAATGGTCACTAGCAACTGATGATGACATTGGAATATATATTCCGGATGATTCAGCACAATTTTATATTGGCCCAACAGTAGCAAAAACATCATTGAGTAGCTATTTTACAGATATAAAAACAAATATCGCATTCGGTGATTTAGAAACAGATAATATGTATGAACTAACAGATACATCTTGGATGTATCTTATTAGTGATTATGATTACGTTTTCACTGTCACTGGTATTCCAATAGCAAGCAAAGCAACAGATTTTGCAAATATAAAAGTTGCAGGTCCGGAAGTAGCCTTAACTTTCAGCTCAATTTGGGCTGGTTCAACTGATTTAGCTAACTCACCAGATAATTCACAATCTAAAGAACTTACATATACAAGTAATCCAATAGCATTCAGCTACGATGAAACAAAAGGCTACAGTTTTGGTGGATATTCATTAATAAGTACAGCAACTGAAGAGCCAGCTGCGATAGTAGATGATGGAACAACAGAAGAGACAGAGGTAGATGCAATTTTAACAACAACAGAAACAGGTTCAGGGGATACGGAAATTGATTGGAATACAACCGATGAATATTCATTAGGTAAATTTGAGGTCACATCCACTAGAGATGTAACAATCACAACCGGTGATTTGAGCTTATCCATGCAAGATACAACTGCAAATCTAAGTTCATACTTTGATGAATTAACGCTGAAAGTCTCAGCAGTCCAATATCCCGATGCTGAATATTTAATCAGTGATGATGAAGCAATAACTTTAAGCGCGAATACAATATATACCTTTGAGATTACAGGTATTCCAAAATCTAAGATGTCCACTTCCTTCTCTAGCTACAATGGAGAAGAAATGAGAATGACTATTGAAAGTATGCAATTAACAAAGACAAAAACATATGATCAAAGTGATGACATAGCAAGAGAATATTTTTCGGCTGACGAATATGATGAAACTAATAAAGAATATTATAGTAATGGTGGATACACTTTATCAAGTGCAGCAGAAGTTGAAGAAGTTGCAACAGATACATACTCCAACATCATTACAGTTACTGATGAGAATGGAAGTGCTGTAACAACAATAACTGAAAATGATTTCAGCATTTCAATGAGTAAAACAACAATTAGTGCATTTGATGACACTCTATCGGCAGACGGTATTTATGCAGTAACTTTGACAGATGGAAGTAGCAGCTCATATACATTAATCGTATCACCAGACGGATATGTAGTGGACGGTCTGCCATATAATGAAGGTTACGGCTCAGTGACAATATACGATGACCAAGTGGATTACTCAGCAAGTGTTGAACTAGACCATGGCTATTCAATCTTCCCTGTTGACTCAAGTGGAGCGGCTATTTCCGACGCAGATATTACAATTACAGATGGAACTTGTACGGAATATCCAGCAACAGGCGGATATTACTGTTTAGTATCAACTACAGGCTCTGCTCCAACATATACAATTATTGCAGACGGCTTCGAGAACTTTAGCAAAACATTCGATTCATATAGGCTCTATCCAGTAAGTACAACAATAACTGAAAGTCCTGAATTAACAGCCGGCACATCAGAGCCAGTCGAAGAAGCTCCTGACACAGAAGTAACTGAAGTAACAGGTGGTCTTGAATTCGCATTCAAAGAATTAGTAAGCGGAATAGGTTTAACAGCGAAATTAAGTACTGAAGATTTACACTTTTATAGTTCTGCCGACTCTTCAACAGAAATTGAAGCGACAGTAGAGTTAATATCTGCACCAAAAGGTAAAACTACAATTGGAGCTACGCTACCAGAAGGTGAATATAACGTAACAGTTTCACCTGAAGGTTACGTTAGCCAAGAATTAGGCTCATACACAACAGCAGAGAATGTTTTCTTGGCAGTTGCAAATATTGAAAAACTCGAATATGGCTATTATGTTCATATTTTAAATGATGCAAACACGAGTACTGTAATTGCAAATACTGTCGTTGAATGTGATAGTTTAGGTGATGGTTATTATGGATGTGCAATTCCGCTCAGTGTATCAATTCCAAATTTCACTGTTAGCAATAGTGAATATGCTGATTATTCAGCAAGTTTCATTACTGCTAGAGATGAAGCAGACGACCCAAGTGAAACAGCAGAAATGAATTTGGGTGATTCAAGCCCTCTCACAGGTGACGATTGGGTTATTGCAATGACTGTAACAAACAGTATCGGGCAAGTAGTTGAAGGGTTAACAGAATCAAATTTTGATCTTGGTGATCAAACTTTAACAGCAGTTGAAGATCTTCTTGATGGAAATTATTATTTATACGTTGAGAATGAAGATAGTTATAGTATCGATATTATCGCAACAGGTTATGTGACCAACTCAAACACATATAATTCTGTAAGTTTTGCTGATTACATCGTAGATACAACAAATATTTCAACTGAAGTTACACTTGAGTTCACTCATTACCTTAGATTACTCGATTCCATCGGCGAAATAATAACAGGCGGAACAATTACAGCAGGAGACGGCTCAGCAGTTTCATGTTTGGATTTTTCAACTCTAACAACAGATTACGACGGCTTCTATGCATGTGGAATTCCATCAACTGACACTTCAACTCTATTCAATGTTAGCGCGACCGGATACGACGATTACGAAGGCGACTTTGCAACTGAAGGTACTTTAGATGCAGAAGGTTATGTTACGGTAGATGTAACTTTGACAACAACTACAGGTGAAACGAGCACTGAAACAACTGTAGAAGAAACTGCCACTGAGGTAGATGCAGACGGCGACACTTACACGAGTGCAAACGATTGTGATGATACTGACGCAACAGTTTACGACTATCAAACATACTACCTTGACGCAGATTCCGACGGTTACGGGGATGCTTCAACATACGTTTCACAATGTACAATGACTGCTCCAACAGGCTATGTAACTAATAGTACTGATGACAGCGATGTAGTTGAAGAAACCACATCCGAAGAGGCTACGGTTGAAGAAGAAGTTGCTACTGAAACTGAAGAGACAGACTCAAGTTCAGCTGACACAACAGATACAAGCACAAGTGACGACGATTCGGACGACACATCCAGCAGTGCATCAGCAACAAAATCTGAAATTCTATCTGATCCGGATTACGTTTGTACAAGTCCATTCTACGACATTATCGGGCATTGGGGCAGTGATTCAATTTGCCGACTATATAAAGCTGGTATTGTTAGCGGGAAAACAGCTACAACATTTGCACCAAACGACTATATTACTCGTGCCGAATTTCTAAAAATCGCATTAGGAAATGCAGGATACACGATAGAGGATGCAACAGGTTTGAGCGAAACAATGTTAGACGTTTCTGACAGTGATTGGTACTCACCTTGGATTAAAATTGCTGAAAACGCTGGCTTCCTTGGAAACGGAAATGTAAATTGGTATCCAAACGCATCAGGTTACAGAAAAGACCTAGTTGTTATTGCAGTAAGAATCGCTAAACAAACCCTTTACGGATTCACACAAAGCGACATAAATTTCTCAGATGTATTCGTTAGTGATTACTTTGCCTACGCTGTGATCATAATGAACAACACAACTGTTGAAGGTACACCAATCATTAGCGGTTATACAAACGGAATATTTGGTGGAAGCTACCACATGACCAGAGCTGAAGTCAGCTCAATGATTAAATTAGCACACCTTGCTTGGTATTAATAAAAATGCTATTCTCCACGCGTTGGAATTAATAGTATAAATGCCTACAAAATATATATTTGTCACTGGCGGAGTTTGTTCGAGTTTAGGCAAGGGTATTGCCACAGCCTCAATCGGCGCTCTACTTAAAGCTGCAGGTTTCAAGGTTTTCACGATGAAACTTGATCCTTATTTGAACGTAGATCCGGGCACAATGAGTCCATTTCAACACGGAGAAGTTTATGTTACAGAAGATGGTGCTGAAACAGATTTGGATTTAGGTCATTACGAACGCTTCATTGATGAAAATTTAAATGAAATGTCTTCTGTTACTACCGGAAAAATCTACACTGAAGTTTTAGGCAAAGAACGCCGAGGCGATTATTTGGGTGGAACAATTCAGATCATTCCTCACATTACAGAATCAATTAAAGGAAGAATTACAAAAGCTGCAAAAGCAAGTGGTGCGAAAATTGTAATGATTGAAATTGGTGGAACGGTTGGAGATATTGAAGGACTTCCCTATTTAGAGGCAATTCGTCAGATGCGTCACGAGTTTGGAAAAGAGAACACATTATTTGTTCATTTAACACTCCTTCCCTACTTAAAAGCTGCAAAAGAGTTAAAAACTAAGCCGACGCAAGCGTCGGTACGTGAACTTCGATCCATTGGTATTCAACCTGATATTATCTTAACACGTGCGGATAAAAATATTTCTACTGATATTCTCGAGAAAATCTCCCTTTTCTGCGACGTAGAAAAAAATTGTGTAATTCCCGCCGTAACCTGTAAATCAATCTACGAAGTTCCACTGAACTTTAATCAATATAAACTTGCAGAATTAGTGGCGCAAAAACTTCACCTTGGAAACGTGACTCCAATGCTTGAAGACTGGGAGACTTTAGTTTCAAAAATTCAGGCGAAGCGAGATTTGGTAAAGATTTCTCTTGTTGGTAAATATACAAACTTAGACGATGCATACCTTTCAGTTATCGAATCATTAAAAATTGCCTGTTATCATCAAGATCGCGAGCTCGATTTACAATGGATAGATTCGGAAAAACTCGAAACAAATGATGAAAAATCATGGGAAATGTTAAAGGCATCAGATGGAATTCTTGTTCCGGGTGGTTTTGGAATTCGTGGAATTGAAGGGAAAATTATGGCTGCGAAATATGCACGTGAAAATAAAGTTCCATATTTGGGGCTTTGCCTAGGTTTACAAATAATGACTATTGAATATGCTCGCTTTCACTTGAATGATTCAAAGCTAACTAGCGAGGAATTTGATGAAGATGCAAAATTAGCCGCAGATAAATATGTTATTAACTTCATGCCTGGCCAACACAAAAATAAAGATAAGGGCGGAACATTAAGACTTGGCGCTTATCCATGCAAATTAACAGAAGGAACTCTTGCTCATAAATTATATGGTCAAGATTTGATTTTCGAAAGACACAGGCATCGCTATGAGATTAATAATGATTATGTAAAAAGTTTAAGTGGGACGGATTGGCAACCTTCAGGATTATTTGAGGAAGGTAATTTAGTTGAAATTGGTGAATTAAAGAATCATCCTTTCATGATTGGATCACAATTCCATCCTGAATTTTTATCAAGACCACACAGACCACATCCACTTTTCATGGGATTCATTGAAGCAAGCAAAAAATTAAGTAAGTCAGGCACAAACAAAGTGAACTCCTCGGAAGAAATCGAGGCTTAAATCTCCACCACGCCATGGCACAATTTGAATACACCGCTGTTAACGCAGGCGGTAAAAAACTTAGCGGCTTGATTGCCGCGGATAATGAAGAGGAAGCGAGAAAACAGCTCGGCTCTCTGAATATTTCGCTTTTGTCGATTCAAAAAACTGCTGAAACTCCTGTTGAAACAAGCACAAAAGAACCTGGTACAACTGCTGAGTTACCTAAATATGAATTCGAAGCATTTGATAAAAGCGGGAAAAAAGTTCTTGGAAGTATTCCGGCAAGCAGTAGATACAAAGCCTTCCAACGCTTAATTGATGAATATGGCTTCGAGGTTTCATATGTTATTCAAGCCGGAGCAACGGCAGAGGATAAAGAAAAGGCAAAACATGATGACCTTTCAGCGCTAAAAGCAGAGTACTTGGCGATGGCAAAAGAAAAAGGTGTCGGAATTGCAGCTGAAGACGCAAGTAATTTAGAATTTGAAAAAAAACGTGCCGCATTGCTAAAAAAAGTCGATTTTATCTTAAATAAGATAAAGGCGATGTTGGCTCAATATAGCGAAGATATCAAGCCTGAGAACAAAAAAATGATTCAAGAGTATGTTGATAAATTATTACGTATTAAAAGCTCCACAAATCTTGATTACATTGAGCACACTTCTGAAGAATTATTAAAGAAAGTTCAAGATCAGGAAATATTTCTAAATAAAGAGAAAATGTTCTCTGAGAGAAGTATAATCAAACTTGAAACTCAGAAAATGATGGCCGATCTTCACTCTGGCCCGACAAATCAAAAAGGCATCAGTGACGATTTTCAGAAAATTCAAGAAAAATTCTCAGTTTCAGATAATAAATTTTTGAAGGGCATAAGTAATTATATAAAAAAATTCCTACCAACTCCTGAAGAAAAAGAAATCCAATCGGAAATTAATAGCGCAAACCGAGAACTTTTCATTTTTGCAAAAATATGGTTGATGTCTCCTCAAATCACAAAGCCGGAAGCATATAAAAGCCTGAAAACTGTTTGGGATGAGAGGAAAAGACTAAAAGAATCTCTTCATGCTCTCAAGAAAAAACCTACAGTAGTTGAAACGCAAGTAGTAACAGAAAGTACAAATGATAATGAGCCACTAATTCTGGAAGAAATTAATCATTTTATAGGTTGGCTTTTAAGTTTTTACCTACTTGCATATTTCATCAGTATATACGTAATGGCTAAAAATTTCGCAAATCCGTTGCCTGAAAATTTCAATCTTTTGAATTCAAGCCTTTTAAGGTACCTTCTGCTAAGCATTTTTATTTGGTACTCAATTTTTTACATTAAATTGGAATTCTTCAAATATAAAACTTGGTTCAATACTTTTATGTTAGTTTTTGGTATAATTGTGAACGCAACTTTGATTTTTAACTTATAGTATGTTGCCTGTAATATTTGAATCTGGTTTTATTTCAATTAAAACATATTGGGTTTTTACTGTGGCGGCACTCTTAATTTCGGCATACCTTGCAGTTAACAGGTTAAAAAGACAAAGAGTAGATTTCCTTTTACTCATAAAAAGCAGCAGCTCATATGTTTTAATCCCTATAATTGTATCAAGATTAACATTTTTCATACTCAATACCGATACATATTCACCAGCACTAGACTTACGAACATTATTCAATTTGTTTTCAATCTGGGATCAAGGTTTATCAATATGGGGAGGAATAATAGGATTTTTCATAATTCTAACTTTCAGATTAATCAAAGCTAAAGAGGAGATCTGGAAATGGTATGACGCACTAGTCGTGCCACTTTTGATTGGCCTTGCAATTATCAATATAGGACAATTCATGGGAGGATTTGCATATGGTTCACCAACCGAATTACCTTGGGGAATTTCCTATGAACTCGATAATGTTAAATACACAGTACCAATTCATCCAACACAAATTTACAGTCTGATAGCAATCATTTTAATTTTATGGAGCAAGAAAAAAATTCAATCCAAATCAGAATTTTTCAAAAAAGAAGGAAATACTAGTCTTTACTTTGGCGCCACCGGTTCATTTACATTTTTTCTCCTTGAATTTCTAAGAGGCGATGATACAATCACCATCTTAAACATAAGGCTTGATGCCTACCTATTCTTCCTTCTAAGTGCGCTTTGCACATACGTTTTATTCCATAGATATAAAGAATTTAAACACCATAAACATGAATCCACTGAAACTACTGGATCCGAACTACCTGTTTGATCCAACACCAAGTCAAAGTTTTCTATACTTCTGGCCGATGATGATATTTTTTACTCTCCTATTTTTTGCGAGCTGGTATGCAAAAAAAAGAATCCACTCTCTACCAAATGCCAAAATTGCGTCTGAATTTCTAGGGCGAGTTCCAACTCGTATTCGTGAATTTGCTATTGCCGGCCTGCTTCTCACATTCTTTAGAGATCAAGACATTCCTTGGTTTGGAATGCGTTTTGCAACAGTTCTATTGTTCGCATTAATGCTTTTCTACGCATATTCAACTTGGAAAAAATACAATGAAGGAATAGCGGCAAGAGTTAGTCACGTACAACAAAAAAAGATTGTTGATAAATATCTACCAAAACCGAAGAAGAGAAAATAATTATCTTCGAACCTTAAATTTATTGAGGAGTAAACTTGCTACGAAAAATAGTAAGTTTAGCATGACAATTGTTCCTCCACTGGCTAAATCGAAATAATAGGAAATATATAAACCAGCAAAGATTGAAATTTCTGAAAAGATTATTGCAAGAATTAATGTCTTTTTAAAACCTAGACCGAACTGGAAAGCTGTTATTACCGGAATCACCATTAATGCACCAATAAGCAGAACTCCTACCGCTCTAATTGAAATTGAAACCTGTAAAGCAGCCAAAACAGCCAATAATAGATTAAGAAATTTAACCGGCACTTTATTAACAATTGCAAGTTCCATATCAAAAGACATAAGAAACAGATCCTTGAAGAAACATAAGACCGCAAAAATTAAAACTACTGCAAGTGTGACTATTATATAAATGTCAGTGGTAGAAACAATTGAAATACTACCAAAAAGATAATTGTATAAATTAGCATTGAAGCCATTAGTAATTGAAATTAAAACCACGGCAAGCGCTAAAGCACCGGACAAAAAAAGTGAAAGTACAGATTCAGTTAATAATTTTTTTTCCGAGCCCAATTTTTCAATTAATATAGAAGCGATAACAGAAGCAATAATTGCGGTTAGGAAAGGATTAACATCCAAAATTAGACCAATCGCAATGCCCAAAAGCGAAACATGTGCCAGGGTATCGGCAATCAAAGAATATCTTCTCACAACTAGGAAAATTCCAATCAATGGCGCAGTTAAACCAATCAAGGCTCCTGCCACAAAAGCTCGCTGCATGAACTCGTATTGAAAAATTTCAAGCATGATTATGATTTACCAATTTAAAAGTATCTCCATAAAGTTTCTTGAGATTTTTTTCATTCATTAAATCCATTTTATGACCACGACAAACCAAAGTTTTATTTAAACAAAAAACTGTATCAACTTCATTATTCACGACATCCAAATCATGAGAAACAAGCACGATAGTAATATTTTTTTCTTTATTTAACTTCTTTAAAATTGAATAAAATTTTGCTGTCGCGTGCGGGTCAATGCCAACAGCCGGCTCATCAAGAATTAAAATTTTTGGGTCTGAAACTAATGCTCTCGCAATAAAAACTTTCTGCACCTGACCACCTGAAAGTTCACCAATCAATTTAGCTTTTAAATCTGTAATTCCGACAAGTTTCATTGATTCAGCAGGAGTAATATTTGAAGTTTTATTTCTTGGCAAACCGCTTCTAACAATCTCAAAAACAGTGGCCGGAAAAAAAGAAATCATTGTAGAAATTCTTTGTGGGACATAACCAATATTCATTTCCTCAGATTTTTCTATGCTGCCTTTTTTTGCCTTCAAAATTCCAAGTAAGATTCTCACCAAAGTACTTTTACCGCCACCATTTGGTCCAATTAAACCCACATACTGACCAGCCTTTAATTCAAAAGAAACAGAATCTAGAACCTTTTCATTTCCATAACTAAAACTGACATTTTTACACTCTAGAAGTTTTTCTTGTTTTACTGACATGAAAGTGCGGTTTTGAGATTTTTTAAATTACTATTCATAATTGTGAAATAATCTTCTCCGGTTTTTTCTTCATCATTTGTGAGTCCCTCAATAGGATTCAAAACCAAAATTTGAGCATCAGTCTCATTTGCTATTGTCTCGGTAATCTTAGAACTTAATAAGCTTTCTGAAAATACATATTTGATTCCATACTTCTCAACCAACTTAGAAATTTCGGCTATTTTCTTCGAACTAGGTTCTTCATCAGGTGAAATTCCTGAAATTGCTAACATTTCTAAACCGTATTGTTTAGCCAAATACGCAAATGCGGCATGTGAAGTAACAAAGGTTTTTGACTCACAAGTTTTAAGTCCTTCAAGAAAATTCGAATCTATGGTTTGCAACTTTGCATTTAGTGCAACATAATTATTTTCATAAAAATTCGCATTTGCAGGATCAATAGAAATTAATTTCGACTTAATTTTATCAGCTATTTTCATCATATTATTTGGATCAAGCCAGAAATGTGGATCAGCCACACCAAGCATCTCGCCATCATCTGCATATTGAGTAGCTAAAATATCAACAAAAGTAGATGTATTAATAACAGTGTGATCTGAATCAAAAGTTGAAACCAGCTGAACCGCCCATTCATCAATTCCAACTCCATTATATAAAAATAAATCCGAATCTGTAATTTGAGCAATTGTCTTACTACTAGGTTCAAAATCATGTGGTTCAACTCCACTTGGAACAACATTTACAACATTCGCTTTCTCACCTGCAATTTGCTCAGTTAAAAATGACAAAGGGTAAAAACTGGCATAAACAGAAACTTGTTTTTCATCAATTAACGGCGCACTAGTACAGCCATAAAAGAAAGAAGCCAAAAGAACTAAAGAAATTATTTTTTTCATTATTGGCAGGTTAAACAAGTACCAAAAAACTCAAGAGAATGTTTTTTTATTTTAAATTTTGTATCTTTTTCCAATTTTTTTTCAAAAATATCCAAATCATTATCCATATCAACTTCCTCAATTTTTTTACACTTAATGCAGTAAAGATGGTGATGATGATTTTTCGACTTGGATTCATACATATTTTTCGCATTATCTAAACGAATGTCCGTAATCAAATCTTGTGATTCTAAAAAATCCAGCTCTCGATAAACCGTCGACTTATTCACTCCCAAACTCGCCACAATCTCATCAGCTGAAACAGGTGCATTCGACTTTTCAAGTAAGTCCAAAATCGCAGCCCTTGCTTTTGTTATTCTAAAACCCTTCGCCTTGAGATCTGCTAAATTATTCATGCAACGAGCTTAATGCAACTTAGTCGCATTAGTCAAGAGATTTTCCGCAAAAAAAAGCCCCGGTTCCGGGGCCTTCTAAATTCGCATTATGACAAATTACGACAACTTCAAAATTTCGTAGTCAATAATTCCAGCTGGAACATTGATTGTAACAACATCTCCCGCTTTTCTACCCATAAGTGCCAAGCCAAGTGGCGCTTCATTTGAAATTCGATTATTTGAAACATCTGATTCAGTTGAACCAACCAAAGTAAATTCATGTTCCTCTGATTTCTTCTTTGTGTTTCTAATATGCACTTTCGTTCCAATCTCAACCATTTGCTTTGAGTGAGACTTTTCATCAATAACTTTCGCTTTTTTTACTTTTTCTTCAAGTTCCATAATACGACCTTCCACGAAAGCCTGTTCATTTTTTGCCTCTTCGTATTCTGAATTTTCAGAAAGATCACCGTATGAAATAGCTTCTTTCAATCTTTTTGCAATTTCTCTTCTTCGAGTTGATTTCAAAAACTCAAGCTCATCTTCAAGAAGTTTCAAACCCTCCTTAGTCATAACTACGCTTTCTTCTTCAACAGAAGCTGATTTCACAGGTTTCTTTGATTTTTTGGATTTATTTTCATCCATATCTTGATCGTCGTGTTGTTTAGACATATTTTTAATATTAGTAATAAGAACGAATTTTAACGCTGGTTGGGTGTTCTCTCAATTTATGTAGAACTTTTGCCTCAATTTGACGAATTCTTTCTCGAGTTACGCCAAATTCAGTCCCAACTTCTTCAAGAGTGTGGCCTATTCCGTCTTTAAGCCCAAAACGCATCTCAATAATTTTTCGCTCACGAGGTGACAAATATTGCAACATCTCATGAATATTCTCTTTAATTAACTGACGGTTTGTCTGTTCATCAGGAGAAAGTGAATCATCATCTTTAATGAAATCTCCTAGCTTACTATCTTCTTCAGCACCAACCGGAGCTTCAAGAGAAACGATATCCTGTGAAATTTTCATTATATGACGAACTTTCTTGATATCCATTTCCATTTCAGCTGCCAACTCTTCAATCAATGGCTCACGCCCAAGCTCCTGTACCAAACGCCGTTGAGTGTGCGTTAGCTTGTTGATTGTCTCAACCATGTGCACCGGAATACGAATCGTTCGAGCTTGATCAGCAATTGCTCGAGTGATAGCCTGACGAATCCACCAAGTTGCATATGTTGAGAATTTGAAACCTCGATCCGGATCGAATTTTTCTACAGCTCGGAAAAGACCAATATTTCCCTCTTGAATAAGATCAAGGAAAGAAAGTCCACGTCCGATATATTTTTTTGCAATTGAAACAACTAAACGAAGATTAGCTTCCGCTAATCTGGCCTTTGCCGATTGATCACCTTTAGCAATTTTCCTAGCTAAATCCGCCTCTTCTTTCGCAGTCAACAGATCAACTTTACCAATTTCACATAAATACATTCGAATTGAATCATTCGCAATTTCAGAAAGATCAACCGTTTTCTTAGCCTTAGATTTTCTTTTATCCTCCTTATCTTTTGCATCTTTTACATCTTTCGCATCTTTAAGAGCCGCGGCCTCCTCAGCCGCCGCATCAATTTCACTATCAACACCTTCTAAAAGATCGTCACCATCAACCGCCTCAATAGCTGCAAGAGCAGCCAAATCTTCATCTGAAACATCTTCATCCTCAAGATTTTCTGCCTCCTCTTTCATATCTTCTACTTCGAGATCAGCATCAACGTCAGGCTCTTGACCCATGCTCATTTCCTCTTCTTTCTTACCCCAAATCATTTGATCTTTAACATCAATCAATTTAATTCCAAGCTCCATCAACAGAGTATAAACCTCATCTGCAAAAGTCACATTTTCCTCAAGATTAGGAAGAGCATGCATTAATTCTTGCTGTGTCACGAAACCACGATGACGACCCTTATCAATAAGATCACGTATCTCTTGTGGGTATTTTGCCAAGTTTTCCTCAGAGAAATGCGCTATAAACTTTCTAGTTCTGGCCATTAGTCTTTAGATTAGAGGAATATTCGAGATAGAGCAGCGCGATCAATTTTTCCATTTCTTCCTTGACCAGTTCCGGATTCTGATTCTTAAATTCCGCTTCAAACACCAATTTTTTCAATATCGATGAGTCTTCTCTACTCTGATAGAAGCCTTCATCAAGCGCAGCGTGGAGATTATAGTAATCTCTTAGCTGTTTGTAAACATGACTTGCGTTTATCTCAAAATCTTCTCGTAATAAGAAATTTTCAAAACCTTCAAAAAAGTCCGCAAGTTTTTCAACATTAAACTGTCTTACCAAAGCAAGCCTCTCGATAGTTACCGCAAAATCTGCGGGGTTCTGCAATTGAGTCCAAACCTCAAAACACTGCTTTGGAAAGCTCAGAATCAAACCCAAAAATTCCTCAAAATATCTTTCAAGTTTATCTTTTTTCACGGCTATTTTTTCTTTAACCACGCGCTGACTGCGCTGTTTAGAAGAGAAATTCTGCTTTATCAAATCATAAAGTAACTCAATTGGCGTTCCAACTAACTTCGACAATTCCTTCAAATAATGATCTTTCTCGACGGGATGAGCCATTCCCTCAAGCAAATCCAAAATTTTATTAGTAAACTCTTTCTTTCCTCCCGAACTTGCTAAATCATAAAGCGCCTCATATTTCTCAAAGAAAAAATCCATATAAGGTTTTTTGGCGGCCACGGCCGCTGTCCACAACTCAGGATTCTCCTTCACAGCATCAGCCGCATCTTTTCCAGTCGGAATTGTGACCACAAAAATATCAAAACCCATCGGTTGAGCAATCAAAACACTTCTTAAAAGTGCCTCTTGACCAGCATTATCTGCATCAAATGCAAAAGCCAGTTTTTTAGTATATCGTTTCACCAATTTCAATTGTTCTTCTGTCAATGCCGTGCCACAAGTTGCCACCACATTTTTTTCACCCGCCTGCCAAGATGCGATTGTATCGAAATAGCCTTCGACAAAAATTACAAAATCAAGTTCTTTTATGAACTTCTTTGCTCGAGAGAAATTATACAAAACCGAGCCCTTGTTATAAAGAACGTAATCTGAAGAATTCAAATATTTTGGATCGTCACCTTTTTTCAAAGACCTACCTCCAAATCCAATTGACTCTCCCCTATCATTCAAAATCGGAAACATTAGACGCAACCGAAATCGATCGAGAACATTTTGACCAGTTGCATCTTTCGCCACTACCAAACTTGTAGTAATAATTCGCTCTTTAATCGAGCCTTTTTCCAATAAATGCCGGTATAACAAATCATAAGAATCAGGAGAAAATCCAACATCAAACTCTTTTATTGTTTCTTCAGTCAAGCCTCGCCTTTTCAAATAATCCAAAACTTTCGCTCCTGCGTCACCTGTCCACAAATTCTGCACGAAAAAATGCGTTGCAGCCAAATTTATATCTTTCATTTCTTCTTTTTCGTCTTTAGAGACCTTCGGTCCGCCCTCAAATTTCGGCAACTCCACATTCGCCCTGTCCGCCAACAAATCAAGTGCTCCCTTAAAATCCAGTCCTTCAATTTCCTGAACAAACTGGAAAAGATCTCCACCTTTATTACAACCAAAACAATAGGCAATCTGCCTTTCCGGATTCACATGAAAACTCGGCGTTTTCTCGGAGTGGAAGGGGCAACAAGCCTTAAAATATTTCCCGGCTTTTTTCAGGGGAACATAAGTAGCCACCACATCTTCAATCGATAACTTCGACTTGATTTCCGCAACAGCATCAAACATAGAGAACCTTGTTAGGTCGCCATATTACTACAATTTTCTCGCAGTTAACAGAAATTGCTCTACTTCACTTTGACTTACCTCAGTCGCCGGGCAACAAGTTCCCCCTATATCATCCGCATGTACAGGCTCATCACTTTGAACCTTTTCCTCTACATAATAAAAATCTTTGTTACCTTCAATAGAGAGAACGTAACAAAAAGCACCTCCACATGGGTTTCGGTAGACGGAATAACCTGTACTCTTTGAAGTGGCGTCTAATATAAATGAATCAAAGCTATCATTTTCGTTACCCTTAAGAAAATCCATCTGCAAATAAACATTATATTTTGAATCCGGTACTTTAATACTAATCAGATTATGTCCCTCTTCGCCGACAGAACTTTCACTGGCAACCCAGCCTTCGGGTAGTGCTAACTGTAATCCGGAGATAGTCATTGTTGAAGTTGTTGGATTACAAGCGCTAAAAAAAAGAAGTCCTGCAATTAGAAATGATAGTTTTTTCATATAATTTTTTTAAATCAAGTCAAATCTAACACATTCCAGAATTTGTAAGAAATAATTCAGGACTAATTCAGCTTTCGAACTTATTATTAGAGAATGAACAAAATTCTATATATTTTTATCGACGAATCTGGAAATTTAATTTTCACACCAAAAAGTACTAAATTTTTCTTTGCGACTGCTGTTGTCACTAATAAACTCTCGAATCAATTTGTAGTGGATTTGTTTAGATTAAAGAATCAACTACTTTTAAAAGTTGAGGACTTAAGAAAAATCAGCAAAATAAACGATTCCTACAAATTAGAATATTTTCATGCCAGTGAAGACCTCCAAATAGTTAGAGATGAGGTATTTCAGGTGATTGAGAATCAGAATGATTTGAAAGTATTTTCAGTTATTACTGAGAAAAGAAAAACGCACCCAAAACTTCAAAATGCTAGCGGAAGAAAGACCTTACAATCAAATTAAAAAATTCATCACAAGTGAATTCGAGCCATTCAAAGATGGACCAAGAAATTATTACTAAAATAAAATCCCACCTGAGTGGGACTCTATTCGACCTTCCTAACTATCTCTTGCGAGAGAACACCGAGGTTTTTTCAGAAGGAAGGAACCTTTGAACACCTAAATTATATCATTCAGTGCTTGTATTTACAAACTATTCAACTATTGAGTGAGGAATTAAATAGTCTTCATCGAACTCAAAACCTGAGAAACAATATCATCAGCAACTGAATCTTGACGTTCAATTACAAATTGCAAAGCAGGATTTCCTCCGCTTGAATAAAGCTCCGAACATGCACCTCTCTTGACATGGTATTGATTTTCATGGGGGGGGGTATGTTATAATATTAAGAATTTCATTTCTTAACAAAAATAAAAATGAAGAAAAAACTAATCATCATCACGGCAATAGTAGTCATTGGCGCTTTGGGAGCCGGCTATTATTACAGTCAAAATACTACTAATTTACAGGGAAAGTTTTCAACAAGAATTTCCTCAAATGATTCGAAGGAGAAGTTTTCAACAAAAACGTCTACAAATGCTTCAACAGCAACTTCTGAAAAAACAGTAGATTCTGGAAAAACAGCAGATTTTATGGAGATAACATCCAGTGATTGCACTGGTACACTCGACTATGACACCGCAACAGGACTCAATTTAGGTGATATAGATTTCGATACACTCTCACGTTTGGTAAACCGAGATCTATACACTAGTGCAGCTACTGGTGGAAATATATGCAAGTACAAAATCACATTAGGGGATTCCAGCAGTAGTGCATTTAATACTTATACTGTAATAAATGGTGAGAGTACAAAAATGAGTTTCGGTAGCACAACATCTCTATGGTCACACGCAACCATAGATCCAGTTTTAAAAGTTGGCAGAATTATTTTTGCGGACAATACAAATAGTTATTATCTTGATACTGGCGAATTGGATCATGTAAAAGTAGAGGTAAGTATAAATAATTAACATCACAAAAGTCTCAAGAAAATACTTGGGACTTTTTTAAATCAAATCTGCAGGTTCAATTCTTTTAACTCCCATTTTATCAAAATCACGATCATAAGATACAATAATCATCTCACCTTTTGAGACAAGTGAGTTTGAAGCAATCATTGCATCTATAAATTTCACGGAATGATCTTGAAACATCTTTAGCGCAAAAACAGGATCTACGTCATCAATTATTTTTAAATTTTTAAGACCGAGTACACCATTTAATTTCATTATTACTTCTTCTTTCGAGAGTTTATAAAACTTAGATAGAATCCAGTTAATTTCAGCTATTACAAGACTTGAGATATAAGCTTCATTTTTTCCGGTTTTTACGGACTCCAAAAAAGAATAAGAATCCTGAAACTGTTTTTTTATATCAGCAGTAATTACCCTGATAAAAACATTGGTATCGATAAAATATTTATACTCTTTCATAATTTTTTTCAAATTCAATTCTGGATTCTAAAATATCATTTTTTCCCTTCGGCTTCACAGAACCTGCCATAGAAAGAATATCCGGCATCGGAGACAAATTAATTTGCTTGGCCTTCTCATCAAAAGTTACCATTAACTTGGAATGCTCGTCCAAATTAAGCAAGTCACGAAGTTTCTTTGGAAGAGTTATCTGACCTTTGACCGTCAAGGTGGCTGTGTAAGTCATATTAGATTTGTATTACTTTTTTATAAATTCCTACTTTATTATAAAGTAATGCAAACAGGATGACAAGTTAAATTTACTTCCTATACAACAAACCCCATGCCAACCCTGCCATAAAAACCAAAATCCCAACGAGTGCGATTAACTTCCCTTCAGTGTGCAATCCAAGCGCCAATGAACCGAAAATCATCGAAGTCACCGCGAAAAAAATCACCACTTTTTGTTCTGAAAAACCGGCTTTCAAAAGCCGATGATGGAAGTGCATCAAATCACCTTTAAATGGTGATTGTCCCTTTCGAATTCTACGTAAAATAACCCAAGCAAAATCAAGAATCGGAAAACCGAGAACCAAAATTGTGGTGGCAATTTTTCCACCTGAAATCAATGCAGTAACTGCCAACAAAAACCCAAGAAACATTGAGCCGGTATCACCCATAATCATTCTCGGCTTTGGAAAATCGAAAACTAAAAACCCAATTGAAAGCGCCATTATAATTATAGAAAGAGTAATCGCAAGAGTTTGATCGAGATAATGAAAACCCGGCCGAATACTCAACAAAAATAAAATCAAAGAAGAAACAAAAGCGATTGAACTTGCCATGCCCGGCACACCATCAACCCAGTTAAAAGCATTCACCATAACCATTAACCACAAAACTGTAACCAGCGCGGAAAAAACTGCAACTGATCCAAACATCACAGTATCAAGAGGAAAAGTTCCCCCGAAAGGATTAGTAATTGAAGTCACCCCGACTCCACCATAAACCAAAATTGAGCCTGAAAGAAATTGTACAACAAGTCGTAAAATCGGATGAAGTCCAATTCTATCATCAATAAAACTCACCAGAACCAAAAGTGAAACACCAAAAAACACAGAAAGGGTTATTGAATTTGCAGGAATAAAAGTCAAAAAACTTACAAGAAAAGCTAAATAAATTGCAAGACCACCAGGGTAAGGAATCGGAGCCCGTTGCAAACCATATTTCTTCGGCCGGTCCATAAGGCCAATTCGTGGATAAACGCGCAAAGCAAGCCAAGCGAAAACGAAGAGAAAACCGAGAGTTGTAATAAAAATTGTCATGCGCTTCTTATATTATATGCCAGCGGTGAAATCTTCAATTTTTTTTGCATCTTCAAGCTTAAAATCTCCAACTCGAGTCCTGCGAAGTGCAGTCAAAACCGCTCCACAGCCTAATTTTTGACCAATATCGTGAACAAGTGAACGAATATAAGTTCCACTTGAAACCTCAACTTTAAATTTCACAATCGGCATTTCAATTGAGATATCCCAAAGTCGCATTTTAACCATGACAGGTTTTAGTTCTACCGGAAGCCCCGCTCGTGCAAGTTCGTAAGCTTTTTTTCCTCCAATTTTTTTTGCAGAAAAAGCCGGCGGCATTTGCAAACTTTCACCACAAAAACTTTCCATCACTCGGACAATTTCCTCAGGCCCAAAATCTCCAATCGGCAGACTCTCAACCTTCCCTTCCGTATCATAAGTATCAGAAACTTTTCCTAATTCCATCGTCGCTTCATATTCCTTATCAAGTTTCATAAACTGAGAAATTTGCTTTGTTGCATCTCGCCCAACTGCCAAAACCAAAACTCCAGTAGCAAGTGGATCTAAAGTTCCTAGATGACCGATTTTTCTTTCCTTCAAAACTCCACGCATTTTCGCAACAACGTCGTGGCTAGTCCAGCCTGTCGGCTTATCGATAATTATAAATCCGCTCATGCTGTTGGGAGTTCCACGTCAATAACGCGAGATAAAATTTCACGAGCAACTTTTCTGTCATCGAAAGGAATTTTTCCATGCCCAACATACTTATATTCTTGCGCACCCTTTCCACAAATCAAAACGCTGTCGCCTTCTTTCGCAATGCTCAAAGCAAGTCGAATGGCCTCAGCCCGATCAAGAACCTGCCAAAACCTATCGCCTTCCTTTCTGTTTATTCCCTTTCTAACCATTTCTGCGATTGAATTTGGATCTTCAGTGTAAGTGTCATCATCAGTCAAAACAATAAAATCAGAATATTTATCTGCAATCTGGCCCATTATCGGCCTCTTCAAAGCATCGCGATTTCCCGTACAACCAAAAACAGTAATCAAGCGACCCTTTGTAATTTCCTTAAACATTGTCAAAACCTGCTCGAGAGAATCTGCCGTGTGAGCAAAATCAACAACAACAGAAAATGGCTGTCCGGCATCAATAATTTCAATTCTACCTGGAACCGGCTTCATATTCTCCAATCCCTTCTTTATAGTTTCTAGATTTATATGAAAAGCTGTTGCGACTGTGGCCGCTGCCATCGCATTATAAACATTCATTCTACCCGGAATTTTAAAATTCACTTCTACTTCACCGTTTGGAATTTTCAAGAGGAATTTTGTCCCTTCAGGACTAGCCTCAAGATTTCTTGCATTGTAAGCTCCATGTCTGATACCAAATCTAAACTGTTGATCTGCGGGAAAACCAGCAAAATATTCTTGCTCCGGATCATCCGCATTTATAATTGAAATTTTTGCAACTCCCGCTTTTCGCTGAGAACCATTCAAATTCTTAAAAATTGTCCCTTTTGTTTTTTTGTAATTTTCCATGTCGCCGTGATAATCCAAATGCTCGTGCGACAGATTTGTATAAACTGCCGTATCGATATTTATTCCCCAAACTCTCGACTGCATTATCGCGTGACTCGTAACCTCCAAAACAACAATTTCACAGCCTGCATCCACCATTTTCTTGAACATTCTCTGCAATGGGAATGGACTCAAAGTCGACTGATTAGTTAAATTCGTGTCTTCCTCATCTCCAATTTTAAAATTCACCGTTGTCATCAAACCGGCCTTCTTCCCAGCCTCAGATAAAATCTTGTGAATAATATTGCAAGTGGTCGACTTTCCTTTTGTTCCGGTCACCGCAATCACCGTCATCTTATTCGCCGGAAAGCCATACAAAATCGAAGCCGCAACCGCCAAAGACTTATGATAAAAAAGCCTAAGTGGATGCTGGTGTGGGAGGAGATTATTGAAGAAGTCTTTCATTGACCTTACTATAAAGAACTCCACCGGTTTTGGGAATACTAAGCTTTTGTCCTTAGCAAACCACGAGCTCCACAACGCTGATAGGAATATTCATCACTAAGAGAACCGCTTCTCCCTAACCCTCAAGTTAATAGCGTGCGCAATCTCGTGGTGTTCTTTACAGAGTGGTGCGAGGTAGTTTGGGTCATGCCTCTGTGAAAGCGCGAAAGTTTGAGTGTGGTGAATAACTACGGATGGTTTTTTACAGGTGGGGATGGAGCATTTTGTGCCAAATTCTTTCTTGTTTAATTTCTTCATTTTTGCTGGAACCGGTCTACTTTTTGCCAATTCAACCGGCATAGCTTTCTCTTCTGCTATTTCTTCCTCACGTTTGTTAAGCGCGGCGCTGATTAACTCGTTGATGTCGATTCCTTTAAATTGAAGTTCAATTAATCGATTTTTGACTTCTTCATTTAAGGTTAAGGTCTGCACGTGCAAACCTGTAAACTTTTCATCTCTAACTAGGATTTCTACTGCTCGGTTTGATAGGTTTGAAACTACATTTAATAACTCTGCTTCATTCTCTTTTGTCGCAATCGAAACTACTCTAGCTAACTTATTAATACTTACGTCTCCATTAACAAGTGCCTCGTGCAATCTTGGCATACTTTCGAATTTCTCCTCCAAGTTAAGTGCTAAACGAACCTGATCATTAGATAATCCGCCGAACTTTGCAGCAAACTCGAAGATTGAACTGCAGTTTTTCTTCTCGTACAACTTTCTTTTGTGAATTTCAGGCAAAAGTCCAATAAATTTCTGTCGCCAAAGCAGCGCATTCCGGCCATACAAACACGCGGTTTCAAGTAGTTCTTTATCGTTCATTTTGGGTGGGGTTAAATCGAGAAAAGTATAGCAAAAATTCGGGCGATTTGCAGGTTAAATTGCCCACTTCAGCTAGACAAATTCGAGGGTGAGTGTGTATTCGCCCTCCACCTCAAAACCACTCACAAATTAAGTAAAAATCTCCCTCGCCTTTTTCACATCGCCCTCAATTGCAATCACCAAATCTTCCACCGAATCAAACTTACGCACATCACGAATTTTATCAAAAACCTCAACCTCCACTTCCCTTTCATACCAATCCTCATCAAAATCAAGAATATGAATTTCAACTCGCCTACCAATAGAAAAAGTTGGTAGAGGACCAACGTGCATCACTCCCGGCAAACCTTCAACCAAAACGCAATACACCCCGTCCTCCAAAGCCATAGAAACTTCCAAATTTAGTGTTGGAAAGCCCAATTTTCGTCCTCTTTGATCTCCTTTTTTTACTTTGCCTATAAATTTCATCGCACGAATGCTAACATGCTTTCGATTTAAAATTAAGCAACATATGAAAAACCTATACACAGTTTGGATTGATCACGAAAAAGCATTTATCGTTAAGGCTAACCCAATGGGTGACATGACATTTTCAACATTGCTCTCTGAAGTTGAGCCGCACAGAAAAAGTACTGATCACGGTGGTGACCAATTTACAATTACGAATCAGAACAGAATGGAAGAAAGAAGATCAAACGAAATGCACTCTTTCGCAAAAAACATCGTGAGTCATTTGACTGATGCAGATGAAATTCTTGTTTGCGGTCCATCAACTGCAAAATTCGACCTTAAACATGAAATTGAAAAGAATAAATCTCTTTCAAGCAAGCTATTAAAAGTTGAAACTTGCGACAAAATGACTGAAGCCGAATTGAAAGATTTCGCTACAAAAGAACTAAATCTTCCACGCGATTAAAGCATCGCCAGCAGAAGCCAGAACTCAAAAGCCAGGTCGTTTTTGAAAACCGGAGTGTCAAAGATTCCGTGAATCAAAATTACTAGCAGCATCATAGCGGCCACCGGTCGCTGTTTTGTGTCGTCCTCAAAAATCCATTTTATGGCGTTCCAAATAAAATACATCAAACTCGCCAACCCTAAGAGTCCGGTATTCAACCAAAGTGCAAAATACAAATTATGTGGATGAAGCATCACCCATTCAAAAGGTGCAGTTCCCAAAATTGAAACCGCCTGAGTTTGATAAACTTGTTCAAATTGACCAAGCCCGATTCCTAAAATTGGATGCTGTTTAATTAAATCCCAAGCAATAGTGTAAATCTGAACCCGAACTCCACTTGAAGACCTATTAGTAAAATCAAAAAATTGCTTGAATTTTTCAGTGTCAGCTTGGCTATAAAACACGACCGCCAGTCCGACCAAAATCACAAAAATGCCAGCAAGCCTAAAATGTGGAGCTTGTTTTCTTAAAAAGAGCAGAAAAGAAATTAGAAGAGTTACTGAAACCGCAATCCAACTCGCATAAGATTTTGTAAAAAACAATGCTCCCCCACAAATCAAAGTAGCAAAAATGAGTAAAATTTTCTCAAAACCATCCTCCTCCTTTATAGAAGACAAAACACCATAAACAAAAATAGGGCCTAAATAAAGCGCCAAATAATTTGCAGATTCAAATGGACCAGAAGCCCTCAAATCAGGTGTAGAGAAATCACCTGTCCAAACCTGATACAATGCAGAAGTAGAAAGTAAAACACCGCTCGTCAAAAGTGCCCGCAATGAAGTTTCAATCAAAGATGGCTTTTCCTGAAAATAAAATCTGGCCATGAAGAAATATATTACCGGTGCGAGAATCCAACCTTTTAAAATACCGAGTGCATTCATTAATCCATGAAATTCACTACCATCTACAAAATAAGACAGCTGTGGAACAATCACAGTGCTCAAAACAGCCGCCGCAACAAAAATAATTACCGGCCAGACTAAAAAAATCCTCGGTGTTTCCCAAGCTCTTTCACGATAAATAAAATATAAAAATGTAAATCCTAAAATCACTTCCGGCAAAGTTACAGGAACGCCAAAGGCGCTACCCCTAATTAGATAAAGTGGGAAAAGCAGCGGCATCATCGCAATCAACCTCGGGAAAATTCCTCCTCTCAAAGTCGGCATAGAATTATTTTAAAGCCAAGCAAAGTTCTCTCAAAGCATCCATTGGTTTTGGCGCGCGCACTACTCCACTCGCAACCAAAATTCCGCATGCACCCAATTCTTTCGCAACTTTTACATCATTTGCAGTTTTAATTCCTGCCCCAACCAAAACTCGATTTGGACCTAAAATTTTCACGGCATCGCTAATTAAATGCGGCTTTGCAGTTGAAACAGAAACTTCCCCACCAATCAATTCTGGAGGTTCAATCGCAATTAAATCAGGATTAAATTTCAATAAATACTCACATTCTTCAACAGATTCAGCACAAACAACGGAAAACATTCCATCTTCTTTCATTTGTGAAATTGCTGCAAGCATATGATCATCTCCAATTCGCCTCTCCGAATGGTTCAATAAAGACCCGTCAACACCAAGCGGCTTCAAAATTGTCACCGGAATATGGCCTGTGAAAGCACCGTAACCAACACCATCAACATGCTGTGCCAAAACCGGTATTGAAACGGATGCTGCAATTAGAGCCAAATCAACCGCCTGCACTGCAACCGCAATATTAACACCAATCTCATTCGCCAATCTTTCAATATCTTTGGCCATATTTTGACCATTTACGCCTGTTGATTCTTGATAAGCCTTAAAATTCACAATAACTAGCGGTAAATTGAAATTCATATTTTTAAATTAGTACATACACAATTTCCCACGACCCGCCAAAAAGCCAAGCGAACGCTGTTGCAAAAATACATTTTTTGTGGTAAGATAACCAGATAGTAAAAACTAAAACAAAAAGTATGGCAATACGATGTATAAATTACGGATTCATTAAGCCATTCGGGAAGAATGTTATTTTCTTTGCGGAAATGCCAAGTGATGCGGATGTGAAAAGTACAATGGAAGCAACAAAGGAAAAAATCAAAGATGATTTGAGTAAATTAGATGAATCAAACAAAGAGCTGATGCTTCGTACAATGGAAGCAATGGCAAAAGTGAATAAATTGGATGCTACTTCTATAGAAGATATTAAAGAGAAGATAGCTTCTATAGATTATTCAGAAACATTTTTAGCCTCACCACACAGTCCAAGTGAGACTGAAGATCAAAAAAAGGCTATTACTAGATGTTTTTTTGCATTAAATGATAGATATGATTTAAGTATGCCGGAAGTCAATGGACTTCGTATGATGCAAAAGTTAGCAGGTGCAAAAGTTGAGGAACGAGAAAAACATACCGTACCTGCAGGGTTACAATACCTTAAAAAGGGTGGCCAGAATCTTGACGAAACAAAACTCGACTCTGAATTTCAAGATGGATCAACATACAAAATCGACTTTGGTGGTGATAAAACAGCAGAACAGAATGTATCACTGAAAGAAATGCTTCCAACAGGAATATCATTTGTAAAAATAACAGGAGCGGATGGAAAAGTAAGAGGTTGGGCGAGCACCGAATCTGCAAAAGGAAATGATTTTAGATACTATAAAGTAGAGAAAGGTTTTGAAAAATTAATGGGCAAACATGCTTCAGTTTTACAAAACTACACTATTGAAACAAATTATCAGGGAGACATATCTGCTGGTCGAACTGAAGTAAGCGAAGAGGAGAAAGCAAAAATAGACGCAGATGCTCAAGCAGTGCTTGATGAAGCAGGAGATCCGGAAGTTCTTCAAAGAATTGAGGACAAAGAAAAAATCGCAGAATATGAGACAACTCTTGTTGCTGAAACAAAAGAAGAAGACTTCACCGAGTATTGGAAAATTAAAGATGATTTTTCAAAAAATGCAAAAATTCTGATCCCGGAATCAATTCAAAAAATGGATCCTGAACAATTTGCAGCAGATCTTCCTTATATGGCTCATGGAAGAGAAGTTGGAGAAGCACTCACTCAACTAGATCCAAGCAGACAAATACAGGATGTTTATTCAGGTATAAGAAGTAGGAAACTTGGAGCAAATCACATCAGCCTAGATGAGATTTCATTATCTATAAAAGGCAAGCATAATTGGGAAATTTCGAATCAAATCCCAAACGAGGATAGCTTCAAGGAAATAATAATTTTAGATGTAATCGAATCAAATGAAAAACATACTAGTAAAAGAGCTGAAATAGTGAAATTAGTAAGTAATGCAACCGGATTTGATAATAGTCAAATTGAAGCGGTATTGGACAATCGTGCAACAGTAATTGAGAAGAAAAAGAGTTTTGAAGAAGTCAAATCATTCATTGCTGCATCAGCAAAATTGATGAGGGAGGTTCCAAAACTTGAACCAAAAGAAAAAGCTGATACATATGACGAAAAGTTTATAATCAAAGATTTAGGACAAGTTGAAACAGTTGCAAAATTCATCTTTCCAGATCATGCAAGTAAAGGCCCAGTTGCATTTAGAACTTTCTTACAGAAAATTTTAGGTAAAGGGAAAGGGACTATCAGTATGGAAAATTTACATTCCAGGACAGGAATCGTAGGTAATGATTTAGAAAGAACTGCCTCAGGTGAATCTAGATATGTTCAGTTAGTGGCATCTGCAATTGGATTTGGCCCAGAAGGTGAACCTGTAGTTAATAAAGAAGTCTTTGTTGCAAAATTAAATGAATTAAGAAAATTAGGATTAGATAATGTTGCATCAAGCTCAAATAAAGACTTAATTGCTAGATCTGAAGATCCTGCAAATAAAGAGTATTTGGATAAACCAATTACAAATGATTATATATTTGGAGCAACTGCAGAGGGTGTAACTGAACTTGAACGAGATCTGATGCAATTAGGATTCAGCAGAAATACAGAAATACAAAGAGTAACAGACATACATGAATACTCAGAAGCACAAAAGAAATACCCTGAGATATTTGCAGGCTTAGATCCGGTTAGAACTCCAATTCTAAGCGCGATAGTAAAAAGCAATCCGGAAATAAGTGAAGCTGATTTGAAAAAAACATCAGACATTGTAAAAGAAAACATGCTAATTATGGCAGGTGTCAGCTATCATCAACAAATAGTTGATGATCAAAGAAATGTAACAAATCACCCGGGTAAAACAGTTACAGATATAGTTCATGGAGCAATCGCAAAAACTTTTGATACTCCTGCAGGAACATTAATATTGGCTGTTGATTCAACAGGGAATATAAGTGTAGCGATTCAAAACGAACAAAAATTAGATAAGAAAGGCCGTGTTAGATTGGAAGAAACTGCCGGAGTAAGTGCAGGCCTAGATGGAACAAGAGTCGGTGGATCAATAATGTTAAAAATCTCGCCAGACAAATACTTAGAACATAATCTTGTTCTTGGAGCCGCAGCAGGTGCAGCACTCGACAGAAATCCTGGATTTGGATTGGCACTTGTACTTGGTTACGAATTAAATCTGGAGGGGACACAAGCCAGATTAGAAGCAAAATATTCTCAAGATCCAGAGTTAAATGCAAAATTAGATGCTGAATATAAAGCCTTCGAAGCAGAGCTAATCGCAAAGAATGTTCCGCCAGCACTTAGAGAAGCATTACTAGCAAACACAACCAAGTTTGTTGAAGATAACAGAAGTGGACAAGCTGTAAATGACATGCCTAAAGTTGTTTTAAAACAAGCACAAGTTGCGATAACTGAACATGGTTTTGGTGTTGCAATCACAGTTGGATTTAAAGGAAAAAATGAAATTTTCTATTCAATTCCAGAACAACCAGACCAAAATGAAAGCGCTCACGCAAAAATATATGAACAACTTACATCAAAAATGGGCGCAGATATGCAAAGTGCAACACAAGTATATGTTGCAGGAGAAATGATGATTACAGCTGATGGTTATAAAACTATCTCGAAATCTGATTTTAAGAAAAAAGATAAATTGGAATCTATTAATGCTCAACTTGCAATTCAAGGTATGCAATTAATTCCAGTAGAAGCTGAAAATGGTGAGCATCGTTTAAGATTACGAGTGACAAAAGTGCACGGAAATGTTGATATTTTCACAGATGACGCAACCGGCATCGAAACATATCCATCAAGTAAAGGTGACGTTCTGATAAACATAGAAGAAGCAGATCAGATTTCAATTCAAAGAATTGACAGTTGTAGCCAGATGCAAAAAGGCGGAGGTGTTTTAAACACTGAAATTTTTATTTCAGATGATATGAAAAAACCAACAGAACTGATAAGACGAAATAGCTCAGGTATGATTCATACAGAAAGCAACATAGCAAGTGGTCAAACACTTGATGCAATATTCATTCCAAATAGTGAGAACGCTGCCGGATCATTCGATAGCGAAGCAGATGTAAAAGCTGCAGGAATCGAAATAAATGATCTATATGCAGATATGCAAGAAGTAAAGGCCGCCGGTGACGAGATGGATAAAGCTTTGAGAAGTGAAAAATATGAGTCAGGACTTTCTAAGGAAAGTAAAGAAGCGATTGAAGGGACAAAAGATAAACCTGGATATGCTGATATAATACTTAGTAACCCTAAAGAGAAACTTGAGTACAAAAAACTTTCAGTAGCTATGGATAATGATGGCCTCAAAGGATTAATTGAAAGCAATTTACCAGGAGTACATTTAAACCCACAAGAAACAACATACTTACATCAAACATTGATGATTAAAAGTTTTACCGCAGCAAAACATGATGCGGAATTTGTTGAACATATAGAAAAATGGAATAGAACTGCATTAGAAAGTCAGCTGAAAGATAAAGGTATGAAACCAGTTGATGCTAAAAACATCTCAACAAAAATAATGAGTCACTATAGTGAATCATTAACAAAATGGTTTGCTAAAGGTTATGATGAAGCAAATTTCGGAAAATTCTCAATACCGAGTGGAGCGATCGTTCAAATTCAAGTCGGTACACAAAAAATTGAGGGTTATAGACAGGCTTTCTATCAACCTGAGGGTTCCCCATCAATACTTGGTGGTGTAAATCTTACGGACGATGCCTATCTAAAAGGTCCAATGGGATTAACTGATGAGGAAGCTAAACTCTTCCAAGATGCAATGACTGCCAGACTCTCACCTATGGAAACAACTGAGCAAGTATTGAAAAGCCAATTGGGATTGAGCGTACTATCTGCCTCTGAAATTATTTTTGGTGCTGATAAATGTAGGGAATTAGCAAAAATTGTTAGTGATCCAAAACATTCAACTAAAGGATACGAGGCTACTTTCAAAGAATTTAATGATCTTGTCCACGAACTTAGAGAGAAAGGCAGAGTAACAAGACCAGATGGAATGATATTAAATGTAAACTTAACAAAAGAAATGGGATTCTATGAAGCTTGCAGAAATTTCACAATGGTAATGGATGAAAAACTTTCAATTACCGTTCCAAGAATGGCAGGAAGAGTGGAACTAACCTCATACATCACTGGCAAGAAACAAGCACATTATAACAACATAGCAGTTGCAACTTTCATAAGTACAGATGAGAAAGTGAAGCCACCACATGAGGGCGGCAATGAAGAAGATGACGATGAAGCTGGAAAAGATGACGTAGGAGACCGTGACGCAGGCAAACCAGGTCACTTAGAAAATGGGGGGGCAGATATAGGAAACGCAGATGAAGATGGGCAAAACTCACCACTCTAATATGAAAAAATCTATAATTATCATCGCATTAGTTACCACATTGATTACAGCATGTTCAAAAAATGAACCCGTCAGTAATTCTACCAAAATGGAGCCAAAACCAATAAGTTCTGACACCGGAGCTCAAATTATTTCTCCGGACTTGAAATGAAAATAAGAAAACTAATAGCTATCGCAGTAACTTCAATCGCAATCGGAATATTTTCGGGTTCACTTTTAGTTTCTGCCATTGATTCACCAAGTAAGACCACATCATCCAGATCTGGAAGTGATGGTATGGGACTTTCAGGAAGTGATAAATCAGGAAGTTTCACATGTGATGATGTTGAATATGAAGACAGTGCATGGCACGAACATGGATACAGGAATGAGACTGATCCTGACGCAGGATATGAAAGTTATCTTAGAATTTTTCATCTTAGAATTTATTTAGATCAAAATTTTGTAGATAACATTGATACAAGTTCATTACTTTGTAGTACTTCAACAGAATACGTATCGTGTAATGGTGGAACAAGTAGTGAAGCAGATGGTGACGCACAGGGCGGAACTAAAGTAACCTATAACCGAAATACTTCGAGTGACGATATTTATTCAGATTATTCCTCATATCCATATTACGTAGATTGGGAATTTGGAACTGAATCACCAAGTAGTGCACACTTTTTACCAGGTAAAAACGAGACATACTCTGAAAATAGAAATGGTGCCAGCGTATCATGGACAACAGATGACCGTGACATGGCTGAAACAATTGCTTTCACATTCAAAGAGGGAACAAAAGATGCCACTGTAAAAACCCAATCAGCATCATATGTAAAATTTTGGGAATATGACACAAGTTGTGGGACATGGGATGATTTCACAAATTGCTGGGAAGCAGTGACTGAAGATGATACTGGTGAAAGTGACTATCATTGGAACGTGGAAACAACAACCAACACAACAACTTACACCTGTGAAGGTGCAACTTGTGATCATTTAGAAATAACCCCCGATGAAGTCGGCGTAGACAATCTCTACACAAGTACAGATTTCGAAGTTACAGCATACGATTCAGACGGTAATGACATCACTTCAGATTTAGAAGATGAAGACGGATTTGATTACACTGCGACAGGAGACGGCGGATTTTCAAAATTACTGAGTTTTAAAACATTTCAAACCCTTAGTGGCGCCGACTCAACTCAAACCTACAAAAATGCAGGCGCAGGTGATTCTTTCACCGTAGAAGCAGTGGGTTATGAAGATACTTGTAATGTGGAAATTATTTTCCCTTACTGCAAGGATCTAAGCGTCAACGAGCCAACAATGCCAATATTCTCATCTGCTCCTTATACAACAGATATTGATGTTGATGTGACCGCCTCAAACGGTGAAGTTTGGCCTTTCGACATAACTTATTCATCAGATGATTCTGACGCTACTTTTGACGGAGAAAACTCACCTTACACAACAACAGAAACAAACGTTGCCTATTCAAGTTCAGTAAGCTCTGAAGTTGACATTGCAGCAGACCACGACGACGCAGGTCTTTGTAAAGCAGATTTCTCTTACACAATTACTACACCACAATATTGTACTGATATAACTTTATCAGAAAAAGATGCGAGCAACTGCTGGGCATACACAATAAATTCAGAAGGAATTGTGCCAGGAATCTCAGCTGCAGGTTACACAGATGAAACAAAAACAACCTCATTAAGTGGAGTCACAGCAACAACACCAACACTAGACTCAACTGACAATTTATACAAAGGTGAAATCTGCTGGCCTGAATATGAAGAAGGAAATTACTTGTACGCTTATGTACCAGGTTTCTTCCCATTCTGTGAAGGTGACTTTATTGAAGAAGTTACACCTCCAACACCTGCTCAATACTGCACTCTTTTGGAACTAGAAAGAGTTGATTCCACAAATTGCTGGACTTATGACATTTCAAATAGTCTATCATTTCAAGGCACTCTATACGCAGAAGGTTACACAGACTCAAGCCAAACTACAGCCGCTACAACAAAACTAAAAATTGATAGTGAATCATTTGCTAACCCAGCAAGTACAACACTTCAAAATCTAACAAGCGATTACGCAGGTAAAATTTGCTGGCCAGATTATGAAGTTGGAAATTATCTTAAAGTTTATGTTGAAGATGAAGATTCATGTACAGCGGATTACGTAGAAAGCGTAGAAACACCTGCAATTTGTAACGACATTGAAGTAACACCTTCAAGCGGAAATTGCTGGACTTATGAACTTAATAACGAAGCAGATTTCAACGGTACACTTTGTGCTGCAGGTTACACAGACAACACAAAAGCAACAACAAACGGTACAATTACAATTTATGATGAACGTGAAGAGTCAGTAAGTGGAAACACAGCGTGCGTGGAATTAAAAAATCCAAAAAGCATATATGAAGGTTCGATCTGCTGGCCAGAATACGTAAAAGGAAATTACTTAGATGTATACGTGAAAGATCAAAACATGTGTCTTTATAATTATGAAGACACAAGCCCAGAAGAAGAAACTCCACCGGAAACTCCAGGGGGAACTAGTGGTGGTGGAGCTCCAACAGGAGGCTACACAAGTGGTGGAGGAGTAGTAATCGAGACACCGGTAGATGTGGTGATCCCTGAAACAACTGTAATCACTTATCCTGAACTTTCAGGAACACTTTCAAAATATGTTTACACATTCAACTTCGCTGATCAGAAAAAATTGGAGCCGGATGTGGATAGAAATATGTTTCCTTCACATGATTTAGATTATGCATTTTACACACTTGAATATGACCCTGAAGAAGGTGAATCATACATCACTTTCGGTGATGACATGTGGATAGCGGAAATAAAGGGATACTTTGGTAACGGTGAAACATCAAAAGGAAATGTTGAGCTATTATCAGATACAAGCGAATTAAGCACATATGAATCTACAAAAAGATTAGGCTTAACCGACGCTCTTGAATCAGGTTCAGATGACATTGGAAATGCAGCAATTGATAGATATTGGATTCCATATATTAGTAACGATAACGGAAATAAAACTGAGATATTTGATTGTACTTCATACCCTAACAATGTTTGTTATAATCCAGATTATAATCCTCTAAATACAAGCAATGTCTTAATTCAAAATGCAGATCTTTTAAATGAAGATGAAGTGATAAGAATTAGATATGTTGGTAGAGTTCACCAAACAGATGGACTTTGTGAACGTGAAACAAATTCTGACGGAACTGTAGATGCATGTTTAACAGAAACATTCGACAACAATGGATATGTAATTGCATATGGTGGTTATCAAGGAATTACTGCGCAAGCAAAAATCGTAGTTTTATGTCAGTATATTGTGACTAGAAATGCAGGTGACGTTTATCTTGATGATGTATTACCAAGCGGTAGTGATATTTCATGTATTAACTGGGGCGAGGTAACTGAAGGTGAAGAATACGCCAACATTGAAGGAATTATTGTTAATAACTATTCCATAGATACTACTGCCGGATTCTGTAATGGAACTGATTCATCATCAGACAACTTCATCAGTAACTTAAGTTCTTATGTTTGCGAGATCTTCAGTACGGTTAGTGAAATCTGGGACTCTGCAACTATCACTGAAATTACAGTAGAGCATGTTTATGAAGAAGTTAGGAACGCAGAAACAATACAAACCCAGCAAGGGTTGTATAATCATAGTTTCAACTCTTGGAAAGAACTTCAACAAATATTAACAAATCAAAACAATTCTGATAGTGGAATCTTATATTATCTAGGTACTGGTGAGACAGATGTAATCACTTTAAATTCTAAAATGGAAGTGGAAGAAGGTGCATGGACTTTAATTGTTGAAAATGCAACGCTTAGAATTAACGAAGATGTCGTATACTTGAATAACACTTATGAGTCATCAGTCGCTTTCATAGTCATCAATGGAGATATTGATATCGGCGTTGGTGCAGAAATTCTAAATGGTGTTTACTACACTGATCAAGGATTCACAGGAGATTGGAGAAGTCCTGTAACTGGCCAGCTCACAATCTATGGTTCGATCTATGGTGATGTTAGCGAACTACTTACAAAAGCAAACTACGTCGGCTCACCTAACCTAGATGGTGGTGGAATCGTGGTGTATTACGATAGCCGAATTTTGCTTAACACTCCTCCAGGACTTGCAGAATACGTGGATGTAAACAGCGAACAGGCGGTGAACTAAAATCAATTTCTGCGCTCGCAACCCTCTTAAATTTCGAAATGCCACTTGCTATAAACATAAAGTAGAGTAGGATTCGATCTCTTATAATATTTATGGAACAACCAAGCCAAGAAATTCTTGCCGTAGAGTTTATGAAGATTAAAAATAGTTTAATCTATCTTGCTTGGCAATTTACTAAAAATGAACAAGATGCAGAAGAAATAGTTTCACAGGTCATCGAAAGGTTTCTTGTTATGATAAATAACGGTGAGCTAAAAATGTATAACGCAAATTATAAAACATACCTGCACATAGCCGTACGAAATCGTGCTTTCAATTTAATAAGAGACAGGAAAAGACGACGCAAGATAATTGATTCCCATGAATGGCAAGAGGCTTCAAACTCAAATCAGGAAGCCGAATTGAACCTCAAGCAATTAACCGATTTATATTTACAATCACTTGAATCACTTCCTGATCATCAAAGCGAAGTCCTAAAACTTAGAACTTTAGAAGATTGTAGCTATGAAGAGATAACGGAAAGACAAGGTGTAAAAATGGGAACAGTTATGTCACGTTTATCAAGAGCAAGAAAAGCGATTGCTGAAGTTATTAACTTGAATCCTGACTACGACGACTTACGAGATTTCAAAATTCTCTAAGACGCTAGGTCTCCGCTTGAATTAGTTAGAACATAGGTTAATCTACTCCTTCTATTTAGTAAGTCTTCCAAACCTTCAACCGAAGATGGGATTCTTCCGGCATTTACAGCCGTTTTAATTTTCGCAGAAATTTCTGATTCCAGATCGTTTCGCTCTTCTAGAATACTTTTTATATTTAAATTCATAATGTTATCTTAAGTAGCCTCCACTATAATAGATAATTTTTATTTGTCTAGAGGATTTTTAGCCGCACCGTGATAGAATCGGCATATGAAAATAGAAAATTTAACTTTCATGTACGGAGAAGACAGTTTTTCTCTTCAAAAAGAAGTCGACCGTTGGAAAAAAGGTTTCATTGAAAAACACGGTGATTTGAACCTGTTAGAAATTGCAAACGGTGAAATTGAAGTGGCAGAACTCCGATCTAACATCAGCTCACTCCCCTTTCTTGGTGAAAAACGACTGATAATCCTGAAAGATTGCTTAAAAAAAGCTGAATTAAAAGAAGCACTGGTAGATATTCCTAGTTCAACAGTAGTTTTGATTGCGGAAACAAATCCACCTGATAAACGTACTTCCCTTTTCAAACATCTTTCTGTGGTGGCTACTGTCCGACTTTTCCTTCCTCCAAAAGGCGCACAACTTCGCACTTGGGTGGAAAGACGCGCAGAATTTCATGTGGGGCATATTGATGGAAACGCAGCAGCATATCTAATTAATATTTGCGGTGAAAATCTTTGGAATCTTGATAATGAAATACAAAAACTTTGTCTCTATTCACGCGGCGATACAATTTCAATCGAGAAAATTGATGAACTTGTAAGTGGAAACATACAAGAATCCATTTTCAAAATGATTGACGAGCTTTCGCAAAAAAGAGTTGCGGAAGTTTTACGGCTACTCCGCCAACTTCAAGAACAGGGTGAAGAAGCAGGTTTTGTTTTTGCAATGATAGCTCGCCAATTCAGGCTGATGCTCGAAGTAAAAGCACTCCTAGAAGATCGATACAATCCGAACATGCTCGCTTCACGACTGGGAATTGCTCCTTTTGTTGCTACCATCGTGAGCCGCCAATGCAAAAATTTCACTTATGGCGAACTCCGGAAAGTGATCTCGGGTTTGTTGAAAATCGACCGCCGACTCAAAACCGGACTGCTTGAACTCAGCATAAAAAACCAAGACCATTATTTGTTGGAGATTGAACGCTTGTTTGTTGGATGATAAAAAATCATCGCGATTTGATAGATTGCGAAAATCACTAGAAAAGTAATACCAGGCATAAAAATCAAGAAAATAAACCAGAAATGAAGCTCATCTTCTTGATTTAGCACTGATTCCTCAGGTTCTCCAGGATCATAATATATTGTGGTGTTATCTCCAGGTTGCAGATAAGTTTCTTTAAAAGCATCGGCTTCTTTTGTCATAATTGAGTCTTTCACCGCCCGCCATGGCCATTTTTTAACCTCGAATTGATTAGAATATTGCTCAGCATCCACAGAATAATATGCCTTCATGTATAGAAAAACCCCACCGTCATACATTCCATCTCCGGTTTTTCCATTTGTCGCTCGTGGTGGATCAATATAAACGTAAGTTTCAGTAACGGTAGCCTCTGCCGGAAGGTAAGAACCACCAAAAACCTGCAGTTGTATTTTTTTGCCTTCTTGAGTGGAAACTAGCCAGAACATAGCGATAACTAAGAGCACTGAAAGCAGAGCCAGTAATACAGATTTGATCCTAAGAATATTTTTCATACGGATGGGATTATACATTAAAGTATAATATAATTAGATCATGAAACGGTTAGACTTAAAATTAGACGACCTAGATTCATCCATTGAAAGAATGGATATGCTCTTAGGTAGCATAGACCCGAAGCAACTTCCAAGTTTAAAAGAACAACTTAAATTCCTCTGAACAAGTAAAGCTGTTAAACCAACAGTACACTGAACTGTACATTTCAACACAAGCACAACCTGCAAAAATCTGTGCACAAGCAGGAATGTATATTTAAATGTACATTTCGGAATCCCACGCATGAGGACATGTAGTTTGGGTTTTTGAAGGACCGTAATCCCAGAATAAAAAAGGAGAGATCATGATCTCTCCTTTTTTAATTCCAGGTCCGAAGAAACCCAAACTACATGTCCAAGTACCTATCCACTTCCCACTGGCTTACATAAGTTCTGTATGAATTCCACTCAGCCATTTTTGCTTCGTAGAAATGATTAAAGAAATGTTCGCCCAAAGCGCTTCGCAAAACTTCATCATCGCGGAAGGCATCAATCGCTTCTTTCAAAGTTCCGGCAACAGAAGTAACTTTCAACTTTTTCATTTCCTTTGGAGTCAATTCCCAAATGTTATCTTCAATTGGTGCAGGAGCAACCATTCCCTTTTTGATTCCATCAATTCCAGCTGCAAGCATAACCGCAAAAGTGAGGTATGGGTTCGAAGCAGGATCTGGGCATCGAAGTTCACAACGAGTTGCCCTTGGAGCAGTGTGAGGAGTAACTCGAGGAATTCTAATTAGAGCAGATCTATTTCTCTGACCCCAAGCAACGTTTACAGGTGCTTCGTAACCCACAACAAGACGTTTGTAAGAGTTGATTGTTGGGTTCATAATCGCGTTCATAGCCTTGATATGCACCATTTGACCTGCAATAAAACTCTTCGCTGTTGTTGAAAGTCCGTAAAGACCATCTTTGTCGTAGAATTTATTTAGACCGTCTTCAAGACCGGCAAGTGACTGATGAACATGCATTCCACTTCCGTTAATTCCAAAAATCGGTTTTGGCATGAAAGTTGCCTGAAGACCCATTCTTTGAGATATAGCCTTCAAAGTTAATTTAAAAGAAATTGCATTGTCGGCAGTTGCCAAAGCATCGCCATATCTGAAATTAATTTCGTGCTGACCTGCAGCAACTTCATGGTGAAGCGCTTCAACCTCAATTCCCATCTCATCAAGTGCTAAACTCATCGTTCGACGAATTTCAAGCGCAAGATCTGTAGTCTGATCAAAGTAACCAGCACCATCATGTGGATTCGGACCAAAAGTTCCGTCTTCATTTTTCTTGAACAAAAAGAATTCTAACTCTGGACCAGTGTTGAAGCTATACCCAAGCTTCTTGATTTCCGCGAGCTGTTTTTTGAGAATCTGGCGTGGATCACCCTCAAAAGCCTCTCCGTCTGGAAGATAAACATCGCAGATCAATCTTGCAGTTACATCCTCTCCTTTTTTAGTCCAAGGTAGAATACAAAATGTATTCAAGTCTGGCTTTAAATACATATCTGACTCTGTAATTCTTGTAAAACCTTCAATTGAAGATCCGTCGAACCAAACATTATTATCCATTGCCTCTTCCAATTTATGAGCTGGAATTGTTACAGCTTTCAAAACACCAAGAATATCTGTGAATTGCATATCCACAAATTGAACTCCGTTTTCCTTAGCCATGTCCAGAACCATTTGTTTAGTTACACCGGTTCTTGGAAATTTTTTGTGCTCTCTTCGCATCGCGCGCACCGGATTGGTGCTTGTTTCAGTTGAGCTTTGTGTGGCGGTTGTCATTGGGGCGTGGTTAGGAAATACATTAGCGTTTTATTACTTCAAACTACGATCTGCAATAGCGAATTTCCGTGCAAAAAACTCTGTCAGACACTTGCAACAAGCCTCTCTTGCCTTATCAATTCGACCGGCATATGCTGTTGTTGATTTCGAGCTGTCGGAATTTTCTACAACACAAAAACTCTTGACCATGGAACTAGTAGATGTCCTAATTGATATCGGCCTCAGCGACAAAGAATCTCGCGTCTATTTGGCAACACTAGAAATCGGTGCCTCACCCGCTTCCGAAATTGCACTGCGCTCTAAGATGAACCGCGTGAGCTGTTATGACATACTCGAAAAGCTCATTAAACGAGGCTTCATTTCCACTTACACTCAAAACAAAATCAAATTTTTCAATGCAATCGATCCCGACGAAATCAGAAATTCATACCGTCAAAAATACATGAACCTGAAATCCGCCCTCCCCGACCTTCGCCGACTTCACGGAAAAACCTCACATCCACGCGTTACATATTACGAAGGCCTCGCCGCAATTAAAAAAATCTACTCCGATACACTCACTGCAAAATCTGAAATTCTAAACTACGCCGACTCAAAACTTATTCGCCAACACTGGCCAAACTATGACGATGAATACGTAAACGAAAGAGTAAAACGAAAAATCTACCTACGCGGAATAGCACCAAAAGATTCCCACGGTGAACTCGTTGCGCTAGAAAACAAAATCCGCCATCGAGAAATCCGCCTCGTCACTCCTGGCGAGTTTTCCTTCGCCAACGAAATCAACATCTACGACGACAAAGTCTCAATCATCTCCTTCGGCTCGGATCTACTCGGCATGATTATCGAAAACCGCGAAATCGCCGACACTCAAAGAGCAATTTTCAAAATGGCCTGGGAGTTTGCTAAAAACTAGTAAGATGCGAATTCAAATCCGTAACTTGACCGATTCAATTCTTCCTCACCAACCATAACATCATTTACAAGAAGCCTAAATTTAACTCGGTATGGACCTAATTCTGGTTTATTCAGGTCAGGAATAAGTAAATTTGCAGCTTCAACTCTAGCAAAAATCATTGCTTCATGATCTGATTTAAATCCTGTACCCTCTCTTTCTTTCAATTTGCATTCCAACAATTTTCTATCAGGTTCACTAACCTCGCCCCTCATATTCTCTCGTGTATACTCCAATACGTATTCACGTTCACCCATATTTTATATTTAAAGGAAATCTTTATAACAAATCCGCCGATATTTTACAAGAAGACAGTTGACTGAAAGGTAAAAAACCGTAAAATGAAGCAGAAATAACCCATTTTATGGCACAATCAATTACAGACTTAAAAGTAGGTGTGGTACTAAATCACTCAAATGCTCCTTACCAAATCATTTCGAACTCATTCATGCGAACAGCGCAGAGAAAGCCGGTTATGAGAACAAAACTTAAGAACTTGATGAACGGAAATGTAATGGAGAAAACTTTCATAGCAGGTGAATCTTTTGAAGTTGCAGATGTAGGCCGAAAAACAATCCAGTTCCTATATAAAGACTCAGACAACGCATATTTCATGGACAGCGAAAATTTCGACCAGTTCAGTTTCACTCTTGAAAGCCTTGGCGACATGGCAAATTATCTTCAAGACGGAAAAGAAATGACAGCTCTAATGTACGAAGGAAGACCAATTTCTATACAGCTTCCTCCAAAAGTAGAACTAAAAGTTGTTGAAACTACTCCTGGCATTAAAGGCGATCGAGCTCAAAGCGGTACAAAAATCGCAATTGTTGAATCCGGCGCGTCAGTAAACGTTCCCCTATTCGTGAATGAAGGCGATATGATTCGTGTGAACACAGAGACAGGAGAATATGTTGAGCGGGCTTAATTTGAATTATGAATTACGCACCTGATCTTATAGATTATTACGCAGAGCTAGGTGATAAAAAACCCGAATCAGTTTTGGCCGATCCTGAATTTACACGAAGAGCACTTTCTGAAATTTCACCATCTGCTTTGGTGGGAGCTGTTGCAAGAGAAATTGCTCCAGAAAATATAGATTCAACTATTGAAAATCTTTCCAAATTCGAGCGCGCGCGAGTTTTAATGATCTTAGGTGAAGAAGAGAAGGCGAATAAATTATATCGAGAAATTTTAGCAAATACTAAAGACAGAGGATTAAGAGGGAAAACTTACGCAAACTTAGCAAGCATGAATGTTGGCAAAGTAGATTTTGATAGTTTAAATGGACCGAAAAATTTATTCCGAGCAGCAATCAAAGAGGGCTATCTACCGGCATACGCACAATGCGCTGTAGCATATGAACGATTAGGTCGAACTGCAGAGGCAAAAAATGTTGCCAAAACTGGATTAGCAAGTGGTGATGGCAACTCTGCAATAATGTTGATTAGACTCATGCCAGAAGTGATTGAAGAGCCTGATAGCAGATCTTTATGGGAACTAATAAAGGCTTCATTTAAGGGTGATGATGCAGCAGACAAACAAAGTGAAATAAATCGACAAGAAAGGGAGTGGATCATAAAAATGTTGAAAGAACATGGAATAAATTTAGAACGTGCAGGAAAAGAATTTTATGCATCGATAAAAACAAAGGAGAACCAAAACATGCTTAGCAGATTTATTGAAAGATTACCTGCAGAAGAGGTAGGTATGTGTGGCGTAACTCTTGATGAATAATTTTAAAGTTCCAACACAGCAACTCTTTCGGCTACATTTTTATGACTCTCAATGAGAGATTTCATTTCATGCTCGAGTCTAACTAACGCAGCTTTCGTGTCGTCGTGGAATTTTAGGTTGAGGGAACGGAACTCGGTGAATTGTTCTTGATTAACAAGATTAGAAATATTCACTCGGTGATCGATCACTTCAACCACAACATTGTGAAGAGTTTTCTCAACATCAAAGAGTCGCTGCTCAACAAGTATAAGTTTTGATTCAACACGACCTAACCTCGCTTCGACTTTATCTATTTTGCGCTCGAGTTTATCCATTCTGGCTTCTATTTTATTCATTCGGTTTTCAAGGGCATCCATGCGCACTTCAATAGAATCAAGCCTAATTTCGACTGCATCCAGTCGTTTAAGAATTTCCTCATTTTGACCTTTCAGGAAGTTAATTCCATCAAGGATAAGTTGTAAATTGTCGTTATTCATGTGATTTTGGTTAGTATTAACCACCTAATTTTAATGAGTAAATCTGAATAAGTCCTGAATTTTTCCTGCAATAATTCACTTGAAAGTTTCCCTAAGCTCATCCTGTTTTCTTAAAATATCACTAGCCTTACAAAACATAGCCAACTCTTCAGTGCTCATTGATTCAAGAAAATATTTTCGCTCTTCTTCGGCTTTTGTAGCAAAATACTTTTTACAGTAAAAATCGAGCTGTTCACTGATCTTATCCACCTTTTTATTTAAGTTTGCCAATTCATTTAAAGTAGCGTCTTGCATATGGTTGCAGGTAAAAACTAATAAATTTTTGGAGAAGTACGTGGGACTTCCCACTATAAACGAAGTCCAAAAACCGTCAAGAAAGCCGACTTTACGCGAAGCATAATTTTCTGTCGCGCTAAATCTTCGGTCTCATCTTACCCCAATCTGTAGCTTGTTCGAAGGCAGCGGCGGTTTGTAAAATTAGACTTTCACTCCACATTGGACCCATTATTTGTAAACCAATTGGAAGACCTTTAGAAGAAAATCCACAAGGAATGGAAATACCAGGAATTCCGGCGGCACTTGGCGGAATTGTGAGAGCATCTGCAAGATACATCGCAAGAGGATTTGCGGCCTTTTCACCAACCTTAAATGCAGGTGTTGGTGAAGCTGGAGCCATCATTACATCAACTTCTTTAAAAGCTCTGTCAAAATCCTGAATAATTAAGGTTCGAGCTCGCTGAGCCTGCTTGTAATAAGCGTCGGCATAGCCTGCAGAAAGCACGAAAGTTCCAACCATGATTCTGCGCTTAATTTCACTACCAAAACCTTCCCCACGACTTCGTTTATAATAATCTATCAAATCTGCAACTTCACCATCAGGCTTGTGGCCAAAACGAATTCCATCATATCGAGATAAATTTGTGGAAAGTTCACCAGGCATTGTCACGTAGTAAACCGCAACTCCGTATTTTGTCATTGGTAAACTGATTTCACTAATTATCGCACCCATTTTTTCATATTCTTTCACGGCCGCCATCACAGAATCTCTAACTTCCTGTTCAACACCTTCAGCAAAATATTCTTTCGGCACACCAATTCGAAGTCCCTTCACTCCCTTTGCAAGATTCGCCGTATAATCAGGCACTTCAACCTGTGGAGTTGTTGAATCAAATTTATCAGAACCAGCAATTGCATTCATAATAATTGCTGCATCTTGAGCAGTTCGTGCAAATGGACCAACTGTATCCCAACTCGAAGCCATGGCCGTCACACCAAATCTGCTAACTCGCCCGTATGTAACCTTCAAACCGACACAACCTGAAAGCGAAGCTGGCTGACGAATTGATCCTCCAGTATCCGTTCCCAAAGCAAAATAAACTTGGCCGGCAGCAACCGCAGAGGTACTTCCACCTGAAGACCCTCCAGGAACATATTCAGGATTCCACGGATTCAAACTCGGCCCAAAAGCTGAAGTTTCAGTTGAAGCCCCACAAGCAAATTGATCAAGATTATTTTTTCCTAAAAGCACGTACCCATTGTCTAATAATCGCTGTGTTGCAGTTGATTCATAAGGCGGCACAAAATTTTCAAGCATTTTTGAAGAACAAGTTGAACGAATTCCGCGAGTATTGAAAAGATCTTTCATACCTGCTGGCACGCCTTCCAGTGGAAGAATTTCTTCACCAGCTGCAATTTTTTTATCAGCCAATGCCGCACGCGCATATGCGTGATCTTCAGTCAAAGTTAAGAAATTATGCAGCTTTCCGTCAGTTGCTTTAATGCGTGCGTAAGAAGAATCAACAAGATCTTTTGAAGAGAATTTTTTCGACTTCAGACCCTCGTGAGCCTCCGCAATTGACAGCCAGTGTAAATCACTCATATTACGCGTTTAGTTTTAATTTGATGTTTGTCCTTTGGTAACGGACTGCACTCTAAAAGTTCGTCGGGTTTACACAAACTCTGCGAAACCACATCTTCTCTAAGCACATTTGTAAGTCCCGTCACCTGATTTGTTTCAGGAACTCCGGTCGTATCAAGCTCTTTCAAAACCTCAACATAATCCAAAATATTCGTGAGCTGTCCTGCAAAAAGTTCAACTTCTTCATCAGTTAGATGAAGCCTTGCAAGATGCGCAATTTTCCTGACCTGTTCGGTTGTAAGTTGCATGCGGCCAGTTTAAATCAAAACAAATCCCCCGTCGACGGGAAATTAAAACATAAAATACTGTCGACTTCACTTGAAGTACCCAAAGGATAAGTTATACTATCCGCATGCAGAAAACCCTCCAAAATATTTCGCAGATTGCATTCTTTTTCTTCCTTATTTTGGGGCTTTTCCATATCTCAGCCGCATTTCTCGTGGCACAACAAGTAATAAATAAACCGGATCTATTGATTTTCAGAGGCTTAGACCTTCCCTTTCTTTTCGCGGCCCTAGCTCTTGGCACTTCGCGCTTATCATTGCGGTTAGGTAGCATTTTCGGCGGCGAAAAAGTCGCCTTCATTATTCTTTCAACTCTGTCTATAATTTTATTCTGTTTTGCTCTTTATTTAAATTTCTTTCTGCCAGATGCAAACCTCGGATAAAAAATTAGTGATGGCATTCGGTACTTTTGACTTTTTTCACGCCGGTCATGAAAATTATCTAAAACAGGCAAAAGCACTCGGAGAAACACTAATTGTAACTGTAGCGCGTGACGTAACAGTAAAAAAAATCAAAGGATTCGACCCGACTCACAACGAAAAAACCCGTCTGAAAAATGTGACCAACTGTCAGCATGTTGATAAAGCGGTGCTCGGAAACCCGGACGATAAATATAAAGTGATAAAAAAATACAAACCGAATATTCTCGCACTCGGATACGATCAGTTTGTATTTACCTACGATCTCAAAAAATTCTTCATCAAAGAAAAACTCGACATAGAAATTATCAGGTTAGAACCATACCAACCACAAGCTTTCAAAAGCTCCATCCTACGCAACAATGCGAATCAAACTCCACCACAACTTTAAACGACTGGCCCAAATTTCCCTGCAAAACATTGGACGAAATCTCCTGCTTAGTGTTGCAACGGCGGTTATGATGGGTCTGATTTTGTTCATTTTCAATGTGATAATGGTTTTGAACGTGCTAACTCAAGCAACAATGGAAAAAATTGGTGAGAAAGTTGATCTGATTCTTTACATTTCTGACGATGCCCTCACATTTGAAATCGAAGAAATGGTGAAAGACATTCAAAGTATTCCAGTTGTAAAAAGTGCAGTTTATACCAGCAAACAACAAGCTCTTTCCGGTTTTCTTTCTGAATATCCCGACAAAGCCGATCCGTTCACAAATTACGGAATTGCAAACCCACTTCCGGGAAACATTAAAATCATAACTGATGAGCCTGAAAATCACAGTATCGTGACCGACTATATTAAAAAAAGTGACTACTCAAAATATCTCGTGAATTCTGCGAGCTCTAACGAAAATCAAGAAATCGTTACTCGATTAATCAGCGTCACCAATTTCACACAAAAACTCATTTTCGGAGTAATTATCACGTTTATTTTCGGATCGCTCTTGATAATCATCAACGCAATTCACCTAAGCATTTTCACCAGAAGACTCGAAATTCAAATTATGCAACTCGTGGGAGCAAACCCAAACATGATCAGATTTCCATTTATTTTCGAAGGCATAATTTACAGCCTCATCGCTGTCTTTTTCAGCTTCACACTACTCACGGTTTTTCTAGAAGGATCAGAACTCACATCACTTGCCAATTTCAAAGAAAATTTTCATCCATTTATCCTTTTCGGATCTGAACTTGTGGGAAGCGTCGTAATCGGCGTGACTTCAAGTTACATCGCTTTGAACTATTATCTTAGAAATTCATGAGAGAAAAAATTCGCAACATTCGCGGAATCGTGATTCGCAGCAGACCTTTCATGGAAAATGATCTCTGCGTTGCAGTAATTACCGAGCTCGGCGAAAAACTTGATCTGATTGTTAAAGGAGCTCGTGGGAAAAATTCCCGCCGAAAAGGCCATCTTGAAGTTTTGAATCTGATTTCTGCGACAGTTTATGAAAGTCGCCACAATTCTTATCTGCAAACCGTGCGCTGCGAAAACCCATTCTTCCGTCTTAAAGATTCCTATTTCAGCATTTTTTCAATTTGCAGATTAGTGGAAATCATAAACGCCCGTGTGCTTGAAGAAGACCCTCACCAAGAAATTTACGATTTGCTACTCGAAACTATGACTCTTTTGAATTCCGAAACCGCGCATCTTTTTACTGTCGATTTTGCATTGGTAAAACTCGCAAACCTTCTGGGACACCTTCCAAGTTACAAAAATTGCGGAAGCTGCCATCGAGTGGAAGACCGAATGTACCTGAGCGAAAATAGCAATGCGCTAAATTGCTCCGACTGCCGCCATGCAAATGATACGCCTGTCGAACTAAAATACCGGAAAGCCATGGAATTTTTCCGCGGTGCCGGCCTTTCCGCCCTCCAAAAAATCTCCCTCAGCGAAGAAGAAAGTGAATTTCTTCAGAATATTATTGAGAAGCTTTTTGAAAAGAGGATGAAAGTAGCTACAACGTTCATGAATAGCGTAGTGAGTGAGCCAGTTATTCATCGTTAGGCGATGGTTTTGCTGGGCTTGTTATATTGTTTACATCGATACCTTTTTTCTTCCATTCTTCGATGACGTATTGATCAAAACCCGCAATTGTTTCTGGTGCGCAAATACTCGCAAGTTCTTTGCCAATACTTGTTAGCAAAACCTTACCTATATTAATTTCGTTATCACTTTCTTTTGGAAATTTGAGAACGAAGGGTGCATTTTTATAAACAGCTACTGTCTTTTGAGCAAAACCATGTCTTTTATAACCTGCCAAGCTTTCAAAACTTATAAGGCCAATCGCGTCCAGATGTTTTAAGATACTAAAGTTTATTCCATTTTTTATATAAATATCCGCATTTAGATCATAAATCAAAGGTTGTATTTCGCCGAGTATCCAATTGAATGCGCATAGTTTTGTGAAAAGCTGTGCATCATGTTTACCCAGCGATTCCATGAAATTAACTGTTCTCTTTGAAAATCTTCCTGGCGTATTTGCTTCACTAGCCAAAATCCTTGCCCAAATGCCCTGCATTTCTTCATCAGATACTAGGCGACATTTGTCAAAAAAGTTTGTAATCCAGTCATCTTCTATTTTTTCAGGTTTTGCACCTTCGTTGAGTTGTGGAAGCGATTGGCAGGTTATACTTTCAATATTGCTTTGTTTTTTTTCCTCTTCATACATGAAGCGTTGCAAAGCACGCTGTTCTAACTCGGTCATTTCGATTTTAGATATGGCTTTAATTTGTTCGGCGTCAGCGTCAGCTTTCGCAACGCGTCTTGTTTGCCAAGGTTTAAAAATGCCCCCGATTGCCTCAGAAATTTTTTCAATGAGTGTATTTGCGGGTTTTGATAAGTCTCCTAAATTGATGAGTGAATTTCCTTCTGACATATGTCTATGTTACATGTGTTTTTAGCCCAGCGAAACTTTCACCTAACGTAGAATTAAAAGAAATAATAATCTTAATATTGTGATAAGCAATTCACTACTTAAGGTATAAGCTTTCTCAATACTAAACTAAATGTAGCTAATCCACCAACCAAACCTGCTATTGGCGAGTAGGCTATAGCAACAAGACTTCCCATAGCACAAACGGCTAAGAAACAAACTCCGAAATATTGCCAACTAGTAATTTTACTATGACCGAATTTTCTATTCCAAGAGGAAGAATTCTTTGTCATATTAGCTAGATATCTTACCGAATAGACCTTGCCCCTTGTTGATAAGTCCGAAACGTGCACAAACACGATTCAAGGTTGTAAAAAATGAATCTGCCTTTATGTCATCACCATGTAGGTTTATGGCATTAACGAAAGTTTTATAGTACAAATCATCGCTGAAACATTTTAATGCAAACAATTTAATTCTACCGTCTGAACGGTGCATAAAATTTCCCTTCAAATATCCATCAACTTCCGCTTTTGAAACAGAAAAGTCATCTAAAGATAATACTGGGACTTCAACCAGAGGAACAGCTCCAGATTGATCTTGTGCCATTTCTTCCAGATATGGAAGTGCACCTTCAATTTTACGAATCTGCTTAGTATAATAAAGAAGATTTGATTTAGCTTCTTTCAAAGCCTTGCCCCAATCAGGGTCTTGATGTAAATTATTCATGTTCTAATAAGGTTAAAGGGTACATGATGTTTATTGAACAATTCAAAGTGTACTCTTTGCCTTGTTAGGCTGTCAAAGAAAAATGCTGATAGCTGGCATGGATAGCCACAGACTGCTAAAGAAAGGCGTTTCCTGTGCTCGTTTCATAGAAATAGATATGTTGAACAATTAATTCCAAAAGATTAATAATGACAAACAAAGGTGAAGAAAATGAAGTTATGTTAAAAGCATTTTTGGCTAAATGTTACTTTCAATTTTTCCATGGTGGTGCTGAGTTAAAAACCGGGCCTGAAGAATTGAGGCAAATCAGACATCTGAACTTTGGACCTGGTGTAAATATTCCTGTTTGGTTAACTGAATATGAGGAGTGGTTATATAAAAGAGACTATAAAAATCTAAAGAAAGTTTTCGGAAAAGCCAAAGCATCATTTAAAGCTGATATAGGAATAAACGGTATTAACTACAGTATAAAATTTGGTGATTGCGCAAAAGCAGCAATGATAAATCATACATCAAGAGACGGTTTTATAAATGTTTGTAATAAACTTAAAATGAATATAGCACCACTTGATGAGATGATTAAAGAATATTGGAGTTTAAGAAAATCCGGAAAAATCACTGAAGATATAACAAATACTTCCCCACATTCACCTTTCAGAAAATACAAAGAATATCTTAAGCCGATTCTCGAATATTTCTTTTTTAAGGGCACAGGAAAAAGAGGTGATTCTGATTTTCCTGCAGATAAAATATTAATTTTCAGTAACGCATGTGACCCATCTACTTATAAGATCATCAGCTTAGATGAAGCTGTAGATTCAGTTTGGGATAACCTGACATTCTCAATGAGAAGCAAAAAAGGAATGCCTACAAAGAAGGTTGGAAGTCAACTTGTGGATTTGTATTCGCCTGCAAAGTACCCAGTACTGGCACCATGGGTGGAATATACATCCGACGAGGCAAAGTTTCCAAAAGGTGCTCTTCATGTACGTTCATAAGAGTATTAACTAACACCTCTGCAAAAGCTTGAATTGCAGGAACAGCAACGCTGTTGCCCAATTGTTTCATCGCATTAGACTCAGTTACAGGAAATTCAAAACTATCAGGGAAACCTTGCATTTTCTTTCCTTCTTTTGAAGTTATACGTTTAACTTCACCATCCACAATATAACCATCCCAATTTCTTCTATCATCAATTGGAGACCTTCTACCTCCACATCTAAGAGTAAATCCTATTTTTCTTGTACATTCACCTCCAAAAACTTCTGACATAGTTAATTGCAAAGCTTTTTTAGCAGGAGCATTAAATTTAATACTTTTATCCTTAAACCCAATCATAAATACTCTAGGTCTGAGTTGTGGCAATCCATAGTCACAAGCCTTCACTCTAAAAAAGTTGAAAGAATATCCAAGATCCTCTTCCAACACCTTTCTAATTTTAGCAAAAGTTTCACCTTCATTATGATTTAGTAATCCACCCACGTTTTCCAAAAAGAAAGCTTTTGGTTGTTTAATTCTTAAAATTTCCGCAATGTTAAAAAATAAAGTACCTCTGGTATCTTCAAACCCCATTCGATGTCCTGCGTTACTGAAAGGCTGACAAGGAAATCCACCAGTCAATATATCAAAATCAGGTATGTCATTTTCTATATCTTTAATAGAATTAATATCTCCAATAAAATTTCCACTCTCAAATAATTCAGGAGAGATTTTCTTAAAATTATGTTCATAAGTTTTTCTTGCAGCAGCATCCCATTCTGATGAAAAAACACATTCGGCACCCGCATTATGAAATGCCAGATGAAAACCTCCGATTCCTGCAAACAAATCAATAAACTTTAGTTTCGAAGTTTTTTTCATGAAGTTTTTGTTGGTAGTATTCTGATACTAGGTGAGTGCATATACACTGTCAATCTTTAAACAGGGATTAGCCTTTGACTGATAGTTCTTTTTGAAGTTTTCTATAACATTTATCAATATCCTTCTTTATTTCATGCCCCCAAAATCTTTGAACTCTAATCCCCTCGCAACTCAAAGTATCATTTACTTTTAAGTCTCTGGCAAGATTTTTATTTAATTTTTCTTCCCAAAATTTATAATTACTGCCAGGAATACTCAAACAAACGGGACATTTATGCCAAAAACAACCGTCAATAAAAACAGCAACTTTTGACTTTCCAAAATACAAATCAGGTTTCCCTAGGATATTCTTTCTGCCGATTCTATATCCTTTTAATCCTCTGGTAAAAATATACTTTCTAAACATATCTTCAAGTTTTGTATTCTTATTTTTAACACGCGACATACAATAACTTCTTTGTTTCTTGGTAAGGACATCCATATAAAATGGTAAAGATTTCTAATAACACTCACGCCCACACCGCCTCAACAAACCTCTCACCATCCAGTCCACTCAACTCGCGACAACTCTTTCTATGAATTGAAATTGCACTCCCTCTCCGCACATAACCAACTATCGCATTCGGCGGTTTTGGCTTGCAACAAGCGCTAAACACAAGCGGCAAATTCGACTCGCCTGTAATTAAAACCTTGCCGGTGAGTTCCGGCGCAAAATATATTTCTTTCTCTTCTTCATGCGCTTCCTCAACTGCAAAAATCGTCTTGGCAACGTGAGCGGCAGAAACGGTCCCGAGTCCAATTGCCTCTAAAATATCAATTCGATCGTCTAGACTTCGCTCCTTCCCTGCATAATTTTTCATCACTGTAAATTTCTCATCAAGCTTTGGCTTATGCATGAGCTCAAGTTCATGATTCAACATTTCACGACCAAGCTTCACATTGCTTTCAAATTCCTGTTTATGAAACCAGTTTTTAATTTTTGCCCTAGCATTTGAAGTTTTTGCGATCGACAGCCAATATTTCCCGGGTTTCGCATTCGTTCGAGTAACAATTTCAACAATCTCACCATTTTTGAGTTCGTAATCAAGAGGAACGCCCTTTCCATTAACCTTTGCACCATTACAATGATTTCCAACATCACTATGAATCAGGTATGCAAAATCAAGAGGACTTGCACCTCGGGCCAATTCAACCACATCGCCTTTCGGGCTTAGTACAAAAATTTTATCAGGAAAAATATCTATTTCAGATGCCTTCCCAATATCATCAGCCAATCCTTTTAACCAAACTCGATGCTTCTCATAATTTCCTGCCAAAACAAGCGGGCCAAAGGCTCGCGCCTTCTTTATATTATCCAGATGCACCTGATCGATTCCTTTTTCAAGAAGCATCTCCTGAACTTTTTTTCGATCTGAAAAAACCATCTGCTGAAATTTCTCAATCCATTCACGAACAATTCCTTCAATATCTGGCTCACGCTGCAAAAGTGCTCGAACTTCATGAAAAGCCTCCTGTAATTTTAAAGTTTGAGTGCCTGTTTTGACTTTCTCCTTATATGCCCAATGTGAAGCAACTCCCAACTCGGCCTCGGCGTGCATGCTCGCAGTTCTAATCTGAATTTCTGTGGGCGCATCATAAATTCCAAGCACAGTTGTATGCAAACTTCTGTAACCATTTGGTTTGGCAACCGCAATGTAATCTTTAAATCTATCCTGTAGTGGAATGAAATTATTGTGGATGATCCCAAGAGTTGAATAGAGATGTGCAACCTGCTCTTTCCCATCTTTATAAGAATCAGGAAGAATTACTCGAACGGCAAACAAATCATAAATTTCTGAAATATCCATAGCCTGTTTTTTCTCCATTTTCTGATAAATACTCCAAAGGTGCTTTTTTCTGCCTGAAACTTCCTGAACCTGAACACCTTCACGCATCAACATTTGTTCAATTTTAGAAGTCGCGAATTCCATAGAACTATCGCTTTTTTTAGAGAATTTAGCCACTGACTCCTTCAACTCTAGATACTGATCGCCACACAAATACTTAAAACATAAATCCTCAAGCTCACTTTTAACCTGATAAATACCAAGCCGAGAAGCAATCGCCGCGTGCACGAACAAAGTCTCTCTTGCAATCCTCTCCTGCTTTTCTTTCGGCACAAACTGCAGAGTTCGCATATTATGAAGTCGATCGGAAAGCTTAATAAAAACTACGCGAATATCCTTTGCCATCGCCAAAAACATTTTCTTCCAATTTTCAGTTTGTTGATCTTCTTTTTTGACTTTTATTACGGCCATCTTTTCCATAGCGGAAACCAGGTTTCCAACATCTTCACCAAATTCTTTCTTAATTTGCTCGACTGTAATTGGCGTATCTTCAGAAACATCGTGCATCAAGCACGCCTGAATTGCAGCCAAATCCGGGTCTAGATCAAGTAGAATTCTCGCAGCCTCAATTGGGTGAACAATATAATCCTCACCTGAATATCTCTTCTGACCAAGGTGCGCCACTTTCGCATATTCATAAGCACGATCAACTTCAGCCAAATCAATGTCGGGCCGCCTGTTGGCAATTTCAGATCTTAGCGTTTCGTAGATCATAAGTGAAATATATCACTTAGAGCTGAGAACCATCAATAACCAATTTCAAATCAGATCCTTCAAGCTCAATAACCCTAACACCTTTTACTAGCGCCTCCTTATTTAATTTAATATCTTTTATACGAAGTTCAAGCTCAGTAATTCCATCGTTATAGAAATTATCAAGTTTCAATCTTGCTCTGTAATTTGCGCGAATTTCCAGCACTTCTTTTGAAACAGAAATAAAAGATTCCAAACTAATATTACTAGAATTTCCATCAAGATTATTTATGCTATTGAAAAATGCATCTTCATCAGAAGCCTGATCAGCCTGTTTTATTTCGAATTGTGCAATCAAATCAGCCTCTTCTCTTTGCAATTGTCGCAAATTCAAATTAGCAATATTTAATAACTCCTCGAGATCATCAACATGCTTATCAATTGCCAATGATCTATCTGAAGATTGATCAATTAATTTCTGAACATCAACCTGCAAAATATTATAAATTTTCTGAAAATCTTCAACAAATCTGGCATATTCCGCGGCAGAACCACGCTCAGTGCCCAATTCTTCACCAGTTAAGGTAGAACTATCTTTATCCGCCTCTTCAAAACCGATCTTGATTCCGGTTTCAATTTGAGTGCCGTAAAGTGTATGTGTTGGAGTCTCATCAGGTTCTTCAACAACAGGTTCCTCAGTAATGGGTCTATTTTTATAATATTCCCACGCTTTAAATCCACCGTAGGCAAGACCTACAATAAACAAAAGTGCAAAAATTCCTCCACAACAAAACTTCACATGCCGTGTTGAAAGCCCCGATTCTCTAACAATATCAAGTAATCCACCTCCATCATCACCTTCAGAATCACCTTCTTCCACACCTGCAAACTCACGTAATTTATTCTTGGTTTGTTGTCTTCTCTTCTGTAATTCACTCGATTCCGGCATTTCTTCAACCTCAAGCGGTGTAGAAAGAATATCTACCGGTTTAGGTAAATCTAAATCAAGAGCTTCATCGTCCTCACGCTCAGCAGCGGCCTTGGCCGCCATTCCCTCCGGATTTTTTGGTTTTTCTTCAGCCATAATTAAAAATAACTCATGATATTATACCATAAATGAGGGCAATTTGCCAGGCTTAAGTCAACACAAAGCCAATCCCAACCATCACTAGTGCAACAACTGCTGTCTCTGGCCAATCTAATTTGGCAATTTTCCTCAGAACAGCCAATAAAATAACAAGACCCCAAACCATGCTTAGAGTTGAAAGCTTTGGAAGAATATCAATAAAACCGATTAGCGAAGAAAAACACATAATTTTCACAAAACCTTCCATTTTCAAACGACTCTTAAAAAATTCCTGTAAAAGATAACCTACAGCATAAAATGTCACCAAAGAAATCACCGTAGTCTCGATAGTATTCTTAATTACAGTGAAAAAATCAGGGCGATAAACCACAATTCCAGGATTAGGGAAGAAATAGTAGCCAATAGCTCCCAAAAAGCCTGAAATGGTCAAAATCAAAAACCCATCGTAAAGAGCATCTCGATCATCAGCAATTTTCCTCATCGTTAACTCGTTCAAAAGCACAATTTCTCCAGCATCTTTGAAGTACTTTTTTGGATCCATATATATTGGTGTTCGCTATCATTAAAACAATATTCCAGCGACTAGTCAAAAGGATTCTTCAATCTGCATTTGATGAATAGCCAGTTTTTGCCTAGAATAGGCCGGACTTAAGCTATTTAACCTAAAAGAAATGAATATTCCATTTATAGCCATTGGAGCAAGTATTTTATCATTGCTCTGGGCAGTCGCGTTAATCGTATCGGTACTTAATAAAAAGACAGGCGACCAAACTATGCAAGACATTGCAAATGCCATTCAAGAAGGCGCAATGGCTTACTTAAACCGTCAGTTCAAAACTATCGCAGTTTTTGCAATAATTATTTTCTTGATTTTAGGCTTTGCCTTACCTGCAAATGGATTTTTAATTGCAACCGGCTTCTTAGTTGGAGCTGTTTTCTCTGCACTAGCCGGATACATTGGTATGGGTGTTGCAGTTAGAGCAAACATCAGAACAGCTGCAGCCGCAAAAGATGGGCTAGCACCAGCACTTAACATCGCCTTCAGAGGTGGTGCAGTAACAGGTTTAGCAGTAGTTGGATTGGCACTTCTTGGTGTTGCAGGTTTATATTGGTTATTTGTAAACTCATTCGGTCTTTCAGTTTCTGAGGCACCTGGAGTTTTGATTGGATTCGGATTTGGAGCATCTTTGATTTCACTCTTCGCACGTGTTGGAGGAGGAATTTTCACAAAAGCTGCAGATGTTGGAGCTGATCTTGTTGGTAAAGTTGAAAAAGGAATTCCTGAAGATGATCCAAGAAATCCTGCAGTTATTGCAGATAACGTTGGTGACAACGTGGGAGATTGTGCCGGAATGGGTGCGGATTTATTCGAAACTTATGCAGTGACTTTAATTGCAGCCATGGTTTTGGCGGCATCAACATTAACAGATAAAATCGGTCAGACTGGAATCGAATTTCCACTAGCACTTGGTTCTATTGCAGTTGTCTCTTCAATCCTAGGAATTTACTTTGTGAAACTTGGAGACGGTTCAAAAAATATCATGGCCGCTCTATATAAAGGAACACTCGCAACAGGAATTTTCTCAGCAATCGGTTTCTACTTCGCGACAAAATACATGATCAACGATATCAATATTTTCTTCGCAACAGTAGTAGGTTTAATTATCACTCTACTTATAAATATCGTTACTGAATATTACACTTCTAAGGAATACAGCCCGGTTCGTTCAATCGCAAAATCTTCTGAAACAGGTGCAGGAACAAACTTAATCACAGGTCTTGGAGTTGGAATGCAGTCAACTTTCCCAATGGTTTTAATTATCATCGGTGGAATTTTCGCGGCATACTGGCTTGGTGATCATTCAGTTCTACAAAGCGGAATTTATGGAATAGCCGTTGCAGCGGTAGCAATGCTTTCAACAACAGGAATGGTTATCGCTATGGATTCATATGGACCAATCACTGACAATGCCGGTGGTATTGCAGAAATGTCAAAACTTTCAGCAGCAGTTCGTGAAAATACAGATCTACTTGATTCAGTTGGAAACACAACTAAGGCCGTAACAAAAGGTTACGCAATCGCATCAGCAGCACTTGCAGCGCTTGTACTTTTCCAAGCATACGGTGAAGAATTAATGAAACACTCAACAAAAGAATTTATTTTTGACATCGCAGATTACAGAGTTATTATCGGTCTATTTATCGGAGGAGTTCTTCCTTTCCTATTCTCATCTTTCTTGATGGGAGCAGTTGGTCGAGCAGCCTTCAGCATTGTTGAAGAAGTTCGAAGACAGTTCCGTGAAATCAAAGGAATTATGGAAGGAAAAGCAAAGCCTGAATATAGCACTTGTGTGGATATCGTTACAAAGGCCGCATTGAAAGAAATGGTGATGCCTGGAGTAATCGCAGTTGCTTCCCCAATTCTAGTTGGATTCATTCTTGGGCCTCTTGCTCTTGGTGGTCTACTTGGTGGAGTTATCATCACAGGTCTTCTAATGGCAATCAATATGAGCAACGCCGGTGGAGCTTGGGATAACGCAAAGAAATACGTTGAAGATGGAAACCACGGTGGGAAAGGTTCAGTAGCTCACCATGCAGCAGTTGTGGGTGACACAGTTGGAGATCCTTATAAAGACACAGCCGGTCCAGCCCTAAACGCGCTTATCAAAGTTATAAATACTATCGCTTTGATCATTGCTCCGATTATTGCGACAAAATCACTAATGTAATTCACTACTCATGCGCAATTCTTGTTGCCGCAAAAGTAAGTAAGTTGCAAAAGCAGCTCCTTCCGGAGTATCAAGAATTTTCTTGGTACTCTCACGATCGATATCTTCGCCCAAGATCAAACTAAAAAGTACTTTCATTGTGTCGATGTTAACTTGAGTTAAACCTTTTGTATTAATTCCATACAGTAAAATATCAGCTTCTTTTTGCAAACCAAGAAGGCGAAATGGAACATGCAAATCTGTGCCAATTGAGAAACTTGAAACACTATCAGCAAGTCCCTCTACTTCACCTTTGCCAAAAAACCATTCATCGACAGAATTTTTCATTCCACTCTCTAACAGTGCAGTAGCCAAAATTCTTGCTGAAGTTTGCTCATCAAGCTCATTTCTCTGCAAATATTCTTGCATTTTAATATAACTGCCAATGTTATCAGGCTCTATATGAAGACCAGCAAATCGGTAAATCGAAAGAAAGTTTTCATCTAAGCCACCATTACAAATAATATCATTAGCAATTTTCTTTACTTGAAGACCGCGATTGGCAAAAGTAACCTCTTTTTTTTCAAAAGTTTTGACATCCGGCAGTTTCAAATCATATTCAGAAAGTACCAAATTTGGACTTCTAAAATTATCATTATTGTACTGAGACTCCCAAGCCAAGCGAGATTGAGCCCCAAAAAATCCATCTGCCACTTGCCCGTCAAACTGACTTTGAACAACGCCTGCCCACTCAACATCCAAACCATTCAAATAACTTGAATCCAAAAGAATTTGACCTGAAGAGCCTATTTGAAAGCTTGATGAAATCAAAGGAGAACCTTCATTCATATTTTGTAGTAATTTTTTATATCCTGCAATTTCCTCAGCTCGTTCAGGAAGTAATAAAGAAAGATAAATACCTGACCACACGTCCAATAATTCAGCAAAACTTCCGGAATCAATTCCGGTTTGATGCGGGGAATGATAAAGAATATCAGACGGTCGTTGATAATTCGAAGCACGAATTGCTTTGCCTATCATATGATCACCTCGAACTTCAGAATCTTTCTCCCAATCGAATGAAGAAAAAGACCAGTTTCTCGCTTCCGCACCATGTTCTGCTGACGCCTCAACAAATGGACTATCGCTAGAAATTCCAGCACCGTAAGGAGGGCGAACATGTTTAACTTTATAATTTGGATTAGCAGTAAGAACTTGAATCATCCATTCAAAAAATTCAAGATCTGAGGAGAAAACTTCAGAAGACATATTTTGCATGTGTGCAGGACTATTAACATCTTGATGTTGCATACCATGGAAACCGATTTCATAACCATTCTCCAAAACCTTTTTTGCAATTTCTATACTGTTATTATCGGCAACTGATAATAAATACTCTTCACGACTCAAGTCTCCACAATTTTCGTCAATCCAATTCATCCACCCACCTGGTTCAGGCGACGCATCTTTAATAAACTTTTCACCTATGTAATAAAAAATGACTTTTTGAAAATCCAAATTCTCAACAGTCTGAATCAATTTCAAATCATTTTCATTAGGTCCATCATCAAAAGTTGGTGTAATTAAATTTAATGGATTTGAAACAGAATCAGGCCATTCAACACGACTCACAATCTCCAAAGGTTCAGATTTAAAACCGTCAATTTTAAAAACTTCTTCAATTTTCTGATGAGTATTTTCACAATCAAGCAAAAATGGCTTTTTCGTCGGACCAGCATCCAAAGTAAGAAGACTGGCCATTGCAAGCATACGAACTTTGTTCATATTATTTTTCAGATAAGTAATCTTTTGCACGATTTACGTAATGTCCATCAGATGTCTTAGTAAGCAAACCTATTTTAACTTTAAGTTCAAGAACTTGCTGTACTCGTGCATCAACATCTTCCATGCTCATTTCACCCTTTTCAATGGCTACTTCAACAGCGGCAACAATCTGATCTAAGTCACCGCTATTATGAAGCAACATTGGCATAGTCGCACCTGCCATAAATGCATTTTGAAAAAGGACACCTGAGTTATTACATCCATCCTTTTGACTATAATTCTGAATAGCACCCATACTTAAATCGTCAGTCCAAACCACTCCATCAAAACCAAGTTTATCTCTCAATCTATGTTGAATTACATCTGTACTAAGAGTCCCTGGTGTATTCAGATCCATAAAACTCAATGCATGCCCAACCATTATTCCATCAACAGGATTCATAGTTGTAAAGTTACTAACATCTACACCGAAATCATAAGGTTCAAGCTTAGCGCTTGAACCTTTAGAACGTGCATCAATAAATAAATTATCCAGAGGGTAATCGGACCGAGATATAGGATCAGAAAACAAGCTCCCCATTATGGCATCCTTAAAAGGAAGAAGTTCCCCGGATTTTCTTTTCATTCCCGAAAGCGTTTGATCGACAAGTTCATGTGGATTTACATCCATTTTTCCAGTTCCGGCAAAATGCTTTGGTACTAAAAGAACTCCATTTTGTGATTGAAATCCTTTTTGAAAATGAAATGCCAAAACCATCACGGTATAAATCTTATCACTATAAGTTTCATCATTTTTTTCCATAAAATTAACACCATCTTTATCTTCAACCAAATCCATCACTGGACCAAAATCCACAGTGATTCCACTATGACGGCACAGTTTGGCAATCGCCGCTCCATATGCTTCCATATCAAGACGAAAAGCAATTTTTTCTTTATCTGTTTTAAGTGATTCAAATAGTCGCCCCAAATCTTCTTGAGAAGGCAGTTCGATATTATGAGCTTTTGCAAGTAAAATAAAACGCAACGGAACTCCAAATTTATGAGCATCTTCATATGTAAGCCCTATATGCCTTGTATATCCGCCAACAATATCCATGGAAGTGAAGGGCGGAATTTTACTCTTAGCCATAATTTCTCTCATACTTCGTTGTGTCTCCTCAAGCGTACGGGCATCTGAACGAAAAATATGAACACCTCCAATATTTTCATCAGATTTAAGCCCGTCAGTAAGCCAATCACTGAAATTGATAGGAAGTGGCACTTTACGATGATTTACTACACGATCAATAGAGTCTCCCATCTTTGAATCATATGCGGACCCGTGAAGAAGTTGAGCAATCTTTTCTCTTAAAGTTAGATCTGCAATCTTGAATTTTTCTCCTTCATGAGGGAAATCAATCTCATCAGTCGCCTCACGATCACACGAGTACATTGTCAGAAAAACAGATGTATTAACAGCCGAAACCAATGCAGATATATTAAAAGCAGCAAATAGTTTCAATCCATTCTTCAACACATTTAATCCTACTTTTTTAAGCTTACTCCTACTCTCAGTCCTACTCTCAGTTTGCCTAGTAATATGCTCCATAACCGAATGGTTTGCCTGATTGTAGAATCATTCTTTTAATTTGTCAAGCAGTGCGTAATGGTGAATTCATAGAAGCAACTTAGGTTGTATAGCAAATTGCTATATAAACGCTATATATTTGCTAACGTTTTGCTATACACCACTAACATTACTTAATAAATTAGCTTTAAAGTTCTTTAACTGACCAGCTAATTCTGCATCACTTTCACAATACTCATCATATTTTTCTTTAAAAATCCGCTTCAGTTCAGTCAGATCGAGACTTGGAAAAGCCTCAAGCATTTTTTCAATATCATCAAAGCCAAGCCATTCAGAAATTTGACTTAAACCATCTAAATACGGCGGAGCAAAACGATTTTCCTGTAAAATACTTTTCAAAACATCAAATCTCCTCACCTGTCCTTTGTCCAACATATAAATCATCTCAATAAACATAGAAAAATGTTCCTCCCAAAAAAAATGATGAAGTATTTCATGGGTTATCAAAGATTGCTCAAGTTCATTTGTATAAAGATCACCGGCAGATTCTAATCGACTCACATTTATACTCATTTCATTCCCACCTTTCACATCATGATTAAACTGCCTTTTCAACCTTAGCATATTTTTCATATTGATGAATGCATCTTCTCCAAGTACAGACAAAATATATGCGTAACCATTTTGAAGAAAAGACAGAACCTTCTCTTTTGATGCATCTTCAACGAAAGAACTTTTTGGATCAAAACATATCTCGATCAATCTTTTTGAACCGGGAATCGGCATTTCAAATGAAGATTTAAATATGGGTTTGATTAGTGGAGGATTAGACCAAATATTATTTTCCATCTCCACATTATACCTCAAAAACCCTCACTCCGCCACACGCAACTCTTGCCGATCAAAGCAATTTCCCATACACTGACCTCCACCAAAAAAATTAATGTTCAATCCTCTCAAATATCAATATTTGGCCAATTTTCTTCAAGCAGAAGATGGCGAAGCAAGCATTTCACTCAAACTGGGTGCAAAAGAACATACCCTAAAAATTCCGGTAGATTTTTTGCCAAAAGAACTTGAACCGGGGAATGAATTTATTTTGAAAATGATCCCATCGGAGTCAGCAAAAACAAATGACTACGAAACAATGAGAAAGATACTTGAAGACTTAATAAATTAATCCTTCTTTTCTTTTTTCTCCACAGCCTCAGCACCTTCTTCAACCTTCTTCTCCGTACTAACCTCAATCTTAGATAGATCAACCGCCTCAGCTGGAGCTTCTTCCTCAACTTTCTGTTGAGCAACAGTCGCAACAGTTAATTCTGGATCTGTAATAAGAGTGATTCTTTCTGGAAGTTTGATATCACTAACGTGAAGCGAAGCATTAAAATCAACAAGTGCATCAATGTTTAATATCAATTCGTGAATCAAATCAGCAGGAAGACATTTAATCTCAACCTCATGAATGCTCTGAACAAGAGTTCCCTGTAGCTCTTTAACAGCAGGCGCAGTTCCCTCAAGTTTAACTTTAACACGAGTGTGAATTGCCTGATCCATCTTGATATTGATAAACTCAACATGAGTAATATCATCGGAAACTGGATGATAATCAACATGGTGAATCAAAACTTTTTTCTTAGAACCTTCAATATCCAAATCAATAATAGTATTCTGACCAGCACTCTTATAAGCTCTTCTAATATCTCCGTAAGCCATCTGCAAACTCACATTTTCAACTCCACGACCATAAAATTCAGCAGGGACTAACTTAACTCTTCTAAGCGTATTTGCTCTAGCTTTTGGGTCTCGCTTCTGTGCCTTCAGTACTATTGTATCCATATTATTTTAGTTTAGCCCCACCTGCGGCAGGGTATTAGCGGGGAGATTCTAGCTAATACTTCCGCGCAGTGCAAGCCAAAATTTACAAGTAGAATTCTGTCTGCTAAACTGCATCCACTTTAACAAAAAAATTATGGGATTATTTGGACAAGCAAAAGACATGTACCAGCTTCAAAAAAAGGCAAAACAAATCAAGAAAGACCTCGCAAACCTGCATATTGAAGCAGAATTTGAAGGAGTTATTGTAATTATTAACGGAGAACAGGAAGTTATGGAAGTTCGAATTTCCGAGGAGATGATGAAGCCTGAGAACAAAATGAAACTTGAGAAGGCTCTTCTTACAGCTTTCAACAAAGCAGTAAAGAAATCACAAGAAATAGCAGCTGAGAGAATGCGAGATGTTATGGGAGACTTGGGGCTGCCGGGAATGGCAGGTGGAACTGACTCTGCAGCCTAATGGAAAAAAGATTTTTCCAATTCGCAGCACTGACAGTTATAGTTTTTAGCATTTGGCATTTTTGGGATCCACTTTGGAAATACAATATAAATGAAGCTGTAGATAAAAATAGCACAGAAAAAGTTGTTTTCGAGATAGAAAAAGGAGAAAGCGCAAAATCGATTGCCGACAGTCTCGATGATAAAAATTTACTCGTTGATTATCGCGCTTTTTTAAGAACCGTAAAAAGTGAAGAACTCGACAATAAACTTCGTTACGGAAAATTTGTTTTGAGTCAAAACATGACAACTCGAGAAATTGTGACAATTCTAACAACACAGGGTACTGGCGAGTTAGCCATCACCGTCAAAGAAGGTGCGACAATTGATGAAATTGATACTCAATTAACTGAACTTGGCCTGATAAAAACGGGCGATTTTAGACTTTGCACTTTTAATTGTGCTTTCACATACAACTTTTTGGGAAACGACAATAGCCTTGAGGGATTCCTTTTCCCGGACACATATTTTTTAGATAGCGCTAATTTTTCCTCAGAAACTTTGATTAATCAAATGCTCGCAAATTTCGACTCAAAGTTTACCGATCAAATGGAAACCGACCTCGGAAATAGATCAATTCGCGATGTAATCAAAGTAGCTTCAATGTTAGAAAAAGAAGTAAATTATGCAACACACCCAAATGACACACCTCTCGTTTCGGGAATAATTTGGAATCGCCTGGACAACGACTGGACTCTCGGCATTGATGCAACACTCTTATATATAAACCCGGACGGAGAATTAACAGCAAGTGACCTCGCTTCAGATAGTCCTTATAATTCACGAATTCATAAAGGCCTCCCGCCTACTGCAGTTGATAACCCAGGCATTGCAACAATAATGGGAGCGCTCTACCCAAAAGATACAACTTACTGGTTCTACCTGACTGATCCTGAAACTGGCGACACAATCTTCGCCACAACTAACGAAGAGCATGAAGCAAATAAGGCGAAGTATTTATAATTGTTCAGCAGTCACAGCCGGACTAAAACTCGCATTTACCTTCACCACAATAGTATTGCTCACCTTCCCTGCCGTGTCATAAGCAATCACAGTATAAGTATTTTCCCCAACTTTCAGATTTTTGTATTCTGAAGTCGCAACGAAACGAAAACTTGAACCTCCTGCCTTAAAACCTTTCAAAGTATAAGGCACATTATTTCCATCCCAAGTCACTGTTACAGTTTCAGCAGTTCCATTCACAATTGTCCCTTCAATCGCTACTCCATCTTTTTCAATTGTCGCAGGGGAAATCGGAGAAGTAACGGAAATTACCAAACCTTCCAAAACTACACCTGTTGAGGCCACAGGTTCAACAATTTCTACAGGTGTTTCAACCTTCGCAATAATTTCTTCATTAATTTCCCCGGTACTCGCATCCTGCATCACGCCCGCTTTAGCTAAAACCCAAGTGTAGAATACATCTCCCAATAAATCATCGCTGGAATTTTCAACGAGTATTACAGATTCACGTGCCAGCAGAGAAGTCTGTTTTGAATCAGGCATTGCAATTTTTTGACCGCTCTTCAAAATGGTATTTTCAATTACCACATCTTTATCAAGCATTTGCGGATTTGCTTCTCCGTTCAAAACATAAATATACTCATTATCAGGAATATTTGAAGCAATATATTGTGTTTGCACGGATGCAATTTTCATCACATCAGTTTTCACATTCAAAGTCATCTGGCCTTCGTCGTTTGGAATTTGATTAACAAAAACTCGTCCATTTTTCAGATCAAGTGTCAAAAAATCATTATTATCTTCCGTCGATACATCTGAAAAAACTAGCGCGGTTTTTTGATCAAGTGTAATTTTACTTCCATTATAAAAAGTCAAAGTTGCATAAGTATTTTCAGCTGTTTCAATTTTATCTCCTTCAAGAATTATTTGTGAATTAGCCGCCACACTTGGGGTATCATCACCCCAAACAGTAACTTGCGCAGTACCCTTATCTACAGACAAAATTACCTCATCACGTTTTTCATTTTTAGTATTAGTGGCAGAAGTGAAACAAGACTTTAAAAAAATCGCGCTAACTACGAGAAAAATCACCAACCAGAAAAACGAGGAAAATGTTTCTCTCTTTTTTTTCGGCTGATAACGTCTGTAATATGTGTAATTCATGCTCTAAATACCCATATCCTTTTTAATGGAATTTATGGCTTTAATCAAGTCCTGATCTTTCTTCAACATTTTTTCAACCTTGTCACAGGCATGCATAACTGTTGTATGATTTTTTCCGCCAAAATCAGCCCCAATTTTCTCATATGAAAAATTCAATGCGGTTCTAATCAAATGCATTGCAACCTGTCGTGGCTTCATAATCTCACTTTTTCTCGCTTCTCCAAAAACCTCAGCAGGCGCTACTTTATAATACTCAGCAACAATCTGCACCACATCTTGAGAAGTTCTTGCTCGACTTAAATCCTGCTCGGCATTCATCTCAAACGGAATCGCCTTACGCAGTTTTTTCAAAATACTCGCCACGTGCCTAACTGTTGGGGTTGTATGTTCAAGTTCAGCTTCAGCAATCGCTTGTAAAAGTAAGCCTTCAAGTTCACGAACAGAATCAGGCACATTCTTGGCAATAAATTCAAGCACTTCAGGATGAATCATTGATTGTTGTTCACGACATTTCGCATGCAAAATTGCCAATCTGGTTTCATAATCAGGATGCTGAACATCCACAATCATGCCCATTCCAAATCGGCTCACAAGCCTGTCTTCCAAGCCACGTAAATCTCGGGGAGGCCTATCAGAACTAATTATAATTTGCTTGTTGTTGTCATACAGCTCGTTAAAAGTATGGAAAAATTCCTGTTGCGTCATTTCTTTATCAGCAAGAAATTGAATATCGTCGATAATCAAACAATCTACTTTTCTGTATCGATCTTTAAAAGCCTTTGAGTTTCTTTTTCCAATAGCTTCAACGATTTCATTCGTAAACCTTTCGCTAGTCATGTAAACCACAATTTTATCAGGATCATTTCTCAAAATTTCATTTCCGGTAGCCTGCAAAAGATGAGTCTTACCTAAGCCCACTCCGCCATAAACAAAGAGCGGATTGTATGCTTTTCCAGGGTTATGAGCCACAGAATAACAAGCTGCATGAGCAAGACGGCTATTCTGACCAATCACATAATTATGAAGAGTATATTTCGGGTTCAAACATTTACTCGCAACTCCTTCCGCCAAACGCACTTCCTGTTTTCCAGGCAATTTTCTCATCTTCTTTTCATTCCCAAAAAATTTCGTAACATCAATACTTCGATTATCATTGTTTGAATCAAAACCAGGCCTCACTTCAACAAGCAAATTCTGGAAACGTGGCTCTATAAAACGAATAGCAGCAATCAATTGCTCATTAAATTTATTTTCAAGCCAATCCTTAGCATACAAATTTGGCGCACCAACAGTCATGGTTCCTTCATGAAAAGAAATCACACCAGTATTCTGAAACCAAGTTAGAAAGTGTGCCTTTTTAACTTCAGGTTCTACTTTTTCGAGGATGCGAAGCCAAAGCTCACGTTCCGAAGAAACAGCTAGCATATGAAAATTGAATGGACTAGCATTGTAAAACTGCTAAGTAGTTCAATGCAAGCAGCAACAAAAAAATTCCTTTGACACATCACCTAAAATAGACGCAACACATCGTTGAAAGTGACGTATGCAATAAATAGCAGTAGGAAGACAAAACCAGCACTATGGATATACCCTTCAATTCTTGGATTTGCCTTCTTTCCGGTCATTCCCTGAATTAGAATGAAAAGGAATCTTCCACCATCTAAAGCAGGAATTGGAAGGATATTAACAACTCCCAAGCTCAAAGATAAAAGTGCCATAAATCTTATTATCGCTGCGAAGCCATCTTGTAAAAACACATAGGTCATTTGCGCAATTCCAACTGGCCCAGAAACTCCATCTGGCACAGAACCACCGCTAACAAAACCTCCCAAAACTTTAACAAACATTACAGCAGTAAGTTTTCCAAGCCTCCACATATCTTTTACTGCCTGAACTGGCGCATAAAAACCGTACTGAACTTTGTGCACTTCAATTAAAGTATGAGGAACTAAAGCAGAATAAAATGAAATTTCAGAGCTCTGAAATAGCTCGGCCACTGAAACTCCAACTCTACCGTCTTCACGAAGAGCAATTTCAAAATTTAAACTATTACCATCACGAAGAACCATATACTTTATATTCTTTGCAGTATTTTTGCTTGTTGCAGTCACCACAGATTCAGCACTCAAAATCTGCTCATCATTGATCATTTTCACCTGGTCTCCAACCATCAATCCAGTCTGTTCTGCAGGTGAGCCAATTTCTATATAAGAAATTACAGGGTAATGTGCAGGCTGAGTAACGTTAGTCTCAAGCATTCCAACACCAGGCCTGAAGTAAGAAATATCAAAAGAAATTTTATCTTGAATTGCTGCAAGTAAATCAGCCACTTCCAAAATCTGAGCACCATCAACAGTAGTTAAAACATCGCCATCCTGCAATTTTCCATAAAAAATGGATTTCTGATCTTCAAAATAAGCAAGCCTATTTAAATAAGAAGGTGAAAATTGAGTTTTATCAATAGTCTCCGTCAGTACGTCTTCACCTTTTGAAATAATAGCCTGAGTACCCTCAGGAAGTGCCACCCATTTCTCAATACTAGTAACAGGGACTCCATCAACCTTCAAAATTGTCTCACCTGATTTTGAAATAATTCCCGGCTGAATATCAACCTGACCAATTCTAATTGCATTATAAAAGTCATCAACATTCGCCAAAAGTGGCTCAATTCCAATCAAGAATCCAAAAGTCAAAAGCAAAAATGACATCAAAAGATTCATAAAAACTCCGGCACAAACAATCTTTGTTTGAACCCAAAAAGATTGGTTGGAGAAACTTCGCTTATCGTGACTTGACGCATCTTCTCCAAGCATCCTCACAAATCCTCCAAATGGAATCCAGTTTATTGAATAAAGTGTTTCACCTTTTTTGATTCCCCAAATTCTTGGCGGCAAACCAAAACCGAATTCTTCAACTTTTACGCCTGCTCTCTTTGCGGCAGCAAAATGGCCCAATTCATGAACCAAAATTAAAAAAGAGAAAATAAATATGAAAACTATTGCAGTGAGAAAATACATTTTAGATTGTCATTATGGATTGTTCCTTCGCCCTTGCCATTGAATCAATTGACTTATTAATCTCGTCTACCTTTTCCTGCATTTGTTTTTCAAGTCGATTTTTTTCATCTTCAGGAATTTCCTTATCATGCTCGGCTTTACTAAGAGTTCCCATATAATCATGCCTTATATTTCTAACGGAAATTTTTGCTTCTTCCGCCAAACGATTCACAACTTTTGCCAAATCTCTTCTTCGCTCTTCAGTAAGTGGTGGAATGCTCAAAATAATTGAAAGTCCATTATTTACAGGGTTTAAATTCAAATCAGAAACACGAATTGCCTTTTCAATTATTGCTAACATTGATCTATCCCAAGGCTGAATTTGAATGGTTTTTGCATCGGGAACAGAAACCCCGGCAACAGATTTTAAAGCCTGCATTGAGCCGTATGCCTCAACCATCATTCCCTCCACCAAACCGGCAGAAGCCCGCCCAATCTGAAGTTTTTTATATTCTTCATCAAGATGAGTTGTTGTCTTATCAAAATCTTTTACAGGTAAGTTTATCATTTTATGAAATTAAAGTACCAATTTTTTTGCCCTTCACAGCTTTTAACAAATTACCGGATTTTTTCAAGTTAAACACCTGGACCTTTAAGCCATTTTCTTTCGCCAAAACAATCGCATTCAAATCCATCACTTCAAGACCTCTCTTTAAAACTTCATCGTAGGAAATTTTATCGAAAAACTTCGCCTTCGGGTTTTTCACAGGATCAGAGTCATAAACTCCGTCAACTTTCGTTGCCTTCATCAAAACATCACAATTCAATTCCAATGCACGCAAAGCTGCTGCGGAATCAGTTGTAAAATAAGGATTCCCGGTGCCACCACCACAAATCACAACCTCGCCTCTCTCTAACAAACCAATCCCACGAGAAGCCACAAAAGGCTCTGCGAAGTAAAATGAAACATGAGGTGCTAAAGCATTGGCCTTCACGCCAATAGATCTCAACGCATCTTGCAAAACTCTTGCGTTCATAATTGTTGCCATCATGCCAATCGTATCTGAATCAGCTCGAGAAATTTTGATTTTTTTATTATCACGAAATCGCCAAAAATTTCCGCCTCCAACAACAATCGCAACTTGCACCTTCGACTTTACAATCGCTTTAATCTCATTACACAAAGTCAAAAGTGCATCAGGATCAATGCCACCTTCGGCGCTGCCCAAAACCTCGCCAGAAATTTTCAACATTATTCTTTTCATACTAAAAATTTAACAATAATACCGCCCAATAACAAGCCACCGGCAAATAAGAAAGGCCCCATTTTTCTTGGAGAAATTCCTCTAGCATTCGCCAAATCAGTTAACAAATTTGTACTGATAATTACCTCCTCATTTTTATTCTTTTCTACAACCTCAATAAAACTATGATTCGCCACCAAGGTCACAAATCGATCAAAAGTAATCTTCACATATGAAGATGCATTTATACCGGTTGTTCCCTCTTTTTTCACTTCCTCAGGCTTAATTTCCTTTCGCGTGAAAGGCATATTAATCTGTTCTTCGTCGGGAAGGTAAATGTCATCCATCTGTTTGGCGTAAGATTGATGAAAGTTTACAGAAATTACACGACCAACTCAAGCACTTATGAAGTCAAAACATTCTCTTATCCCTCACCTTAGCAAAAATTATTTCTGAAATATCGACGCAAACCTAGCCTCGCTCATAATTTTCATTACCTCTTCAGGCAAGAAAACTTTTCCGTTAATTGCAACGTAAACTCCATTTTCTAGATCTTCAAGTTTTGCAATCGCATAACCTAAACTAAATGGACCATCTGAGGGAGAAAATCCATTAATTGGAATAGCTGATCCTGTAAGTATAATCACTTGATCAGTTCGTTTCCGATTTGCTTATGAAGCACTCCCCGAGCTTACGCACGGGGTTTCAGCCCAGCTCAAGCTTCGCTT
>CAYHXO010000004.1:0-92305 GCA_964360635.1 uncultured Candidatus Peribacteria bacterium
AAAGCGCCAGAATTCACTTAAAAGGTTTGATTGTTAGCGATTACAGCGAAAATTACTTTCATTGGAACGCTTCGAAAAGCCTTTCTGATTGGATGAGAGAATATGGTGTCCCGGGAATTACAGGTGTAGACACGCGTGCACTAACTCAACTTTTGCGAGATAAAGGAGCACAACTTGGTAAAATTCACCCTGCTGGGAGTACTCCTGGGAAAGAATTCCACGATCCAAATACAGACAATTTAGTTGGAAAAGTGAGCTGCACGGAAATTCAAACATACGGTGAGGGGAAAAAACATATCGCAATTGTTGATACTGGAATGAAGTTGAATATTTTGAGAAGTTTCTTAAATCGTGGGATGAAAGTTACAAGATTTCCTTGGAATAAAAGTCCTTTTGATTACGAAACTGAAACCGGTGCAAAGTTCGACGGAGTTTTCTTTTCAAACGGCCCAGGCGATCCTGAAATTGTCACAGAAACACACGAAATCATGCGGCAGTGTTTTGAAAGAAAAATTCCAACTTTTGGAATCTGTTTAGGAAATCAAATTATGGGAATCGCGGCCGGCGCGAAAACTTTCAAATTGAAATATGGCCACAGAGGTCAAAATCAACCTTGCATCGATGTTCGAACAGGTCGTTGCTATATCACTTCTCAAAATCACGGCTTCGCTGTAGATCCAAAAAAACTGCCTGAAGATTGGATTGTATCTTTTGAAAATGCCAATGATGGAAGCGTAGAAGGCATCAGACACAAAACTCTTCCCTTTTTTGCAGTACAATTTCACCCTGAGGCAACACCAGGTCCAACCGATACGAATTTTCTTTTCGACGAATTCATAGCGATGCTCTAAAATCGAGCAAGCCTTAACTCGCCAAAAATGAAAAAATTTCTCGCCACAGTATTTTTGCTCGCAATTCTTGCACCTTTAGCATACGCATCAAGCAGTCCAGTACCAAGCGTAACGACCCCAAACAGTCCTGTTAATTCTGCGAAAGCAACTATTTCAGGAACAAGTTCAGCCGGTGCAAAAATAATTGTGACCGGTGGACCTTACGAAATCGCCCCAATCTACGCAGACAGCTCAGGAAAATTCTCTGTAACTGTTGCCTTAATTCAAGAATCAACAAATTTATTTCACATACAATCTCAAGTAACAGGTAGTGATCCTAGTGTTGAAGTTGATGTAACAATTGTGGAAAGCGACGTGGAAGCTGCCGAATATGAAACAGCAACCGGTAATGATAGAACAGCACCTGGAGCACCAACTCTTGATGAATCTTCAGCAGAAGTCTCAACTTCAACCTATACAATCACAGGAAGCGGAGAGGCAAAAACTAGCGTGATTATAAGTGGCACAAATGATGCCACAGGCACAGTTGATGAAGACGGCCAGTTCAGTGTTGAAATTGCCTTAAAAGGAAGCGGTGAAACAGACACCTTTAGTGTGTCACTTAAAGATGCTGCTGGAAACGTGAGTTCATCTTCAAAAATTACTGTAATCGGTAGCTCAACGGTCACAGAAACAACTGAAGAAAGTAGTGAGACTAGTCAAAGTGAAGAAATATCTTTCCCTGATGCTGAAGGTCATTGGGCTGAAGCTTATATCAAAACTCTATATTCAAAAGGAATAATTGGTGGATATTCCAACGGAAATTTCGGACCGGATGATCCTGTTACTCGTGCACAAATTTTGAAAATGGCATTGTTAGCATTTAATCACACTGTGACAGCCGGCACTTCTGATTTCAGCGATGTTCTCACTGATGCTTGGTATATTGATTATGTTACTTATGCAAAATCACAATCAATTGTAGATGGTTATTCAGATGGAAATTTCAAACCTGATAACTACGTTGATAGAGCCGGTGCAATTAAAATCATTCTACTAGCGGGAGGCAAAGACGTTGGGACTGCAACATCACCAAATTTCTCTGATGTATCTTCTTCTGATTGGTTCGCCACATACACAGCATACGCAAAAGCAAACGGAATCATCGGTGGCTACAGTGATGGAACATACAAAGGTGGACAAAACATCAGTAGAGCTGAGGTCGCAAAAATTCTAGCTGTTATGATAGAATAAGAACATGTACGCATGTTTAGACATCGAAACTACCGGCCTGAACCCAAAAAATGACGATGTTATTGAAATTGGAATCATAACTTTCGACAATGAAAAAGTCATAAAAGAATGGCGAACTTTCATAAAGTGCCCGATTCGACTTCCTGAATTCACAAAACGCCTCACCGGAATCACTGATGAGATGTTGAAAGATGCCCCCCTCTTATCTGAAGTTGAAGCAGAAATGCGCGAAATATTGGGAGATTTTCCAATAATGGGTCACTTCATTTTCTTCGATCTTAATTTTTTGGCGGAGAAAAAAATTCGTCTTCTAAATAAACAACTAGACACTTGCCAACTTGCTCAGGTTTTTCTACCTGATGAAAGCAGTTATAGCCTTGAAGTGCTTGTGGACAAACTCGGCATAAAACAAGAAGGTGCTCACAGAGCTTTGAACGACGTTAAGGCCAACGTTGATCTTTTCCACCTCCTAAGAAAACATGTCGCAGCACTTTCAAATGAAGAGAAAGAATCGCTTCGACCAGTGCTCGAAAAAAGTTCATGGCCTTGGGCACAATTTGTAATTGAGTTTTTTGATGATTCCGGTGAAATAATAGAAAGACCGGCAGCAAAAAAAACATCTAATAAAACCAAAAATCACTTCGACTTAATCGAAGCCTGTAAAGATTTGAAAACACCATTTTTACTACAAGAATATAGTCATACCAATCAAGATATTCTTGATTATGCGCTCTCCCTTAAAGAGAAATCTTTAGTTGTTGTTTCTGAAATTGATTCTTTTCCTGATCATGAAGAAAGCGTTAAACTAAAAGATGCCTCAGAATATTTAGATGAAAAACGTTTCGAACATTTTATTGCGAAGGACAAACTCGACATAAGTGAAACAATGCTGGCTCTGAAGGTAAAACTTTGGGTTTCAGAAACAAAAACGGGTGAAAAATCTGAACTTCGTCTTTTTAAAGAAGAAAATGGCCTTTGGAAAGACATCTGTTGCCAGGAAGGTGACAACACATCATTTTACAAAAAAAGAATCGACCAAATTGAAGAAAAGAAAGTGATGGTCATTGATCATGTCCACTTTTTACGTGACAGAAGCAGAGCCAATCCATTAATAAATCTACCTGCAAATTTGATTATTGCCGAATCAGAGGAACTTCCTGAAAATCTTGAAATTGCATGGAAAATTTCTCTTTATGAAAAAAAATTCATTGAAGATTTAGGCCGACTTCGAATTGAAAACCCAAATGCAGATTTCTTAATTGAGAATTTTTCGAATAGGATATCAATTCTTTTCGGATTACTTGGAATGGCTGTTCACAAATTCGGAGACGGTAATGAAACAAGGCACACCCTTCTAGTTGAAGATGAAACTCGAACTACTCCGGAGTGGAAAAACGTACGTGATTCCGCTGAAGGCATTGAAAATGCCCTTTCATCACTACTCGCTCAAACAAAAGCCAGTCCCACAAAATCAACACTAGAAAGATGCCTAAGCTACTTCTGTAAAAGTTTAAGAAGTAAGTCAGTAGTTCTTTGGATAAACTTTGATAGATCAGACCAACCCGTTGTCTACAGTTTTCCTGAAAATTGCCAAAAAATCTTTGAAAAACATATTTGGCACACAAACGAAGTTTGTGCTTCCCCCATTTCCCCCACTATTTCCTTTTTCACCCACCACGGTAATCTTGAAGATGATTTCAAATTCCTAAAAACCGAGATTTCACTACCGGAATCCACACAATTTAAAACAGTGGAAAGCATTGCTCCTCGCCCAATTTCTTACCCGGAAACAAAAATTTCAGCACCAAATAATGATAAGAATATAAGTGAATCTTGCCATGAAATCGCAATACAACTCGAAAAAAATCCTGGTAATTTCTTCCTTATGGTTAACTCCATGAGCTCCGGCGAGCAGTTTTTCTATAATCTTGAATCTGTCAGAAAAAAACTCGATAAAAAACTCTTTGTTCAAAATATGAGTGGAGGACTTGGAAAAATCTTAAAAATTGCTGAAAAAACTGATGGCCAAAATATTTTCGTGGGGAATCAAGAAATGCTGGAATTTCTAACAAAAGAATCCGTAAAAATTAATTTTCTTGCAATTCATCGTCTACCTTTTTCTCACCCAAGCGATCCGATTCAAATGTCGAGATCAAAGAATTATGAGAATACTTATGACGAATTCGTAGTTCCACAAGCTGCTCTAAAATTTCAGAAAATTCTAAACAAATTTCTAGCTGATAATTGGGAAAATAAAAAAATCTTGATAATGGACCCTCGAATTTCTGCAAAAGAATCACTATTCATTGGCTAGCAGAACCGGTCAGATAGACATTTGACATTTCTATAAAATGTATTTTAGCATTTGCTTTTTCGCTGATACTGTGATAAAATACTTAGATTTATTAAAAAAATCTTTTCTTTATTACCACCTAATACAAACAAAAATGAAAAAGATCGGAAAATATTTAGGAGTTCGCTCCGTGCGGCTAGGCACCCTTGCTGTCATGGTTGCAACATTCGTTGGCCTTCCTGCTCTAGGACGTGCAATCAACACTGATTCCTTCGAAAAACTCGATGCGGTTAATTTTCTTTCTAGCGTTATTTTGGCTGAAGAATATGTAGGCGGAGAAATGCCATCTACACCGACAGAAACATCTACTTCGTCTTATACTCAACCAACGAATTATGTGCCTGCCCCAACTCCTGATGCAAGCACAGTTCCTACATATACAACGCCGACATATACTAATACACAGCAATCTAGCTATCCAACGAACACAGAATCACAAGGCTCAAGTACAAGTAATTATACTTACCCTACTATGGGTACAAACGGAACTTATACAACTACTGGTTCAATGGGCGTAAATACTCCTCCAACCACAGGTACAACTTCTACAAGCACATACAACACAAGCTCAAGTATGACACCTTGTACAACTCCTGAATCCTGCGCATCGATGAGCAACGGATATAACAAAGCAAGCGACTTTACATGTACAGGTGAAAATTGTTCAATGACTCAATCTGCTCAGACAACTATGCAGAACCAGAATTCTCAAATGATGAATTCGACACCAACTACTGACACAAAATCGACATCAACAAATACTCAGTACTCACAAGTAGAAGTTAAATCAGAATATACAGACTATTCTTCAAGAGAAGAAAAATATGGTGAATACTCAAACTTATACACACAAGCACAATATGATCCAAGTGCTTGTAAAGGTTCAAGTTGTGGAGGTATGACACAATACGGTTTCCAAAACTGTTCATCTACTTCAGGATGTTCATTTAACTATTCATATTCAGGAAGCGAATATTCAGCTCCTGTTGGAACTCAAGTAAGTCAAGAAAAATCACAATTAAGCTCACAACTTACTCAAAATGCAAATGTAACAACAGACTGGACACGTTTCTCAACAAGTACAACTCGTCTTGCTGACAAATTCTCACAAGCTGCAAGTCAAATCGCAACAAAAGGTGGAAATAATTCAAAAGTAACAGATATGCTTTCCGCAGTTGCCAGCATAGATTCAGATGTGACCGGAAACATCAATGAAATGACTACATATTACAACTCCCTTAAGAGTTCAGTATCAAGCCTATCTTCAACTTCTACAGCCGGAGATGTTGCTAGCGTTAAAACAGCAACACAAATGATGCAAACTTACGATACTCTCGGCCAAGCAATGGACGTGAGAGTTCAAGCTGCAAAACAAGCAGAAAGTTTAGCTGACATGTATTTGCAAATTGCAAACGTAAAAGCTCAATACAAAGGCACAGTTCCATCAAGCGTACAAAAGAAGTTGGATGCTGTTCAAGGCCAAGCTGATAAACTCGCAGAATATATTACTGATGCAAATGATCAATATAATGAAATTGCTTCTGATATTTCTTCTATAAGATCAGAAACTGACCCTGACAAAGTATCTGCAGCACTAGCAGGCACTTATTCACTTGGAACAGAAGTAAGTTCTTTCTCAGAGAAAATGTCTAATGATTTCGAAAAATTCTGGTCAAGCAATCCAATGGCTACTTTGAACACTGCTTCAACAGGAGCACAATCACAACAATTACAAGGTTCAATGTCGACTCAAATTTCACAGATGAAAGAAGGAATTTCAAGCGCTAAAACAGGTCTTGCTGCAATTCAATCTTTAAATCTTGGAAAATCTTCAGTAGCAACTGCCTTAAAATCACTAAGCTCTAGCGCTGACAAAATGACAAAAGTTATGACTAAGATGGAAAATGCTTTAACAGCTTCTGCCGGTGAACTTTCAAGCGAAAATACAGAAAAATTCATGGGAATTCAGGACTCAATTATGGGTTCAGTTGAAACAAACATGTCAGTTGTAACTGATTACTTGAACAACAATAAGAGCCTTTGGGAAAATAGCGCTGATGCCGCTACAATTAAAGAATTTATATCTCAAGATATGAGTGGTTCCGAGGGATCTGAAGAAACATACAGTCAAACATTCGATGATATTTATTCAGAATCTGCTGAAGAAGCGGGTGGTGATTATCAAGCATTAAAAGAAAAAATCCGAGCGGAAGTTATGGCAGAATTAACACAGCAAATTTCAGCAAGTCTTATGGCCGAAGTTTCAAAATACATCGGTAATGACAAAGCCGGAGAAATTCTTTCAAGCTTCTTAAATAAATCAGCTATCTTTGGTGAAGCCGGTGCATCAGCACTTCAAGCAACTACTGACATGCTTGATGTAACAAGCTCAATTCCTACAGGTGACGACGTGGTTGTCACAGATGGTACTGAAGATGAAGTTGAAAGTCTTCAAGATACTATTGATGAAGTTAGCACTTCAGTAATTAGCGATGATCAATCAACTGATATGAAAGAATCACTTGAAACAGCATCAGAACTTTTAACAACAGGTGCTACAAGTGAAGAACTTAAAGCCGTTACAAAACAGCTTGAAAAATTACTTGAAGACAACAATTCAAGTCTTACTGATGAAGGCCTACAGTTCAATGATATGACTTTGGCTAACGATTCAGAAGCTTGGTATTTCGACTCGGTAATGAGCCTAAAACAAGATGGCGTAGTTAAAGGTAAAGATGGAGATAACTATGATGCACCAGGTGAAGTAACTTATGCAGAAGTAGCTAAAATGGCTATGGAAGCTGCGGGTCAAGGTAAAGAAAGTGGTGTACCTTCAGATAGCTCTGCCGTTGGTCAATGGTACCAAGGTTATGCAAAATCAACTGAAGAAAATGCTCCAGAATTCGCAGAACAAGCTGAAGGTAAATGGAATGAACCTTGCCCTCGTGAATGGGTAGCAGTATTGATTGGTGAAGCTTATGACTTACCTCAAAGCGAATACGAAGGTGGATTCTCTGATGTGTCAGAAAGTGATGCAAACTCAGGATATGTACAGACAATTTATGACTACGGTGTTATGAAAGGTGACAGTACAGGTGGAACATTCCGAATGGATGCCGCAATCAACCGAGCTGAAGTTGCTACTGTAATCTACAGAGCCGACCAATCAGTCGGTGAAGCACAGAACATTGATTCAACACTTGATACTGCTGAAGATGATCTTGATGCAATCCTTGAAGAACTTGGAGCGGACGGATCAGACTCAGAGCCAACAGCTCAAAAGATTCTAAGCTTCCTTGGAAACTTTAAAGCTATGCTTCCTTTCCTAAGCCAGTAGTCAGGAGGCATTTGCCGAGTGAGCATTAGGCCCGAAGGGCCGCATACTAAGAAAGTAAAAGACCCTGCCAACGCGGGGTCTTTCTTAAAGCTTAAACTTCAGCCTTAACTCTTCAACTTCATCACGCAATTCAGCCGCCTTTTCAAATTCAAGATTAATAGATGCCAAGTCCATCTCGGCCTCAAGATGTTGAATTAGCCTTCCCATTTCTTCTTTAGGAACTTTCTTTGTGTCATATCTGCGCACCTGTTTCTTCTCAGCATCTTTTCTGCTCATTTCGATATCGTGAATCGCTTTAACAATTGTCTGTGGAGTAATATCATGCTCCTTGTTGTGTGCCGTTTGAATTTCTCTACGTCGATTTGTCTCATCAATCGCGCCCTGCATTCCGGCAGTAATTCTATCGGCGTACATAATTACAAATCCATTTACGTTTCTGGCCGCACGTCCGATTGTTTGAATCAATGAAGGAGTACTTCTCAAGAAACCTTCTTTATCTGCATCCAAAATTGCCACTAAAGATACTTCCGGCAAGTCCAAACCTTCACGCAGCAAGTTAATACCAACCAGCACATCAAATTTTCCAAGTCTCAAATCACGCAAAATTTCAATTCTCTCAAGTGTTTCAATTTCAGAATGTAAATAACGAACTCGAATGCCAGCCTCCGTGAAATAATCAGTCAAATCTTCCGAACTTTTTTTAGTCAGAGTAGTAACTAGAATTCTCTCCTTTACTAAAACGCGCTTTCGAATTTCTTCAAGCAAATTATCAATTTGATGTTCTTTTTTACGAATAGAAATTTCAGGATCAACCAATCCGGTTGGTCGGATAATTTGTTCGACAAGAGCATCTTTTTTAGCCATTTCATATTTTCCCGGAGTCGCAGAAAGATAAATTGTATCATGCATGTAGCCTTCAAATTCATCAAACTTCAAAGGTCTGTTGTCAAAAGCTGATGGCAGTCGAAATCCATATTCCACAAGCGAAGTTTTTCGAGATAAGTTTCCAGCATGCATAGCTCCAATTTGCGGAACAGAAATATGCGACTCATCAATCACCATCATAAAATCCTTCGGAAAATAATCCATCAAAGTGGGAGTTTTACCACCCGCCGGAATATTATTTAAATACCGAACATAGTTTTCAATTCCGCTGCAATAACCTGTTTCAAGCAAAATTTCGATGTCGTATTCAGTTCGCATTCGAAGCCTCTGCGCCTCTAAATGCTTGCCATTCCTTTTCAATTCTTCAAATCGTTCTTCTAATTCAATTTTGATTCCCTCCACCGCTACTTTAATTTTCTCCTCAGTTGTTACGGCATGCTTTGCAGGGAAAACTGTGGCTTCAGGCATAGAACCCAAAATTTCACCTGTAAAAGGATCTACTTCAGTAATCTTTTCAATCTCATCACCGAAAAATTCCAAGCGAATTGCCGTGTCTCCTCCGGGTGGATAAACCTCAACAGTGTCGCCCAACACATGAAACATTCCTTGTCTAAACTCCAATTGCGCGCGCTGATATTGAAGGTCCGCAAATTTTCTGAGCAAAAGATCTCGCTTAACTTGATCTCCAACTTTCAAATTTATACGAAGTTTCAAATATTCTTCCGGTGAACCTAAACCATAAATACAAGAAACGCTGGCCACAACAATCACATCACGTCGAGTTAACAAATTCATTGTTGCCGCGTGTCGATACTTGTCTATTTCCTGGTTAATTTGTGCATCTTTTTCAATGTAAGTGTCACTGTGAGCAATGTATGCTTCTGGCTGATAGTAGTCATAATAAGAAACGAAATAATTCACAGCATTATCAGGAAAAATCTCTCGAAACTCAGTACAAAGTTGAGCAGCTAAAGTTTTATTATGAACAATTACAAGCGTTGGTTTTTGAACCTGCTCAATCACATTCGCAATCGTAAAACCTTTACCGGTTCCTGTTGCACCCAAAAGAACTTGATCATGCTTCCCACCTCGAATTCCCTCTACCAATTTTTTAATCGCAGCCGGCTGATCTCCCTTTGGAGTCTTGTTTGTACAGATTTTGAATTTTTTTTCAGACATCGAAAAATATAAAGCCCGAGGACAATACCATAAACTATCTCTGTTTGAAATAGCTTACAGGAGAAGGTACAATTAATTTCTCAGGTTCAAGATGAGAAGCCGTTGAATTTGTAATTCTCCAACCTGAAGCCGTATGAAAAACGCTACCAAAAACCATCTTTAAATGATCTCCGCTTCTAGAAATGGAAACAGCTGGATTCCTCAGATAACCCATTCGCACTTCAGGTGGTGTATGAAAATGCATCGGCCTATTAAATTCTAAATCGGCATAATATTTTTCAGCATCACCAGCAAGAACTGCATCAGTCCTCAACGGCTTAAAACCATTACCAATAAGCACATTTTGCAAATCATAAGTTCTCCAATCATCAGTAATTTCCATATCCGGAACCTGATGCCAATTTTGCACTTTTGACTCTAAAACATTCATTAGATTAGCTCTTGTACATCTATCTAAAGGCACAGGTGCAGCCGGAATCACCGATGGTGCTGACATTAAATGATGATGTATTCTTTCCATAAATTTATCTTATTGAACGATGTTTTCTTTCTGAAGAAAGAATTTGGCTCATTAGGTTTTTTGAAGTATGCTTGATTTGAACGCCGCTGTCCAATTCGAGCAAAAAACCGTAAATGGCTTGAAATAGAATTAACATCGCCTGAAGCTTACCACATAATACTCATTTGTCAAGCATGCCTGCACACTTATTACAGATCGCGAAGAAACTCGGGCACGACGCAGGTTTACTTGCTCTCGATTATCAAAAAAAGGGATTTAAGATTGAAACCAAGGGTTCCAGTTTTAATTTTGTAACTGAAGCAGACAAAGCTTGCGAAAAATTAATTGTCGATTCAATTCGCCACAACTTCCCCGATCACTCAATTTTGAGTGAAGAAATGGGTGAAATAAAAGGAAACGGAGAATACAAATGGATAATTGACCCAATTGACGGAACTACAAATTTTGCACACGGTCAGCCAATTTTCGGCATTTCAATTGGAATTGTGAAAAATGGAAAACCAATAATTGGAGTTGTTGAAATTCCGGCTCTGAAAGAATCTTTTTGGGCAATGGAAGGTAAAGGTGCATATTTGGGAAATAAAAGATTACAAGTCTCAAAAGTTGCAGAAACTTCCGGCGCACTTTTTGCCACCGGATTCCCCTACTCTCGAGCCGAGCGATACGAAAAAAATATGGAACTTTTCGATGCATTTTATAAGAACAGTCACGGTGTTCGTCGCTTTGGTGCTGCTTCAGTTGATCTTTGCTTCCTTGCCGCCGGTCGCTTTGATGCCTACTGGGAATTCGACTTAAAAGCTTGGGATATCGCCGCAGGAAAAATCATCGTCGAAGAAGCGGGCGGAACCGTTACCAACATGGACGGCTCAACCCTCGACCCAAAACGTGGTTCACTTCTCTCCTCGAATAGCCTCCTCCACCAACAGATGCTGAACATTCTGAAGAAGCACGGAGCGGATAGGATTTAACAGGAGTGCCCGCCCGGGCAGAACTTTCTTGACTTTAAGCCAATTACTCTTAAACTCCTTTTTGCGGTCACGTAGCTCAGTTGGATAGAGCATCAGCTTGCGGAGCTGAGGGTCACAGGTTCGAACCCTGTCGTGGCCACCATAGCGGATAGAAAGTGGAGCGCTTCATCCGCCTGTTCAGTAGGTTTGAAGAACAAGTTTTTGGCTTATCTATTGAAACAAACTGAGAACCAAAGTTGTAAAATCTCCTCGAGTTATAGTGGATGTTGAAGCATACCCAGTAATTGAAACTCTTTTACCGCTTAATAAACGAATTACGCGCACCGCCTCAGAGTAAGTCAAATTATCATCTGGACGAAATTTCTTCGCAGACACTTCATCAGGATAATATCCGGCATCTGCAAGTACTTGAATATAGAAAGCCAGATGACTTTTTGCAGGAAGATCAGAAAAAGAAGTTGAATCTATATTTTCATTACTTGTTTGAGTGGCATAACCAAAAACTCTCGCAAGAATTTTGCTTGCTTCATCACGTTTCATTGAACCTGTAGGATCAAAATGATTTGAATCTCTACCTTTTACAATTCCCTCACACCACATTCTAAAAATATCATTATAATTTTTATTATTGGATGAAACGTCAACAAAGGGAATTTTTCCACAAGCGCTTAATTCCGCGCTTGTAAATACAGCATCTTCAAGGATTAAACTTGAATCATTCTCAATTCCAAAAACAACTGAATTCCCATCTTTGGAAGCTTCTGCATTAAAACTAAAAAAATTGACAAGTACGATAAACGCAACCAAGAAAACCGGTAGACTTCTGAGGTACAACATAAAAAAGGGTGAAGAGTGTTGAGCTTTTAACATATATAAAAAATTCGATCAACAATTTCGACATTCCAATTCATACATTTTATGATCTAATGGTAAAGTCTACCCATATGAAAAAAATCATCATCAAAATTGGCACGAATGTAATTACAAAAGAAAACGGCCTTTTGAATTTAGAGGTAATGGAGAATTTGGTTAAGCAAGTTGCCGAACTAAAAAGAACAGGCGTAAAAGCTGTGATGGTGAGTTCCGGAGCGATGGGCGCCGGACGTTCGCTTATAAAGGTGGAGGGTAAAAATGATGTGGTTAGAAGGCAAGTTCTTTGTTCCGTCGGACAAATAAAACTACTTGAGACTTATTTGAAACTATTCCAAAAAGAAAGTTTGATTTGTTCACAAGTTTTAGTAACTAAAGAAGATTTCAGAGACAGAAGCCACTATTTAAATATGAAAAACTGTATTGAAGGTTTGTTAGAAAATAACGTTGTGCCAATTATAAATGAAAACGATGTGATTTCAGTAAGTGAATTAATGTTCACAGACAATGATGAACTTGCTGGCCTGATGGCGAGTTTGATTTCTGCAGATGCTTTGATAATTCTTTCGAGTGTTGATGGAATTTTAGATACTGATGGAAATGTTTTAGCGGAAGTCGATGAAAAAACTGTTCTAAGTAAATTTATCCAAAAATCAAAATCAAGTTTCGGTCGCGGAGGAATGTTAACAAAAGTAAAAATAACGCAAAAAATTGCTGCGATGGGTATTGAAACTTTTATTGCAAACGGCTGCACACAAAACGTGGTTTTGCGGATTCTAAATGGTGAGAAAATCGGCACTCATTTTGCAGGACTAAGCAAAAAAAGTGGTGTAAAACGTTGGATTTCCGCTAGTGAAGGCCATGAAAAGGGTTCAGTTAAAATCGATTCCGGGGCAGAAAAAGTTTTGAAAAATAAAATCGCAAGTCTACTGCCTATTGGCGCAAAAGAAATTTCAGGCGAATTTAAAAAAGGTGATTTGATTAAAATTCTAAATCCTGAAGGAGAAATAATTGGTCACGGAATTTCAAATTACAATTCTAAAATTGCCAAAAACCATTTGGGGAAAAAGGGTAAAAAAGCTCTCATTCACTACGATTATTTATATTTAAACCAATGAAAAAAATTGCAATTATTGGTGGCGGGAAAATGGGCACAGCTTTAGCTGCACAACTTAAGAAAAAATTTATAGTACAAATTGTCGGGCGCGACTCTAAAATGAAGCCATGCAACATTGTGATTCTTGCAGTTAAACCTCAAGACTTCGATTCAGTAGATTTAAACCTGCAAAATGAACTTTTAATCTCAATTATGGCCGGGGTAAATCTAAAAAAATTAGCGGAGAAAACGGGTGCAAAAAAAATAGTGAGATCCATGCCAAATTTGCCACTTCGTGTTGGCGCAGGTTTCACGGGATGGATTAGTAAAAATGTGAAAGAAAAGAAATTAGTTAAAGATATTTTTTCGATGTTCGGCGAAGAGATTGAATTGAAAAATGAAGATTCAATAAATGCGATTACTGCTTTAAGCGGCAGTGGTCCAGCTTACTTTTTTTATATTTGTGAACTACTTACCGAGCAAGCTTGCGCATTTGGTTTTTCAAAAAAAGATGCAGAAAAAATTGCTGCAAATACTTTGCTGGGTGCGGCAGAATTAGTACGAAATAAAAAAGAAACTTTCTCAGAATTGAGACAAGCCGTAACTTCAAAAAAAGGCACAACAGAGGCCGCATTGAATTATTTTATAAGGAGTAATTTCGCAAAATTATTCAAAGACGGAATCCGCCGCGCAAAAGATAGAAGTGAAAAATTAAGCAAATGATAAATCTTCAAAAAAAATTGGCAGAAGTGAAAAATGCAAGCAGTCAGCTTGCTGGCTTAAGTGATTCAAAAAACAAAAAAGTTCTCGTGGATTTAGCAGGAAATTTGCTGAAAAATTCTGATAAAATTCTTGCAGCAAATAGAAAAGATCTCGCAAAAATGGACCGTGAAAATCCAAAATATGACAGGCTTTTATTGAATGTAGAGCGTATTAAAAATATCGCCGTAGATCTAAAAAATATCGCCAAACTTTCTTCAGGCATTGGAGAAATTCTCGAAGAAAAAACTCTCCCAAATAAACTCAAACTCAAAAAAATCAGGGTAGCACTAGGCGTTATTGGAGTAATATATGAAGCCCGACCAAACGTAACAATAGATGTTTTTTCACTCTGTTTTAAATCGAAAAATTGCTGCGTTTTAAAAGGCGGCAGCGAAGCAGAAAATTCCAACCTCGCACTGTTCGAAATCATTCAAAAAACACTCGTGGAAAACAAAATCAATCCAGAAGTAATTTATCTGATGCCGAATGATAGAGAGTTGCTAACGCAACTTCTAAAAGCTCGTGAATTTATTGATGTAATAATTCCTCGTGGTGGGAAAAGTTTGATTGATTTCGTTGTTGAAAATTCAAAAGTTCCCGTGATTGAAACCGGCGCCGGAATTGTTCATACATACATAGATGAAAGTGCCGATATCAAGATGGCCACAGAAATTATTTTCAACGCAAAAACCAGACGAGTAAGTGTTTGCAACGCACTCGATACCCTGATAATTCATGAAAAACAGTTGAAAAACTTATATGAAATCGTAAAAAATCTCGCCGAAAAAAATGTTGAAGTTTTCGCCGATGCTGCATCTTTCAAAGCCCTCAAAGAATATCCTTTCCTTAAAAATGAAGAGAATTTTGGCACTGAATTTCTCGACTATAAACTCTCAATAAAAACCGTAAAAAATCTCGATGAAGCCCTCTCCCACATCTCAAAATATTCATCAAAACACAGTGAAGCGATTATCTCAACAAACAAGAAAAACATAGAAAAATTCTTAAATTCAGTTGATGCAGCTTGTGTATACGCAAACAGCTCCACAGCCTTCAGCGATGGTGCACAATTCGGCATGGGCGCTGAAATCGGCATTAGCACACAAAAACTACATGCACGCGGCCCAATGGCACTAAAAGAACTAAGCACTTACAAGTGGATTGTGGAAGGATCAGGACAGATTAGAAGTTAAGCAATTCCAACAGCCTTATTTAAAATTGCGATTTTTTTATCTTGATCAGACTGCCACTGATAAAAAGATGCTGAATTCTCTTCCATAGCCTGCATCGAACCTGCAAAATCCTCCAATACATTTCTAAGTGATTGTACATCCTCTTTTGTAGCACATTTAGCAAGCTTGCCGTCCATACCATCGAGCCTAGAATCAATGCCATCAAATCTAGAATCAATGCCATCAAATCTGGCATCCATGCTATCAAGCCTTTTAATGATAAGCTCAAGTAATTTTTTTGCCTCTTTATCCATAAAATTTATTAGGTCTTTCCTTTATATATCGACAAATAAAAACAGTCAATGACTCAGAAAACTATTGCAGGAATAATTCAGAAATTTGTCAGCTTACATTCCGAAATTAAGCCATCAAGTCCGCTGCAGATTTGTACTGATCCATCATACCAAGATCTTTCGCAACACTTTCGTAAGTGATGAAACCTTTGTATGCGTTCAAACCTCGAGCAAAGCGGCCATCTGTTGCAAGTGATCGTTTGATCATTGCTTCAGCACCTTCTTTCGCAATCATTTTCAAGTATGGAATTGTTGCGTTTGTAAGCGCCATTGTTGACTGACGGCTAACCTGACCAGGCATATTTGGAACACAGCAGTAAATTTTTCCGTAAATTTCGTAAGTCGGCTCAGAGTGGCTTGTTCCACGTGAACCCCATAAACATCCTCCCTGATCGATAGAAACATCCACAATAACTGATCCTTCTTTCATCATCTTGATTTGTTCCTCATTAACAACTTCAGGAGCCTTCGCGCCTGCAACCAAGACCGCACCAACCAATAAATTCGCTTCTTTCAATGCATCATTCAAGTTCTCGCCTGTTGGAGTTAGAGCCTCGAAATTCTTGCCCAGAGTTGGCCCAAGATATTCACGCACTTCTTTATTTAAAACCTCAACTCTAGCAGGATTGATATCAAAAAGTTTCACGTTTGAACCCATTCCGGCAGCTGTTTTCGCCGCAGTCATTCCCACAAATCCTCCACCCATAACAACCACATGAGCGCTGTCTGTTCCTGTAATTGCTCCCAAAGTCACACCTCTTCCCCCGTATTTTTTTTGAAGATATTCTGCACCGTATTGAACAGCAAGAACTCCTGCAATTTCACTCATTGGGGCGAGCAATGGTAATAAACCTCGTTCATCTTGAACTGTTTCGTAAGCAATCGCTGTAATATTATTATTAACCAAAACTTTAGTTAATCTTTTATCTACACCTGAAAGGTGCAAATAAGTGAAAAGAGTTTTACCGGCAAATTGCTCAAGTAAATTATATTCTTCTGGCAGTGGCTCTTTAACCTTAACCAAAATATCAGCCGCTTTAACAATATCTTCAGGACTTCTCATCATTGTCGCACCTGCTTCTTTATATTCACTATCTGAAAATCCACTACCGATTCCTGCGGTTTCCTGCACAATTACTTGATGTCCATCATCCACTAATTCCTTAACCCCATAAGGTGTAAGTCCAACACGATTTTCGTTATTTTTAATTTCCTTTATTGTAGCGATTATCATATGAAAATGATTAAGGATTTAATGTTTTAATCGCTGCCTCACGGTCAGTCGAATTAAATATATACGAGCCAGATACTAATATATTGGCTCCAGCTTGTACAACTTTTGGAGCTGTCAAATTGTCAATTCCGCCGTCTACTGCAATATCTAAATCTGGACGCATCTCGCGCAACCAAGCGATTTTATCCAACGCACTTTCAATAAATTTCTGTCCACCAAAGCCCGGATGCACACTCATAACCAAAACCTCATCTACTTCATTCAGCACGCTTTCAATAATTTTCACATCCGTTTCAGGATTCACAGAAATTCCGGCTCTCACACCAAGCGCATGAATTTTTTTCACAAGTCCGCTCAAATCGTCTACCACCTCCGCATGAAAAGTAATAGTCGCCGCACCAGCCTTAACGAAATCCTCCAAATATTTCTCCGGATTTTCGATCATCAAATGACAACTAAGTGGCAATTTTGTTTTTATACATCGAATAACCGGCGCTCCAAAAGTCAGGTTTGGAACAAAATGCCCGTCCATCACATCAACATGAAGTAGATCAACAAAAGCCTCAACTGTTTTTATATCAGCATTCAAATTTCCAAAATCCGCAGAAAGAATCGATGGTGCAATTTGAATTTTCATTTTTCCATTTGTGAAATTTTTTCCACACGTGAAGCATGCCTTCCCCCCTCAAATTCAGTACTCAAAAAAATACTCAAAGCCTCTTTTGCCACTTCTTCCGATACCATTCTTTCGCCAAAACAAATTACATTCGCATCGTTATGAAGTCGTGACATTTTCGCAATTTCCACATTATCAACATTAACCGCTCGAATTCCATCAATTTTATTCGCCGCAATACACATTCCAACTCCGCTTCCACAAACCAGTACGCCTCTCGAATCAGAGCTCGCCGCAACAGCTTCACCAACTTTCTTGGCGCTGTCCGGATAGTCCGCTTTCACTTCAGCATTATCAACTCCAAGATCTTCAACTTCGTGACCGGCCACAAGCAAAAACTCCTTCAATGAAGTCTTCAAATTATAACCAGCATGATCACTTCCAATAAAAATTTTCATATTAGAAAACTTCAGTTACTGATTTATTTTCATGTACATTTTGAATAACTTTCGCAAGCATCGGCGCAACCGACATCACCATCAAACCTGGAAATTCCTTTGAAGCCGGAACCGGAATTGTATCTGCAACCAAAACTTCCTTGAATTTAACCTCAGACAATCGCTGACAAGCCGGACCTGAAAAAACCGGATGAGTTGCCACCAAATAAACATCGTGATTTGCTCCATTATCAATCAAGGCCTTATGAGCTGCACAAACACTTCCGGCAGTATCAATCATATCATCATAAATTATGCAGGTTTTGCCTTCAATATCACCGATAACTGAAGTAACTTCCGCAACATTAAACTTTGGTCTATTTTTTGTTAAAATCGCAATTGGATAACCAAGTAGTTTTGCAAATCTTCCAGCCTCTTTTGCAGCACCTGCGTCAGGCGCAACAATTATCGGATTTCTCAATTTTTTCTTCTCGATATATTTTGCAAAAACTTTTCGAGGATTCAAATTGTCTACCGGGAAAGGGAAAAATCCTTGTATTTGATCACTATGCAAATGAACAGTTATAACGTGATCTGCACCTGATGCCGTCAATAAATTCGCGATAACTTTTGCACTGATTGGCTCTCTTGGTGACGCTACACGATCTTGCCTGGCATAGCCAAAATGCGGCATCACAACATGCACGCTACCTGCAAAAGATCTCTTCATTGCATCAATCATTATGAAAAGCTCCATCAAGTCTTCGTTAATTCGATCTGATGCAGTTTGAATAATATAAACATCTGCACCCCGCACTGAATCTGCAGGTTTTGCATAAATTTCATTGCATGCAAATCTAGAAATATTCATCTCAGAAAGCGGAACCCCAAGTTCCTTAGCAATCGCACCAGCCAAAGCCGGATGCGATGTCCCTGAAAATATTTTTAGGTTATTGAACCTGCTCATAGCCCTAGATTACTTTAATCTTCTTTCGGAATCAATAAAACTCCTGCACCAAATTCCAAAATCTGATTTTCCAGCGTTTGCCAGACCGTCTGTTCCCCAATTTGAATCAGCTTAACATTCAGGTTTTTGTCAGCTAAATGTAAGGCATCTCCACCATAAATCAGCACAATTTTCCCGCTACTCGCAATTCCAGACGCATATTCACCTGCGAAAGCCGCACGCCCAGGCAAACAGATATATCTATTCTCATAATTGACCTTAAATTCAGGAAATTTCTGACCCGGGAAACTCAAATCGATTAAAATCAAATTTTTAATTTTATGTGCTGCCGCGCAAAGTTTTAAATCTAAAATCATAATAAAATATTACGGATTTCTCTCATCTCCGATTCTGAATAAATCGCGTCATCATATTCAGGTTTTCTCTCTGCAAATGGCACTCCTTTCGATTTTATTGTCGGCGCCCAAATGCAAGTTGGTTTTCGCTGAGTTATGCGCGCTTTCAGATAAGCGAAAGCAATATCGTCATGGTCATGCGCATTTCCCAATTTGATAACTCGCCATCCAAAACTCTCAAACCTTTCCTGAATTGGCTCATCACGTGGATCATTTTCATCTATTATTAAACAAAGCCGATCAAGTCGTCTTTCAGACGCAGTCATAATCGCCTCCCAAGCCGAGCCGTGATCGAGTTCATAATCTGCAGCGAGGCAAAAAACATGACTATTCCGCTTGTCCATTTTGACAGCCTCCGCCATACCAACCGCCACAGAAATTCCATATGCATGTCTATCTGAAGTCACCTCAATTCCAGGCGTTTTTCTATTCGGCAAATCCGGTGGATTTTCACCCAAATTAAAACCTCGCATTTTCAAAACCGAGTAAAGAGCAGGCAATGCCTCAATCTTAGACAAGACGAAATAGTCTCTATCTTCCCACTGCGGCATTCTCGAGTCATGTTTGAAAATTTGTCTACCGTTTTCCGTTCCAAAATAAAGCGCCTCAATCAAATCAACAGAAGAAAGCGCCCTACCTGTCGAACCCTTCCCTCGCTTCGAAATGTGATCGAGCAGCTCATATCTCAGCTCCGCTTGCCTTTTATTCATGTCTGGAAACTAATCTTTAAGCTTCGAGTGGTCAAGTGGGAAACTTCAAAAAGGCGCCACTTTTAGAGAGAAAATCATGCTGTATAACAAATAGTGATACAATCGTCATATATTTGCTAACGATTTGATATACATCACCAAAATGCCTGCTTTTCCAGGCAAGCTAATTTGACGGAATCATAAAGTCTAGTTTAAAATCAGTGCCTTGCACTATATTTCATGCACACCACAACCTTTAACAGACTAATAGAAGACTCCGTTACGCCATTGAACGCAGACGAATTATGCAAATTTGCAAACGGAATAGTTCTTGCAAATAATGAATCAAAACTCTCAAACGAAGTAAAAATTTCACTACTAAGAGCCATGATAAAAGATATGGTCTCGGACAGCCTACAAGAAGACGACAACAGATTAGATGCACACAGAGTCCATCTCTACACAGACGTAATGAAGGACATCATAAATGGATATAAAGCCAAAATTGATATTTCAGTCTTAGAATCTCCGGTTGAGCTTCCTGAAGACCTAAAAGGCTTCCTCAAATACAAAGTATTTTTCCATATATCAAAAGGAAATAGAGAAGAAATGCTCAAAAATATGGCCGATCCACTCGAGTTGAGAGTAGCCAAAGTTGCCTTACGTAGACTTATGCAAAAAGCATCGATCGACTCAATTTCAGCCTTCTACGACGAGCTACTTCTTTAGTTCCTTGATCGCATCCATCACAAACTGTCTATTCGCATTGTCATAATGTGGAATTTTCAGGTTCGGGGTGTCTATTTTTTCATCACCATAAAGGAGAATGTCTATGTCTATAATCCGGCTCGCCCACTCTTTTTTCGCGCCGAAACTCACATTCCCCAGCGGCACCGGTCTTCCCATTTCCCGCTCAACCTGCTTACAAACCTCTAAAAGTGCAAAAGGGTCGAGTTCGGTCGAGCACTCAATAACCTGATTTAAATATTTCGGCTGGTCGAGTCCACCAAGCGGCTCCGTTTCACGAATTTCAGATTGTCCCATAACCAAAACGTCATGCTTCATCAAAAGATCGCGCGCCGTCACGAGGTTCATTTCCCTGTCGCCGAGATTAGTCCCTAGTCCTAGAAAAATGTGCATTGTTGCAGGTTACAAAACTGTCCGCAGTCTCCCAAAGTGTCACTTCTTTCAATTCTACCGCCGCGCCAACTTCCTTTTCTCCCTCGCCTTTCAAAAGTCGTTTTATTTCCTCCGGCATATTTGGATTCTCACTTTCCGCCTGCAAAAGTTCCGGTAGATTTTTTAACTCATTCCAAATAAATTCGCAAACAATTTCCGCAGTCGGATTGTCAAAATAGTCATTCAAACTTCGATGGTCAAACTTGTCGATAATCCGTTCACGAACGATTTTTTTCAGAATCACAAAGTCGATGACGAGCCCGTTCTGCTGAATTTCGCCCTCAACCGTAACACGAAGGCGATAAGTGTGTCCGTGTAAGTGCTCACATTTCCCATGATATTTCGTAAGGAAATGCGCGGAGTCGAAGGTAAATTCTTTTGAGACCAGCATCAAAACTTATTTAAGATATTTTTCTTCAGTCCAACCAGAAACCAATTTACCATCTGCGACGGAATAAACAAAAATATTACCTTGCCAGTCAGGTATACCAAAAGTTTGTACTGTGCTGTTGGAATTCAGTAAGAAATCATCACAATAAGTTTCAACATCCAAACCCGTTCTTTTAACAATATGAGGCTCATCAACTTTTATTGTTTTATAAACAGGTTTTGCCTTAATGGTTTGCTCAAGCCCAGCCAAAGCAAAATCTATTAAGGCATTTTCTTTTGCATCTTGAGATTCATACCCATCCGGAATACAAATTGCATTAGTTGATGAGTCTATAAATCTGCACTCGGCATCATACCAAAATTTTGCAGAATCCTTCCCAACAGTGATCTCAATCGAATCATTATATCCATCGTCATATTTTACTTCAATATTTTTTCCTAAGTAAGAAAATCTAAAAGGCTTATATTTAAAAGTATATATACTATTACTTGATGAAATTTCCTCAAGTAAAGTATAAAATTTAATATATTTTGAACTTAATACATCTGCATATTTTTCAGCAAACACATTTCGATACGTTTGCTCCAATGCCTCATCCTTTTTATTTTCAATATCCAAAAGATTTTGTAGTTCTTCAACAGATCCGCTCTTATATTGCACTGGCTGTATAACTTCTACTGGAACAAGCTCTGGTGTTGAGTCTACAGTGCATGCAGATAAGGAAGCGGCAAATAATAATGCAGATTTATTCATAGGCCAGCATCTTCATCACTTGGTAAATGCTCTGGTATAAGACCAGTTTCAAAGTAAACCGAAAGCCGACGAAGATCTTTTGCGACTTCAAGAAGAACACTCTTCTCAACATGAGGATTAAGAAGCCTTTGAATAATTTTTCTTGATAGGAATGCACGCAACTCAAGTTCATCAGAGTTATTACCCATATTATTCCCTAATGCATGCTCATAAATAAAAGAAACTTGATTGCGAACATCCGCGATTATCGGGTGTGGACCTTCAAGATTAACTGCTAGATCAATAGGATCAACACATCCTTTAAGCAACTGCATTTTTGAAACAATTTCACTCAGACTTTCTGACATACTTAAGATTAAGAGTTGCGACTCTATGCCATTTTTTGACTTCTGTCAAACGAATTTGCGAAAATTCAGGAATAATTCAGGTCGATTTGTATATCGTGAGGGCATGAGCGAAATTACAGCACTTACCGACCGTGAACTCTACGAACGTTGCCAGAAATACGGCTCTCAAGCCCGCATCTGGAAACAGCGTTTTTGTGGTTTGTTGCCTGAAGTCGCCCGGCGCAATCTTTACCATCGAAAAGGTTTTTACAGCATCTATGATTTCGCCGCAAAAGTTGGCGGAATAGGTGCGGAGACGGTGAATCGCATCCTCCAAATCAGTAAAAAGTTGGAGGATAAACCGGAACTACTCCATCTTCTTGAAAGTGGAGAACAAGGGTGGAGCAAAATCGCACAAGTAGCTTATCTTGCAACCCCCGAAACTGACAAAGATTTAGCTGACAAAGTAAATAATCTTTCTAAATCTGCACTAACCGCCTACGTAGAAAACATCAGAGTAGAAAGTGTTCCCGGGAACACTTCTCAACCTGAAATATTCCACAACATGTCCTTCCAAGTCTCCGATCAAGTTGAGAAAGATCTGCGCATCTTAAAATACGAACTCGAAAAGGACCGCGGACATCCACTCATGTTCAACGAAGTAATCCGCGAACTCACTTTAAAAACTCCGCAACCACAGATAATTCTGAAAGTGTGCCCAGAGTGCGCCAAGAAAAAAGGTGCTGAGGCACAAACACGCCACATGCCGGCAATCGTAAATAAAGTCATCCAGGCAAGATACAAAAACACCTGTGGATTTCGAGGTTGCAACCTGCCGGCAACAAGCCTCCATCACACCGCACGATACGCGCTCAACCCAAGCCACGACCCGGACGGAATCGTGCCACTCTGTGATAAACACGAGCGTTTCGTTCATTCAAGTTTGATTCTGAATGAAGAAGATTCTCCGGAAGCCTGGGAAGTTACGGGACAACCCGAAAAAAACGCAAAATACTTTATTGATAAGAAAGTTCAAGCCTTCAGAGACCGGCGAACGCCTCCTGAAACATCATCAATTTCCGTAGAAGACGACTGATCATGTAATTCCATCAGAAGATTAATGAATGCGTATCTCAAAGTGCTGTTAAAATCTTTAAGAAGATACTGACCCTCACGAACAAATCCACATCCTTCAAAAACGGCCGATGAAACTCTCCGTTCAATTTCATCAATTTCTCTAAAAGGATCTGCATTTTCAGAATAATCCACTTCAGCTAAAATATCCCTTAAAACTCTATCGAATTGTAATTGACTCTCATTGTCACGAAACTCAAATTGTAATTCAGAAATCCAGCCAAGAACAACTTTTCCACCTTTTGCCGTTTCTTTAATTTCCGGCAATCTCACCTCCCATTCGTAGGCCTTACCTGTTTCTATATCTGTCATATTTTTTGATTAAATCGCCCGAGTTATACCACAGCACTACAAGTCACGCAAGCCAGCACATCATGCACCCTCAAATAATCCACCTTTCCGCGCAGGTCGCACACAGTAGCTAAAGTCATGCCAAATCGATCCTCTCCGAGAAAACTTTTTCGCGAAGTACCAACCAGCACAGGACAACCGAGTTCATCTAATTCGCCAATCCGATCAAGAATTTCCCAACTCCAACGCGGATCACCACTCACAAAAGCGCCCATACCCGGGTCGACAATAATCCGCTGAACACCTCGAGAGCGCGCCAACTCAATTCGCCCACGCAAAAAATCCTTCACCATTCTCATCACGTCGACATATGCGACAGGCTCGCGATCGGTTCGAGCTGAAGAATTCTTCGAGTACATCAACACAATCGGCACATCAAACTCGGCCGCAACATCAAAAATCCGCTCGTCGCTGCGCCCCGCTGTCACATCATTTATCATCACCGCACCTGCTTCACATGCCTCACGTGCAACTTCACTTTTCCAAGTATCAATTGAAAACTCGCGCAGAATGCCAAATGCAGGTCGAACCCGCCTCAACTCCTCCTCCAGCGACACATCCACCGAACCCGGACCACTCGACTCACCTCCCAAATCTAAAAGAGCAGCCCCGTCCTCAAGCATCTCACGCGAAACCTCACCCAAATCTTCACGTTCAAACCTACCACCGTCCGAAAAACTGTCCGGCGTCACATTAAGAATTCCTATAATTTTTGTTGATTTGAGCTTCAAGTTTTAACATTAACGGATGCAAAACACCCACCTGAACTATACCACGAATCGAATTACACAAAAAAACGCAGTCAAAATCAGCATACTCACTCCGCAAAACTGCCCGCTCCACAACCAAGACCCCCAACTGCGCCGCCGACTCAAGAATCACACTCCGCATTACTCCTTTCAAAATACCGGTAGCCGGAGTAATCAAAACCCCATTTTTTATAAAAAACACATTCGTAATTGAACCCTCCGTAATCTCACCAGCACGATTCACAAGCAAAACTTCATCACAACCGGACAACTCGCGAGCTAAATCTTTCGCTGAAGTATCAGCATTTTTCACTTCCGGCTGAACTCGCTCCAAACCTGCAAAACCCAATGACCAAACACGATCATAAATAAAACTACCGTTCCACTCCGGCAAAATCTCTTCTGTAATTTTCACATCATCATCAAAAACAATTTTCAAACGCACATCATTCCGACCGACATACGGAGCAACAATCTCTTTCAGAGAGCGCCCAAGTCGAGCCTCATGCTTGCTCAAAAAAATAAAGCGCCCTCCCCAAGTTCTCAATGTTTCGTAGACAGCCATTTTATTATTGCGGTTTTTTTTAGACACTCATCGTACTCCTCGTCCGGATCACTGTCGATTAAAATGCCACCTCCCGCCGGAAAACTCAAACGCCCGTCGCGCACTGTAGCTGTGCGAATCATTATATTAAAATCAGCATCGCCGGAATCTAAAATATACCCGGCACTTCCACAATAAGCCCCACGTTTAAAATTTTCCAACTTATCAATAATTTCCATCGTCCTTTTTTTAGGACAACCCGTCACAGAACCTCCGGGGAAAAGCGCCGGCAAAATCTCACCAACCGGAGCCGCCAAACGAGACTCGATAACACTATAAGTATGCCAAACATTCGCCTGCTTCATCAGAGCCTGATGCTTCACAACTTTTACAGACCCGACTTTAGAAATTTTCGCCAAATCATTCCTCATCAAATCGACAATCATTGTGAGCTCCGCGTATGCCTTTTCACTTCGCAACAAAATTGCCGGGTCTTCGTCCGCGCCAACCGTTCCTTTTATCGGCTCACTTCGCAAAATCTCACCGCGTAAACTAACCAATCTCTCGGGAGAATTCGAACAAATTGCTCCCTCCGCACTTTCGCAATAAAAAGACATCTCCGCTGGATTTTTCTTATACATCGCACAAAAAAACGCCAACGGATCGCCAGAAAAATCACCCTTAAATTCCTGTGCAAAATTAACTTGGTAAGTTTCACCCTCACTCAATAGTTTTTTTATCGCGGTAATCTTAGTAGCATATTTTTTTCTACTCAAACCCACTCGAAAATTCTTCAACTCAAACTCGCCCTCATAATCACCCAACTCCTTAAACTCAAAAACACGCGAGCAATATTTCCAGCACTTTTCGCCGTCATAAGGAAAGTAGCCAAACCAACCGCTTTTCTTAGTTTGCTCGCTCTCTGAGCGAGTGGGAATGGCCACGATCGTTCGATCGCGGCTGACAAACAAAAACGGTCTCAAATGCCGATACTTAAGGAAGCAACTAATTGAGTTCTTCGTCGTTGTAGACATGTTCGAACTCGCTCTTGTAGTACTCATGAATCTCGTCTGGGTTAAAGAAACGAGGCACTTCTTTCGAAGCGGTTTCAACAGAATCTGAAGCATGAATCACATTGCAAGAAACGCTCATGGCAAAATCACCACGAATTGTTCCTCCATCAGCCTCTCGAGCTTTAGTAATTCCTGTGATCAATCTCACAGCATTCACAGCACCAAGACCTTCCCAGCACATAGCAACAACAGGAGAACTTTTCATAAATTGTGAAACTCCAGGGAAAAATGGCTTATCCGCAATGTGTGCATAATGTTCTCGCAAAACTGCCTCATCAAGTCTCATCATTTTTAGGCCCACCAACTTAAGTCCTTTTTTCTCAAATCTTGAGGTAATGTCACCAACCAATCCTCTCTGAATTGCGTCGGGCTTTAAAAGTACTAATGTTTTTTCCATAATTTTTTGTTAAATTGCCGCACCAACTTGCCCGAAATCCTTGCAAATGTCAAAAAAATCAAATACTTTGTGGGCACATATGCTCACAAACGAAGAAACATTAAAGCAGAAAAAAGAAATCCTTCAAGAAATCTCTAAGATTTATGAAGGTTTAATTAAAACACAAAAAATCTCCGAAGCCGATGCAGGAAAAATTCTCGAATTTGTAAAAGAAAAACTCGCTGCTGAATCTCACGCAGATGATTTTTCAGCAAATATTATCGCCTTCTGCAAAGACTTCCCGGCCTTCGCGATTATCGCCGAAAAAGTCACAAACAAACGCCACGAACTCGTTGAAAAACTCGGCCAAGAATGCCTTGAAAAATTGATGGACGAAGACACAGACACTTGGTCAAAATTGACAACAACTCTCGAAGGAATGAAGGAAGAAACACTTCACGACTGGTTCGCTTCTCTTCCAGAAACCAGCAAAGCAATGTTCCTTAGTAAATTCTTAACTTTAAGCGATGGCATCTAATAACGAAGTTCAATCACAAGAACCTAAATCAATTCTTGAAAAAGCTGTCGATAAAAGCAAAGAACTTGCAGACAAAGCATGGGAAGCAACTCCGCAAAGTTTAAAAGATATGGCCAAAGAAATGCATGCTCTTGTTGATACAGAAGCTGCAAAAGAAGTAGTAGCAAAAAATCCCCGCAATTCCAAATTTGCGAAAATGGCTGCGGAAACAACAATGGAAAGTAGAGATGGAACGATAGTTGATGGGTACCTAAGTTCAATTAATGGAACTGAAGCACGCAGCATTTCTCCCGAAGATCAGTTGGCACTCCTCAAAGCAGTGCAACGCTCACGACCAGAGGTGGCATTTGGGTCATCAACCGAACCACGCAATTTTGACGATGCAGCCGGAAGCTACGGACTCGTTGGTCGCCTTCCCGAAGCACAACAAGCTCTCATTAAAGAATATCAGGACGGTTTGGCTAAAGGTTATTATAAAAATTTTGTTCCCTCCTTTATAAAAGGCTTACCTATTGAACTCCAACAAGAAGTGCATGACGGAAATCCAGACGGATTTGCCAAAAGCTTTCCAAACTCTGAATTAACCGCAGGACCGGAACTTCAAAAATTAGTGGATGAAGATATTTCATCTAATTTCAACGGCACAGCAATGAGAATGGGTTCTTCTTCAGTAGGGCGTCCAGAGTCTGTTCTAGACAATCCAAATCTTTCAAGCACTCAAGTTAATGAACTCGCAAAATCTTTCCTACAAATCGGTTACAACGGTAATCCAGAAAAAAATCCGGATTATTTCCAAGCAACAGAAAAAGTTAGTAATGTTTTCATGAAATTTTACCGAAACGGAAATCTAAGCCCTGAAAACAAAAAAGCACTAGTTTATAGGTTTGGTAAACAGGTTGGAGTGAGCTCATAACAGTTGCATAAATCTACCAACAGGAGTAAAGTAAAAATGTAAAATAATTTTACTTTATGAGTTTCCAAATAGTCTCAGTATCTCCAAAAGGGCAAATTACAATACCTGTATCAGAACGGGCAAATTGTAAATCTAAAAAATACGGACTAAAAGTAATAGGTGGAACAATAATTTTGCGGCCGATAGAAATTAAATTTGCAGATGATGACTTGAAAGATTTTGCTAAATTAGCAGAAAAAAGCTTCTCATTTTGGGACAATGAAGATGATGATATTTACGAGGAATTTTACAAGAAACAGAAATGAAAATATCAAAGGGCGATATTATTTTAGTGTCATTCCCTTACACAAATTTACACAGGTCAAAGCTAAGACCTGCTCTAGTTATTTCAACAAAAGTAGATAACGGAGAAGATGTAATTATTTGTGGAATAACAAGTAAGAAACATGGTTCTCAAGAAATTGTACTCGAAGAAAAAGATTTCACCGAAGGCACTTTACCAATAAAATCTTATATTCGATTCGCAAAAATTGTGACTATAGAAAAATCAATCATCAAACAAAACGTGGGTAAGCTTAACAAGAAAAAAATCGCCGAAATAATTTCAAAGCTAAAGGATCTGCTCTAAAACTGAAGGCACCCATCAAACATAGCCTTGTCTTCGTAAGGTCCGATGACAGACAAATATAGTGAATCGTCTTTTAGCAGAGCAGCAGCCACCCTCTTGATATCGCTAACTTTCACCGCATCAATTTCTTTGGCGATGTCATTGTATGTGCGAAGTTTGCCGTATAAAAGTTCGTGTCGGGCGCCCATTTGAGCAACTTCTTCAGAATCTTCAAGGCTCAAAATCAATTTGCCCTTCAAGAATTCTTTGCCCTTTTTAAGTTCTGCTTCGCTGATTTCAACATGACGGATTTTGTCATATTCCATAACAATCGCCTTCACCGCATCTGTAATTCGGTTCACATCAACACCTGCTCGAGTGAACATAATGCCAGTGTCCATATAGTCTTCTGTTCCAGTTGAAATATAATAAGCCAAACCTTTTTCTTCACGCACAGCACTGAACATTCTTGAGCTCATATTACCTCCCAAAACGCTTGCGAGAACTTTCAAAACATAGTGATCAGGATGCTCAGCTGGTAGACCCAAAACTCCACAAACCAAATGCGCCTGTTCTGTCTTTTTGCTCTGTAAAGTTATCTTATCAGCACCCATCACAGAAGGATCGAATGCCGAAAATGAAACGCCTTTTTTGATTTTTTCGAGTGGGAAATATTTCTCAACTAATTTCACCGCTTCATCGTGCTCAATATCGCCGGCAATGCAAACAAGCATATTTTCAGGCATGTAAAGCATCTCTTTATATTTCACAAAGTCCTCACGCGACAGTGCTCGAATTACATCTTTTGTACCAACTTCATCCCAACCAATTGGCTGATCACCAAAAATTGCACGCTCAAAATTCCAAGCAACTTGATACATTGGTGTGTCCTGATACATATTGAATTCTTCCATAATAACTCCCCTTTCCTTCTCAATTTCTACCTGATCAAAACGCGCATTCAACATCATGTCTGAAAGCACATCAAGAGCCATCAACTTTTGTTCTGAAGCAACTTTCACATAGTAACCGGCATATTCTTTACCTGTAAAAGCATTAAAATCTCCACCAACTCCATCGATTGCCTCTGAAACCGCCTTCGCAGTCTTAAACTTTTCAGCTCCCTTAAAGAACATGTGTTCCAAAAAGTGCGAAATTCCATTGATGTCTTTAGTCTCATATCTAGAGCCGGCCTTCACTAAAACCAAGCAAGTTACAGCCTTTGTTCCCTCAAGTGAACCTGTTATTACACGTAAACCGTTAGCTAAAATCGTTTTTCTATACATATTTTTTTAGTTAATGCCGCCTTTGGCGCTGTTAGCCCGAGAAGCCTATCAAACACTTGCCGACAATGAAAGCTAAAGATAGAATTTGAGTCCATGGCAACAAGACAAGAATTTACCAGAATCCACTATCTTATACTGATGGTCGTTATAATAACGACTGCCATTATTTTGAAACTTTTTTACCTGCAAATCATCAAGCACAGCTACTATATGGAGATAGTCCAGACTGAACAACAGGGCTTTACGCTTCTTCCATCTCGTCGCGGTGAAATCTTGATTGAGGATTATCACTCAAATGAAAGTTACAAACTGGCAACAAATACAACTCTGAACATGATTTTTGCGGATCCGACTTTGATTGATGATCCAACAACAGTCGGTAGCACTCTTGCACCTCTACTTTTCGATCTTGATATTGAAAAAGACCTCGATTTGAAACGGATTGAAGATGAAACAAAAGCCTTAGAAGAAATTATCGATCCACTTTTGAAACAAGAAGCGGCATCAAAAATAAAAGAGCGAACTGATGATGAACTCAAACTAGCTTTTCAAGAAAATCTAATCTCTACACTTTCCGCAAAAACTCGTGACGTGATTCTAATAACAGAGGGTCTTGATGCCCAAACATCAGATGAAATTAAGGCACTTGGATTAGCCGGAGTTGAAGTCTCTGAAAGCGGTAATCTCTTTGCATATCCGGCAAAAATTACTGACAATGCTGGAACCGCAGAAGCCCTCGCAGCCGTGTTCAATACAGATGAAAAAGTAATGAAAAGCACGCTCTTAGGTAAAAATCGTTACGTAATTTTGAAGCGAAAACTTGAGCCTGATATTTCCAAACAAATCGAGGCAATTCTTGAAAAAGATCGTGAAGATTATCTTGATGAAACCGGGAAAAAAATCGAGTCTCCTTTGAAATTTCTTGGCATCAGAATGAAGGAGGAATATTTCAGATTTTACCCTGAAGGAAGTCTGGGCGCTCAAGTGTTAGGTTACGTGAATTCAGCAGGTGACGGTCAATACGGAATGGAAGGAACTTTCAACGATATTTTAAAGGGCCAAGACGGAATTTTCACCTCACAAATTGATGCAAACGGAAACCAAATTACAGTTGGCGATTCAGTTATTGAAGGCGCGATAGATGGCGCAAACATAACTCTAACAATAGATAGAGCAGTGCAATTGGAAGTGGAAAAATTACTCGCGGAAGGAGTAAAAAATTATCAAGCAGACAGTGGACAAGCAATCGTGATGGACCCAAAAACCGGTGAAATTATTGCAATGGCACAAGCTCCAACTTTCGACCCAAATGTATATGGTGAAGTTTTTGAAAAATATGTAATTAGTCTTTCGGAAGATCAAAAAAATAATCTATACACTGTTGGCGAAGGTGATGAAACAAAATATTGGCTATACATTCAAAAAGATCCACAAGTACGAATCGAACTTTTCCGTGATAAAGATGTCCCTGATGTATATTACGCTTACAAAAATATCTACGGACCGGAAGTTTATAAAAATAAAATGGTGAACGAAGTTTTTGAACCGGGTTCAATTTTCAAACCACTCGCAATGGCAGCCGCAGTTGATGCAGGTGAAGTAGAACCAAACACAACTTTCAATGAAAGCGGCCCTGTACAAGTCGACGAATTTGAAATACACACTTATAACGACGAATATCACGGCATTCAAACAATGACTCAAGTGCTCGAACGCTCCTCGAACGTTGGAATGGTTTTCATTGCCCAAAAACTTGGCCGAACTCTTCTTTATAACTATTTAAAAGCATTCGGTTTCACTGAACGCACAGAGGTTGGAATTCAAGATGAAGTTCTCGGTACTCTCGCACCACCGGATACCTGGGCAGATTCAGAACTTGTCACAAAAGCATTCGGGCAAGGTATTACTGTAACTCCGATTCAAATGGTTCAGGCATTTACATCTATTTCAAATAACGGCGTTATGATGCAGCCAATGATTGTGAAAAAAATCGAATATGCTAACGGAAAAACAGAAGATTTTGAACCACGTATTGTCCGACAGGTTTTAACTTCAGAATCAGCTCAAAAACTTGTCGCAATGATGACGGCAACCGCTGTGAACGGTTATACTTTTTTAACAATTCCGGGACATTATTACGCAGGTAAATCCGGAACAGCTCAAACTTACAAATTTGGTAAAGCTCTCAAAGGCCGAGGAACAACAATCGCTTCTTACGTCGGCTTTGGGCCAATCGACGAACCAAAATTCTTGATTCTAATTAAACTCGACCACCCACGCGCCAATGAATTCGGAGCCAATACTTCCGGTTACATTTTCCGCGACATTGCAGCTTATCTTTACGATTATTACAATATTCCCCCCGATAAGGATTGAAATATTATTTTGTAGTCTTCAAGCCCTCTCCTTTTTGCTTCATTTCATCCCAGAAATGTTCTTTATATTCTTTCCAAAAAATAGCGGTGCCTTCATCTTTCGTGACTTTTAAATCTTCACCCAGAGCAGCAAAATTATCTTTGGCAACAAGTACCTTCGAATAAGCAGATTCAACTTCCGTCCAAGACGCCAAAAGTATCGGATCATTTTTTACAAGTTCTAAAATTTGCGTTAAACTTTTATCAGGTGAAGTATCGCCATTTGCCAAGTAATCAGCACCATCAGCCCAAAGGCCATCCCAAACATGGCCAGCAAAATTTGCAAGTCCCTCAATACTCGAGGCTGTATTTTTAATTGCGATCATAAAAGCCATAAGCTTCAGCAATAAATCTCCAGACGCCTGCTCAAGTACCGCAAACCGTGACTTAAGCATTTCCATCCTTCCGTGAATAATTTCATCTGCAGAAGATGCTGCAGCACCAGGGACTGCATCGCTCGCCTGCTTTATGGTATAAACCGCCGCTGCAGAACCAACTGCAACAGATCCAGCAAGAAAGAGATAACCCATACAACCCTTAACTCTATCTAAAGTAGATTTCCTTTGAATTTCCACACCCTTCATCTCAAGCAAAAGAGCCGCCTTAACAGATTCAGAAACGCCATTTTCCGTCGCCCATTTATCGACAATTGTATCTATATCCGATTTTTTTTGATTATCAGCCATCTGTTAATTATAGCTGATTCTTCGAAAAAAGACCAGATCTTAGCTTTGAGGCACAGAACTCTTGATTGCATTTTCAATTTAAGTTAAACTTAAGATGATCCTAATTTCAAAATATGGTTTCAATATCAGTTAAAGAATTACGCGAAAATTTACCCTTTGTTAGAAGACAACTTATAAAGGGGAATACTTTTCTTATAATTTATAAGAGTAAACCTATCGCAAAACTCACTCCAATTTCTGATATTCCTGATTTCAAAGAGGCAACAGATGAAGAAATCGAAAAAGCCGCGATGGAAGATTGGGGAGATGAATTTTTATCTGAAGAGGACCTAAAATATTACATGTCTTTAAAAGTAAAATGATTAAATTTGGCGAAATATATTTGGTAAAATTTTATCCAAGTACGGGCAAAGAATTTAGCAAAATTCGTCCGGCATTAGTTATACAAATGGAAGAAGTTTCAAAAAAATCCCCCTATGTTTCAGTTTTGCCAATAAGTTCACAAACAGAAACTCTCGGACCAGATGATGTATATCTACCAAAAGATGAAAAAAATAATCTAACTAAAGATTCCGTGATAAAAGTACATCAAATTTCTTCATTCGATGTAAAAAGAGTAGTTAAAAAGATCGGTGAAACAAATAGCCCTATTAATAGAAAAATCCGCGGCTATTTGAGAAAACATTTCGGTTTCTAAACCGTCTCCTTTCTCAAAAACTTAGGCATCAATTTCTCAACTTCTTGAGTATCAAAAGTCTCCATAAGTTTAGCTCTCAAAATTTTAGCGGCTTCTGAAAATTGTTCTTGACCACTTGGTAGTTCAATTCCCAAACCTTTTGCATATCTTTTCAAAGCTTCCTCTCTAAATTTTACTCTTTCGAATTTTGCCGCTCTACCAGTTGGGAGTCGTGCCTCATCAGCAAGAACAGCCCGTGCTCCAACTCTAATTCGATCTCTAAGAGTCTGAACATCAGCAGAAACTTCAGGGGCTCTTTCAACTCTTGGCTCAATGGCAGGCATTTTTACAGATTCAGGTCTCATTTCCACTGCCTTTGGTTTCGCAGCAAGACTTGCAAGAGCAGGCCAAACATCTTCAGGCCTAGGAGCTGGCATTCTCACTGGTCTGTCCATTCTTCTCGCCTCAGCTGGCAATTCTCTTACCTCAGAAGCTTCTAAGTCTGTATGATTTTTACACATGTAATTTTTTGTTAATTGGCTCGATTGTATTAATATTTTAGAAGTCTGTCAAATTCCTCACGATTGTGAGCAATTAGCGCAGGCGCTGCCTCCTCAATTTTACCCTTCGCAATTCCAATCAAAGTTTTTACATCACGAATCACGCCAAAATCAGGTCTACCGGAAGCGTACATCCATTTATCAGTAAACCTTCTAACCATTCCTTCGTGATTTCTCAAATCGTCGTCTCCCTTCGCATTATCAAAAACCCAAGCCGACTGCCTCAAAACACGATGCAAACCTGCTCTCTCCAAAACCTTCAAATAATCTTTGCTAAAAGTTCTCATCAATGGAGTGAAAATCTCCCCCGTTTCTTGATGTGCTGCAAGCGAACTCAAAACTTGATACCTTCCAAAATCACCCACATCTTGCGTTCCCAAAATATCCGTTCTGCCATGTAAAATATGCGAGTCAAAAGGCATCCCATTCAATTTTACTCCAGCATCATAAGCCATAATTCTCGCGCCTGTTTCTCGATGACTTGTTTGAAAAGCACCATCGGCATAAGTTCTACCGATATTTCTCGAAAGCAAAGTGGCAGAACCCACAATCGCCGCATTTTCTTCAGGTCGTCTACCTGCAGCACAAATTTGCAAATCATCAATTGCCAAATCAATAACACCAAAAGATTCCAAAACTTTCACCAACATTTGCATCTCAAGTGCAGATGGAAGCGGCGGCAAAAGCAATGTTTTATTCGCGTGAATCAACTTAAATGAAGTTCCCGCCGGAAGACCAAAAATCTTTTCAACAGCAGCCAAGCCCTCTTCATTCACAGGTTTTTTTTTATGAATTTTCCCACCCACAGGCAAAAGGCCAGGCATTCTTGCACGCTCTGAAAGAATCGCCTGTTCCAAACGAGGCAAAACCATCGCAATATTTCCGCGCAAAATCTTCTCGTAACGACCATCCATTAAAAGACCGCTCAGTTCTTCAAAACTAGTATTTGAATCTACCGGAAGTCTAGCAATTCCATCTTCCATATTTTCAAATTCCATTGCTCCAGCACCAAGCAAAATCGACATTCCCGCAATCGCCATTTGAGTACTTTTATTTGTAGTCCTCATTAAATCTCCACTCCTTTCCAAATCTTCACTACCCCCAATTCCAATTCTGCACGCCTCCTTGAAAAAGTTAATTCTGGCCACTCTGTCTAACTCGCTCAGATACGCATTCTTCACTAAGTATTGCTGAAGCTCCGGATTTATCATAATTTCCTCAATTCTCCTCCTCGCCGCCACAATTTCCGCATGATTAACATCGCCATCCCCGTTATCAACTTTTTTAATGATTGCCCTGGCTTCATAAATTACGCGGAAAAGCTCTTTTGTTTCTTCTTCGGGAATTTTATATTTTTTAAATAGAGCATTTAATTTGCCTTTTGAAGTACCATCTTCTGCAATAACTGTAAGTGCAGCAATATGTGGACTAACACCTTCTCTAACCATTCGAGTATATGCATTAAATCTTTGCGAAAATTTACGAGAAGAGCTCTGAGTTCCAATTAAATCTGAAATCATCTTTGCATGTGCCTCATAATCAATTCCTTCTTCTGATCCAGGCTCTCCCTTATCTTCTTTCAAGTAATAATGAAGTAAAGCATAACTATCAACTACCTCATTAAAAACATTATAATTCTCTTTTTTCGACTTTAAGAAACGTTTCAAATCAGCAATGATTATTTTGAATCCATTCGCCAAAGCTTGATAATTTGACCCGCAATAATTTGCACAAAGTTTTTCAAGAATACCATCACGTGGATCTTGTCCCTCAAAACTATCACCACATTGTGAAACAATATCTATAATCTCTTTAATAGCCTCTTTAAATTTTTCGGGTTGGTCTAATAGTTGAGAAATTCCTTCTTTATATTGTCGGCCGATTCCAGTTCCAAACATCTTAAAATAATCCGTAGAGTTATCTCCTAAAAGCTTAAGAAGCTTAGTTCCTTCACCACAAATAAGATCTAACTGCTCAGTTGAATATATTCCTTCGGTCACAATCTCCACGAGTACTCCAAGAACCCTTCCTTTCACTTTATTATCCTCAATATATTTTATAAAATCTTCAAATCCCCCAGTAAAATTACACTCAATATGGCCATAATCCCACATAACTTTAAAGGCTTCACCCTGAAGAATTGGATGTCTTTTTGGGATCGTCAGAATATTTTTAATATATTCCTCATCGCAGAAATTTTCCTCATGTAGCCTAATCAAACCTGGAAAATTTAATTCTGAATAACCATAATGTGCAGGCCGCAAATCATAAGTTTCCTCATTGCTGGCAATAAAAGTAGGAACAGGACTTGAACTGTAACTTTTGCCTATCCTAACAATTTCTTTAGCCGCCTCAAAAATTTCATCTTTATATTTTGTAATTTTTGACAGTGCATCCATTTCTTCAATCACGGTTTGGGCGTGAAAAATTGGGAAAGAGTGAAGATTAGTTTCTATAGCCGAATGTGCAACTTCTAAAAACTCAAAATACAGTGGCAATAAATCTTCCCTTCCCGCCTCTTTAATTTCTTTTATAACATCCGGCAACTGATACATGAACATTTCCGAATGCCTGTGCCCGCCATAATTCACCGCGCCTTTAAAAACAAACTCTCTATATTTTTGAGGAACCAATTCCGCCACAGTCCCAAAAATATCCTCGAGTTTATAAGTTCCGCGTGAATAATCACCCCCATGATAGTGCTCATCACTCACATCTGCTTGAAAAACAGTCGCCGCATAAGCCACCCATTTTCCATACTTCTCATACATATGTCTATATTGACCGGCATTATCACCATGACTATGCCCCACATGTTTAATCGCAAAAATATTTTGAATTACGCCAGGTCGCACCTTACAAGTAGTACCCCAAGAGGTACTCAACCTCATCATTTTCTTAAAAGTTAAAAGCGCATGCGATGCAACTTCTTTCATATCTGCCCCATTATGCTTGCTCATATAAATTGCCAGCGGCGCAATTTTTTTCCTGAAATAATCTTTCTGAGGGTAGTCTTTATTGTAATAACCTTTGTTATTATCAACAGCGCTCAGCCACTCCGCTTTCTCTTTTTCATAATCTAACTTTTTTCCATCTCGTTCAGCTTGAAAACTATGATCAGGCCACCACTTCGCATTAAAAATACGAACCATAAGCACTTCTCTCCACTTTAAATATTCCTCCTCAAATTCTGCGAGTTCAGCCGGCATTTCTGTTTCATATGCTTCTTTTACTCTAGCATCTTCGGCAATTTCTTCCTCAGTTTTTTTTGGAGGTCTATAAACCCAATCATCATAATATTCATCTTCATCATCTTCCGGTTCAGACAAAATCATTTCCGTTGCCTCTGAAACATTATTCAAAAGTGCCTGCACATCTTTATCAACTTGGCTAAGTTCGGCAGTAGCTACAACCGGAACCTCCGAATTATCTGGTTTATCATTACTCATAGTGTTAGATTTTACCACAAGAGTCATTTGCGTCAATATTTTGAGTATTTAACAGGCCGTAGGTGCCCCAGAGGGTATATGCCCGGGCAAAAATTTTCTGTTGTTTTGTAAATAAATCCTGCTATACTTTTACTGTTTCCTTATCGATCACGAATCAGTATGACAATAACACTTTCACCCAAATTTCAGATAGTTATCCCCAAAGAAGTACGGGACCAGCTGAACCTTAAAGCAGGAATCAAACTTCAGATTTTTGCCTACCAAGGAAGAATTGAAGTAGTTCCTGATGAATCAATTGAAGATCTAAAGGGAAAATATAAATTTTTAACACCTTTCATTCGTGAGCCTGACAGAGAAGTATGAATATAATTATTGATAGCTCAGGATGGATCGAATATTTCAGTGGTGGTAAAAACTGTGAAAAATTTGATGAACTTATTAAAGATATTGAGAATCTAACAGTTCCTGCAATAACTATTTATGAAGTCTACAAAAAGTTTATCTCTGAAGCAGATGAAACGATTGCCATAAAAGTAACTGCACAAATGAGAAAAGCAAAAGTATTAGAACTAAATGAATATCTTTCAGTTTGGGCTGCAAAAATTAGCAAAGATCTTAAAATCCCAATGGCAGACAGTATTATTCTAGCCAGCGCATACGCCACAAACTCAACACTATATACAATGGACAGCGACTTCAAAGGGATCCAAGGCGTCGAATACATCTCTTAACAACTTCAAAAGTCACCAAACTCGTCACAGCCAACTGCAAAAGCGGGCTTAAACCCAAGCCAAAAACCAGAGGCATGTAAGAATTGTATGCCCACCGACCTTCTTCCAAAGCACGATTTTCAATATAAGCCGCAATCAAAAACATCAACAAAACTATGGTGATTTTGTTCGCGCGCGACATCAAAAAATAAACAGTAGTGATAATCACCGCATCCCAAAAAGTTGCCTCAATACAACACCAAGGAAAACTACTAATATCCGCATAAAGACTCATTTGCAAAAGCTCCCAAACTAAATTGAGGCCGAAAGAAATAAGGAAAATTGCCGGTAAATTTTTAATCTTTTCTTTCACTCGCCTTTGAAAAATATTTTGAAAGTTCCGTCACTTTCCTGTTCCGCACTCAGCTCACTTACCAACAAATCTTTTGGTAATTCTAATCTTTCTCCATTTTCTTTCTGCCAAACTTTTCCATCATAAGAAATGGAGCTTGAAATTTGCTCGCCATCTGTTTCATATTTTCTAAACAATCCACTGCCCAAATGTATAGGCAGATTTTCACCGTCAGAAAAACTCGGCTTTGAATCAAGTGTAAAAAAAATCCCGTCGCTGCTTGTGGCACTATAATAAACAGGACCTTGCTCGGAAGAAAGTTCAACTTGCCCACCACAAGAAGTTAAAAGCAATGCCAGCAAAACTAAATATTTTTTCATGTACAGATTCTACTCTAATTCAAGCCACGAACCAAATTTTCAAATGAAAATCCATCGAGTCGTTCTTTCATAACTTCAATGACAGCGAGTTTTCTTTCAGTCGCAACTTCTTTTTCCTCCATTTCAAACAAAGGCACTTGATCTCTTTTCATTTTTTCAGCAATTTTCTGACTTCGCTTGATCACTTTCTCACTTTCTCGACCTTCCTTTAGTTCAACAAGTCTTGTTTTCAAACTATTCAAAAGATGATAAACCTCGCCATAAGCCGAGTCATATTCTTTAGTAGAAATTTCATCAGCAACATTTTTCATGGCCAATTCTTTTCGAATTCCTTCAAGCCTATTTATCATTGGACCAATTTCTACGCCATCCGGATTTAAAGAAAGTTGTGAATAAACTCTATCCAACTGCATTTGAGTTTTTTTCAACTTTACAATCAAATACATTTTCACAAATTCCTTCGCGCCGGTTTTCAAATCATCTTCTGAAACCGCCGCAATAGTTTTATCAATTTGCTCAATAAATTTAGCACCAAAACTCATGTCCGGCTCAAAAATCATGTTCTGAGACTGCACTTTTATATTCTCCAAATTCCCAAGAATTTTTTCTTTCTCAGCCGGCTGCAAACTCTCTTTATGCAGAATTGCAAAGCGATCATGCAGCTCAGTCACAGTATCATAAAAAGATTGTAGCGGTGCAATTTGCTCTGCAATCAAGGCTCTAACTATATTTCCATCCACTCCAATTTCACGAGAAATTCCACTAATATTCATAGCTCTCATTCCCATATACTTTATAGCGCTAGTTAACTGATTTCCTTTCACATTTGGGTTCGGTCTACCCAATGAATCATCAAAAGTTAGACACTTCATAATCTTCGACTTCATTTCCTGCTTATGGTCATCTCTAACAAAATTTAATAAATCCACATGTTTCAACATGCCGTCTCTAAATTGTTCCAACTCTGCACGCTTCTCCGGTTTTTTCCAATACTCTAATTTATCTCTGAATTTTTCTAGATTTTCTTTTATGCGATACAAAACTGAAACCTCAACATCATAATCTTTTCGAATATGTTCAATTCTTCTTCGTGCAGAATAAATATCTGATTTAAACAAAATTTTATGGTCTCCGATATTTTGCGTTCCCACAACATATCCCTTATTTTCTCCTTCTCCAATCCTCATCAATCTAAAATAATTTAACTTCTCATCAGCAGTTTCTTTTTGACCTGGTCTTCGAATTGCCTCAAGGTGGCTCAACATTTTACGAATTTCAGGAATTGCCTCCGCTCTAAGTTCAATTTGCAATTCTTTACGTAGACCTTTCGCAGGAATGTATTTATTTAGACCCAAATCTTCAAGAAGTGTATTTGTGATCAAACGAGGGTCAATTATTATGTCATTTATTGATTCTGAAATATTATCGCTGCGGTCAAAAGCCATTCTATCCATGGGATTAGAAAGAACTTCCTGTGCAGTTTTCAAAAAAGTCCTCGGTGATTTTTTAAAATTTTCTTCACTCGCCGGACCCTTTTCCGCCCAAGTTTTATTGCCTTCAATCTGAACCATTTTGACTTTCAAAGCGGTTTGAAATCGCAAAAGATTCAGCGCAATTTCAGTGATTTCTCTTGGAGCTTCCTTACCCTCAACAATTTTTCCTTCAACAAGCTCGTCACGAGTTTTCTTAACACTCAATGCTTTAATTTCCTCCACAAGCCGCGGATCTAAATCATCACGATACGCAGGATTCACCTTTGCATACGCCGCAAAATCTTCCGGCAAACTTTCCAAGCTTGAAATATTTCTTCTCATCATAAATTAAAATTAGAGCTGATCTTAGCCCTAAACTCACTCAATTGCAATCTTATAGAAACTTAAATGAATCCAACATCTTCTTTAAATTTTCCAACAAAACTACATCAGCATCATTATTATAATTGGTCTCAATTGTAATAAAATTATAAGAGCCGGCATTCTGCAAAGGCAAATAATATCTATTGTCGGTTTTATTAAACCACCAAGCATTTGGCCCATTATCATCTTCTACAATCTGCTGATAACTCGCGGTCACCCCACCAACTTCAACCTGCTCAAAAGGACCGCTTGGAATCGCATCAGTAACAAAAATCCACATCGCACCAGGTGCTTGATCTAAATATCCATATTCCTGACTATCAAGCGCTTTCACAGGATCAAATGCCACCGCAGTAGCCAGACCGGATGATGGATCTTGATAATCTTGAACGATCCAATTAATAGGAAAATCAATTTGGTAATTAAAATCTATATTTTTATATGTATACCAACCACTTTTATATTTTTCCAGAACGGCATTTGCCTTGGTTTCCATCTCCTCAACTAGGGCATTGTGCTTCTCACCATTTGTCAAAATCTCTCGAATTGTTCCAGGTAATTTTTCAAACTGTTCAGCATAAGTTGAATCTTCAAATTCTTCCCACTCAACATCATCACCATTTTTTCTAATAATAACTGGAACAACTGAAATTGTTTCACCCTCGACATTATATCTAAGAGTATAAATGGACACATCATCAGGAATATCCCGATAGCCCATCACTGCAAATTCAGTAACACTTATTTTGCCGTTTTCATAAGTTGTAAGTTCATGTTGCTGATTCAAAATACGACTCAGATTCATCAAATCATCAGATCCACTTGCCGGCGCGCCCACATTCACAGGGCCAAAACTAAAATAGAAATAAACCGCTGCAACTCCCAAAACAGTAAAAAATACTGGCTTAAAATATTTAAGGTACATATTTTTCTACCAAACTAATAAATCCTCCATCATTAAAAGTTGCATCAAAATATTCATAATCGGCACCGATTCCATAATAATAACAATATTCCGGAGTCAGTTTACATTCACGCCTTGTCTCTAAATATTTATCAAAAGACATAACTTCAGGAGTCATGTCAGACTGCTTCAACAATGTAACTTCCGTATTTTTAAAATTTTCAAGATTCTCGCCGTTTACTGAACTTGCATCAACGTTTACACTAAAACCATTAGGTCCGGAATCACCCACTTCAGCATCAACATAATTCAGAAATCCATCTTCAATTGTTGTAATCGCAATAAATTTAGTCATAGTACTTGATTCCATTTCCTGTTGAAAACCGATGTATCCAAAACCGAATGACAAACCAATCACAATCACAAAAGAAATCCCAATTGAAGCCATTCTCTTAAAAGATTTTTTTCTGAAAATATACCCAAGAAAAACACCCAAAATAATATGGCAAAATATAAGAAATAGTAATGGCAAAAATAGAGGTGAAGAGATCCCCCAAGGCTGTGGAATCAAAGACCAAGGCAAATAGAAAAAGTATGATCCAAAGGTAGCTGTTTCCAAACAGCTCACCGCATCTTTGACACAACTAACTCCAACAAAAATCCAAAAAACAAAATCTAGCAACAAAATTGAGCTCACCCATTGAACGATAGATTTCTTGATTCCGGAATTTTTTTTCATAATTTATTAATAATTAATCTTCGGTATTTTAATCTACTTTTTATATAAATCCTAATTAACAAAAAACCGCCTCAAAATATTTACATATCAGAGAGACGGTTTCTTTAAGATAAAATTTTGTAAATTAGACGGCTGGCTCCTCTTCAGTTGTTGCTTCTGTTGCTTCCTCTGGTTCCGGTGGCTCAACATTTCCTGCAGTTTCATCAGTTGAACCATCTTCATTTGTCCAAACGATAGCGCTACCATCTAATTCTAGTGGCTGTCTGAACTTATTATTAAATTCATCAATTTCACTAATAGTCATACCGGTATCGATTCCATATTCAGCCATGACTTTACTAATAAAAGTATCATGCAATGGCTGTAAAAACATTATATAATCAGATACTGAAGTTGAATCAAGAGTACCTGTAGCCTCAAATTCCACTGAATCACCCCCTACCATAGAGATTTCTCCGCTAAGATCTCCACTGGCTAGAGTAATAGCAAGCGCAGCATCTTCTGAAGGCAAATTGAATTTACACTCAGTACTTTGAGTTCCGGAAATCGCATTAGGGCCGTTATCATTCAAACCACAAGTACCTGTAAATGTAAGATCTGCACTTATAACCACACCTGAAGAATCAATCACTCCGCTGCCGGTAACTGTTAGCTTCGTCATAGCAATATCAGGCCTTAAATCAGGTAATGTTTTATCAACAACAACCTCACTACCTGACTTTGGCTTCTTTCCCATTCTTCCCTGTAAATCTCCACCATTAGCATAAAATACTGCGCCGGCTGCAATACCAACAACAAGTAAGCCTGCCACCACTAATCCTTTTTTGCTTTTCATGTTTTACTGATTAATTATTAAGCAGGCTTATCCTATAGAAAAAATTTAAATAAATCTATTCATAATAAGCATCGTGCGTTCTCACAGCCATTGCTGAAACTTCAGCACGTGTAATGTTATTACCAGGTTCGAAACCACCAGTTTCATAACCTTCAACAATGTCTTTATCACTCGCAGTAACAATTGCATATGCAAACCAATCTGTTGAAGAAACGTCGCTGAAAGCAACATCGCTAGAACTGACATCATAACTTGTAACCCCTGCAATTCTCATTAAAATAACCAAAGCCTCAGCTCTATTAATGTCTGCATTTGGCATAAAAGTTCCGTTGTCGTAACCTTCAATGAAACCTTTATCAGCACCGTATGAAACATATTCATAATACCAATCACCAGAGCTCACATCTGAGAAATCTTCACCGGCATCTCCATTCACAGTATAACCTGCATTCAATAAAGCAACCTTTAAGAATTCAGCTCGAGTCATGTTATCTGCAGGAACGAAACTATTAGAGTCACGCCCACTCACAACTTCACGGCAATAAAGTTCATCAACATAAGGCTCCGCCCAGTGACCGAAAATATCGTCGAAAGGAACTTCACAATCTGTCCCGGAATCTTTCTTTTCTAGTTCAACAGTTAGCGTAATTTGTGCATCAGTTGAATAAACTCTGTCTGAAGAGAATTCATCATATTCAATCACATAAGTTGGTACATAAACACGGACTCCAAGATCAGAATGAGCTAATGGATTTGCACATCCGTAATAACCGGAGCTGATGTATTCACAAGTTATTCCGAATGAATCACCAGAATTTACCACTGCATCAGAAAGATAATTCCCATCAGAATCTTTTACTCTCACTTTATAGGCATACTCCATAAATGAAGCATCTAAAGAAGTAGTTGAACTTGTAACAAGATCACCTGTCGAAATTGTGATTCCAATATAAGCATCTCTTGTTATAGCAATATCATAATTATTGTCTGAATTTGCTGATTCAAGTGTTATCACATACTTCCCATCACCATTATTTGTAAATCCATAAATGGTATTGTCTGTTCCCTCGGAGATACTAAAATTTGACTGAGTTAAATACTTAAATGCATCACCATTTTCATTTCCAACATCAATAGACACATATCCAACAGAGCTTGAAGTTGTAGGAGTTAAGCTCAATTTCACAGCAGTAGAGCCCTGTGATTCATCATGAGAAGATCTATCATCTGATAAAGATACTGTTTTTGTTTGGTAACCGCTTTTTATAACTGTAACTGTTGTACTTGAGCCATCTTGCAAAGTTGTCAGTGGACAATAAGCATGTGTATCAGAAATTGTACAAACAACTGTCGCAACAGAAGGCGAAGTTACATCAACATAAACAGAGTCAGGTGCTATAGCCATTCCAATAGCATTTTGCACATTAATCTTATGTGTATATTTCAAAGAATTTGAGTCTGATTTAAGTGCTGTAGACACAACACCTGTTGCAAATGACTCTTCAACATAGCCATCCATGTCCACGTCAAAATTATAGTTGGAATCGGATTGAGATTCATCAAGACCAAATTGATAAACTCCGGATCCTAGATCTCTTTCAACAGCAATATCGTTCGATGTCCCGCCAGTAACATAGTGGCCGGAATCTAACAATCCACTCAATGCATTTCCCAATTGGTCTGTGAGAGTAAGTTGATAATTATAAGAGCTCAGAGCAATGGCTTCTGCAGACGCCGCGCTAGAAACGCTGGTGTTTGCACTTGCACTTAATCTCACCCAATATAATGTTTTTGAGTTTACAGTTGTTTTTGTGTTTGAGTCATCATCCCAAGCACTCGGAACTTCGAAATCCCAAGAATTTTCACCTGTTGTTTTGAAATTATTTGTATTGTCTGTGTAGGTCAAAGATTCCCAAGCAGAAGTCACTCCGTTGTAATATTCCAAAGTATAATGATGACAAGTTGTCGGTATACATAGGTTTGATGAAGAGCCTGCGTCCGAAATATCAAATAGAATTGAATCAAATGCTGTATTGGATCCGACATATAAATATGAAGTCCCAAACATAGAGTTCACTTCTTCAGGAAGATAAACATCATCGCTTGTTGTGTCTTCCGCCTCAGCAGTTTGATCATGATCTATTATATAGTCATAATAAACTCCGTCCGGGAATGCATTATGGCTCTCATTATCTTTAACAATCGTGCTCTGAGTGGAAGCGGCGAATGCCATGTTAGCTGAAAACAAATATGTTACCGACGCCAGTAATATTGCGAGCTTCTTCATAAAAAACTTTGTTAAATTACTAATAGGTTATTCTACACCAATCAAAACAAGTAGCAATGACCCCACCCCGATAACAAATAATTCTCAATATCTCATGAAAACAAGCCCAACTAAGCAAGTTGCAAGTCTTTATTTCACTTAGTTGAATCTTCAACCACTTTCTTCACAATAGCATTCAATTCAGCCGGATTTTTCAAACCAAACATTTGAAATTCAGCCTTCATTCGTGCCGCCAATCCTGAATCTTTTTCAGAAATAACTTTTAAATAATCATTTATTGTTTTTGCTTCCGGAGCCATTTCAAACGCGCCTTTAAAACCACCGTCATCCAAAAGCTCACTCTTAATTGATGAGAAAGCAATTGAGCTATCAAATTTAACATTACTATTTGAATCTAAATATTCACTCACTCGCGAATCTGCCAAAATTTCCGTCATGCTCATTTTTGTATCAAGTTTTTTCACAAAATTCCAAACGGGCATTTCATCTAATACACATGCTGCGGATTCATTTTGTTCAGTTTTATCAAGAGCAGCAACTTTAATATTTGCATTTAGATCTTCACTCGGCTCAGACTGTACTGTTTCAGAACGGAGTACCCCTTCATCATTATTGTGTGAGGATGCAAATGTAGTCGCAAGTAGCCCTGCAAAAGCTGCCATTTGACCAAAAGCCTGTGCCCCTTTTTTAATTCTTGATGGAGGAGTACTAATTTTTTTCACTGTAATCACTTTTTTTGGCCAACCTTGTTCTCTCGCACATTGTCTGAATAGCAATAACCATATTTCTTTTAAATCATTTGGATCTCCGTTCAAATTAAAAGGTGCTTCAGCATAATGCGCAATGCCGGTAGCCAGCAACAAATCATTATTATAATTTATACCTTCGCCACAACTTAAATCGTATTCTTTAACAATTTCATCAAATGCCTCGTGCCAACCTCTGCCCTCTTTAAAAATATCTTCAGCAATCATTACTTGATGTGCCTCATCAGGTGAAAGTTTTCTAAGTGTCATTATGATTGCCGGTGGAGAATCCAATTCCTCAAGAAATTTTCTGGCTTCAGCATTTATTTTTTCATCTTTTTCACCCAACATAGTATTATTTTCATTTGCTTCAAGCATTTTAATCAAAGCTTCTTTACTTTTTTCAAATCTCGATTCAGATTCAGATAATTTTTCTTTTAAGATACGCAAGCGTACATTAGTGCTAATAAGTTGTGCATTTACAATGGCAAAAACTGATTCTCTCTTAGGATTATTTAAAATTTCATTATATCCTAAAATTTCCGCTTCAAGTTGCTGTATCTTAGAACTTAAACGCTTCTTTGCATTATTAAAGAGAAGAGCTTTTACACGAGTCGTAGATATTAATTCTTTTACATCTACAGATTGATTTTCTCTACCATCAGCAAGAAAATATACATATTCTGTATCAGCATTCAAAATTGCACTGAGCAGATCTCTATGCAGAATCAATAAAGCTGAAGACGGATGTTGAGCACGATTACAATCATCAACACCGGTTTTAAGCCTTTTCTTAAAATCATTAATTATATCAACAGGCACTCGTCCCATTTTTTCAAGCTCTCCAATCAAAAAATCCACATTAGCAGATCTGTCTTCCAATTTTTCTAAATCAGGGTGCTGCAGAAAATCGAATTTTAAAAGTTCTTCCTCCACCTCACCCAATTCTGATTCATAATCTCTTTCCACAACTACTTCACTCACTTCCTCAGCAACCTTTTCTTGATGTGAAGGAACAACAGTATGTGGAACAAAAGATTCTCTCATTTTCTCTATTAGTTCTCGAATTGGTATCTCTATAAAATCCTGTAAATATTTCGGATACTTTCCTTTTACTTTAACAAAATTCTGCATCTGTGATTTCACAAGCATTTCAAACTTCTTCAGATTTTCTTCAATATTTTCTCTTTTAGACTCTCTAAGTTTATCTAAACCAACTGAAAGAGAGCTGATGACCTTAGGGAGATTTTCACGATTATGTGGACCTCGAGCTTTTTTCGTCAATTTTGCAACAAATTCAGGATTTTTAAACTCTGCAAGTAAAGAATTCACATGCGTATGAATAGTGTTTAATTCGCCATTTTGAATATTTGATTCTGCCCTACTTTCAAAATTTTGAGGCTCTAGGTTAAACTCTTCATATCTGTCGCTATGTCCGTCCGCCATTGTCATTATTAATTTATTAATACCTCTGTATTATAACATAAAATATGAGCCTATGTAAGCCCATATTTTATGCGAATTCAGTTTTTATGCATAAGACTAAAGTCCAGTGTATGCATTGATAATCTTAGTATACGACCCACTTGTAATCTTAAAGTAAGCAGTGCCACTTTGTGGCGAAACAGTACTACGAGTCTTACTGTTGATATCGAAAGCAGAGTATCTATAAGTGGAATTGTCTGCATATTTTACCAAATAATCTCCGTAATTTAACCCTGAGTAAGACTTAATATAACCTGAATATGACTGAGAAGGATCAAGCCTGCTGTAGTAAGGGTGGTAGCCATTTGTAGACACATAATTAACTTCATCAACTGTTCCATCACCATCATTATCTTTCTTATCACCATAAATTTCTATACCCTTAGTGTCATCAAAATCTAAATTGTTTGTCACATACCCGCTCGGAGCGCTAACCTTACAAAGTGAAGCAGCTTCATAACCGTAAGTGTCCTTATCATTATCCTTATAGAAAGTTGTATAAGATGAAACAGTAGCATCAGTATCATCACAGTCCAAAGAAGCAACAACTCCATCCCCATCAGAATCTGGATCGACTACAACAACCGGCACAACAGTTTCACAGCTCACTGGGAATGAAGCGTAAGATTTAAAGTACACTCCACCGGTTTCCCCATGATCTTCAGTAACATAAATTGTATTTGTAGACGCTGGGCATCCGGCAACAAAAGTTACACCTTCTTGAATACTTCCCGGCATCGCATAAGTAGAAATAATTGCTCCATCTTTCACGGTATATAGATACCCACTTGCAACGATATAAAGTGCATCTTCTTCACTGCTATAAAAAATATCCGAAAGTGTACCCAAGTTATAATCTAATGTTTCTACCAAACTTGCGGTAGTACCAGACAAATCCAAAACTGAAATTTGACCATCAGATTGGCTACCGGCATAAAAATAACCATTGGCATAAGTTAGACCTTCCATGCCTTTACCAGTCGTAATTGTTATCAAACTTCGAATATCCCAAGTTTGGACAATGGAATGTGAAGACATACTAAATTTATAAACATATCCATTCTCATCTCCCAAATATACATATGCAGAATCACCTGTATAAGTGACACCCTCCAAATCACCTCCTACTGTGTAAACAGCTACATTCCCACCTGTAGAATCTGTAATTGCAACTTGTCCATTATCTCCCATCACCACAAATTTGCTCGCGCCTGCATTCCAAACCAATCCGCTGGCTTCAAAAGTAGGATAAAGAGCAGAAATACCGGCTCCAAGATCGCTTGCTGTTGAAGAAGCTGGCCATAAAGTTGGATCAGGAGTTGGTTCTGGAGTCGGCTCAGCAGCTACCGGACATGAGATCGGGAACCCACTATAAGTTTTCACATTTACACCGGAACCTCCTAAATCTTCAGTAATATAAATTGTTGTGGAACTTGAAGGACATCCAGGTAAAACTGTCACTCCTTCTTGAGAACTTCCGACTAAAGAGTACTCAGCAGAAACAGCTCCATTTTTCACCTCACGCAAAAGCCCACTTCCAAGCACATAAAGCACTTCTGTTTCAGAAGAGTAATAAAGATCCTGCATTGTGCTAAAACCGTAGTCTAAAGTTTGAACTACTGTCGCTGTAGTACCTGATAAGTCAAAAACGGTAATCTTTCCATCATACTGGCTGCCTCCATAAAAATATCCATTCACGTAAGTCAAACTTTCCATTCCAAGTTTTCCACTCACCTCAGGAATATAGCTTCGAACATCCCAAGTCTGCACGATTGACCCTGAAGTAAAACTGAATTTATAAATGTAACCATCTTCATCTGCTAAATATACATACCCTGTAGTATTTGGATCAACCGCCACCGCCTCTAAATCTTTTCCAGGAAAGCTCCATAAAGTCGCATTCGTTCCATCTTTATCCATAGCAATAACTTGCCCTTCATCACCTACAACAATCATTTGATTCCTTCCGGCATGCCATGCAATCCCACTGGCTTCAAATGTCGGGTAAAGCGCAGCAATCCCAGAACCAATATTCGTAGCGCTTGAACTTGCCAGCCAAGAAGAAGCCGCACTGGCTATCGAGCTTGCAAAAACTGAAAGAATTGCCACTAAGGACAAATACTTTTTAAAAGAACGAAATTTCATGATATATAGTGTTAAATATTTCTACGAACAATAATAGCACGATAGATAATCGGCAGGAAAGCAAATCAAGGCAAGTTTCTATAGAAACCAATTAAGCCATTTGCCTTAATAAAGTTTACATCAAGATCAAAGTTAGCAGAGATCACCTTTGCATCACTCACTTCTCCTAATGGCAAATCGTCAATAAAAGCCGCGTCTTTTATATCAAGCTCCCATGTGGAATCAACCACTCCGGCCCCGACGGTCCCCATCGTTTGCCATACTGACCAATTACTCTGAGTTGTACCAAAACCTTCTTTGCAGATCCACTCATAGCGTTCATCAGGTTTTGTCACCCAATGTTGAGTAATTATTAATTTATCGTCACGGACAACCGCAACACCTGATAATTCCCCCGGAACAATTTCAGATAAAGCACAGGTATTGGAATCACAAATTCTATTAAGTTCCATGGGAAATGTATCACAAGAAAGAGCAGTTTCATCATAAGCAACGGTTCCATCAATCAAGTATTGTTCACCTTGCTCGCGAGTAAAATGCATCGTAATAAATGCCACACCTTTCGCTGCAACAGTTAGTCTTGATTCATCACCATCATATCTCCATGTTCCATATGCCCAAAATTCGTCAGGCATTGAAGATTGAGTCGAACATCCGGCAGTCAATAACAACAGCAAGCAAAAGAAAATTTGTTTCATAGCCTACAAATTAATTTCTAATTAAATCCAAGGCATATTCTTGCCACCAAGAACCAGCATTTGGCCCACCGTTACAATTTCCGTCAGATTCTCCCGGAGGCTTCACCCATAAATATGCGTCCACAAGCTCCTCACCAGTATTTGTGCTAGGGTTCTGCCCTAAAGTCATTCCTGATGGATTGCACCATTCACCATTCCAACCACTTCCATTTCTGCTTGTATCAATTATGAAGTGTTTTCCACCAACTAAAGCAGAAATCTTTTTTCCATATTCAATATTTTCAGCCGTGGTGTAAAAATTCGACACATTTAGTGCAAAGCCGTCTGCCTTCTCCACATTTGCCAATGTCAAACGACGAGCCATCTCAGTTGAAGATGTCCAATTAGGATGACCGGAATCTAAGTAAACATAAATCTCCAGCTTTGATTCCAAAATATCTACTGCGTCAGCAATAAGTTCAACACTATTTGCAAACATACAATCAAGAGCCAAAGCATCCGGCTCAACAATCACGACCGCTTTTCTACTGCCAATTCCATTTGCAAAATTTTGCACCCAGCCAAGATAATCTGCCTCAGCACTTCCACCGGAAGAAAACCCTCCACAATCACGTCCGGGAATATTATAAATCACCATCACCGGCAAAGCCCCCGATTCAGTCACTGTAGTCACATATTTATTTACTGACGCTTCGACATCACTATTCCAATCTCCAAACCATTTGGCTGCCGGCTGACTGGCAATTTGCTCCAAATCGCTACTATCCTCCGCACTCAAAGTAGATGAATTAATAAGATCGTAAGCATCGGAAGAAGGATCGACATATAAAGTTGCGCCGGAAAAAGGACTTACTATATCGACCGGTGCCAATATTACCGGCTCGTCCACAGTGACAACAACTTTCTCCTGATTCACATATGCCCCACCACCGGAAACAATCACATAACCCTGACCGACATTTTCCTCAGACTCATCAGATTCCTCATGCTCAGAAAACAAAAAAACCTCGGCATCAGGATTAAAAAATCTATATAAAACCGATGCCACATCTCCACGCGTCATTTCATTAGTAGGATAAAAATAACTATTAGGCATAAGAAATCCATTTAATTTGGCAACGTATAAATAATCGGTATACCAAGCATCATCTGATACATCTAAATACTCCGGATCTCCGAATTTAAAATTTATTTCACTATCATAAACTTTTAAAATCATCACAATCGCCTCCGCACGATTTATGTTTTTCCCAGGCAAAAAATTACCATCTCCATAACCATTAATCCACTCTTCCGTTTTTGCGTAACAAACATATTTAGCATACCAATCTTCCGCGACATCATTGAAACAATTCCGACCTCCAATCGGCACATTGTCTACTCGACTTTCCACTAAAATCTTTAAAAGTTCAGCACGGTTAATTGAGTTGTTAGGCCTGTAAGTCATATCAACATAGCCATCAACAATATTTGCATCAAAAAGGTAATTGATGGCTACTTCATCATTCTCCGTGCTTACATCCGTGAATGCAAAAGTTTTTGGTGCATGAGCAAAGAGTAAAATTATCAATGACGCTAAAAAAATGTGTTTCATAAGCCAATATTAGCACAGGCCCCTGTCCATGTCATTGCATCTGTATTTCCATATGACTCAAGTATATTTTTTCCCATAGGTAAAAAATCGCCTGATTCAGTGTCGTAAATAACTACTTCTGTAAATCTCTGTTCTTGTTCGCCATCAACTTTATCTGCCGTATAACAAGCCGCTGAAAGCAAGACGTGAGTATCGTCACAAAATGAGCCATATTCCACACTTGTTACAATACAATCCTTATCAAAACGAGGATCGACTTGAGTCATTTCTGAAGGTTTCGGGAAAGGAATCGCTACACTATATGCGCCGGCACTGCCATCTGTGGCAATCGGAAACGCAATAATTCCTCCATCATGACGGTTATTACAATAAAGAAGCGAGCCGTCATAATTCCAAAAACAATGTGCCGTGCCGTTTGCCTCGGAAACTTCAATCAATTCTCCTGATGCAGGATTATAAATCATTGGCTGTGCAGTTCCACTTCCACGGCCCTCTCCCCCCTTTATTGTCCGATAAAAAGCAAGTAATCCGCTTGGTGAAACCTGCACCTCATGAGCAGAGGTTACTTCATCTATTTTTTCAACAACGGAGCCAGTAAATTTTGCCAAAGTAAATCCTTTCCTAAGAACGAAATAAACTTCAGATTCGTCAGAGGTAGGAGAAGGATGAGTTGCCTCGGCAGACAACAAAGTAGCAGCACCTCCATTTAAAGAAATTTTCATAGCCGAATCACGACCATCTACCGATTGAGTATAGTAAACGGTTTGCCCATCACGAGACAAAACCGGAGAAATATCAGCGACCTCATTATTTGTAATCTGTTTTAAATCCGTAACCGTAGCTGTTGAAAGATCCACTTGAGCAGTAAAAAGATCACAGCCATCAGTATAATGATCATGACAATCTCCTCCACTTTCTAAATTACTGGAAACGACCACCGTAACAATTTTTCCTACCGGCATAGGTTTTTCAACACCAGCATTTTCTTGCTCGACTTGATCATTTCCTGAAATTGCCCATCCCCTCGCAAAAAAAACCGCACCCCCTCCAAGGGCAACAACTAGAGCACCAATAAAAATACTTTTGAAATTTGTTAGCATGAGCGTAATCTACTCTACAGATATGGAAAGTTCCACGAAAAAATTTGTCGCATCACTGATTTCAGCAATAATTATAGGTGCTGGTTTTGGCGCAATTGCGGGAAAAATTTTCCCAATCACCAACAATACAAAAAAACCCGTTGAGGAATCCGGACCAGAACTGTCCCTTGCCGCGGCAGGTGAAACTTTTATAACAACCGTAACGTCAGACGGCATTGGAGAAATTCTTGTACAAGTTGATTTGCCTCAAACAGCACGTTATAGCGAAGGTGCACCTGTTATTGTGAATGTTCCAACTTTTTACACACCGGAGATTTCCGGTTTTCATCCTCTTGATGGAATCACTGATGGAGGCGCTATCTCTATTTCTCTAATGTATCCGGGCCGTTCGGACGGCAATGGAAATTCAAGCGATGGAACAGATGATTTTGGAGGACCAGACTCAATAAAAGCGCTGCGAGATACAATACTTTTTGCAATGGGTGAGAAAAATAATTCAGAAGGATTTTCACTAAAAGAACTTTCAGCAATTGAGCCACTTTATAGTGACGTAGGAATCTATGCGTTCTCTCACCCGGGAATTGCAGCCACAGCAGTATTGGGCTCATATCCAGACGAATTAAAAAATGTCGATTTTTATGTAGGTCGTGAAAATCCAACAATTGATCTGCTTTCAACACTTGAATTAGGCCATTGGAATGTAGAAGGCAAAACAAAAGTCGCAGATCCAAATCCACTTTATAATTATCCGGAAGATTATTCTTCTACTTCAATATCTTTAGATTATTCTTCCGCACATTATGATCAAAACAGTGGCGCTCCTTTTTTCGACACAAACGGAAATGACAAACTGGACAGCAACGAATTTTCACTCGGCACACAAGTTCCAACAATGTTTGGCAAACGTTTCTACTCACGCAATCTTTTGCACGCCCTTGAAGACAACGGGGCTTTAACGGCTTCAAACTGGCCAAGTGATCTTGCTACACCAGCAGATGCAGACACAATTTGGCCTGATCGCGAGACCACTCCCTACTATTCTAAAATTAGTTCCACGCTTCACGTCATGCTTGTTTTTGCAGCAAAAAGTCACGTGCAAGTTTCAGAAGATCAACCTAGTGTACACCAAACATACGATGGTTTTTCAGGTGAAGATATATGGATCCGCTTAAACCCTGACTCCAAATATGTTGATGAATTTAGCGAAGCTGACAGTAAAAAATACGTCGAACACGATGCAAATTCAGAGCCTTCCGATTGGGCTGACGTTTCTAAAGACTGGGCATATGGATCAGGAGCCTACTCCGCTGTTGCCCCGCTTGCGGCAGTATTTGAGATGGCAGATCGCACTTACAAAGACAACTGGTCTGCAGATTTAAGCAGTATAATTAAATAAATATATTATGAGCAAACTCCAATTTCTAATAATTTTGATGGCTGGCTTAACGGCCTTTGGTGTTTCTTATTTTATATTTGCCGTGCCTTCCTCTCCGGTCAGCACTACAAAGGAACCAGCCTCGATTACAGTTCAGGAGGTTGAAGAAAAATTACCGGCAAAGCCGGAAAAAGAAGCAGACAGAAGTGAGGATAAAAAATCACAATGTGGCAATGGCACCTGTACTCCTCCAGAAAATGCAGATCTCTGCCCGGCAGATTGCGAATAATTATTCTTTAATTTCCCTGAAATGAAAAAAAATCTTCAGTTCATATTTATAACTGCTCTTTTACTTGTTTCTTGTTCAAAGAAGCCGCTTATTACTAATGAGCCGATAAACAACAGCATCAATGCAATGTTTGTTCAGGTTTGTGAGGAGGATAAAGATGTGAAGGGGCCTTGGAATGGAGACCTTATATTGAGCAGAATGGATGATGCAGGAATGAGGATTGGAGAAGAAGAGATTTTTGCGGAATCGGGCGGCGTCCCAACAGTCGTTCAAGATGCAAATGGAAAATTAATTTCAGCTTTCCAGTGGTTTACTTGCGAAGATACTGCTTCTTTCGATAAAGTTGCAGTAAAGATTTCTGAAGATGACGGGGTAACTTGGTCTGATCCTGAAACGGTTCAATTTGCAGAAATGCCTGAAGAATATCAAAGACCATTTGACCCAACTTTAGTCATAACTGAAGATGGGAAAATTCGTATGTATTTCACTTCAAATAGCAGTGGAACTATGATGTTTGATAAAACTAACAAGATTTACTCCGCAATTTCAGAAGATGGAGTGAATTATACTTTTGAACCGGGTGTACGTTTTGAACTTGAAAATGTTCCCGCATATGACTCAGCAGCCGGGTATTTTGAGGGACTTTGGTATTTGATTACGCCCAAGGCTGATGAACAGCCAAAGGGCGCACATTTTGCAACATCGGAAGATGGCCTAACATTCGCAACTCAAGAAGATATTATTCCAAGTATTGAAGTAAACTGGACAGGCAATTTCTTGGCAAAAGAAGATGCCCTTTATTTTTATGGCACGCCAAATGGCAAAGATGGCGATTGGTACACAAAAACTGAAGATGGAAAAACTTGGTCAGAACCAATTTACTTAAAAAGTAATTTTGGCGGTGATCCTGCGGTCGTCTGCCCTGATACCGGCAACTGTTTAATTATTGGAACGATGATGGCAAAGAAAAAGGATTCGATCTAAAACCTGATGTGAAAGCACGCGAAGACTGCTAAACTGTGATACACTCGAGTTAATTCACCCCAAACTCAATGAGAAACAATTTTCTTGTCATTCTCCTTCTTTTTACGGTACTCAGTTCCTGTAAAAATGAAGAGGTTATGCCCACAGAAGATTTAGAGGTTCCATTCACATCACAATCGCCTGATGGCAATTGGAGCGAGCCTTGGCAAAATGCCTGCGAGGAAACTTCAATTTTAATGGTTGATAATTTTTATCAAGATGAGAATCTAAATATTGAAGAAGAAAAAAAACGAATTTTGGAAATTTTAAAAACGAAAAAAGACACTGTTAAAGTTAGCAAAGATGAAAGCCTAACAACCATATCTGACTTAATAAACAGCCTCGATTTAAACTGGACAAGCTCAATCAAAAAAAATCCAACAATCGACGAACTCTTGCAGGAATTAGCAAATAATAGGCCAATTATTGTTCCAATTTTGGCGGGAGAAGTTCCGACTCCTTATTACGATGGCGTGAATTATCATGTAATTGTTTTAGTCGGCTATGACCAAGAAAAGGGTGTTTTCAAGGTGAACGACCCAGGCACTCAATATGGAGAAAATATAAGTTATAATTACGAAACTTTGATGAATGCGATCCACGATCTAAATCAAAAAGACTACGAAGCAGGTGAAAAACGAGTCTTATTTACAAAGCCAAAGGGTGTTTTAGCAGATTGACATAATTATTATTTCATTGTAAGCTGCAGGCTATTTTTATAAAAAACATGGTCAAAATATTGAATTTACACGCAGCATGGCACGGTAATGATGAAGGAGTTCCAAAAGTAGTAGGCCCGGAAAATATAGATTTGTGGGGACAACTTGAAACTTTGGAGGATGAAATTCAAAATCTCAACCTTAGCGTTATAGCCATGTGCACAGATCAGCATGCCGATTTATCGACTTCAATAAAAGCACAAATAGAGCGTTGCGAAAGTATTATTGAATCAGCAAATAATGGCATTCGGGTTGCAAATGAAATGATAAGAATTGCAAGACTTATCCAAACGAACCATAGCGATAAAGTTCTGATACAAACACTTGAAGAGAGAATTCTAGATATAGAAGATGATGCAAATGACTTCAAAATAACTTTAGGCATTCAAAAAACGAGCCTTGAAGGATTTAAAGAAACAGAGCTAGAAATGGGCGGTGCTCAATCTGCGATACAAACTCAAATCGAGGGTGCATTGCTAAAAACTAATACCGACGATTCAAATAATTAGTGTGAAAGTGTACTATGCGGGGAATGGGCCAAAATTACACTAAGGCAATGAAAGTATATTTAATAAAAATCCCCATGACAAATCTCATCAGTAAAACTATCTCCTCGGCCAATTAGCAACCATGTGCCTAAGAGCTTTAGCCGTTGGCTGGGCACTTTGCTCACCTACCGCTTGATTTCCTTCATGACTATGAGGAGCAAACGCACCATTTGTGATCAAAACAACCTGAGCCACAGGAATGTTCCATAAGGCAGCAAGTGAAACTTCATGTCCACTCATTCCGATGACTTCGCAGCCTGTGGATCGGAATGCAAGCTTGTCACCCAGACTTTCAAATTGAGGGCCTGCAACATAACCATAAACAACACGCGGCGCTTTTCCTTGAGCCTCTAAAAGTGCTTGTTGAGCAATAGCAATATAACGCCCCTCTTCCATTCTGAGACCGGAATTGTCCGGATCAACAAACTCTCCTCCAATCAATGTAGTCCCTGTGCCAAAATGCCTGTTGGCGATAGACTCGACGACCGCAAGATCTCCAGGATTTGTTTCGGCCATTCTTCGTCCACGGTGTGCCCAACCCATAGCATCAATCAAGGCTGTTCTGACTAAACTTTTGATCAAACCCTGCTCCCTACCGATTCGCCCGGAAAGTGATCCGACTCCATGAGTAACAATCACTCCGTCCAAGACATCCTTTACTGCTCCCATAACAACTCGAGTGCCCAAAGGCCCATTCGGATCTCTTGTTTCATTGGCATGGACTCTTCCCATCACCAAAGCAGGACGACCATCAATCCTTCCCTTCCTGATAGTTTTGGAATGTCCATTCACTTCTCCTCCTCCCTGTTCAACACCTGGAACGCGAAGCACGTGATACGGTACCGAAGCATCTTCTTCGAAGATATCTTCGACACCTTTCCTCCAACCTGTACCGGGGAAAATACCAACAGAATTAGGAATCTCACCCATTTCCTGAATCAGTTTTTCTCGAGCAGATTGTTCTCTATCAGCAAGTTCTGAATGTTCCATTTATGTGCAAAAAGAGGGAATAGTAGAACAAAAGCATCGATGAATCAAGAGTACTACAAAAATCAACCTCACTCAGCAGTTTGGCTTGATGCATTCTGATGATGAGATTACCGCTTCCTTTGATATCTCGACCGAAGCTGGCAAGAAAGCCTGCTTAACAAGTTTTAAAGCTTTAGCAAAATGAAAAAAATCATCCAGCGCACAAAGGGATTTGAAAAGGCTTTTTTAAAATTGCAAAAAAAGTGGCGTGCTAAATTCATAAAACAGTTAGAGCTATTTTTGGACGATGAATTTCACCCACTCTTGAAAACACACGAACTCAAAGGCGATCGAAAAGGAGAATGGTCATTTTCTGTAGCAAACGATATTCGTGCGATTTACAGAAAAGAAATCGCGAACGGGAGAACTACGATCATATTCACATTCATCGATATTGGTTCTCACAGTAAAGTAGATTAGCAGTACAGCATTGAAATAAACCTGTTCGTAAGGTATAATGACATGATTGATCATTAAATTCTCATGCAAGAAGATGAAGACGTAATTATTCCACCTGGATTAGCCGACTCGCCCAGAGCTGAAGACGGATTACAAAACCAAGACACCTTAGACATAAAAGCAGGCCGAGAAGCCGTCCGTTTGGCCTTGAGTGAAACGGGGCTTGGCAGTGAAGAAGTGGAAGCAGAAGAGTTAAAAGAGGCAGAACGTATTGCGCTGCGCAGGATGCAAAAGATTATGACATATTTAACAGATAGTATGACCATAAAAGATACCGAGAAAGATCCTGATATTTTTGCGGAGGAAATTTTTTCAAATCTAGAGGGAGGCGGGATAAAACCCACTACAACACAAAAGGCAATACTAAACGCGGCTATAAAACAATATATCCAGATATGCAACGCTATAAAACCATTACGAGAAGAATTGGAAAGTGATATGAAAGAAGACCAGATCAATGGGAAGATAGCTCTTCTCAAAAAGATTGGCCTCGACTGGGCAAACCCTCGGGAAGTAGAGGTGGATTTAGATCATCCAATATTTATTGGTATACGATTTTCAAACAAAGAAGATGTAAATAGAGCTCGTGTGAATAGTATGAATAGGAATCCTAGTGGGTGGATCGGTGCTTTTAAGTGTAATGAGATACCAGAATTACAAAGTTGCATTTATTTCATAAACATGAGCAGATGTCTTACAGAAGAAGAGATCAAAATAACCAAGGATCATGAAATTCAACATTTAATAGTATATAACTTTTATCCTATCGATAGTCATAGCGTCACTGCATTAGACTATCTAGGTACTTTCAATGTAGAAGAGCAGAGATCTATGTTTGATGAAGCTTTAGCCTACCTAAAAGGAGGAGAGTACGGGGAATCTTTAAAGCAACTTTTAGGGTCAGAGAAAGAACAAAAGTTAGAAACAATGCGAGTAATAGATAAAACCATCATTAAAGTAAAATGGGAATTCTTAAAAAAACTATATGAGATTGCTCGAAGAAAAAAAATAAAAGCAATTGACCTGTATGAAGTCTTAAAAACATCCCATAAATTAGATGATTTGCTAAATCTTGGCCTAGAAAATCTTTGCTCCATTCAAGAACAAGAATCTTGGTTGAAGTCTTGGGAAAAATTTTTACCACCACCGGTGTGGGAAGAAATCCTGGCAGATAAAGGTACCATATCAAGAAAACTAATGCTTTGTTCTTTCCTATACCAAAGACTTAAAGCATTTACAAAAGCGCTTGTTTTGCCAACCGAAGAAAAAGAGTGGACACCATATAACGAAGAGGATGAGCAAAAGCTAAAAACGGCTATCACAAATGATCTTCGCACTCATTTTCCTGGGCAAGAAGCAAAGATAGACGATCAGATGAATAATCCACGTTTTTTTTACAACCCAAATAACATCATTCATCGTTGTGAACGATGGGAAGACATCTTAAGATCCAATAGACTTGACTAAGATGGCAGGGCCAGTAGGAATCGAACCTACGTCAACGGTTTTGGAGACCGCTGTACTACCATTGTACTATGACCCTTCGCGTGACTGCATGTCTAGCCGTGTGATTGTAGCCAAAAGGCTCAACTCTTTCAATCGCAAAGCTAATTCCTCGACGGACACTTTTTCGGAAGGCCACGTCTAAAATATTTCAGGTAATATTTTACGGCATCTTTCAAATGAATGCGCAGTACTTTTTTCTTAAAAATATCTATAACTCCACCGCCGGAAAGTCGGCTCTCATTGTGAAGTCCCTCTGCATTTCCAACAAAATGAACCTCAAATCCATTCTCCCAAGCCAATCTGCAAATATCCACATCAGACATAAAAAGGAAAAATCTTTCATCATTCGGACCGATAGTATTCCAACATTTTCGAGTAATAATTTGAAAGGCCCCGGTTAGCCAATCAACCGCCTCAGATTCTTTTGGATCTTTATCCCACATCAAATATCTACGCATGCGACCTTTGAAAATTTTTGGCTGAGTTCTCTTCATAATCAAATCTAGAATGCGCGGGAAAACTCGATAATTATCTTGAATTTTGCCTGTTGGATAAACAAGTCGCGGTGCAACAATCCCAACAAGAGGATGCTGATTTAAATACTCAATCAGATTTTTGAAAGCATTTTTTTGGACAATTACATCCGGGTTCAAAATACATAAAAATTTTCCGCGCGCTATTTTCAAGCCAAAATTATTTCCCTGCGGATAGCCCTGATTTTCAATTTCAAAAAAATTTAATTCGAATTTTTTACTGCCTGCAAATTCCACTTTTTTATTTGCGCCAATCTCACCATTATTTACAACTAATACCTCAGTTTTTTCCGGCAAAATTGCAAGCGCCAAAGCTGCAAGATTCTCAGAAACTTCTTCGGGCGAACCGTGATGTAAAATTACAATTGAGAGATCCATTATTCAAAATATGACATTATTTGCTCCGGTTTAACAAGTCGTTTTGAGCTCTCACCTTTCCAGCAAAGAGTCTTCAAACCGGCAAGCAGAACGGAAGGATGCAATATTAGCATATAAACAGCTTTTGCAAATTCATAAAGTAAAACTCTCGCCAAAACCAGCACCCCAAATCCCGCAGAAAAATTATTTTTCAAAAGCAAAAGATGATTTTTATAAGAGTTCAAAATCACATAATGCGCCTTTTTCATTCCGCTACCGGCGGTACGCGCATGCCAGCCCCAAACATCCGGGAACATCACAATTTTCTTACCCAACCAACGAAGCCGATATGACAAATCAATATCTTCTTTGTACATCCAAATTTGCGAATCAAACATTCGCCCATCACTTCTAATTTCGGAAATCACCTCAGTTCTAATCAACAAAACCGCACCTGTTAAACCGAAGAAATTCTGCAATTTTACATCATACTGACCGACATCTTTTTCTCCCTGTCCACGATCGTAAAAATGGTGATTTTTCCGTGCGGAAATACCAAGCGAATCAATTTTATCTGTACGCAAATTTTCCTTAAAATCCCATTGATATAATTTACCGGCACAGATCGCAATTTCTTTATCTCTTTCCATTTCTGCTATGAATTTTTTCACAGCAGATAAGTCTAAAAGCACGTCACTAGTAACTAGTAAAAAATAATCAGAGCCAGGAAATTTCTCTAAAATTTCATTGTAACTTGCGCCGTATCCAATGTTTCCACCTGCACTTCGCAAATATTTCCATTCAGGAAATTTCGCAAAAAAATCTCGTGTAGAATCTTCCTGCGCGGTATCCATCACCACCGCCTCCGCATTAAATGCACGCCTAATTTCCTCCAGGACCGGACCGGTTTTCTCGAGGTAAGGCAGATCTTTAAATGAAATTAGTCCAATTAAAAGCTTGCTCATTTTATTTTGAAAGCTCGAGGAATCCTTCAATTTTTGCCTCGTAGGATTTTGTCTCACTTGAAGCAATTAATGCGTAGAAACCATCAAGAGCTTTTTCAAGATCAAACTCGCTATCAACAGGCAATCCCAACTGCTCTCTCAAAGATACCAAGAGCCCTGCAAAACTTCCAATCTCCTGTAAGTTCACCAATACCAATCCTTCTTCAGCCTTCTCAAGTTTTGGTGACAATTCATTATACAAATCACTATCTTGAACTGAAACAAACTTCTTATTCATCCAAGAATCTGAAGTTGTAATCAAAAGTTTCTCATCAAAAATTCCATAAGAAAGTTTAATAGGATTTGCAGTAAGTACAGAAGGTAAACTTGTTTGACCAATCTTTGAAAAATCTATTGTCAAAGTATCAAATGAAGCTCCGTTTATTTCTGATTTTTCCTTCGTAACTGCACCAGGCAAAGCAGCAGATAGGATGGTCATAAATCCGCTAATTTGACCGTCAATTTTAGTAATAAATTTTGTCGCGTTTTCAGCATCTGAACTCACATCAAACAAAATAGAAATCCCGGGCATAATTGCTTCACCATTTTTATTTGCCGCGATAACAAATCCTTTATCCATAAAAGAAAGTATTTCCGATTCAAGGTTCATTCCTAAGTAATTTTGAATTGTCCTTGAAGAATTTTTGAACCCTTCCGAATCAGTGATTTTACCGGAAGTAAGACTTTGCTTTAATCCATAACTTTCAGCATAAACCATCAAATTTTCAGATGGGACTTCGCTCAAAAGGTAAGCTTTTTCCTTCGGTGCATTATCAAATTTCAACTCGGCAGTTTTTGCCTTTTCTTCATCAGCACCGGCAAAACCTTCCACCTTCAAGCCTCCATCTTCTGCACGTAAAATAATTCCTTCCTCATTCAAAACCGCAGCCATGCTCGAACTCAACAAAGCTCCTCCACTCCCAAAATTTTCCGGATAAAGCAAAACATAAAACACCTGATTCGCCCCAACTTTCTTTAAAGAAGCTTGATACGAATCCGAATTCCACAAACTATCACTTTCTTTCATGTCACGCATTTTCATCAAAGCATCAGCGCTATTCGCAATGAAAAATAAATCCTGATAAATAGTTGAATAAAATTGATCTACATCATTAACATATGCATCATAATCATTAAAAGTTTTTTTCTGCAAGCTACCGGAGGCAACTAAAAAATCCATCGAATTCTTCATTTTTACAGGATCAGCCAAAGTTATCACAGTGTAGGCATCAACCGTACTACCTGAGCCTGTAGTTGTCCCAGGCAATGTTTCATATACCAATCTAAATTTATCACCAAAAGCAGGCGCTAAATCTTTATCATAGTCCAAATTAAATTGTCCTAAAGCACCGGCGAAACTTTCAGAAACTGTTTTTGATGCTTTATTTTTATCTTCAACTTTTGTCATCAATGCCAAAAACGCGGCATTTTGTTCTTCATCCATCAGCGAATATGAAAGCACCATCGAAGCGTTAGCAGGCAAAAAACTTTCCGGCAAAAGTCCACTCGCGCTCGAATGTTCTTTAAAATTTCCTCCTGATGAACAGGAAACAAGAAGCAAAGAAAGTACTATCGCTAGTTTATTTAGTTTTGACATGAATTTTTTTTAAAAAGCGCAGAAAGGCTATCACGAAAATATCATCTCGTGAATAGACGTATCACAACTTAACTCCGGGTGAAAACTACTCGCCCAAATATTTCCCTGCCTAACAAAAACCGGCACACCAGCGTAACTCGCCAAAACCTCAACTTCCTCGCCCACGCGTGTAATCTTCGGCGCTCTTATAAAATGCCCAACCGGCAAAATCCGCCCGTCAATTTCCAAATCTGTAATAAAACTCGCAACCTGCCTGCCGTATGCATTTCGCTCGACTGAAATATCAATTAAGCCCAGCCAATTTTTCGCCAAAACAATCATTCCCGCGCATGTTCCGTAAATCTGGAAATGCAGATCTTTTGCACGTTTACAAATCGCTTCACCCATTCCGGTTTTCTCCAAAAACTTCCAAATCACAGTACTTTCGCCTCCGGGAATAATTAACCCATCAACTCGAGACAAATCTTCCAAAGTACGAACTTCGCAACTTTCAAAACCGGCCCTCCTCAGAGTCAATATATGCTCCGCAAAACCGCCATGAAAAGCCAAAACTCCAATCATATTCCTCTTGATTGCATTTTCACTGACAAATCTTCGATATTCAAACCAGGCATCGCCGCACCAAGTCCGCTTGAAATTTCAGCGAGTTTTTTTGCGTCTTTGAAATGAATAGTCGCTTCAACAATCGCCTTCGCCATTTTGAGTGGATCTGAAGATTTAAAAATTCCACTTCCCACAAAGACACCGTCACAACCCATCTGCATGCAAAGTGCTGCATCCGCCGGAGTCGCAATTCCACCAGCAGCAAAATTCACAACAGGCAATCTTCCCAAATCTCGCACTTGTTCCAAAAGCGCCACAGGCACTCTGTAAACTTCCGCCAATTCCGCCAAATTCTTACCACCAAGATCAGCAATTTCCGCCTGAATTGTTTTAATATGTCGCACCGCTTCAATCACATTTCCTGTTCCCGCTTCACCTTTCGTTCGAATCATCGACGCACCTTCATTTATTCTACGAAGAGCCTCTCCCAAATTAGTTGCGCCACAAACAAAGGGCACCTTGAAATCCTTTTTCACAATATGCGCAAAAGGATCAGCCGGCGTCAATACTTCACTTTCATCAATAAAATCAATCTCAAGCGCTTCCAAAATCTGTGCTTCAACCATGTGTCCAATTCTCACTTTCGCCATTACCGGAATTGTAACCGCCGCCTGAATATCTTTAATCATTTGCGGATCGCTCATTCTGGCAACACCACCATCCTTTCGAATATCAGACGGCACACGCTCAAGTGCCATCACACTACAAGCGCCAGCAGCTTCCGCAATCTTTGCCTGCTCGGCATTTGTGACATCCATAATCACACCACCCTTAAGCATCTGCGCCAAATTTTTTCCTTCTTCATTGAACATAAGCAGTGTGAATATATCAAAGTTTAAGAAAAACTAAAGCCCAAAGCCTAATTCGCCGAAACCATCACCGCAGACCGCCAGCGCGCAACACGATTCACAGCCTCAGGATTGCTCCCACGGAAGAAGACCAGACCAGCGCTCCAACGACCCCCGGGCAAGTAAGCATCATCCTCTAAATTATCCTCAAGAGGTGACCAGTGTTCTTCGTCTAATCTTCCATTAAGCTGAAGAAGTGAATAATGTCGAGGATGGTTTACGGTTACACCTAGTAGTAGTGATTTTTTATAAAGCAAGTCTTTGTTCTGAAAGTGGGAATTGTATTAGTGGTGTACCTGGTAATCTTGCCATACCCTCAACAAATCCGATTTGAACTTCATTATTAGAAGGAAATTTTGTGAATCTTTCTCTAATGTATGGAGTAAGAAAAACTTCACGTTCATAAGCTTGTCTATTTAGATTTAGCGCATTTTCAAAGTCTTGGAATAGTTTCTGTGGCACAATTTGAAATACTGGACGGCGAATTTTTTCCTGCACTTATGTGATTTGTTTATCTGTGTAACTGTCGCGAAGAATATCTATACACTCAGCTTCAGTCGGAATTATTACTCCTTCTGTTAATCTGCCGCGTTCGAGTAGATCAACGCTCCTGCCGTACTGTTCTCTAACGAAATTTTCGATCATGGAAGACGAAGGTACGCCAAAAGAAGGATTCTGTCAACTTCGCCGATAGATTTTTCAGGTTAAGAAGTGTTCCCGGGAACACTTTTGTCAAAAGCCCCCCCGGGGGGGTATTACAAAACACTTTTCACTCCCCACAAGACTCCAATCAAAATCGGCTGGTGAATCAAGTAAATTGCAAGTGAATGCCTTCCCATCCACGAGAGCAAAAAAACTTCGCCGTACTTCCACTGACTCGTGTAAAACTCTCCCACAACCAAGCCGACCAATACGACCGCCAGCCACGGAAAAATCGGGAAATAGTCGAGTGAAGAAAACCCAAGCGGAACCAATCCGATCGGGAAAAGAAAACCTACACCCACCACCAGCGTTTTAAAATATTCACCGAGAATAAAACTCCCAGCCGCAACGCACAAGGCCGCCCGAGGCCGACTCTTAAACCACGCCGCAATCACAACCGCCACTCCAATAAAGTGCAAAACCCCAAATTTCACAAATGCATCTCCGGCAAAAATCCAAGTCACAAAACTCACTAGCATTCCAGCCCCAAATATCCGTGCGGCTCTTGCCAGCTGACCTGAAACTCCTCGTGAAGAAAGTGCAACAGAAAAACCCGCCAATCCCAAAAACAGAATCTGACCAATTCTCGCAACAACAAGCCAGCCACCACTCCACATCTCACTCTCAAAAATTCCCAAGTAATCCAAATCAAAAAAGAAATGGAAAATAATCATCATAACAAGCGCAATCCCTCTCAGCGCATCGATTTCATACAATCGTTTCTTCATTAGATCTATCTAAACACAAATTCACCTTTGAAGTCACTACTTTTCTCATGATATCTAAAATTGCTCGATTATCAGGAAGTGATTCAACATTCTTCAAATATTGTTCAAAATGATCCATAAAATACTCAAAATCAACATAGGCATATCTCAATATCATCGAGAGCGCATATTTTTCAACTTCACTACCTTTTGTCTCATAAAAATTTATCAAATCCTGCAAACCAGAAGTCTCAATCTCAATTAAAGATCTCAACACATCCCCAAAAATCCTCCTGCCATCTCTTCTCATTTTAACAGGTTCAAAATCCAAATCACCAGGCACAACTTTATGCTTTGAATCTAACCAGATATTAAAAGCCTCAGCCGCCTTTGCAACATCAAATTGACCAAATTCCATAGTCTCCAAAAACACCATTTGCTCCTTAGGTAAAAACTTAAAAATGACTGAAACAAAGTCGAAAAAATTTTTTGCCGTCAGTCTTTTTTCACCGTTAACAAAAACAAGCTGCTTATCTAAATTTTTCAAAAGTGCATTCAAACGCAATTCAAAAAATTCACCGTTTTCCTCTGCTTGCACTCTACGTTTTGGTGCATACGAACCAGGAAATTTTAAAACTTTTGTCATATAAACTAATCTCGCTTTTTAAACTGAATAATTTGCGCCATTTGCGGCTCGAATGCAACAGTGATAGGTTTTTTAATACATACTCTAACTCTTGCAGATAGAGCTTGCTTCAAACTTTCAATCGGCGCAGAGTTTTTTTTGAGCCCTTTAATCTGAGGTAAAAATTTATAAAGTGATTCGACTAACAAATCGAAATCCAGAACTCCATTCTCAAGAATTGCAGCGAGTGCATATTTTTCCGAGTCAGAACCCGTTTGTAAAACACAGGTAACGTAACTTTTTATGCGCTCAAGTGGCACTGCAAAAAGATCGTCGTAAACCAATTCAAAAGAATCCCAATCATTTCTCATACTCAATTCTGCAAAATAAGTTAGCTTGTCATTTTTACAATTTTTCTTTTTCGACCAAGTCCCAAAAGCAACCTTTGCACCCTGAACGTCCAGATCCCAAAAATTATAAAAATTGCCCAACCGAATTGATTCACCTGGTAAGATATGTGCCATTTCAAATAAGAGCCACATCAAATCTTTCGCCCTCAAATTTCTTGTCTTTGTTCTAATCACTTTTTTCTCAAGATCTGACAAAATTTTATCCAGTCTAAAATCTAAAAATGGATTTTCTCCGGAAAAATCTCTCCTCTTCCACGGAAGGCCTTTATCTGGAAATTGAGTTACATCTGCAAGTTTTCTCATAGAGGCGGAATTTACAGGTTCAAAACTGCAAAGTCAAATGTATATAGACAAAATCCACGTAAAGATTTAATCTTCACCTAGTTTAATTTTCTACCCAAATTTATGAATAAGAAATTTCTGATAGCGGCAGCACTAGTTTTAATCATCGGCGGATCAGCTGCATATTTTAATACAAAAAGCCTAAAAGGTGATTTTTCGAGCGTGAGCTCAGAAAGTAGCACGGCTTCAACAACTAGCGAAACCACGACAACAGAAACGGAGACCGAGACAACAAACCCGCCTGATAAACTTTTCATCACAAATCCTAGCGCAAAAGGTTCATACAAAGTCGGTCAAAATGATTTCAAAATTGCATATTTTGGGCTACGTAACGACGGAACAACAGATGTTAAATTAACAAGCTTACTCGTTGACCTAACGGCAACCGGAGACGGATTATTAGATGCAAGCGGATCAGCAAATTACAGCGACCTCAAGATTGTTGATTCAACAGGTGCAACAATTATGACAACCGACGGGATAGTTTCTGAATCTTCATCAGGTTCAGATTCAGTTCAAAGCCTAACTTTCACAGGCAACATCAATTTAACAGGAGCGATAATTACAAAATTATACATCACTGCGGATGCCGCAAATGTTTCAACTTTGATTGCAGATACAATTAAAGCGACAATTCCGGCAACACACATCGTCGCTGAAGATTCATCAGGAAAGCCAATTTCTTCAACTTCAGAAATAAGCCCTGAAAACGGCTACATCGGAAAGGTGAATACTTGTAGATAAACTAAACAGGCCAAACAGCTCGACTGCGTCGAGTGGTCGAGCAATGGAGCCACGATCGGGAATCGAACCCGAGACCTCATCCTTACCATGGATGCGCTCTACCAACTGAGCTACCGCGGCTAGCAGTCACCGAAGGTGAGCATTGTTTTCCCTTCGTGAGAAGGTCGGCATTGTTCCAGCCTTCCGCAAGACCATACAACGAAGCCGATCGAGGGTCAAACTTATAATGTTGAAATTTGCCCGCTGATTCTCTAGTCTGACTTAGTATTTAATATTTTAATCTTTTCTATGAAAAAAGCCTTAATCGCAATCGTCGTAGTAGCTATTTTAGCAGTCGGAGGATACTTTTTCTATCAAGAGTCCGGTGCAAATCTTAAAGGCGACATTAGTGCTAAGGAAAGAATAAAGCAGGCAACAGATCCAATCTCAGCCAGTGACGCTGATTACAATTACGCTAATCAACAGAAAGCAGAAAAAGAGGCAAAAAGAGAGAATTATAAAAAGAGCGGGTTGTAAAAAAATGTGCCCGGGCCTAAAGCTCGAGCTCTTTTTTATATCTTCCACGCATCAATAAGCGCCTTGAACAACTCAATATTTTGTTCAGGGCTTGAATAAGGCATTTCTTCAAGAGTCGTGATACCTGCAGATTTCAGCCCCACCTCATTGGCGTACCAAATTTTTTCAGCAGTTTCAGCATCAGAAAGAGCCGGCAAATGTACAAAAAGCGAATTTCCTAAAGGTAGTTTTTGAAAAGTAATATAGCCCAAAGCATTACAATAAAAATTGCCGGCGTTTACGCCCACATCAATATTAAAACCTGCTTTGTTTACTCGACGAACTATTGTTTTAGAAAGGCCACCCAATCCAACAACTCTATCTGCATCATCATCCATGTTAATTTTTTGTGGATTGCCTACAACCGGCTTAAACTGATTTACAAATCTCGATTCTAAAACATGAGATTTTTGAGGCATTGCTCCTTGACCAAATGCCAGGCAAAGATCACCGCAACGCACATCAATAGAATCAAGAATTGGTCTGAGTTTTTCACTGAAAGTTCTTAATTTTGGAGGCACAGGTAAAATTGCAGTCCGCACTCTATCAACATCCATTTCTCTAACCAAAACCGGATTATTTTTTACAGCTCTAACTAAAAGCTCAGACGGATTTTCTATCTTTCCGGCACTCTTACTTTCAAGCCACTGTTCAAACCCAAAAAGATGTAAAGTAGACATATTTGAATGAAATAGTATCTGACCTTACATCTTATTTAATCAATCTTCAAGCCGACTCAATCGTAATACGCGTCATAAGCATTCGAAGCCATCATCACAACTTCGGCTCGAGTGACGTCATTTTCAGGTCTGAAGCTGCCATCACTATAACCGTCTACAATGTCATCTTCATAAGCGATGATTGTTGCATATGCAAACCAGTCATCAACACTAACGTCGTAGAAAGGAATATCGGAAGAACTGAATCCATATCTGGTTTGTCCTGCAATTCGTATCAAAATTGTCAGCGCCTCCGCACGATTTATTGCATTGTTAGGTTTGAAACTACCATCCTCATAACCATTTATGAAATCATGATCTTCAGCAAGTGAGATATAACTGTAATACCAATCACTAGAGTAAACGTCATTGAAACCCTCTCCTGTATAACCTGAAGGAGAGTATCCTGCATTTAGAAGTGCAATCTTCAAGAACTCTGCTCGTGTGATTGTTAGATCTGGTTCAAATCTATAAGCACTTCTACCGCTAACAATGCCACGGCAATACAGCTTCTCAATAACAGTTTCCGCCCAGTGACCGAACACATCGTCAAATGGCTGATAACAACCTGTGGCGTCATAAGTAAGAGTCACATTTGAGCTTTGCTGAGAATCCGTGTGATCATCTCTATCGCTCAAAAAATTCGCATAATAAGTTTTGTATTTTGAAGCCATCACTTTGAATTTTGTTGCAGTATCTGAAAGTGGAACGGCACAACCGTAATAACCAGATCCGATATAATTACAAACAATTTCCAAGTCATCTCCGGCTTTCACTGTCGCATTGGAGATTGCGGTGCCTCCCTCATTAGACACCTTAACTTTATATGCAAACTTCATCGTAAGACTCTTGTAAGTAGTGTCATCTTCCAAAGACTCTGTTGAAAAAGAATTTGCAACATATCCATCAGCCTCAACTTGAACAGTGTAGGAAGTATCCGTCGCGCTTCCATTCAAACTCAAAATATAGTTACCGTTGTTGTTATTTGTAAATCCATAGATCTCATTATCGGTAGCACTACTAACATCAAAGTCATCGTCATCAAGCCCTTTTAATGAAGCGCCATCTTCATTAACAACATCAATACTCAAAGTTGCATATTCATCAGGAGTATCTGTGCCACCAGAGCTACTACTTTCTGTTAAAGTCACTGAAGTTGTAATTTGAGAATCTACGGTTTCATCACGCTGACCTGCCAAAACCGTGCTTTTTGTTGTGTATCCACTCTTTGTAACAACCAAATCTTCCGCCGCCAAAGTTCCATCTTTCGTAATTGAAAGTGCACAGTATGCAAAAACAGCACCAATATCACAAGTAACACCATTTGCCACAACTAAATCAGGAACAATATAAGTTCCACTACTATTTTTCACCTGAACAACATGAGTATATTGAAAATCTCCGGTAACTGTTTTTCTTGAACCTAAATCAGATAGATCACCGCTTGTAATTGTTTGCGCAACATAATTTGAAGGTGAAACCAAAATGCTGTAGTTGTTATCAGAATTGTTGTTCTCTAGCGCGAATGCATAAACACCATCATCTTCATCTCTAAATCCTTGAACAGTATTCCCTGAACCACCTGAAACAGTAAAATCATCTTCTGTGAGAGATTCATTTAAGTCAGTACCCCTTTCTGTTTCCGCAATCAGTGCAAAATTATATGCTCGCAATGCTATTTGTGAAACTTCTGCAACCTCACTAACACTTGTTGAACTATTCGCATCAATTCTCACCCAAAAATTCTTTTCATTATCAACTGTAGCTTGGGAATAACTCGATTCATCCCATGCGCCTGGAATATCGAATGAAATTGTTTGCTTGCCGGTCTCTGAAAAGTTACTTGAGCTATCATCAAAATCTAAACTAGACCAAGTTCCATTGTTATAATATTCAAGTTTAAAATCTTTACTGCTTGAAGAAGAAGAAACAGCTGTCACATCTATATCAAAACCGATTTTATCGAATTTATAATTAGAGCCGATATACAACATTGTGCCGTCATCGGGAAAATAGACATCACTCATGGCAATATCTTTGGCATCAGCCGTGTAATCTGCATATTCCCCATTCGACTGATTATAGTTAAAAACCGCATCCGCGTAAGTATTCATATCTGCAATAGACATAACTCCAACACCTATTGTTGTCTCTATTGTTGTGAGTGAAAAAGCCGAAGCCGGCAAACTTGAAAGTAGATAGAAAAATATACCTAACAGTATTGAGTGTTTTTTCATAGAATTTTTATTGGTGAGCGCATATTTATACTACCACAAGGATAGCCGTCTTCAACCAGAAAAAAACCGTAGAAACAACTGTCCAGACAAGAGAAAAACCAAAAACATTTTTCAAAAAATACAGATCGACAACCATAAATATTAAAAAATATGGCATGCTCTTGTTCATAAAAGCTTGATAGCGCGCCCTCCATTTTACAGGCACAAACAAAATCAAAAATTTAGATCCATCCAGCGGTGGAAAAGGTAACAAGTTAAATAAGAATAGAACTAAGCTTAAATCGAGAGTCGCATCGAGAAATCCACTCAAGAAATTCGTAGGCATATAATTCACAAAAATTGCCACAACAAGAGCAATCATTAAATTCATCGCCGGGCCGGCTAAAGCGGTTAAAGCCTCATCTCTACCGGGATTTTTGAAATTTCGAGGATTGATCGGCACCGGCTTTCCCCAACCAATCCCGGCAATAAAAAGCATCACTGTACCAAATAAATCAAGATGTCTAATCGGGTTCAAACTGAGTCTTCCATTTCTTTCCGGAGTCGGATCACCCAACCTGTTAGCAAGCCAGGCGTGAGAGTACTCATGTAGCGTCAAAACCACAATCAGTGCTGCCAAATAATTGATATCTAAAAACATAGCCATAGTCTAGACTCAAAAATTCAGCTTGCCAAATCTTATTTCCTACCCTAAGATGCCTCAGTCTTGACCCTATTTTTATGTCTAGAGTTTGTCAACTTACAGGCGCAAAGCCAAAATCCGGACACAACGTGTCTCACTCAAATCTAAAAACCAAGAGAAGGTTTAACCTGAATTTGGTAAAAAAATCTGTAGTAGACCCTCAAACCGGACACAAAGTACATCTTCGTATCACAGCGCGAGCACTAAGAACCCTTGCAAAGAATCCAAAAAAGTTCGCTGCACAGATTCACGCCTTCGCAAAAAAGAGCTTGAAAAAGTTTTCGAAGTAAAATAAACTGATGTCGCTTTCGGAATAAGCAACAAAAGAAGCTCCCATCTCCATGGGGCTTTTTTTGTTGGAGAATTTTGTTTTAAATCTCTTAGCTTGTCTACTCCGCAACTAATGCTAAAATGTGACCTCACGGAGAGGTCGCATAGTGGCCTAGTGCGCACGCTTGGAAAGCGTGTGAGCTCGAAAGGGTTCCGGGAGTTCGAATCTCCCCCTCTCCGCCAAAATATGAGTTTATTATTTCATCAAACTTGACGCTTTTTTTTAAACAAAGTTACCGCCACCAATGTTGTAATCGGCACTGCAAGAACTAAACCGGCAGAAGCTACCAATGTCCTTACAATTTCCTCGGCGATTAATTCGTTACTAACGAGATATCCTATTGGATAATCGCCCAAGAAAAACAGAAGAACCAGCGGAAGCGACGCCCCGGTATATGCAAGGACAAGAGTATTCACCACGGCTGAAATATGATCCCTGCCTAAAGCCATGGCCTTTTTGAAAAGTTGTGATCTACCAAGTGTAGGATCGGTTAAAACCAGTTCTGATACAACGGATGCCTGAGTAATAGCGATGTCATCAAGTACTCCTATAGCCGCAATCGTAATACCTGCGACAAGCAACCCAATAAGATTAATTGTATTTTTCACCTCGAAAGTAAGAAATATCGCTTCTTCACTGGAAGCACCGGTGAAATTCATGACGTACACTAAAAAATGAGCGACCAATCCAACAAACAGTAAGGTTGATGAAATGCCGATAAGCGCGGACAAAGATTTTCTATTAAATCCGTAACTCACATACAAGGTACCCAAAAGAATTAGTACCGCCCCAATCAAGCTTGTGCTTACAGGGTTTGCGCCGCTCAATATACGAGGAATCATGAAAGTGAAAATCACCGAGAAACTGAATATAAGCGCAATAAAGGCATTAATTCCTTTTCTTCCACTCGTAGCCACCACGAGAAAAAAGAAAAATATCCCAAGTAAAAACAAACCTCTATCTCTTTCTACAGCAATGATTTCATAAGACTCATTAAAGTCTTCATATGAAAAAGCCTGAACATAAATTTGATCTCCTGCTTTCAGGGGACTAAAATTATTTGTTAAGGTAACGAGCTTTGTTGTGTCTCCAATGGGCACCTCGGTTAAAAGTTCCTGTGTTGTAACAACAAAGGTGTCATCTTCCTCTGTGAAATCTCGCTCACTGATAACCTGCACCACTTCTGCTTTAATAATTTCACCATCATCTACAATTTGCTCTCTTTGAAAAGACTTCCTATCAAGGAAGAAAAATGAGCTGATCGATAAAATTAAAATAAGCGCAACGATATATTTGTTCGGGTGGCAGAGATACCTTTCCTTAAATGTTTTTTTATTAACCATTTTCATGATTCCATCATACATTAATTTCTGTATACTCTCACCAAGTCTTGAATTTAAACTACAACTAATGAAAAAATTTATTTTACTTTTTTTGCTAATTCTCAACTCTCGTCCACAAGTGCAAACCCTATTAATTTTTCAACCACACCTTCTTCGCCACTGAAATCGTCAAAGTCGACAAGAAAAAACCTAACGAAGGCACAATTGCATTCACAAAAGGATTCGCCAAACCAACAAATTTAAAAAACAAAACAACCACGACATAAGTTAAAAACAAAATCAAAATCCTCCTTGTCCAACTCGTTTCCCAAGCTTTGTCCAAATCAACTCGCTTATTGCGCGCTTTAATTTCTTGAATCTCTTTCTGAAGTTTCTTAAGAGTCATGAGATTAAAATGCAGACAAAACTGCAGCGATAATTAAAAGTGAAACCAGTTGATGAGAAGTATTTATCAAAAAAAGTTTTGCCGGTTTGCTTTCCCATAAAAATCCACCTGCCGTGACAGGCATAACAAAACCAAGCCAAATCCAAGCTGCCATTTGTAAGTAATTTGAAAGATTTTTTTCAGACAGGAAAGAAACAAAATGTGCAAAAATAAAAGCTGTCAAAATCACCAATAAAAACATTATCGCCATCGATTGATTCGCCTTCGCCTTATTTTTTTCCATTTCCTTTGGATCAATTTTCATTAACTTCATCCAAACATTCCCAAAAAGCAGTGGTGAATACCACATTCCTCCTACAATAAAAGAAAGTACTGCGGCAATTAAAACTGCGTAATAAGGGACAGCAAGTTCCATAAATAATTTATTGTTAGTACAATCATTGTACTCCAAGCTCAAGCATAGAGTAATATATTTTTGTTTTAACCACACAATATGAAAAACAACTACTACATCGCCGGTCTAAGAATTTCTTTAGGTTTCATTTTTCTCTGGGCATTTTTAGATAAAGTTTTTGGCTTAGGATTTGCAACAACAGCAGATAAATCATGGCTGGCAGGAGGATCTCCAACATCAGGATTTCTCGGGAATGCTGTGCACGGACCATTCGCTGAAATTTTTCATAACATGTCTGGTGTGATTGCCGTTGATTGGCTTTTCATGCTCGGCCTACTTTTAATTGGACTAGCTTTAATTTTGGGAGTCGGCATGAAAATTGCAACATATACAGGATCTCTATTACTGTTAATGATGTGGCTTTCTCTACTTCCACCATCAAACAACCCGATAATCGACGATCATATCATCTATATTTTAGCACTTTTTGTTTTAAAAAATCTTGAGGCAGGAAAAGTTTTTGGCTTTGGAAAAATTTGGTCACAAAGCACTATCGTAAAAAAGTTTCCAATCCTCGAGTAATTATAAAGCAATCAAATTACTCAAAACTGTCCCTGCTCTCGCCTTTATATGTTTTGCAATCGCAAGACCGGAATTAGTAGTATTTGGTGTCATTTTTAAAGACAAAAAAACATCCTCATTAATCTGATTTTTACCAAAAAGATAAGGCAATGAAGCCATCAACTCAGGGATGCTATCGATTACTTCAAGCATTTCAGCCCCCGAACGCTCATACATTTCCAAGATCTTTGCCTTATAATGATTTCTTCTAAGATCAAGTTGCACATTTACACCAAATTTCCTCAAATCCATAGTACTTTCCACATTACGTGGCGCACGACTATCAATTTTATATTTGCCAACATCATTAAAAATACCTATTTTCCCGGCCCGCACCTCATTTTCAATGATTCTATTTTCTGCAAATCCTCCTTTTCTAAGTAAATTATGTATTTTCGCCGTTCGAGAATTTGTCGCAATAACAACAGAATGATCTTGTCCCAATTTATAATCCAAAGCATCAATCGCATCAGGTTCCATAACGGCATCTTGCTCGAATCCTTCAGATGCAGATTTATACTGAGAATGTCCCCAAGCTTTTTTTCCTAAAAATTCAGTGATTTTCTTTGCAGTCTCACTTTCAGGGGCCAAACCAGCCAAAACATCTTTCAAAAAAAGCTCGGTCGCAAATGGAGTTATGAGCATATGATCAACAGCAGGTGCAATTTTCACACCCTGGCCAAACTCATGCCAATGCTCAGGCTTATCTCGATTAGGAAAAACCACATCTCTAATTTTCATTTTAATGCCATCGTAAACTTCCTGCTGACTCATCCCGGTTTCTTTCGCAACAAATTGCGACGCTTTTATAAAATAATGGCTAAGTTCTCGTGGGCTCCCTTTTTCCAAAGCACCCATTATATCAACATTAGTTAGCACACCATCTGCTCCATATATATCAAGCGCTTTATTTTCCATATTTGTCATTAAAGGCAGGAATTATACCACTTCTCCATTTTTATACAAACACAACAAAAAAGACCCTCGCTAAGAGGGCCTTTTTAAAATCTAAATTATTGAGCTGTTGTAGTTTCTGTTGGAGTAACTTCAACTGTAGCTGTAGTTGTAGCTGTAGTTATAGCCTCTGGAGCTGCTGCCTCCACCTCTGCTGCTGCTTCTTCTGCATCAACTGCTTCGTCAGCTTTCTTAGCATTGCAACCTGCAAAAACTAAAGACATAAGAGCGAAACTTGCTAGGAGGATTTGCATGAATTTTTTCATATATTTTGGATTAGTGAATAAAATTCTGCGACGAGTTTATTACGCGAATCGAAACCTGTAAACCGAATATAGTTGCACAAGATTGCGATTTGACGGCTACTATCCTTTTCCGTATCTTATCGCTATGGAAAAAGTATTAGTAAAAAATAGAAAAGCCACTTTCGACTACCAAATTCTACAAAAATTTGAGGCGGGAATAGTGCTTTTCGGTCACGAAGTAAAATCTCTCAAAAATGGAGGCGGCCAAATGCAGGGCTGTTTTGTCACAGCACGAAACGGGGAATTATATATAGAACACCTACACATCGCACCATATATAAAATCAACACTTGATGTGTATGAGCCAGAAAGGCCAAGGAAATTACTTGTAAGTAAAGCCGAAATTCAAAAAATAGCTGGAGCCTTAAAGCAAAATGGTGTTACTTTGGTCGCGCTGAGCTGCATCGCAAAAAATGGCCTCATCAAAATTGAGTTCGCTGTCGGGAAAGGTATGAAAAAATACGACAAACGCGAAAACCTCAAGAAAAAAGATGAGAAGCGACAAATACAGCGACAAGTCAGATATTAACATCACCCACGCGCCGACGGTGCGCTAACTATAAAGTCCATGCAAACAATTCACTCCACATTAATTTCTTCCCTTCACGAGTATGCAAAAAAATATCAGTTTCAAAGAGCGGCAATCGGACTTTCCGGCGGTCTTGATTCCGCAGTAGCATTTTGCATCGCGGTTAGAGCCTTCGGCCCACAAAATGTAACTGCAATTATTTTGCCTGAAGTTGGGCTAACTCCTCAAGAAGACATCGAACACGCAAAAGCCTTAGTCACACATTTTGAAGCAAAAATGCACTATCAGCCAATCAATAATTTTCTCGTCGATTTCAATTTTGTAACCTGGGAGAAAAGTGATTCAGCAAATGCAAACGTAAAAGCTCGCATCAGAAATACTTTAATTTACAACTTCGCAAACGCGCAAAACGCACTCGTTATTGGGAGTTCAAATAAAAGTGATTTAACCATTGGTTATGGAGTAAAAAATGCCGAACTTGGCGGTGATATTTTAGTCCTGGGCGACCTATATAAAACAGACGTAATCGAACTGGCAAGGCATCTCGGACTACCGGATGAATTGATAGAAAAAACTCCTTCTCGATGTTTGAAACCTTACCAATCCGACGAAAATGATCTACTCGCAAGCTGGCAAAAAATCGACGATATTTTAAAGCAACTCGATGCAGGAACCGACCCGGAAACAATGATAGAAAAAGGCCAAGATTCTCTCACGGTTCACAAACTCGTTCGCCTCGTTCAAGACAGTGATCACAAACGTAGTTTTGCACCTATTTTGCCGGTCGGTAAAATTTCAAAATCAATTATGATGGCCCGCGAAGCTGAAGCAAGTACAATGAATTAAGCTAGAGCGCTTTCAAAACTATCCGAAGTCGCCTGAACACCCATCGAAAGTTTTATAATATGAGCGGTATATTTTTCGGAAGTATCATATCCATGTTTAGCATAACTTTTTGGAACTATAAAACTCTTGATTTTCCCGTTTCTAAAGTTTTCCATCTGTCTATATCCACCCTCTCCGTTATGGTGCGCTTCATAAATTCTTGCGATTGCATCATCCGCTTTTATATCTATACCCAAATGGTCGACATTTTGTCTGCAATACCAGGCTGTAGCAAAAAATGACGCGCGCGGATCAAACTGATCTTTACCTGCAAATTCAGGATTATCTTCAATAAATGCCTTCCATGTTGATGGAATAAACTGACCTAAACCGGCAGCCCCACTATTTTCATTTTTTGCATATGGTTTAAAGCCCGATTCTAAATACATAATCGCAAAAATACCTTTTTGAGGGATATTGAATTTCGACTCCGCTTCTTGCGCGTAACTCTTCCATTCAGGATATGTTACTAGAGCTTTTTCTAAAGCTTTTATTGCACTTGGACTAGCTTTAACTTTTTCAGATTTACTCGCCATTGCCACGGTTCGGATCGACGTTTTTTCCGTTTTCTTATCTGCTTTCTTAACTGAAGTGACTTCATTACTAGATTCTTCTGCTATATCAAAAATTTCTTCCAAAAAATTATTAATTATTTCAGGATTTCCGGTGAACATTTTATCAAATGTACCAAGGACTTTATCTAAAACATCGCCAAAAGTAATTTTATCTTTTAAATCTCCGCTTAGGTCTCCGCGTTTTCTCTTGGCCTCATCAATAATTTTCTGATGTGCCGCCTCATGCGCAGCTGTAAGTTCAGCTGCAGTTTTAACTACTGGTTCAATTTTAACTTCACCCGGATTGGATTTCTGACCGTCTAAGCTCATAAGGTTTAAATTATCATGTTATTATAGCAGAAAATCTGGTATTTTGCCAGCATGATAAATCCATTAATCTTTCGCGCGTACGATATTCGAGGCATCGCGCATAAACCCGCCTCCACAACACCTGACCTAACTCCAGAAACAGTTGAGCAAATTGGCCACGCCTCTGGCAAGTACTTCCTTCAACATTTTGGCAAAAAAATCGCCCTCGCATATGATTGTCGACTAAGCAATCCTGAACTTTCAGATGCTTTTATTAAGGGCGCCCGTGGCGCTGGATGCGACATCACAAACCTTGGAATGATAACCTCCCCAATGTTATATTTTGCAGTTTGCGCTTTCGATTTTGACGGTGGAGTTTCAATCACTGCCAGCCACAATCCAAAAGAATATAACGGAGTAAAATTAGTTGGCCGCGCCGCACACTCAATCTGTGGTGAGGAATTACAGGAAATTCTCCGCATGACTCAAGCCGGAACTGTCCCCGGGGACAGTTTTGGAAAACTCGACACACTAAATGTATTCCCTGCCTACCTCAAAAAAATCTGCGAAACTACTCTGGCAAGACCACTAAAAATTGTCGTGGATTCCGGAAACGGCGCCAGCGGACCATTCGTAAAACAACTTTTTGAATCTCTAGGCTGCGAAGTGATTCCTCTTTTCACAGAACCTGACGGAAATTATCCGAACCACGAAGCCAATCCTGAAGAAATTGAAAATATGCGGGATTTAATAAAAGCCGTACTCGAAAATAAAGCAGATCTCGGCCTCGGTTTTGATGGAGACGGAGATCGAGTTGGAGTTATTGATGAAACCGGCCACCATTACAGCGCAGACCTCCTTCTGCTACTTCTTGCACGCGACTTACTAAGCCGCCAACCCGGAGCAAAAATTGTTTTCGATGCAAAGGCATCTCAAGTATTGATCGACGATATAAAAGCGCATGGCGGCGAGCCCGTTATGGCAAAAACCGGGCACTCCTTTATTGAAACAACAATGCGAGAAATCGGAGCCCCACTTGCCGGCGAAATTAGCGGACATCTCTTCTTCGCTGAAAATTATTATGGCTTCGACGACGCATTTCTCGGCGCCGCAAGATTACTCGAAATCCTCTCAAAATCAGACAAGCCTTTTTCACAGCTGCTCGACGGGCTTCCAAAAACCTTCTGCACGCCAGAAATAAAAGCACATTGTCCTGATGATAAAAAATTCGCAATAGTAGAAAAAATCCGAGCACATTTCGTGGAAAAATTCCCCTGCATCACAATCGATGGTGTTCGCGTGAACTTCGATTCCTCATCTTGGGGAGCTGTTCGCTGCAGCAACACATCGCCAAATCTCACACTTCGCTTTGAAGCTCAAAGCCCAGAACGCCTGAAAGAAATCATTGCGATTATGGTAGAAGAGCTCAAAAAATACCCTGAAATAGACCTAACCTGGACCAAAATATGGGAATAATTATTGGAATAATTTACTTCATCGGACTTCTTGTAATCTTAGTTTACAGCGCAATCGCAGTGAAACACGCGGCACGTTTTCGCTTCGTAAGCCATCGAACCATTTACATCACCATGCTTTACCTTTTTTCAGCAATAATCCTCACAGGAATCAGCCTATATTCTTTCTTTGCCACGACCTGGAATTGAGGGAAGATAGAAGTATTTTTTGATCATGGAGCGTTGCCAAAATGTTCATGAACATTTTGTTCACTTCCTTTAATATTTAATGATCAAAAAACACTTCTATCTTCCCGATATATTCAAGCTGCTGATATTGAATATTGGCATACTTGATGATGGCGGATCATATTCCACAATAACCGGCGCATCGCTACTGGTATATTGACTTGATCGAGACCCCTCGCCTTCACAATCAATAGGCGTACCGGTTTCATCAACATTCCCACTAGCATCCGTTGGATAACACATCCTAAACTCACGCAACTTATTCAAATCATATTCCGTTGCGGTTGCAAGAAAGGTAGTTGTTGTACCGTCACCCAAACTATAATCATCATCTTCAATAAACACTCCTCCAATTGTATTTCTGGAAACAATCGACCCTTTTATATATAGCTGATTCCAAAGACCCTCTGTTCTAGCTGAAGTAGAACTCCAAACAGGAGTAAAACCACCTGGATCACCGGTATTATCTCCACTGTCACTGAAAACAGTTCCGTCTGCAAAAATATTCGCATATAAATCTGTCACACCAGGATCTATATATATATTTCCTCCGACTCCATTCGTGCTCAAAACAATAATTCCCAATTTAGCATTATAAATATTATCCAAAATATAAACATCTCCACCCTCAACTGCTAAAGTTTTATCACTAAACGAAGTACTTCCCTGAACATAAACATCACTGTTTGCATAATAGAAAGTACCTCCCATCAATGATGAAATTGAAGTAGTTTTACAAGATTCGGCGAGAAGTGTATATGGTGACATTGAAGTATCGAGACAACCATAATATGTTGGCGTTGATGGAGCTTGATTTCTAGTTAACCTGGCAATTTGTCCATACAAACTATTTCTAAGGCTAACATAATTTGTAATACCTAAAACTGAAACTCCATCATCATCTAATGAAGTCAAACTTTCCTCGCCGATTGAAGAATTTATTGAACCAATCAGTGTCATATCATAAGCCTCAACGTGTGCATCAGGCCTTGGCAAATAACCTGTGAAATAACAGGATGTAATATTCGTATTTGCAGCCATCTGTCCAACAAGGCTCTCCTGGATTACGATTACTCCCGGAACTGTTGTTGCAGTGGGAATATAATCACAAACCCATTGCTCAAGAGTTGGATTCGTTGGGTCTGTATCACCCGTCCCCTGAGCCTGCTGGGCATAGCCGAGTCGATATTCCTTATTAATCAGATCAGTACCATAATACGTGATCTCTCCGGCACTACCATCCAAGGTATCAACACGCTGTCTAGAGTCCATTACATAATCAGGAGTAGCAGCACTATCTATCAAGAATTTCATGTCAGCAGTACCTGTCGCATCACTCGCTGTTTCATAATTTACCGAATAAAAACCGCCAGTACCTGCACCGTTTACAGCCCTAAAATCATCTGATGTTCTATAAATCTTGCCATAAGAACGAACATACATACCGGTTGAAGACATATCGCCGATTATCTCACCCTCCTCGCCATCTTGATAAATTTTAAAATTTAAAGATTCAAAACGGGGCCTATATTTTAATTCCGTCGTTACGGAGCGAGTGTGAGAATATGCTTCACATGTACTCTGTCCACAAGATGTCGAGCTAACATATTCCAAATCGCCATCAACAGAATGATCTCTTGAGGTATCACTAAAAACCAAATCAAAATCTATAGATTCAATCTCTATTTTATTTCTTGAGTTGCTACGCTCATTAAAAATATCCATTCTAGTTGACGTTGCACTTCCATTACCGGTTGGAGATGGATAAATTGTTGTACCGCCCGCTCTATCGATAGAATATTCATCTGACACAAGCATATCTGACGTTGGTGCACCTGAATAAATGAAATAGTTGAAGCTTGTTTCACCATCTCCATCTGTCATTTCACAGCTATAAACAGTCGCCGGCAGAGCATCACAATCATTCAAAGCATAATTTATTTTATTTTCTGTAAATGCCGTTCCAGCATTCAAAACTTGATTCAAATAAACGACAGAATCTTGTGTAAAATTCACATCCATAGTCACACTACTTAAATCAGCAGAACTTAAACTCTCGCCTGTATTTAGATCTGTAAATACCGTTTTAATTCTATAATATTGAAAGCCATCAGCAACAGGAGCATTAGTAATATCTATAGCAGAAACATCATCACCGGCCCCATTTTCAATCGTAATAGTTGCAGAAATATCCATCGGAGGAATTTCTTGAGTAAGACCTTCAAAGCTTATCCAACCAATTTGGTCATTCCAAGCATATCCTGTCACATCTCCGGTCATCACATCAGTAACCACTCGATTTGTAGTGTCACAACTAACAGTACAATCCCAATCAAACCAAATCCAACCCACAATTTCATTCCAAGCATAACCGGACCATTCACCTGTTCCAGGATCAATATTTACAAGATATCCAGGATAAGTGCTTGATCCATCGCCCCAATATTCTCGAGAAGTCATTGTCATGGGCTTTGTCCAGCCAAAATCAATCCATCCAACCTGATTACTCCAGCCATGAGAATAATCATTATATGCATAACCATTTTCGTCCATACAAAGTTGATACGTTCGATAGGTAGCGCCAACATCAAAAACAATATTGCCACCCGTATTATTTGTAATTGGAGCCAGTGGCCCACCACTGGTCTGATCAATGCTTGTCCCCATCACATATCCACAGTTATCACCCACATCAAAACCAGAGCCAGGAGCATCTGCGAACGCAGTAGGTACAAAAAAAGCCGCTAAGAAAAGCACGGAAAGGAGCGTAGGAAAAAAATTTTTCATCTCTGGTGGCTGAGAACAAAAAAAGTATAGCAACGTTAAAGAAGAAAGTGAAATAATTCGTTCCTCAGCCCAAACCTTCAATGCATTCGAAACAAATTATTTCACTTTCTTCTTAGCAGTGGCCTTCTTCACTGGCTTTTTCTCCACCTTGTCAGTCTTCTCATTTTTCGCAGTAACCTTCACGCCCTTTCCTTTCATTCTCGCTGCAGTTCTCTCAGCTTGTTCAGCTTTAAGTCGAAGGGCATCAGCAACATCTTTTGGCTTTTCCCACACCGCAAATCTACATTTAGGAAATCGGCCGCAACCATAAAACGGCTTGCCTCTTTTTCGAGTAATTCTTTCAACCAACTCGCCCTCTTTACATTCCGGACACATCACTCCAATTTTTACCGCTTCTTTTTTCTCAGGTGCATTTGCATCTTTCATCGGCTTCGCATTTTTACAATCCGGAAATCCGGTGCATGAAAGAAATTTCCCAAATCTACCAAACTTCACCATCATCGGCTTGCCGCATAAATCACAAACTTCTGTGGTGGTTTCATTAACAACATCTTCCTTTGTCACATCACCCATTTTCTGCGCAACCAACTCATGGAATGGCTCGTAGAATTCTCGAATTTCATCCTGCCAAGCACCTTTTCCATCTTCAATTTCATCAAGCATATCTTCCATTCGAACAGTGAATTTATAATCCACAATTTTCGGGAAATGCAGAACAAGAAAATCGTTCACAATCATTCCTGTCTCTGTCGGCATAAGCGCCTGCCCGTCTTTAACGATATAATCTCTAGTTTGAATTGTTGAAATTGTAGGAGCGTAAGTTGAAGGCCTACCAATTCCTTCAGACTCCAATTTTTTAACCAAACTCGCTTCTGTATATCGAGCCGGTGGCTTTGTGAAATGTTGTTCCGGCAAAAGCTCACGCAATTCAGCTCTCTCACCTTCATTCAAAACCGGTAGAATATTTTCTTTATCCTCACTACCTTCTTCTTCACTATCATAACTTTCCATGTACACTTTCATAAACCCGGCAAATTTTATTGTCTGACCGGTCGCACGGAAAGTATACTGCTTCGCTGTCACATCAACTCCAACTTTATCTAAAACAGCAGCCTCCATTTGGCAGGCCAAAGTTCTTTTCCAAATCAATTCATAAAGTCTGAATTGATCTTTGTCTAAATATTTTTCAATACTCGCCGGAGTTCTAGAAAGATCGGAAGGACGAATTGCCTCATGAGCTTCTTGAGCACCTTTTCTTCCCTTATATAAACGCGGAGTATCCAAAGCATATTCCTTTCCAAATTGTGCAGTAATTACTTCCTTCGCCTGAGCCAAAGCTGTCTGTGAAAGATTCACGGAGTCAGTTCTCATGTAAGTTATCAAACCTTCATGGTTGCCATTAATAGACACACCTTCATAAAGTTTCTGCGCCACCATCATTGTTTTTTTCACAGAGAATCCAAGCTTTCTAGCCCCCTCTTGTTGTAAAGTAGAAGTAATAAAAGGAGCCGCAGGATTCCTCTTAGTTTCCTTTTTTTCTACGCTGGTAATTTTATAATCCGCATTTTCTAAATCACTTAAAACTTTGTCGGACTCTTCTTGATTTCCGGGAACGAAATTTTCACCGTCACGTTTAGTCAACTTAGCAGTAAATTCTTCTTTTCTCTCGCTTAAAAACTTCGCCAAAAGTGACCAGTATTCCACAGGCTTAAAAGCCTGGATTTCCCTTTCTCTTTCCACAATCAATCTCACCGCAACGCTCTGAACACGCCCTGCAGAAAGTCCGTATTTAATTTTTTTCCAAAGCAGTGGAGAAAGTTCATAACCCACAAGTCTATCTAAAATTCTTCTCGCCTGCTGAGCCGCAACCAAATTTGTATTAACATGTCGTGGATTCGCAATCGCATCCAAAATCGCACCTTTAGTAATCTCATGAAAAACAATTCTCTTTATATCATCTTTTTTTTCATCCAATTCCAGAGCCTCCAAAAGATGCCATCCAATTGCCTCTCCTTCTCTATCCTCGTCAGTCGCCACCCAAACAGTAGTACCTTTTTTTATTTGCGCACGAATATCTTTTATTACTTGCGTCTTATCTTTCGAAATTAAATAAGTTGGTTGAAAATTATGCTTAATATCAATTCCCATTTTTGACTTCGGCAAATCTCGTACATGACCCATCGACGCCATTACTTTATAATCATCACCAAGGAACTTGGAAATGGTTTTAATTTTTCCCGGAGACTCTACAATTACTAAATTTTTAGCTGCCATTTGATTTGTGTAAATGAGGAATTTTCTGCGAAAATACTTTTTTAGTATACATGCTTCGCGTCGCTGCGCATGTGCTAACATATTTATAATGTAGAAGGTTTGTCAATCAAAAATCAAAGATGGCAAGTTCTTTTGACGCGTAGAAGCCACAATTTCCTTGTGGGAAAAAAAGTCGTGAATATAATGGTCTTTGATTATTAATAACCACCACCGTTATGACAAAAGGAGATCTAATCAATATCGCTTCACAAAGCGCGAATATCACTAAGAAGGCAGCCGGAGAAGCACTTCAATCTATGCTTGACGCTATCACTTCTTCTCTTAAAAAAGGAAACAACGTGACAATCACAGGTTTCGGAACTTTCAGAGTTTCAAAGAGAGCAGCTCGAACTGGAGTTAACCCAAGAAATCCAAACATGAAGATCAAAATCCCAGCAATGACTCTTCCAGCTTTCAAGGCAGGAAAATCATTGAAGGATGCTGTTAGAAAATAACTCGAGCCTGCTCGAGCCTTTCGTGTTTCGCGCAGTTTAGCGCGACTATGTAATCACTGAAAGCCGCCTGCCAAAAACGGGCGGTTTTTTTATTTCAAAAGACTCTCAACTTTATTTCTAATCGACAAAGTCCCGCCTGTTATCAATTGTGCAAGTTCAAACTGATCATATTCTTCAAGAATTACTTTGTACCCAAGCGAGCGAAATTCTTCCGCTAAACTACGATTTTTCACAGGATCAATTGTTTGAAGATTTCTTCCATTGGGCCGGTACGGATGTAATCGAATTATAAATAAGTCCGGTGGCAAAGCGGAATTAATTTCAGATGGTAGACAAACCGTATCATTCGTTAGAGTGAAAGTAAGAGTAATTTTACGATTCCTCGGATGATTTAAAGTATATTCCTCAGCAAATTTTCTTATATCTTCAAAAGGAAATTGTCGAACTCCTGCAGTCTGAACTACGGAAATTTGCATCGCAACATCACGCCCAATAATTTTTTTTAAGTTACGACGAATCACAGGAAAATCCGGCATTACAGAAGAAATTTTTATATCCGCTCCAGGAGCCTCCGCACAAACTGCATCTAAAATTTCAGCACACTGTGGATTCATCAAAAGCTCTCCTCCATCAGCAAAACTCACTTTTGGATTTTTAATTTCTATCCCATTTTCAATTGCATCAAATTTCAAAATTTGAATTTCCTCCACAACTTCTTCAGGAGAAAGATTCCCACGTAACGGCCCGCATCCGCAAAAATTACATTTTGCGACGCAACCAAGCTGAGGAGAGAGTTCAAAAAGATATTCACCGGTCCCTCTATTTCTAGGATACAAAGTACAGGTTACCGGTTGCACAACGGAGCCTAATTTACCAGTGGCTAAATGTTCCGTGACTGTAATATCTCCTGCCGCATTCGCACTTTTAATTGCAGGCTCAGATAGTCGATGAAAGTGTTTAAAAGTAGTTTGAATTTTTTCCATAAAGTTTAATTAAAAAAGTACAGACCTAGGCCTGTACTTAAATTTTGAAATAAAAAATCTAAGCCACAGACAGCTTGGGTGGCTTCTTTAATTGAGAAAAATTATTAAACACATTAACCATAATCTGAATTATTTCATATTTAGTAAAATTGAACAAATACATATTTTTGAAAAAACTTTCTTTAAAAGCTATACAAACTAGTGTCGGACACAAATCAACCTATTAACTTTCATTTAAGATTGTTAAAATAGAGCCATGAAAAATAAACTTTCGCCTCCAACAATTGCCGCATCAATAATTCTTTTTCTAATCGGGATATGCTTTCTACCGGTTTCAATTTTAGGAATATATACAAATTTTAAATATTTCGGAGCTGACCCAGTCGTTTACAAAAGCCTAATAATTTTAGTTTCCACAGGAATCATTAGTATTTCACAGATTGTCTCTGCAATATTTTTATTTAAAAAAAGACGCTGGGCTCACATTTTGGGAATAATAATTTCGATACTTATGATTATGATCACTCTCTTTGAAGGAAGAGAAAGCTATACAATTACTTTGGGATATCTGTTAATTTTGACACTACTTATACTTGGAAAGAAAGACTTTCCAAGTGATCGAGAAAATGTTGTCTAACTCTCTGCGCGCGCAGACCTTTATCATCATATTTCAGCTGAAACAAGCCATTTCTAATTTTGTTATCCCTTGCGGGCCACAAGCCAGTCAAGCACCCGAATCTGTTCACTTTTAATTTGTTCTGCTAGAATCCGCGCATGCAAGAAAAATTAAGCCACCTACGTACAGAAGTCGAATCTGCAATTAAATCTGTGAAAAACTCGGCTGACCTCGAAGTAATTCACAATAAATACTTCAGCAGGAAGGGCGAAATTGCATTGATGATGCAAGAACTTGGCAAACTTTCACCTGAAGAAAAACCGAAAGCCGGGCAGCTTTTAAATGAAACGAAAAAACACCTAGAAGCTCTATTCGAGGAAAAATCACAAAAAATACGTGCTGATGGTATGGCGGCGGAACTGGAAAAAGAATGGGTTGATGTTACCGCACCGGGTATTCCTTATAAGGCCGGCCATGTTCACCCAATTTCACAAGTTCAATATGAAGTTGAGGAAATTTTTTCGAGCATGGGTTTTTCAATTGAAGATGGACCAGAAGTCGAGAGTGAATATTACAATTTCGAAAGTTTAAATATTCCGGCAAGCCATCCTGCTCGAGATATGCAGGATACTTTTTTCGTGGATAAAGAAGGGGACAGCGAACTTGGCAGGCTTGTTTTGCGCACACAAACTTCGCCGGTGCAAATGCGAACAATGCAAACAAAAGGTGCACCACTTAGAATTATTGTACCGGGAAGAGTTTTCAGAAATGAGGCCACAGATGCTAGTCACGACGCAACTTTTTACCAAGTGGAGGGACTTTTGATTGATGAAAATATTTCGCTCGCACATTTGAAAGGAGTTATGCAGGAATTTTTAAGCAAACTTTTCAAGAAAAATGTACTTGTACGTTTTAGACCTGGTTACTTCCCTTTCGTTGAACCAGGATTAGAAATGGATTTCGCCTGTTTAATTTGCAATCAAAAAGGTTGTCGTGTTTGCAAACAAAGCGGTTGGGTTGAATTCATGGGCGCAGGAATGGTGCACCCAAATGTTTTGAAAGCCGGCAAAATCGATTCGAAAAAATATCAAGGTTGGGCTTTCGGTTTTGGTCTAACTAGACTAGTAATGATGAAATATGGAATCACAGATATCCGCCTACTTTTTGGCGCCGACACAAGATTTTTAAATCAATTTTAAATGTTCGTTTCACTAAATTGGCTTCGGGAATTCGTTGAGCTTCCAAAAGACATTGATGTGTCTGCTCTCGCGCAACTTATAACTATCAGAACGGCCGAAATCGACCATGTTATTGATCAAAGCAAAGAGCTCACAGGAATTATTGTTGCGAAAGTTTTAGAGGTAAAAAAACATCCTGATGCCGACAAATTGATAGTAGCTCAAGTTGACGCGGGTAAAGAAAAACTACAAGTTGTTTGCGGTGGAATAAATGTGAAGGAAGGAATGCTCGTTGCACTCGCATTACCCGGAGCAATTGTAAAATGGCACGGAGGCGAAGTTGTAGAAATGAAAATTGCAAAAGTTCGTGATGTTGAAAGCCACGGAATGATTTGTGCAAGTGAAGAAATCGGGCTTGGCGATGGTCCAGAAAAAGAAATAATGGATCTTTCATATTTAAAAGTTAAAGCCGGCACTCCTCTTGCAGATGCGCTCGGGCGAAATGACACCGTTTTCGAGTTCGACAACAAATCGCTAACTCACCGCCCTGATCTTTGGGGGCATTTGGGAATTGCGCGAGAAATTGGAGCTATAACCGGATACAAATTTACTGAGAAAAAAGCAAAAATCGAAGTTCCAAAAAAAGGTTCCGTACCAATGGTAACGGTGAAAAATCCAAAGCTTTGCCCAAGGTATATGGGCTTGATTATAAAAGGAGTAAAAGTTGGTGAATCTCCTGATTGGTTGAAGCAAAGATTGCAGGCTACCGGTCACAGCGTGATTAGCAATATCGTTGATGTTACGAATTATGTGATGGAAGAAATTGGTCAGCCACTTCACGCTTTTGATCTCAGAAATCTTGAGGGTGGAATCGTTGTGCGTACAGCAAAGAAAGATGAAAAAATTGTGACTTTAGACGGTGAAGAAAAACAACTCGATCCTTTGGTTCTAGTAATTGCAGATGAGAAAAAAGCTCTCGCAATCGCCGGAGTTATGGGCGGAGAACACAGTGGAATTCATGCGGACACAGTCGACATTTTAATTGAATCGGCAAATTTTGACCCTACTTCGGTGAGGCTTGCAAGTATAAAAGCGGGGCTCAGAACAGATTCGGTTCAGCGTTTTGAAAAAAGTCTCGACCCAAAATATTGCAAACGAGCATTACTCCGCGCGGCAGAATTAATTTTAGAACTTTGCCCTGGTGCAGAACTTGCCGGACCATTTGCAGATGTTTCAAATTTTGAAACATACGAGCCGGTTGTGGAAGTTGATCCGGAAAGAATTAGCAAGAAAATTGGTGTTGAAATTTCTACTGCCGAGATGGTTAAAATTTTGGAATCGCTCAAATTCGAGGTCACTCGAGAAGGAAAAATCCTCAGCGTTAAAGTACCAAGTTTCCGTGCAACAAAAGATGTAGACATGGAAGATGACATTGTTGAAGAGATAGCAAGAATGCACGGTTATGAAAAAATTCCTGCGCTGGTTCCTGATCTTCCGGCAAAAGTTCCACATGAAAATACCGAGCGAAAAAATGAACATGAAATTCGTGAAATTTTTGCCTACGCACTAAATTTTAATGAAATATATAATTATTCTTTTTATTCGAAAAAGATTATTTCCGATTTTGCACTCGATGAAAAAAAACACCTTCGGATGCTTAACGCACTTTCTGAAGATCAAAGCCACCTTAGAATAAGTCTCATACCAAACCTTGCCGAGAGCCTCCACGAAGCCGCGAAAAATGAAGAGTTTCCTGCCCTATTTGAAATCGGAAAAACTTACTCGGAAGGACTTGAATTTATGCCGGTAGAAAAAAAAGTACTATCTGCAGTCGCACTTTTCAAAAAAGAAATAAATGCATTCGGTGTGATGAAAGGAAAACTTGAAGAATTTTTCTATATTTTTGGAATTGAAAACGCGGAGTTTATTGAGGCGAAAAATCATGCGGAATATATTCATCCGCATCAATGTGCTGAAATAAAATTCCGAAATAAAATCATCGGGAAAATTTTCACGCTTCACCCTTTACTCGCAGAAAAACTTGATTTTACAGATAGAATTGCCGCATTTGAACTTGATCTATCTGCGCTCAGTGCCGGTAAAAAAACTAATATTAAATTCGCACCTGAATCAAAATTTCCAAGTATAGATTTTGATGTTTCAGTAGTTATAGATAGAAAAACAGAAGTTGCAGCTCTTCGAGCTGTGATATAAAAAGCAGCAAAGCCACTATTAAAAACTATTGAGCTTTTCGATAGTTACGAAGGTTATAAAATAGAAGCAGGCAAAAAAAT
>CAYHXO010000005.1:0-80621 GCA_964360635.1 uncultured Candidatus Peribacteria bacterium
GTTAAAAACACCTATGCAATCAATGAAGTGTTTCCAAGCTATTGACTAGAAAACGCCGATTTGACTGTTTGCAAAAAGGTGATGAAATGACACCCGCCGGCGGTGAATTAGAAAATGATTTTTCTTACGTCAATTTAGCTTGTTTCTATCTATGTCACCGGACAATACCTCTGCGATTCTATGTAGTTCACCACTAATGATCAGATCAATAACCCATTGATCGGGGCTAATTTTTGCTGAGACTGCTGCAAGTTGTGCGCCTAAAATTTTAATTACTTGAGGATCTGTCGTTTCGTTCATTGCGATCATCAAAGCAGCATAGGTTGCAGCTTCGTTTTGAGTGTAAACTCCAGAACGCTCCATTTCACCTGCAAGTTCGCCGATTCTTTTAATCATAAATAAAAAACAACAGATGTGAGCATAACATGCTTTATCTATTGAGTCAATTACTTTCCTCCAATTTCATGAACTCTCTTTTGAAAAACTTTGCCGTTTCAAGGCAGTCTTTTGCCTTTTCATTATCAGGTTCAAGCTTCAAGGCGTACTCGAGTAGTTCGATTGTTCGGTTGAATTCTCGGTCGTTTAAGTAGCAAACTGCAAGGTCACAGATCACCAAAGTGTCTGTTGGAGCAATTGCGCGCGCTCTTTCAAGCATAATTAGACCACGTTTTCTGTCTCCACCGTGGAAAATTGACCAACCTAAACATCTTAAAATTTCAGGATGATGCGGTTGAACTTTGTTCGCGCTTTCAAGAGTTTGTACAGATTTTTCGAAGTCGCCGATAGATGAATAAAGAAATCCGAGTAGATATAATGCGTTAGCGCTGGTTGGTTTTAATTTTAGAGCGTATTTAAGCGCTTTCATTGATTTTTCATATTCGCGAAGGCTCAAATAGTTGTCGCCGAGTTCTTCGTAAGCCTCAACGTAGTCCAAGTCGCTGATCACCATTTTGTTTGCTAATGCGATAGCTTCCTCGTGGTTTCCGGCTAACTTTAGTGCATCGGCTTTTTTGAGCAATTCGTCGAGTGACATTTTTGTTTTTGTTTTATTTTTCTGTATCTCGTAATTATATCAAAAAAGCGGAGAAATTTCAAGCCCTTTCTTTTGGCTTCTACTTCTCAATTACCTGATTTGATTACTAGTAAATGATAAAAGTATATCCTCCTGGAATTCCTCCATTTGTTGAAAGCGTGGGAGTATAAAATAGATCGTTATTTTGTGTACCAACATTAAACCTGCTCCAAATTGTCTTTGTTCCCTTCGATGTAACTGCAAAATACCATATTTCAAGACTTCCATCTGAAATACTCTTTCCACCTGATGACCATATATCTCCACTCACATTAATTGTATACTGTGTATTTGCTTTGAGTTCTTGATTCATATTATCTCCAAAAAATGAGTTGTAATCTGGAGATCCTTGATCTTCTGTATCGCCACTTAAAAGAACTTTTTTTCTTAAATAAAGATTATAAGTACCACTAAAATAGTTATGTAATGACCAGTCATACTTACCATCATCAGTAGCTACTAAGAATGACACATCCTCAAGGATTGAATCATTTGTACACATCACGCTCCATTCACCTAAAGTATATATTTTTTTAGTTTTAGATGAAAGAGTTCCAAGTGCTGATGTAGTTGATGAAACTGGTTTAATTGTACAGACGGCCGTCGATTCAGATATGGTGGATACTACATCTGGGCTTTCTACTTTTGCGCTAAATTTTCCTTGTAAATAAGAACTATTAAGGGAAGCATAAACACCAATACTAATCAAAACCACGATTATAGAACCAAATATGATTTTTTTCATGAAAGTAATGATTAAATTAAAACAGGTTCAGAATACCTCCCCCACAGATCATTTCAAGAGTATTTTTAAATAGAAATTTAAAATCTATTAGAAGCCTTCGCACATCTTTTTAACCTTCGCTCGGAGTTCAGGATCTTTCATTGCGTAGGCAATGTTTGCTTGTAGTAGGCCCCATTTATTGCCTGTGTCGTAACGGGTTCCTTCAACTTCGAGCGCGTGAATTTTTTGACCTGCAGCGAGCATTGCTCGGAAACCGTCAATTAATTTGATTTCACCTTGGCTTGAAGGAGTTGAATTTTCTAGGAATTTGAAAATATCAGGTGTGCAAATATATTTTCCAACAATTCCGTAATCTGAAGGAGCATCTTCTACTTTAGGTTTTTCAACTAGTCCTTTCACTTCCATTATGCGGCCATTTTGTGAAAGCGGGTCAATAACGCCGTAACTTGAAATATTTTCTTGTGTGACTTTTTCTGTGCAAATAACTGAAGTGCCGGTTTGATTGTAGACTTCAATCAGTTGGGAGAGGGCAGGAGTTTTACTATCAATTATATCGTCGCCGAAAAGAACTGCAAAAGGCTCATCACCAACTATTTCTCGGGCGCAGAGAATTGCATGGCCATCTCCGAGAGGCTGGGCCTGACGAACATAGATAAATTTTGCGAGTTTTTCAATGTCTTGAACAAGTTTCAGTAGATCATGTTTTTCTTTTTCCACGAGGTTATGTTCAAGTTCAAAAGAGTGATCAAAATGATCTTCAATTGCACGTTTTCCACGACCGGTAATTATTATGATTTCTTCGATTCCACTTGCAACCGCTTCTTCAACAAGATACTGAATAACAGGTTTGTCGAGAATCGGTAGCATCTCTTTCGGCAGTGCTTTTGTTACAGGTAAAAATCGTGTGCCGAAACCTGCGGCAGGGAATACGGCTTTTCTTATTTTTTGACTCATTCTTCGTCGTTAATGTGAATTATTCTAGTTTTGAAATCTTCCGTTTTTGGAATTGTGATTGTGAGAAGTGAATCTGTAACTTTCGCTTTTATATTTTTTCGGTCGATGTGGTCCGGTAGAACAATTGAGCGAGAAAAAACTCCCCAGAAAAGTTCATTAACTAGAGGGCTTTTTCCCTCGATTTCCCCGATTTTTTTACGTTCACCGCGAATTGTAAGCACGTCGTCTTGGATTGCAACTTTGATTTCGGTTTTTTCTACTCCTGCAATCGGACAAATTATTAACATTTTGTCTTCGCTTTGGTAGATGTCGACAGAAAGTTGACCTTCTTTTGCTGCGGGGGCTTCGTGTTTTGCGGGGGTTCTTCTTACTACTTTAATGCTCCCACCTTCGGTGGGACTTGGGCTGGCATGCTTGAGTTGGCCAATTCCAATACTGTTCATGCGTCTTTAGTCTTTAATTTTTTACCGTCGAATAGAGAAATAAAATCTTCTCTATTGAGAGTTTCCACCTCTATAAGCTTTTTTGCAACAGTTTCGAGTTCTTTTTTGTGCTTAGTTAGAATCTCTTTTGCTTCTTTATATGCTCGCTCAACAAAGCCGTTTATCTGTTTATCTATTTCTGCTGCCTTATCTTCAGAGTAATTTTTTGCGTGACCATAATCGCGGCCAAGAAAAACTTCATGATTCTTTTGACCATAAACAACGGGTCCAAGAGGCGACATTCCGAATTCAGTAACCATTCTTCGCGCCATTCCTGAGGCTCTTTCTAGATCGTTAGAAGGGCCTGTAGAAACCTGACCGTAAATCATTTCTTCTGCAACGTAACCACCCAAAAGTGACGCCATTTCATGTTCGAATTTTCGTTTTGTGTAGAGGTGTTTGTCTTCATCTGGAACAAACCAAGTTGCACCAAGTGACATTCCACGAGAAACGATTGTGATTTTTCTCACAGGGTCGCAATCTTTCAAAACGTGACCAACAATTGCATGACCTGTTTCGTGATAAGCTGTAACCTCTTTTTCATCTTTTGAAAGTACGTGAGATTTTCTTTCTGGTCCAAGCTGAACTTTTTCTACCGACATCTCAATGTCGTGCTGGTTTATTTCTTTTTTGTTCTGTTTTGCCGCAAGAATTGCTGCTTCGTTTAGTAGATTTTCAAGATCTGCTCCTGAAAAACCTGGCGTTTGTTTTGCGATTCCTTTTAAATCTACGTCTTTTGCTAGTGGTTTATTTCGAGCGTGAACTGCCAAAATTTCCGCACGGTCATTTACTCCCGGATTATCCACCACAACTCGACGGTCAAAACGACCCGGTCGAAGTAGGGCAGGATCAAGTACATCAGGGCGATTTGTGGCAGCCATCACAATCACGTTTGTGTTTGTTTCAAAGCCATCCATCTCTGTTAAAATCTGGTTTAGAGTTTGCTCGCGCTCGTCGTGCCCTCCACCTAAGCCGGCTCCACGTTGTCTTCCAACTGCATCAATTTCATCGATGAAAATAATACAAGGGGCATTGCGTTTCGCTTTTTTGAAAAGATCTCGCACACGGCTTGCACCCACACCCACGAACATTTCAACGAATTCTGAACCTGAAATGCTGAAGAATGGCACGTTCGCTTCTCCTGCAACTGCTCTAGCAAGTAGAGTTTTACCAGTTCCCGGTCCACCAACTAATACAACACCTTTTGGAATTTTTGCTCCCATCGCGGTGTATTTTGTTGGATGTTTAAGGAAGTCTACGATTTCTTCTAATTCCTCTTTTGCCTCTTTTACACCTGCAACATCTTTGAAAGTTGTTTTTTCTTTTTCTTTATCGTGAAGTTTTGCACCTGATTTTCCAAATGACATCGCTTGATTATTTGCTCCGCTCGCACCGCGCATCATGAAAAACAGGAAACCGATAATTAATACGAAAGGAATAATTGAAAGTGCAATGTTTATCCAAATGTCTGTTGAAGAAGTGTCTTTAACTTCAACTTTTATTGCTGATACGATTTTTGGATCGACATCTTTTAAAAGTTCGTTAGTTGTTTCGCCGTACTCTTTATATGTGTAATACTTTGTTCCATCTGAAAGTGTGTAATTAAGTTTACTATCACTTGTTTCGATTTCAGTAATTTTTCCCGCCTTTGCATCTGCAATCATTTGTGAAACCGCGACTTGTGTTGAAACCGGCTCACTACCCGGGTTCCAAATTGTGGCAATTGCTGAAATTAGCAATACTCCACAAATAATAGCAATAAGTGGACTCGGTCTTCTTGGTTTAACAGTTTTATCCATATTATCCATTGGTTTTTTTAAAGCTTGGATATTGTAGTGTTAAATCAAAAATGCTTCAAGTGGGATTAGCCGACCAGAAGCATTTTGATGATTTTTATGTAGTTGAAGCGAACGCGAATTTATTTCCCCTCTTTTTTTAGCCAAGGTGAGATGATCACGGCTAGGGCTATTGCGTCGATCATGAGGAAAACGATTCTAACTGGTGCACCGCTCTCATCTCTATTCATGTACTGACTTATATAGTCAATGTAGTAATAAAAAAGACTATAGTGCAGGGCTAAAATTACAATTAACAGTAAAAGAGAAACTACCTTTTGTGGATTCATTTTCATGGTGGAGAGTTAGAAAATTTTGAACCAGTTTAGTCTACCCCCCCCCATGAAATTTGCAAAAAGATTTGTTTGTTGACCGGCGTGAGGCGATCACACACTCACCCTCGAAATTGTCCAGTTAAATTGGGCGTTTTGATCTGTAAAATGGCTGATTTTCTGCTATGATTTTTGTGATTTAACCCCACTCAAAATGAATGACAAAGAACTATTAGAGAAGGCAATTTATTTCGGCAAGAATGCTCTTGATTGGAAGAAGAAGTTTACAGGTTTGTTGCCGGAAATCTACAAACGTAAGTTATATGAGAAGAAGAACTGCAGCTCAATTTTTGAATTCGCTGCGAAGTTTGGAGGATTATCTAATGATCAGGTTCGTTTAGCACTTAAGTTAGAGGAGAAATTCGAAAATATGCCAAGACTCCACGAAGCTCTAGTAAACGGAGAAGTAAGTATTAATAAGTTAGCTCGAGTAGTTTCGATTGCAACGCCGGTGAATGAAGCAGAACTTTCTGAAATTGTAAAAAACATGTCACAAAAGGCGGTTGAAACATTCGTTAGAGATGAAAATTTTACAGGTCTGCGCGCGCAGACTTTAACCTTAAATGAAGAAGTCAAAAATCGACTAATTGAACTTCAGGAAAAAGGAATTGATATTAACGAGCTCATCTCCGCCGCGCTTAACAAACGTGAGGAAGAAATTGCAGATGAGAAAGCGATGCCGGTTGAACCTGCGAAATCACGGCCTCTTTCAGCAAAAACAGAAAGATTGCTCACTAAAGAACATGGTACAAAATGCTCAATCCCAACCTGCAAAAAACCATCTGAAGTTATTCACCACACTCAAACCTTCGCACTTTCACACAGACACGATCCAAACTATCTCGCACCACTCTGCAAAGAACACCACGAGATTGCTCATGCGATTAATTTGAAGGTGAGGGAGAAGAGGTTTGCGAAATAATTAAGCAATTTTTGCCCTTTCTTTGCTCATCACCAAAAACTTCTTCTCGTGCCATTCGGTTTTTTTGCGGGATTCGAAAGTTAGAATTGCGTTGTCCCAGCGCTTGATTGTTTGCGCATCGGGGACCATTTGATTTGTTGTGCGCCGGTACCAAAGTTCGAGAACTGTGGCGCGAACGGGAAAGGCGAGTTGGGCATAAGCGGCTCGGTGGAGGCCCTCTTTTTTATCGAGAAATTCGTCCATAAAAACTGTTGCCTGAGTTTCGAGTAGTGCCTGCAAATCTAGCCAGTAACTTTTTTGATCTTGCCAGCGTTGGGCAAGGCCAGGGTAAACGTGATTTAAAACCGGCACAATTTTGTGTCGGAGAAAATTGCGAGTGAAATTTTCGTCGTTGTTGCTTGGATCGTCGCGGTAGGGAATTTCGTTGGAGGCAATGTATTCATCGATTTCTGTGCGAGATGTAAAAAGTAGTGGGCGGAAAATATTTTCACGAATCAACTGCATTCCGGAAAGGCCTTTTACTCGAGTGCCGCGGAGAAAGTGGAGCATCATACTCTCGAAGTCGTCGTCTTGGTGATGGGCGGTCAAAATGTAAATTGCCTTATTTTTCTTTGCGAGTTTTGCAAAATATTCGTAGCGTTTTTCTCGGCCCCATTCTTCGAGGTTGCCAGCGCCAGGTTTAAGTTTTGTTTTTGCAAATTCAATGTGCCATCTCTGCATCATTCCATTCACGAAATCAGCAACTTCACCGGAATCTTCACGAAGTGCATGATCAACGTGAGCTGCGATAACATTCAAATCAAGGCGCTGAGTTGTTAGTGCGTGAATTAGTGCCATTGAATCACGGCCACCAGAAACGCCAACAATCACTGTGGATTCTTTGGGAATTTGTTTGTGCTCGAGTTTTAATTTCATTGGATGGGATTTTTTGAAATCTCCGCCGCGAGACCCATATTATCATCATCTGCCATTTTATTGCGAGTAGTTACTCCACATTTGATACATTTGTGCAACAGAATCCATCCTTTTTTGCCACTTTGAGTTACGTTTGTGGGTTGCATAATACCGCCGCAATTTGAGGCTCTGTCACCTGGAAATTCCGCGTCTAGATGCTGTGAATGAAGGCAAGTCGTGCAGTGGTTTCTGCAAGAACTGGGGTGGCGCACATTCTGCGTGCTACAGTTTAGGCATTGAAAAGATTCGTTTAAACTTATAAAATTCATGAGAACAAAATATATCTCCACAGCAAAATGGACAAGTCATATGAAGCGCCCGGTGGGCGATTGCTTTCAACCTTAGTGGTTTTTGTTTTTGTTATTGGCGCACTTTATACAGGGTTTTTGTTTTTCAAGCAGAGTAGTTTGAATTCTGAAATAGAAAGAATAACAGATGAAAAAACAGATTTGGAAATGCAAATTGCTCAATTGAAGGCTGAGCAAGTACAAGAGGTTTTGATCGCTCAAGCTTTGAGTGAAAAAGTTACGGCTGCTTCGATTAAGTGGTCAAAAGTTGTGAAAAAATTACAAGATCTGACTCCTGTTGGTGTTTTTTATAAGGCCTATTCTGCAGCAAAAGATGGTAGCATCGCAATTAGCGCATTAGGAGATTCTTATGCTTCCGTTTCTAGTGTTATTGCAACAATTCAAAAGTCTAAAGATTTCTCAGATGTATTTGTTCCCTCGGTTTCTCTTGGCACGACAAGTGAAGGTAAAGAATTGGTCACTTTTCCTATCCAGCTAAAATTTAATGATGAAGAATAATCAAATTTCACAACTTGTTTCGATTCTTCTGCTTCTATTTATGATTTTGGGAGGACTTTTCTTTGTAGTCCCAATGAAAGATAATGTTGCAACTTTGGCTGTTCAGAGTGAGGCGGCTTCAACTGAATTACAGGGTTTACAATCACAATATGAAGAACTTGCTGCATTGGCGACAAAGGTTTCTGAAAGTGAAGCGGCTAAGGCAAAACTTCTTTCAGCAGTGCCGGTTGGAATGACTCAAGATAAATTGCTCGATGAACTGACAAAAATTACAGGCGACCTTGAAATAGATATGAATTCCGTAAGTTTTGGAAAATCTTCTGATAAAGATTTTGGCAATTATTTAAGTGTTTCATCCAGTTTCAAAGGTTCTTACGATCAGTTAATTTCATTTTTGCAAAAACTTGAAAATGCGGAAAGATTGATGCGAATTACAACTCTCAGTGTTCAGTTAACTAGTACCACTGACGCTGTGTTTACTCTGGCGCTTGAGGCTTACTACCAATGAGTGATGATTTGTTAAAACGCCAGTCTGAAACTGAAACCTCGGTGGTTTATGGTGTTTATGATTCGTCGTCACAGCCTTTTTCCGTGCGAATGCATGATTTTTTTGTGGATTGCAGAGGCGTGAGCGTTCAAGATAAATCTTATTTTTACCATTTGCTCGCGGTAATGGTTGATGCTGGAATTCCTATTATGAAAGCGCTAAAAGTCTTGTCGAAAAAAAGTTCTAATGAAAGATTTTCACGAATTATTAACACACTTGCTTTTGATGTTGAGCGTGGAAAAAAATTGAGCGAATCGATGACAAAATTTCCGGAAATTTTCAAAGAATCTGAAGTTGGAGTTGTTAAAAGCGGTGAGACAATTGGTAGTTTGGGTGATTTGCTTTTTAAATTGGCATATCAAACTGAGCGTAGCCACAACCTGTTAATGAAGGTGCGTGGGGCTTTAGTTTATCCAATTACTGTTTTACTTGCGCTGATGGTTTCGGGCGCGATTGTGATTACGACCGTCATTCCAAAACTCCGTGAATTTTTTGTAAATTTGAATTCAGATTTGCCACCGCTAACATATTTTGTTTTGAATTTTGGAAATTTTGTTTACAGCTTTTTTTGGTTGATTTTAGCTCTGATTATTTTTGTAATTTTATCCGGGTCTTTTTATTTGAGTACAGAAAACGGTAAGCGAAAATTCGATATTACTGTTCTTTCAATTTATAAACTTGGTGATGTTGTTAGAAAAGTAAACGTTGCTAATTTCGTTCAACTTTTGGCAATTTTGGTGACTGCCGGAGTTTCAATAAATGAGGCGATTCGAATTACCGGAGGAGCTATGAATAATCGTTTGTATAGGGAATTTTTGGATGAATTGCGGCTGCATGTTGAGAAGGGTGAAAAGATTGCTGATAAGTTGGCAGAGGCTCCATTTCTTTTTCCTGAAACAGTTATTTCTATGGTTTCTGTTGGTGAGAATACAGGTGCTCTTGGATCAATTGCAGAAAAACTTGCAAAGCATTATGAACGTGAAGTTGAACAGGCACTTGAAAATTTTACAACAATTTTGGAGCCGATTGTGATTGTGTTTGTGGGTCTTGCTGTTGCGGTTCTTGCACTAGCTTTATTAGGTCCGATCTTCGCGCTTTCTTCGGTAGTTTCTTAAGGCAAAAAATGAAAACTAAAGCCTTCACACTTATCGAAATTATAATTGTAATTACGATTATTGGCATACTCACATCTGTGGCTGTTTTGAGTTACCGTGGAGCTTATGAGCGCCAGCAAGTTTCGGTTTTCTCGAAAGATTTACTAGCGACGGCTCAACATGCGAAGGCTGAAGTGAAAGCAGGAAAGAAAGATGCAGATGGACTTTTGTGTGAAGGAATTTATTTTGAAGTTGATGCAGTGCCGCAGAAAGTTAGTATGAAGTATCTTGATGAAGATCTTGATGGAGTTTGGGGCTGTGAATTTCCCGGAATTACAGAAAATCTTGATCAAAGTTCGAAGAATATTTTGGTGGATACAATTGAGATTGGTGATCCTTTAACGTTTCCAACGTCGATAACTCTTTTGTTCGTTCCACCATCAGGCGTTATGGAAGTTTATGGAGAGGCAGACGAGTTTCTTTCAGGTGATATGCATGTCATATTCCATCGTGATAATTATGATGATTTGGATTTTGATTTCGGTGTTGAGAGTGGTGCTGATAGAATTTACATAGAAAAATATGAAGAAATTTAAAGCATTTACATTGGTGGAAGTTGTAATTGCCATCACGGTAATAAGCGTGACGATGGTTGCTGTTTACGGTCTTATAATTTCCGTTATGAATGCGAATCAGCGAAATCTTCATAATCTGCAGGCATCTTATTTGGCGGCTGAGGGGCTTGAGGTTTTCAGGTTTATGCGTGATTCGAATTGGTTGGGAAATTATAGTTGGGATAGGGGTTTTGATGATGTTTCTTTAACTTATTATCTTGAAGTTTCCGAAGCAAGTCCTTTCTGGGCTCTATCTACTGATATTTCTCATATTGCAGTTGTTGATAGTATTTATTCTCGTGAATTTGCTATTGCCGAAACAGGTACAGAAAAAACTATTCAAGTGACTTGTACCGTTTCATGGGATGAACGAGGTATTCCAAAATCTTACGCACTTTCAACTTTTTTAAGCGATTGGAATGATTAAAAAAACCCCAGCTTTTACCCTCATAGAACTGTTAATCGCCATAACGGTGTTTAGTATTTTTATCGCCTTTTCAATGACCGCTTTTAGCGTTTTTCATAGAGTGCAGCAAGATTCTGCAACAAGCCGAGATCTGATGTTCCAGATTGATGATGCAATGAATATAATTACCGAAGCGGTTAAGGAAAATAAGATTGATTATTTCTATTATGATTGTGCTGAAAGTGACAGTGTAAAAACAGCAGCTGTATTAAATCCTGGAGTCATTCAATCTGTAAATATTCGCCAAGACATTATTTGTAGCGATGATTCTATAAATCCAAATTCTTTGTATTTAACATCACTAGATGGTAGCGAAGAGATAATTTTTAAATGGGATTCCTCTGAACGAAGTTTAACAATGCAAAAAGTGCCTAGAGATTTAGATGGTGTATTTGTTGAACTTGATGAGCCAGCAAAACTTCAGTCTGACTTGGTGAAAGTTAGCTATGTGGATTTTAGAATTTTTCCTGCACTTGATCCTTATGATTTTAGAAATAATGAAACTGAAGATTTTTACCAGCCAAATGTGAAAGTTAAAATGACTTTTGAAACTCCCGGTCAGGCGAAGCCCGTCATTTCTATAGATTTTGAAACAACAATAACTAGCCGCGTTTATCAATGAAAAAAAATCTTACAAGCCGGGCAAGCGCACTTTTAATCTCGTTCTTCTTGATGTCGATTTTGATTTTGGTGGGATTGGGAGTTAGTACAATTGTGTTTCGTGATTTAGCGAGTGTTCGTACAATTTTGAATGGAAAAATGTCTGCGTATGCGGCTGAGGGAATGAGTGAATTGGGGCTTGGGATTGTGAATGAGCATTTACCAGGTTATGAAGTGAATCTTGAAGAGGAATTGACGAGTGGTGCGATTGGAAATCTTGAAATTGTCGCTCGTGGGGATGCGCTTCCTTGTATTGTCAGTACAGGTGATGAGGAGTATCGCACGCTTGTATTGAATGAGTCGATTCAGATTCCGCTTTTTGCGGATGGGGGTGATGATACTCAAAGTGAAATTGAGGATATAACTCAATTTAAAGTGTCATATGAAATGCTGGATAATCCAGTTCCACAAGGTAATATTTTAAGATGGAAAATTCTTGGTCTAAATCCAAATTCAAATCCAGCTAATAAAACAGAAGCAATTTCCGATTATATTGAAGCTGGGGAGTCCGCAGACAATTTTTTTGATCAATCTACAGAAGCAAAATATTATGGATTGGAAGATACACATTATGCAATTTCAGATCTTCAAATCGGAATATTTTTGGATAGTCATAAATATAACTACTTGGTTTTAACCAATGCAGTTCAGCTTTCAGGTATCGAAAATCTTGCTGAATATCAAGATGTTACAGATGCAGATCTTAATAATATTAATTTTCAAATGACTGATACAGATCAGGATGCAGTTTGCGAATACGTAACTCTAAATTCCAGTTCCGATTACAGTGATACTCAAAATGGAGTAATAACAAAAGTCAAAGAAGGTGAGAATTTGCCTGTTTTTGATTTCGCACTTTATAATGCGAAGGGTAAATCTGTATTGCCAGTAGTTACTGCGAATACCCCGAATCTTCCATGATCTGCAATATTGATGTGATGTAAAATGGATTGCTCATAACCCAATTTACATGTAAAATGGGTTATGATGAAACCACTTCACAAGCAGTTTAGAACAGTTCAGCCATACTGGATTTCCGAAGAATGGCTTTCCGGTAGGATGCTTTTTTTATCTGGTTCCAGGCAGGTTGGTAAGACAACTTTGGTAAAAAATACTATTTGTAAAACTGAAGATGCATATTTTAATTGGGATAATAGAGAAGTTCGAAAGTCACATTTAGCAGACTCGAGTTTTTTTGCAAAATCAAAATCCAAGTGGATTTGTTTTGATGAAATTCATAAACGTCCGAAGTGGAAAGATATTTTAAAAGGGATTTATGATGTTTATAAAGATGACTTTAATTTTGTTATAACAGGTAGTGCCAGTCTTGATACTTTCAAAAAAAGTGGAGATTCTCTGCTTGGAAGATATTTTCATACTCATCTTTTTCCATTAAATCTCCCTGATTTTAAGGAAAATGATTTTGTATTACCTGAAAATCCAGAGAAATTAATAAAGATGTCTTTTGACTTGAAAGATGCCAAAGAAATGCGCGGACTTTTGAAATTTGGTGGTTTTCCGGAGCCGTATTTTGCAGCTTCCGAATCTTTTCATAAAAGATGGTCTTTGAATCATAGAGATTTGATTTTAAATGAAGATTTGAGAGATTTAACCAGAGTTAGCGAAATCGATAAAATTGACTCTCTTTTAAGCATGTTGACACCTTCAATTGGTCAAACTTTAAGTTATAGAAATTTGGCGAATGATTTAGAAACGACTCACGGTAGTGTAAGAAGATGGCTTAATATTTTAACTACTCTTCAGCTGGTTTTTCCTGTTAGTCCTTATTCAAAAAAGATTAGAAGAGCCTTTAAACAGGAGAAAAAATGGTATTTTGTAGATTGGTCACAAGCGGGTGAAAATCGATTTGAAAATTATGTTGCTGCATCTTTAATGCGAGCAGTTACTCTTTGGCAAGACAGGTTTGGGGAAAAAATGACTCTACATTTCGTGAGAACTCATGGGGGTCAGGAAGTAGATTTTTTAATCTGTAAAAATGGGGATCCGTGGCTTTTTATTGAAGCCAAGGAAGGTGAGCCTGATGTTTCAAAAGCTCTACATAAATTCACGGAGGAATTTGAAATTCCCGGGATTGTTGTGACAGCTCAGGCTGATTGGTATAAAAAAGCCGGCAAATATATATATCAGATCTCTTGGGCTAAATTTGGCCAGGTATTGGCTTAGTAGAGTTGAATATGTTAAAGTTCAGGCATGGAAAAATTCTACATAACAACCGCGATTGCTTACGTTAATGCGGCGCCACATATTGGCTTTGCTTTGGAGCTTTGTCAGGCTGATGCGATTGCGAGGTATCATAAAATTCACGGCAAAGAGGTTTATTTTCTGACTGGAACAGATGAGCACGGTACGAAAATTCAACAGACAGCAAAGTTGCAGGGAATTGAGCCGCAAGAATTAGCAGATAAAAATAGTCAGCTTTTTAGAGATATCGGTGCCAAATTAAATATTTCGAATGATGATTTTATTCGTACTTCTTCAGAACGGCACAAAGAAGGTGCTGTGAAAATTTGGAATAAATTGGTGGAGGCGGGTGATCTTTATGAGAAAGAATATGAAGGTCTTTATTGCGTTGGTTGCGAGGCTTTTGTGCTGGAGAAAGATTTGGTGAATGGTGAATGTTCAATTCATAAAAAAGCACCGGAAAGATTGAAAGAAAAAAACTGGTTTTTTAAGCTTTCAAAATATTCAGAAAAAATTAAGGAATTAATTTTGAAAGATGAATTGTTGATTCGACCGACTTCTCGTCGCAATGAATTCTTGTCTTTGTTGGAAGAGGGGCTGCAAGATGTTAGTTTTTCTCGACCAAAAAAAACATTACAGTGGGGGATTGATGTTCCTGGAGATGACTCTCAGGTGATGTACGTTTGGTGCGATGCGCTGACAAATTATATTAGCGCACTTGGTGATAAAGTGGACAAATTTTGGCCCGCCGATGTCCACTTGATAGGTAAGGACATCTTGCGATTTCATGCGGGAATTTGGATTGGCATGTTGCTTTCGGCGAAAATTGAAATACCAAAATCAATTTTGGTGCATGGTTTTGTTACGAGTGAAGGTCAGAAAATGAGTAAATCTTTGGGCAATGTTGTTGATCCATTTGGATTGGTGGATGAGTGGGGAGTTGAGCCGGTTCGTTACTATTTGTTGCGTGAAATTCCAACTGCTGATGATGGAGATTTTTCTCGTGAAAGATTTAAAGTGCTTTATGAAGATGAGCTTGCAAATACAATTGGGAATTTGCTAAGGCGAACTGTTGCGATGTGTGTGAAATATTTCGATGGAAAAGTTCCTGAATCAGATTTTGCCGAAATTTCTGAATTTTGTGAGGAGGCCTGGGCTGATTATCACAATGCTTTTGCCGACTTTAATATCAAGGTCGCGATTGAATCTATTTTGTCTGTTGCGAGGCACGCTAATGCTTATGTTGAGCAAAATAAGCCTTGGGAATTGGCTAAAACTGATCAAGCGAGATTGCAGATAGTAATAGCGAATTTGCTAAAAATGTGCCGACAGATTGGGCACATGTTGGAGCCGATTATTCCAACAATAGCTGAGAGTATTTTGAAACAAGCCGGCAAAGAAAAAGTTGAACTTTTGGAGCCTCTTTTCCCGATGCGAACTTAAGTTGCATTGACGTCTGTGGACACAAGTATTTTGATTACTCCTCTTACGATTGAGTAAGAAAGGATAATTAGAATCAGCCCGACTATTGACCATGTCATTCCTCTTTTTGCTTCACCAATTTTGTCGTCACTACCATAGGCAAAAACATATTTTGCACCTGCAATAATTATATAGATTACTGTGAGCGCTCCACAGAATACCAAAACTTGTCCTACCAGTTTACCAACATATAGGATTAGAGTTTGAGTTGCGGCTGCTTCTGGGTGGCCTTCAACTGTTGCGATTTCCGATGTTGTACCGAGTGTTGGAAGATTGCTTGGTCTGAAGTCATCTTCAAGTTGAATTGCCGCAAAAGCGTTGAGTGTTATGCTCCAAAAAACTATGGCGGCTAGAAATGTTAGGTAGATTTTTTTCATTCAGATTCTGTGTTTGAGAATACATTGTCGGTGCTTGAACTCGTATCGTTTCCAAGTGTGAGGGTTGAAATTCCGTAAATTATTGCGTAGCCCATCGATAAAACTGCCATCGCCACAAGGCTGTAAATAATAATATTTTTTGCCTTCGTGTTCGCTTCTTCATTTCCACGACCGATCACCATGTAAATTCCACCGATTGTTAGTGAAATGAAAATTAATAATCCTGTTAAGTAGAAAATATTTGTGATTATTCCAGGTACGGTTTCCGTGAGCAAATCGCCGCCTGCCAAGGAAACATTCTTATCTGCGCTTTGATCTTCAATAAGTTTTTTTTCTGTAGGGAAAAGTGTATCAACATCAATTGGTTTTGCTGTTGTGGTTTCTGCGGCGTGGGCTCTTGGAATGAAACTGGTTTCTGTTTCGGTGCTTGGGCTCGGTAGAGAAATTGAGCTGATAACTGAAACAATTGCGTATGAAAGCATCACAATCACCAGTCCTATCAGGGAATATTGAATGATGTCTTTTCCTTTTTTGTACTTATCTTCTACTCCATATGCAGTTAGCATGTTTATAGCGCCAATAACGAGTCCTATGAATGCGCCGATACCAATAATTCCAATGCCGGCGTTAATGATTTTTGGGATGCTGACATTTAGGAAGTAGTCCTGTGCTTCAGAGCCTTTTGTTGTTTCATTTGGCCCTGGTAAATACGAGGGCTTTGGGATGGTTGGAGCCGTGACGCTTGGAGGAGCGGCTTCAGTAGCTAATTCCACGTCCTCTTCTTCCTCTGCGAAAATTACAGGTGAGCCAGCGAAGGCGATATTAGAAAAAAGACCTGAGGCCACAATCGCGAATAGAATAATTGAAAATATTTTTTTCATTAGTAGAAGAAGGTTGGATTTATTGTGTATAAAATAAGTGCTGAAAGGAAAAGAAGCGCAATTCCCATTATTGACTGAGTTATTCTATCTTTTGCCGCGGTTATATCTCCGGTTGCACCTGAAACCGAGATTTGAATTCCACTACCCACGATTGTTGCAACTGCAATAAAACCCACAATTCCCGCACCGAATACGTAAATTTGTTTAACGTAGGTTTTGAGGATTCCTGCTCCTGTGGAGGAGATTAACCATTGGATTTTTTGGCATTTTTCTCCATTGTCGGTACAGTGTGTATAAGTGTCAAAATATACAATTCTTGTTTCAGCACAATAGGATCCGTCTGGTGATAGCCCAGCGCAACAGATACCTTTGTACAGGTCAATAATCTTACTTCCATCATTCATAGTAGTTGCAGAGCCAATAGGTTCGAGTATTTCAGTAACTAACTGTGGTGGTTTTGCTGTTGCGCATGTTGACATCTCATATCCGTAATTAGCATTTACCACACCACACGAACTCCCATCTATAACTGTTTGTACTGCTGTAGTATAAGTTTTATATTTATCTGCATAAGTATCGGGTGTTACTCCAGTCATTAATGCAAAATATTCTGAATTATCTAAACTTAATAATGTCTTACATAATTTTTTGATAGGCACACTATCCGCAGCAAAAACAAAACTGCTCATTATAATTGATATATACATTCCAAGTGTTAAGAAGGCGAGTTTACGCATGTAGGATTAATAGAAGAAGGATTGGACGAAGGTGACGATGGTGTATGAGGCGAAACCGAAAATCAGACCAATTATTGCCTGTGAAATCATGTTTTTTGCGCGGTCGATTTTGGTTTGGTCACCTTGGGCGGTTATCATTAGGAGTGCCGCGATTATAAGTACAACAAAGGCGAATGTTCCGATAAGTAGGGTGAGAATGTTTATTACTCGTAGTAAGACTTCGGCAACAGTTGAGCGGCCACTGTTATCAGCTAAATCTTTGAAGCCTTCAGAAGTTTCTTCTCCAGTAAATCCCTTAGAAGTGTCAGATTCGTCATTTAGTTTTTTTGTTGAAAGAACTTCGAATACATCGAACTTTGAAGTTGTTGCATTATCAGCAGATGCTATTTGTGAAGTAGCGGGTAAAATTAAGACAATGCTGAGGAAGATTGTGGCGAGGAATTTCTTCATGTTTTTACTATAGCGCTCTTCGAGTTTTTGTTCAACAAAGCTTCTGCGGCGGCCAAACCTTTCGGCGCAGATTTTGATTGTTTCGTGTAGATTTGCGTGATAAGGTGGATCGATTTTTTGTGTTTCAAATCTGAAAGTTGGTAGGCATTCGGACTTTTTGAGGAGTTTTGCGTAGGCTTGGAAAGGTGGAAGTTGGCAGAGATCTTCTTCGACCAGTGAGAGTTGTGGTGCGAGTTTTTCTGCGTCAGCAAAATTGGTACGGAATGCGATTAGAGAGCCGACGTTTCCAAGAACAGCATCTTGATATTCAGGAGGAATTTGATTTATGAATTGATTAGCGACTGTGAGAGCGAGGCCGTATTTCCTCGATTCGGAAAGCATTGTTAGAAGAGTTGGGCTGCAGAAATTTTGAAACTCGTCGATAAACATTGCCACGGTTTTTCTTTCGGCAGCCGGAATATTTGCACGTTTTAAGAGGCAAGTTTGAATCATAGAAATAAAAATCATACCAAGCATTTTTGACGCGTCTTCTCCAAGTTTTCCTTTTGAAAGTGAGATAATTATTATTTTATTTTGATCAAAAAGTGTGTCAAAATTGAGTTTTCCTCGAGGTTGGCCAAAGATGTTTCTAAGGGTTGGGGAAGTGAGAAGTGGTCCGACTTTGTTTAAGATTGGTGCGATGTGTTCTTGGCGTGTTTTTGCGTCGAGATTGAGAAATTCGTTTTGCCAAAATCGGGTGAGTTCTATGTCTTTTATGTCGGCGATTTTTTTGAGGCAGAATTCTTTCTCGGTTAAAAGGCGAGGTAAATCAAGTAGGCTGGTATTTTTATTCAGAAGAAGTGTGAGTATTGCATTTCGTAAAATATACTCAAGGCGAGGCCCCCAACTTCCTTTGGCAAGCATTTGAAAAATCTCTGTTGTAGCTGAAGCTTTCAGACTTGGATTTTCGTCCGGTAACAGTTCTAACGGATTTACTGCAAGTGGATATTCAAGATTTGATGGATCGAGAATTACGAGATCTTTAAGGCGACCCTGCGGAATTGTTTTAATTGCATCTTCTGCAAGGTCACCGTGAGGATCTAAAATTATTACGGCATGATTTTTTTGAAGATCACGTTTAAGGATAGTCAAAATTGTGCTGGATTTTCCCATTCCGGTTTTACCCAAAATATAGAGGTGTCTCTTGCGATCTTCTTCACTCATTTCGAGTGGATCTCCAGGTGGAGCGCGCAGATAAGCAGTACTTTCGGACTGTAAAATTGCGGCGCAGTTTTTTGTGTCAGGCATTGTTAATAGGCTTGCGAGTTCTTCAGCGCTTAAAATTATCGTAGAAAGTTTTTTTGTGATTTTTAGACCGTTCAAATAGGGAAGTGTGAAGCCGTTTAGAAATTCGGAAAAATTGTGAGTCATTTCAATTTGAACCTCAAAAAGTGGGCGAGAAAGCTTATCGAGGATGGCAGAAAGAGGATCTTCACGTTCATGAATGCTTTCGGTTTTTTCTTCAGGCCCGTGTTTTTCAGCGGAGATTTTTGTGAGAAAAAGTCGCAGTAGAGGGCTGAAAATTTTACGAAGCTTGAAGTTGAACCAAGCGCGAGATTCCCATTGATCGAGGTGTCTTTCAGCTTTGAAGTGAGCTTTTTTGCATTTTTTAAGGGCTCGTTCTCGTTTTTTATCTTTGATTGCTTTGAAGGTGATTTTAAAGTGCGAATTTTCTGTGGCGGCAATTTTTGAAATTAGTGAATCAGCCGGAAAAATTCTTTCTTTATTAACTCTATCTTCAAATTGACTGTAGCGTTTTATGGGAAGGAGAGTGCCTTTGAGTTGGCGGGCGAAATAACTTGAGGCTTGGAACGAGCTAGATTTTTTTACTGAACGAGAGCCGGCAAAAGTTTCTTCTAAATTTTCGCTGCTTGAAATTTGGGTTTTTTGAGAGTCATTTTTGAAGGCAATCCACATTTCTTTTTTCGATTTCTGGGCAGTGTGGAGCCAGTGCTCGAAGTCACGTGGGTGATATTCTCTGGTTTGTGCTAGTCGGAGTTGGAACATAAGCGGACGATAGTCCGCAAATTCGGTTTCGACCAACTTGTTTTACGTTTAACAGGTTAAAAACCTGTTGTCAGAGCTATGACAACAGCTCGTCTGGAAGCAGCAAAATTAACTTTTCGCTGGCGATTTTTTCAATAATTTCCGGTCGACTGATTTTGATTTCGTTAATTGCAATTAGGCTGGCTTTGATTTTTAGAGCTTCACGTAGGCCGTCTTCAAGTGTTGTAAAATGTTCGCCAAGTTCTTTTTGTTCTATTAAACCCATAAAAGATTTTGCAGGATATTTAATGCTACGTTCGAGAGAAACTGCGCTTTCGCTGCGGTTTTGGCTGAAGTATTTCAAAATTGAGGCGTAGAGTGCTTGGTCGTGAATTGTGAGAATTCCGTGATTTGCACGGAGCCATTTTTCGATAGAAGCAAAGGCTTTGTGACCTGTTAAATCGTTCCAAAGCGGTTTCAATCTTTGAACAAGCAAAACTTTGCCTTCCTGATTTTCTTGCATGCTGAAAATAAAACGCTCCGCATTATATTCGTGAGAAATTTCCAGACCGTTTTCGAGATCTTCGAGAGTTTTTTCTCCAAGTAATTCTTTTATAGCTCCGGTTATGTCGCTACTTTCGCCGTCTTCTATTATTTTCCACTGATTCTTCACTAAAATTCTCGGAAAATTGCCGCTAGGTAAAATCAATAAATCGGCTTCATATTGGCCGAGAGTTCTAAGTAATTTAGGCAGATTGGCCGACATGTTCTAGTATTTCGTTAAGGATTCTTTTTGCATCTTCCAAGGTTGAAATTTGTACGACGCGCGATCTATATTCGCTGGCTCCGTCGAAACCGCGAATTGCCTGCACAAAGTTTTTTCGCATCTCCACAATTCCGCGATTTTCGCCTTTAGTTTCTACTGAAAGTTCGCAATGTTTAAGAAGGTATGGAAGTTTTTCCGCGAAGGTTTTTGGGGCTGTATATTCGCCTCCGTAAAAAGCTGCCGCAATTTCCGCCATAACCCAAGGATTGCTCATTGTTGCACGGCCAACCATAACTCCGTCTAGGTTTTGTAATTTGCTAACAGCATCTGCTGCGCTGAGAACGTCGCCATTTCCGATTACAGGAATTTTCAGGTTTCTTTTGACTTCATAAATCGGTTCCCAATCAGATTTTCCGAGATACATTTGCTTTGCAGTTCGGCCGTGAATTGTGATTAATTCTGCGCCTGCCGCTTCAAGCATTTTGCAGAATTCAACAAACCATTCGATGTCTACTTTACTAATTCCCACTCTTGTTTTTACTGAAACTGGTAGGGAAGTGCCTCTTACCGTTGCGGCCACAATTTCAGCTGCATGACATGGGTTTTTCAGAAGGGAAGAACCATGATCGCTTGATACAACTTTTTTCGCCGGGCAGCCCATGTTCAGGTCAATTGCATCTGCTCCCATTTCTTCGATTTTCTTCGCGGCTTCAGTAAAATGTGCGAGTTTTTTTCCGAAAATTTGTGCCACAATCGGACGTTCTTCATCAGGATTAAAATCGAGTTGTTTTAAAGTTTTTTTGCTTGAGTAAACAATGCCGTCGACGCTAGTAAATTCGGTAAAACAAATGGTGCGAGGTTCTATACTTTTAATAAGCTGCCGGTATGCAGAGTCGGTGTATCCTGCCATCGGTGCTAAAGCTAGGATGGGCTTTGCGCAATTTTTCCAGGAGAATTTCATGTGCGCTTAACTTTTACTTTTGTTTGAATTTCTTCCGGCTCTGTTCCTTTTCCGTCTCCTGAAATTAAATACACATTTTCAAAACTCAAATCTCGATATTCAGGATGTTCACTGATATTCGCGCCCTTGCTCCATGGGTAGGCAAAGCCTTTGCTATCCTCAAAAATTGCAGAAATTATGTATTCAGTATTTGAATTGTAAACAGCGTAAACATAGCCATAGAATTTCCCACTTTTATCGTTGCGACCTTGTTTTGGATCTGTCGGGATACTACCGAGTGCATTTTTTAATGCTTCATCAATTTGTGAAACTGCCGGATACCTACCATTCTCTTCTTTAAATGCTTCTAGAACTTGGGCGATTTGAGTTAGGACTTTTACGCGCTCTTCATTTTGCGCTAAATATTCTTTTGGACCTTGTGGTTTATTTTGCTCGGCCGCATCTTTAATAATTTCAGCATTTTGTTTATTTGAAAGATTCCAAATTACTCCGCTACCGATTGCGACAACCAAAATTGCAGGAATTATCATAGCCAAAAGGTGTACAAGTTTTTCTTTTTTGAGAGCGTCTACTCGTGGTGAAGGTGAGTCGGTCTGTGGTGTTGGACTTAGACTCGCAATTAGTGGATCGTTCGAAGGAATTTTTTCTACAGGCGTTATGATTGGCGTCGGAGTTACAACTGGCTCAGGTTCTGGTTCCGGTGGCGCGACTTCGAGTGGCGCGGCTGGTACAGATTCTGCCGGCATCGTAGGAGCCGCGGTTGCTTCCATCGCTTTTTTCATCAAAGCCAATGCGCGTTGGTTACTTGGTTCGAGGCTCAAAATTTCTTTGCAACCTTGAATAACCATCTCAAAATTACCGGCATTTAGCCAAGATTGAATCTGATTTAGGGCCTGCGTAATAGTAACTTCTTCGTTGTCCATAATAAGCTTAAACTTGCGCGAAGCTTATCTTATTTTCTAGAAACTATCAACCTCACTGTAATTGTGACCGCCCATGTGTGGAATCAGTGCTTCGATTGTCGCCCAAGTTGAATTTGGATCTTCCGACGCGATAATTGAAACTTCGTCGCCAACGCCACCTTTGAAATAAGTGACGGAGGCAAGTAGTACTTTGTAAGTTTTTTCCGGAGTCAGCACTTTAAATTGACCGTCTTCTTTGATCAGTGTTCCTTTCACATTTTTACGTTTTGCAGGTTCGATTTGCTTGTACAAGAATGTTCCGTTTGGCATCACGGTTAGCTTTAATTTGTCACCTTCAAGTAACTTCGATTTACTCGCATAATTCGCAGGTACCGGATACATTTTTCCATTCGGACCGTACATGCATTGCCCGTCGAAAATTCCTTCCACAATTTGGATATCTCCTTCTTCGTGAGCGTCTAATTCTACCGAAGCGGTTGTCGTTCTATGAGGAACAAGCTTCTCCAAAATCTGCTTTGCTCCTTTCAAATTAGCCTCCGCGGTTTCCACCATTCGTAGTGCTTTTTCGATCTGTGTGTTGTCAGTCATAGTTTGTTTTTATATTGCTTTGGGGATTATAGCACAGATTTTAGTTGTGAGAAATCCCAAGTATCTTTTTGAGATATTCAGTTTTGATCGTTCTACCCGCCTTGATATCGGCGAGTCCTAATCGAATGTCTTCTACCATTTCCGGATTAGACATTACTTCAAAAATTTCGAGTGATATTTTTGTTTGTGTAGCAGTTGATTTCATAGGATTTACTTTAATTATTACCTGTGAATATCAGTATACACTCACCTCATGAATTGTCTAGCTGAAGTGGGTGTTTTGATCTGTTAATCGTGTGGATTTTTGTTATACTTTTTTTAATTTAACCAACACCAATATGACAGATAAAGAACTACTAGAAACAGCACTTATGTATGGGCGTCACGCCCTCGAATGGAGGAGGAAGTTTATTGGGCTTTTGCCAGAGATAAACAAAAGAATGTTGTACAAACAGAAAGGCTGCGATTCTATTCGAGAATTTGCAAATAAGTTTGGCGGTGTTTCTAAAGAACAATTAGAATTAACAATTAAATTAGAAGAAAGATTCATTCCAACCCCAGAACTTCATAAACTTCTAGTAACAGGAGAGGTAAGTATTAATAAGTTAGTTAGAGTTGCTAGTATTGCCACTCCAGAAAACGAAAAGGAACTCTCTGAAGTAGTTCAAAATTTATCACAGAAAGCAGTAGAAACTTTTGTACGTGATGAAAAGTTTACAGGTATGCGCGCGCATGAACTAAGTTTAAATGAAGAGGTCACGAAAAGACTCTCCGAACTACAACAAAAAGGAATCGATATTAATGAAATCATCAGCGCCGCCCTTAACAAACGTGAGGAAGAAATTGCAGAAGAGAAAGCTATGCCTGTGGAGATTGCGAAAAGTAGACCTGTTCCAGCCAAAACAAAGACATTAAACAAGAAAGAATTCGGCACAAAATGTTCAATTCCAACCTGTAAGAAACCATCTGAAGTTATTCATCACACCCAAACTTTCGCGATGTCGCACTCACATAATCCAAATTACCTCGCGCCACTCTGCAAAGAGCATCATGAAATTGCTCACACGATTAACTTGAAGGTGAGAGAAAAAAGGATAAAAGCCACCAACTTAGTGGTGAAAGAAGATTGTTGAAAGTGTGAATCAAAACTCCAGGCCATATGCTTTTGGTTCGTATTGTTAGCCAAGCTAATAAAGGTCCGATTAGTAAACCTGCGTATAAAATCTGATAAATTAGAGCTTGAGTGGAATAGATGGATAGGTTTTTTAAATGCCATAATCCAAAAAGAAAACTGCTCAAAAATATGGCTATTTTTTTATTGCAAAATGATAGTAGTCCACCAAGTATCAGTCCTCTAAAAATCATTTCTTCATAAAACGGGGCAAAATATCTGTAAAATTCCTCGGGTGTATCTCTGTAAAAATATGCTGTGGTGGCTAAACTGAGATAAGCAAGAATTAGTAAAATGATTTGATGTGTTGGTGTAAATTTGCCAATTTTACGTAACTTGAAAAATTCACTCATTCTTTAAGCTTGTAAATCACCTTCTCTCCGTCGTGGCCGGAAATTCGCAAATCAATGTAAAGAATTGGGCTTTCGTAAATGTTAAGTTTAGTTAGGGCTTTTTTCATTTTTGACATCTGGAGTTCGAGGTCCTGAGTCATGTCGAGCCAAACATAGAAATCTAGTTCAGTTAAGAAGTGTAATTCGCGTGCACGTTTTAAATAATTTACTGATTTAATTTGTAGATTGAATTTGCCCTCGAAACTTGTTTTTGTGTCGAGAATTTGTTGGAGATTTTCACCCGGAATGATTTCAGCGTTAATTTTTGGTCCATCTGCTGTGTCACCTTCTTTGATTTCGAGGTCGGTTCCTGTAACGTCCATAACTATTGTAGGCAAAGTATCGTTGCTTGTTCCAATCAGGGCGACGTATCCAAGCTCATTCACAATATAAAGTTTACTAGAACCGTCGGCTTGGTTGATTCGCACGTTCGCTGCAACTGGATAAGTTTCAATTTTTGCAACAATTGTGTGTGGAAGTACTCTGTAAATTCCAAGAGTTTTTAAATAGCCGAGGTTTTCAGCAAGTTTTGTTTCGTGCTCGCTCGGTCCAAACATAATTATATTTCCACCCAGATATGCTTGCAGGTAGTCATTCACAATTTTTTGTTCTTCAACAGTTTCTTCTCCACCTTGAATCTCGATTTTTTGGATTGTGAAAAAATTCGTAAAAAAGATTAGATAAATTCCGCCGCCGAGTATGAAAAATGCAGCGAAGATTTTAAGATATCTCAGGATTTTTGTACTACTTTCGCCAAACCTGCGATTTTTTGGAGCTGTGCTCTTCTGAAAAAATCCAATTTTTGGAACAAATGCCTTTCGTACTGTAACTCTAGGGTTTTTATAATTCTGAAAACCCGGATTTAGAGTTTTCCTGCGGCGTTTAAAATAAGAAAAAAGACCCATGGTGGAACTTTAGCGTGTGTGACGAGGTGAGGCAAGAATTAAACAATGCTCACACCTTTGGTGTGACTGCTAGTCGTTACCCTTAGCAAGAGCAGCCTTAAGATTATCCTGTAAAGCAACTGCTGTCGCCTTTAAGTTAGCCTTATTTTTTCTCTTCCATTGTTTTGACTTTGGTCTCCAAGCTGGAGCATCTACTAACCCGTGTGTGTGACTATTTGCGTTTACCATAAATTATTTATATTTAGCGCACCTTCAGTGCGTGATGCAGGGGCGATTGTAGGGATTAAGGTGCTTAGAGTCAAGCTAATTGCAAGACTTCATATCTACCGACTGTTTGTAGATGCCTCCGTTGGGAGTTAAACCAATTAGAGTTTTTTCCATCGAGCAGGTTTGAATATCTGCTTCAAACTCTGGCAGGGGAGTCACTGTTGATAAAAAACTATTAATACCGCTCAGATTTGTTATGAATGGCATTTCCACTACATTGGTTTGTGCCATTACTACACCTATAATTTTGCCTTCTTCGCTTAAAACCGGCGATCCGGATAAACCGTGATCCCAACATAAAGGCTTCTGTGGTAAGCCGGATACGGTTCCGGGTTGAGATTGAAGGGTGAAGTCGTCTGCTTCCATTGGAAGAAATCCGGATTCCTCCATTATTGTCCATGCACGACTTTTTGGATGACCTAAAGCATAAGTTACTCCTCCTAATTCAGGATTCTGACTGGCGTCTGAAACTTTTAAAGAATCTACTTTCGCGTTTTCCGGTAGTTGTAAAATTGCAGTATCAATATTTTCACCACGATCTGTAAATTGAGCCTGAGTGTAGTGTACTTTTGATAAATTAGCTTTTCCACCAATTTTTTCAACAGGCCAAGCCACATTAACATTACCTCCAACGGCCAAATCTTTTGTACAGTGACCGGCTGTTAAAATTTGACCTTCCGGAATCACTGTTCCAGAACAAAAAATATTTCCTTCTCCGTCTAAAAGTAGAACCGAGGAATTAACCCAACTTGATTGTAATTTATTCAAATCTTCTGTCGTGTGTCCGACACAAGTGTAATCTGGCTTAACATTTCCAATTTCACAAATTGCCGCAGCATTTTGCAATGCTGACTCATAGTCACTTTGCAGATTAAGCATTTCCGATCCGGATTGGATCACTCTGTTGTAGACAGTGTCATATGCGTGATCAAGTTCTCCGTCAGCTTTTTTGTCTGATAATTTTTTTGTATCACTTGGCATTCCCAGTCCATCTGTTCGCTGTTTCCTTTCCGCTACACCCAAAACAACATCTTCCGGAGATTCTCCAACCATATAAATCCACTTGTCTTCAAACGTATCAAATCCACCTTCGTTAGAATCTCTTAATTGATATTGAATGGTTAATTCTCTGGTTAGATATTTCTTTCCTTGAATGTTTTGTTCAGTTCCTTGGACTTGTCTTTCAATACACTCTCTTAGTTTAACGATGTTCTGATCTACCGGACTTGAAACTACTTGAGGCTCTTCTGTCGGTGTCGCTGAAACAAGCACCGGAGTAGTGGCTAATAGAATCGGGAGATAATATTTTAGTTTCATACTTGTAAAGCTACTTATTTATACCATATATATATTATTAGACAAACAAAATACCCCAGCGTGGAGCGTGGGGTATTTTCTTAGAAATTTAATTTGGCGTCTTTCTTGAGATAGCTCGACTTTGTCGAGTGTTAGCTACAACCCATGCTTGAGCCGCAGTTCAAACATTTGTAACAAGATGCGTTTCGGACTGTGATGTGACCGCAAGTTGTGCATGCAGGGGCGTCGCCCATCATGCTTGAAAGTTGGTTGGCCGCTGAGCTTGTTGCTGATTCTGCTACTTCTGGTTCTGAGGCAAGTGCTTCTTTTGTCATGGCCTCTTTGATTTTTCCGCCGAGGGCATTTTCTGCTATTTGAGTTGTTTCAGGTTGAACGTGAACGAAATCTGTTCGGCCGAGGTATTCCATCCCAAGAACTCGGAATATGAAATCGACGATAGATGTGCAAGTTCTGATATTTGGGTGACTTGTGAATCCGCTTGGGTCGAATCGAGTGAATGTGAAGGAGTCGACATATTTTTCTAGAGGTACTCCGTATTGAAGACCGATGGAAACGGCAACCGCGAAGCAGTTTACTAGGCTTCGGTAAGATGCACCTTCTTTGAAGGAATCGATGAAGATTTCTCCGAGGGCTCCGTCTTTGTATTCTCCTGTTCGAAGGTAGATTTTTTGACCTCCGATGCTTGTTTCGATTGTTAGTCCGTTTCTCTTTGCTGGTAGTGCTACTTTATTTCCTCGAAGGATTGCGCCTTCTGGTAGAATTGTTGTCTCACCAACTTTTGAGCTGCTCTTATTTGAAAGTGGCTGTGAATGTTTGCTACCGTCACGGTAAAGTGCGATGGCTTTTAGGCCGAGCTTCCAAGATTCTAAATAAGTATTTTTGATGTCTTCGTAAGTTGATTCTTTTGGAAGGTTTACGGTTTTTGAAATCGCGCCTGAAAGGAAAGGCTGAGTTGCACCCATCATTTTCACGTGTCCCATTGGTGCGATGTATCTTGAGCCGCTTCCACATTTATTTGCGCAGTCGAAAATTGGGATGTGCTCTTCTTTCAAATATGGAGCGCCTTCCATTGTTTGTGCGCCTTCAATATAAAGTTTTGCTTCTGCAATTTGACCTGCATTCAATCCTTTTGCGCCTAGATTTTTTGGGTTAAGGTGAGGGGTCCATTCATCTAGAGATTTCGCTTTTTGAATGTGAGCTACAGCTTCTTCAATTTGTGTATCTGTAAAACCGAGTTTTCGGAGTTCTGTTGGATTGATGTGCGGAGCTTTTTCAATGCTCACATGTCCGAGAACATAATCAATCATCTCTGTAATTTGTGCTTCATTGTAGCCAATTCTCTGAAGACATTCTGGAATTGATTTATTGATGATTTTGAAGTGACCTCCACCTGCAAGTTTCTTCCATTTAACAATAGAGAATTCTGGCTCGATTCCTGTTGTGTCGCAGTCCATCAAAAGACCGATTGTTCCTGTTGGAGCAAGAACAGTTGCCTGTGCATTTCTGAATCCATGTTTCTTTCCGAGTTCAACTGCAAGATCTCCGTCTTCACGAGCTGCCTGAGCAAGTTCTGAAGGACAAAGTTTTGAGTCGATTTTGTATGCCGCATCTCGGTGCATTTTCATAACTTTTGACATTGGCTCTTTATTCAATTCATAGCCTTCAAAAGTTCCCATAACAGATGCAATTTCTGCTGAAACTCCGAATGCGTGGAGGTGCATGATGGCTGTTAATGCCGCCGCTGTTTCGCGTCCGCGATCGCTGTCATATGGCAGACCCATCATCATCAAAAGTGTTCCAAGGTTTGCATAACCAAGACCAAGAGGTCTGAAGTCATGGCTGTTTTTTGCGATTGTTGGAGTTGGATAAGAAGAAAGGTCTACCAAGATTTCCTGAGCCAAGAAAAGAATTCGAGCTGTGTGACGATAGCCGGCAATATCAAAGCTGCCATCTTCTCTCAAGAATTTCATCAAGTTGATTGAAGAAAGATTGCAGGCTGTGTCATCAAGGAACATGTATTCGCTGCAAGGGTTTGAACCGTTGATTCGATCTGTATTTGAAGATGTGTGCCAGTTGTTGATTGTTGTGTCGAATTGAAGGCCCGGATCAGCACAGCTCCAAGCTGCTTTACAGATGTCATCAAAAAGTTCTTGAGCATCCATCTCTTCATACTTTTCTCCTGTTGTTCTGAAGGTTGTCCAGAATTTTCCGCCATTCTCAACTTGCTTCATGAACTCATCTGTAACTCGAACTGAGTTGTTTGAATTTTGACCTGAAACTGTTTTGTAAGCTTCACCTCTCCAATCTCCGTCGTAACCTGCATCAATCAAGGCTTTTGCCTTTTTCTCAGCATCAACTTTCCAGTTAATGAAATCGCGAATTTCAGGATGGTCGATATCGAGAGTAACCATCTTTGCTGCTCGTCGTGTTGTTCCTCCTGATTTGATTGCACCTGCACCTTTATCTAAAACTTCTAAGAATGACATAAGTCCTGAAGAGATTCCTCCTCCTGAAAGATTTTCTTGTTTTGCACGGATTTTTGAGAAGTTTGAACCTGTACCTGAACCGTATTTGAAAAGTCTTGCTTCGTTTTTTGCTAAATCGAAAATTCCCATCAATGAGTCTTCCACTTTTTGAATGAAGCAAGCACTGCACTGAGGTCTGTCGTATGCATTTTCAATTTCTACAATAGTTTTTGTGTCGAAATCCCAAGCGTAATTTCCGCTGTCTCCTTTGATTCCGTAAAGTGCTAATCCGCAGTTGAACCAAACAGGGGAGTTGAATGCGCCTCGCTGTGTTATGCAAATATATGAAAGTTCTTCTTCAAAAGTGTCTGCATCTTCTTTACTTGCGAAGTATCCGTTATCTTCACCGAATGTTCTGATTGTGTGTGCTACTCTGTAAACTACTTGTTTCGCGCTAGTTTCGCTACCACCGTTTACACCTGCTTTTCTGAAATATTTTTGAGCGATGATGTCTGTTGCCAACTGCGACCAAGCCGCAGGTACTTCCACATTTTTCATTTCGAAAACGATTTTTCCATCCGGCTCTGTGATTTTTGATACGCGCTTTTCGTATTTTATGGATTCCAATGCAGGTATTTCCTGAGAGGTAAAACGTCTTGTGACTTTTACGCCGCCGGAAGGTGCTTTTGCAGTTTTTGGTCTGCTGATTTTGATTTCCGGTTGGCTGACGACTTCTTCACTGAAGGCGGCGATTGGCTCCGGAAGTGTGATTGGTTGAGCCATAAATAAAGCGTGGTAAAATAGTGGATAAGCACACGTTATTAAACGTGAGTGATGGTTGATCCGATGGCTCGTCTTTCGGACGAGGATAGGGGGAAATCACAAGTGAAACACTATATATTGTGTGTCATGAACTTGTACAACACAAAATATCGAATTTTAAGGTCGCGGTCAATTGATGTTACAACAATTCATTTGACGTCCGGGCAGTATTTTTTTGTGGTGTTAAATGGCAAGTCGAATTGAGGTTTTCGATCAGTTTTATGTCAGCTTTTTCTCTCTTTTGTAAAGAGGGTGAAAAAGTCTTCTGAATCGTAAAAGTGCTTTATCTTTGATTTGGCGGATTCTTTCTCTACTTAAGTTCATTGCCTTCGCAATTTCTGTCTGGCTAAGTTCTTCTCCATTAGAATTGAATTCTTCATGTTTTATGCCAAAAGCTTGAGTTAATATTCTTTGCTGTCTTTTATTAAGTATTTTTCTAAATAAATTAATAATCATATCAATTTGTAAGCCGATTTCCTGGGAGCGTATCAGCTCATCATCTAATTCCTGACGTGTTATTATATGATTTTCCTTCACGATTTCTTCGCCATTCCCTGAAATCAAATTCTCAAGTTGAGAAAGATAGTGATCTCTATCATCACAGTCTTCAGCTTTATAAATTTGAAGTTCATCAATTTTCTCTTTTCTACTTAAAGTGTTTTGTGATTTCTCCCAAGTTTGAAGTTTATTAACTTTTACAGTGACGCTTACTTTTGTATCAAGATTAGAAATTCTTTCGTATCTATCTGCGAACATTTTCATGTGCTCAATTATACCTTTAATAGCGAAGCGAATCAGGCGCTTGCGCCCCTCCGGTTTATAGCTTCTGATTGCGTATAATAAATATATTAAGCCTTCTTGAATCAGTTCTTTTTGTATTTCTGGTTTTTGTGAAAGTTGTGCAGCGATAGTTGAGATAACAGGTAGATTAGCTTTGATTAATTTCTCGATCGCAATCTGATCACCCTGGTTTGCTTTCGCTAAAAAATGTCTTTCTTCCGCGTAAGTCATTTTGTCGTCCGGTTTTAAATACTCATTCCATTCTTCATTTTTATCATGCTCTCGCCTGGTTAAAACTATTACGTAAACTTTTTTACGATTAAAATCTTGGATTCTGGATATCCTTGTCGCCATCATTTCCGGAAAAGAAACAAAATCCGGATTTTTATGAAACTCTTCGCTCGGTTTATTCATATATTTCTTTGAGGGTCGAATCATATCATAATGATGAGTTGGATCAAACTGAACCTGTAAAAGCCCCGCCGGCGGGGGATTCTACTCTGTAAGATCTGCGGTGAGCTTGCCTAAATTAGCAAAGGGTGTTATAGTCCGCCGCCTAAACTTAAAAATATGTTGGATAACGATAACGATCGTGAACAATCGGTAGAGATTGTAATGCTAGTTCATGAGACTTTGGATCTTATTAAGTCAGCTTTGCCGCATGTTACAGTTAGCGATCCAGATATATTGGCAAAGTTTATAAGAATTCTTGAAAATCCAATTGAAGACCCAAATGATTTTCGACAGATGTTGTTATGTGCAAGTTACCTTGCTAAGGATTTCAAGGGACATCCCGTAGTAGATAAACTTTATGAGTTAATTAATGTCTCTTTAAATACATTTGGGGAAGAAATAAAATCCTCTTTTTTGGCCACATTGGCGTCGATGAATTTTCAGTCGGAAATTGGACTGAATGACCCCGCACTTTTAGAGGATACTAGTGTGTATATGGGTTTAAGTCTTGGTTTTGGTAAGGATCCTCTTGATAAATTTCCATCTGCAAAGATGAATTTTCCATTCAAAAAAGTTCATGAAGATTGGTTTCGTAATGTATCTCATATCACTGATAATGAAATACATGAATATGCATTTATTAGGGGTGAAATTGATGGTAATGCAGAAAGATTTAAAGATTGGTCCAAAGATTTATTTCTTAAGTATACGAACGAATTTGAAAAGTACTGTGCAATGTGTGCAGTTAATCTTGCAGAAATTGCCACAGTAGAAAAAAGTGATGCACATATTGATGATAGTTTTTATACCTTGGCAAGTGGAGTATCTAACCTAAATGAAAATCTGCGTTTACTTCAAAAGTATTGTAACTTAAGAAGCAACCTTGAACTTTTTGCTGGTATTACAAAAGCTCCTCAGAAGGGATTGTTTGACATCACAAAGTTCTTTGGTAAAGAAGCAACATTTGTTGTTAGTGATAAACTTTTTTTATATCATCTATATAGAGGGCTGAATAAGATCGTTGGACATCCGGAGAGAAATCCATTGAACATTGAGGATCAGCAAGCAACTTTAAATCTTATTATTGATAGAATTAAGCCGGGTCAACCACATGATAAGGTTTTAAATGATTTTTTCAGATGGATAACTTTGACAACCGAGAGTTTGTTATTTGATGAGGCAAGTGATGAAAAGACGCAAAAAGAAGCACTTAATTTCGCTGTTGAGTCAATTGAGGCTGAATTAGCAAAAAAACCGCAGGCTCCTTATCTTTTAGATGAAAGATTTAAAATTGCACTTGAATCATATTTAAATGAAGCAAGGTCTTATATTTTAGATTTTAGCACCTACAATAGTAAAACGGCTTTCGCAAATAATAGTTTTCTTTTTGACTATGTTTATAAAATTTCCAGTAAAACGGGTCGTGAATCTATGAATCATCTTGAGTCAGCTGTTGAGGGACTATTTTTCTTTGCAAAGCGGGCTGATGGTTTTGCGTCAAAAGGTGCGTATCAATTTCTCGAGGAATGGCGCTTGATGATGGAACACATGGCAAGGTCAGATATGAGTGGATTTGATTTTATGGCAAGGTTTCTATCAATTTTTGGGTTTTTTAAAATGTCTTTAGAAGGAGAAAGCACTTTAAATGGTATTGATAAGACTTTCATATCTCATTACCCGGTTGATCTTAAAAAGCAAGATTCTGATGATGTTATATCAAAAATTGTTGGAGATTCTAACAATCAATTTTTTGTAAACGGTCCATTATTTTTTCATAAATTATTGTGCTCAATAAGAGGAATGCTAATTCAAGAGAAAATGCTTCCTGAAGATTCAAAAAATTTAGATTTTACTGTAGAGGCGGATCGAATAAAGGTTCTTAATACTTTTAGAGCTGGAATTCCAAAATGGATTAATCGTGAGCAATTAAAGATTTTCATGCCATTTTTGAAAGAATTTTTCTTACTTGCCAACCTAGAACTTCGAGATGCCACACCGAAGGCTGCTCCTGTTCCAGCTCAAGTTTCACAAACTCCAGCACCTTCACCGGTTGCTTCAGTTCAGCAAGGTCCAAACATCATCGCGATGTCGGCTGGTGATTTTACTAGGCTTACTCAATTTGCAGGAGTGTATTTCTCCCCAAAAACAGGACGACTTGAAAGATCCTATCAGAATCAAATAAGAACTGAGATTGAAGAGGCAAGAACTGCTTGTGATAATAGGGCTTCAACACTTCCTGAACCAATGAGTGCGGATGTAAATTTGGATGCAAAAAATTATTCTAAGGCAATTAAACTTGTTCACATTGAAAGAAGGGCGGGTGAGGCCGGTGCCACACTGTCGAATTTGATTTGCAGCGGTTCTATTGGAATTTTGCAGGGTAAAAATATCATGCAATTTGATTTTAGAATGGATGAGCATGGCGAATTGATTGTGGTTTTGGGTGGGCGTGAAATTCCAAAATCTCAATTTGCATCCGCTGCGATGAAAAATTTCTACGCAGAAATGCAGAAAATGATTTTGACCGGATTGAAAGATAGGCTTGTGCGTGTGAGTACCGGCAATGAACAGATTCGATTTGCAGCTACGGGAACAAGTCCGTGTCAAAGAGGAATTCCGGTTTTTTCACCTGATGTTGAAGAAATCAATCCTAGAACTATGGACGACATGTTTGTTGTTGAAAATGGAAACAATGCTCCTGGCGTGCCGATCGGTCCTTTGATACCTAATGAAACTCCGAGAATTGCTGAACTTTTGGCCGGCGCTAGTCAAATTATACCTGAAGACATGAAAGATATTAAAATCTATCAGGAAGAAATTAGAACAGTTGGAAAAAAAGATTTGAAAATTTATGTGCCGGTTCATGAAGATGATAAAGCGTCTGTTCTTGAAGAGGTGAGAACAGGTGTTTTAAGTTCTGAGCATATATTTTTGATGAAGCAAAAAGGTGTTGTGAAGCGACACGGTTATCAGCCTTGGATAAAATCTAAACCTGATCCTCGTGACGCGGCTTATGAAGCTGAAACTCTGAATATCACTCAGCGAGTTGGTAGCGATGCGCGCGAAGCTGCTTTAAGAAATCATTTGTTGACTCGAAGAGTTGGTAGAATTCTTGATACAGAATCATCTCTTCAGATGTACCTTTCCGATACTCCTGCCGATATTAAACGTGTGAGAATTCGAACACGAAATGCTGCGGGTGATTACGACTCTACTATGCTTGTTACTGATGATGTTCATCATATGAATAACGGTCTTACATTTGCAAACGGTCTTTCAGATGGTGCTGCATTTATCAATTCTGCAAGAGGTTTGCATGCTCAGCCTGTTCAAATGGCGTCCGGCGAAGTGGGCTACCGGGTTGCGGTAACTTTAAATATTCCACAGCAAATTCATTATGCTCAAGGTTCTTATGTGAGCATTGCTGATGCTGTGGCGATGTTGCCGATAGTAGCGCCGACGGTCTAAATAATGCAATAAATTAATTTGACATTCTTTGCAAGTTGCTGTATATTTATATGAAGCGCACATTGAAATAGACGGCGAAACGGGGGAAGAACATGGTTCCAAAGGCCTAAAAAACCTTTCCAGCCAGCTGCTTCCCAAGTTTCAATAGCAACAATAAGCCTGTTCTCGTATCCTCCCAAAGATACGCGGGCACCTTAAACTCATTTCGAAGGGGATTTGTCTTCGAGAAAAAGTGAAGGACAGATTGTTTTGAAAGGTGACTTTCAAGGCAAGGCATAATTTCAGTGATGAATTATAATCTACCTTAAGCTCTCATCTGATGCCGAAACTGCTATTGAACACTTGGGATCTTTTTGTGTCTGCGCCAAGCTTGACTAAAATGACAGTTGATGCTTAAATAGGCACATGGAATTTGGAAGAACAAAACTTGGTGAGATAATAGTTCCATCGAATTGGGATACACTTACAATGAATTCTTCAGGTGTGAATTCACTTTACGTTGATGATACGGTTGCCAATATTAGAGCTACCGGATTACTTGTTGAGATTTTAGATGATTCTATAAAAGTGACAAAAAATGAGAAGCCTGGAGATAAATTTGAAATTAGTTTGGGTATGAGGTCATTTGATATTGGGGTGGCGCCGTCTTTGGAATTGGATGGGTTTACTGATATTAGGTTTCGGTAATTTAACAGGTCTGCGCGTGCAGATTTTTTGACCTAGGCTTAAATCTTTTTGTTCGAGATGCTTGTTTTTGTTTGCAGAGTAATATATACTGGTACCAGTAATAGTACCAGTATGAAACTACAAGCAATACAGACGAATTTCCCTTATGCAACTTTTATCCAGCTCAAAATAGTTGCTAAAAAGAAGAAAAAACCTTTGGCGGGATGGATAAGGGAGGTGATGTCGAGAGAGTTGGAAAAGGAGAACAAGGGTAAAAAAAGACTTGCTGATTTGCCAACTTATTCATGGGATGTTGACACTATGCTTTCAGAAAAAATTGACGAAGTTGTTTATGATAATAATTGATACATCTTACATAATTGCATTTTTTAGTGAAAAAGACTTTCATCATAAAAAAGCAGTTGAATTTATTTCTCAGCTTGATGAAGATCTGTTTGCACCAATTGAGGTAATTCAAGAACTCATGACTACCTTGAGTAGAAAAGTTTCTAGTTTATATGCCGTTAAGGTAGCCTCGAGTATTTTGGAGAATAATTCCATTAATATAATTAATTCTCATGAACTCGTTTTTGATAAAGCATTTGATACTTTTAAAAAATTGAATCCACATAAGTTTTCTTTTGTTGATTGTGTTTTGATTTCTTTGGCAAAAAACTCAGATGCAACTATTCTGACGTTTGATAAGGATTTACTTAAAGCGGTGAGTCAGCATTAAAAAAATTCTCAATAATCTTCAATCCATGTTCTGTTCCAATAGATTCAGGGTGGAATTGTACGCCGAAGACTGGACGAGTTTTGTGCTGGACGGCCATAATTTCTGAATCGGTAAAGGCGGTGGCTTCGAGTTCATCAGGAAGATTTTCTGCGATTAGTGAATGGTAACGCATTGCCGTAAAAGGCGATGGGATGTTTTTGAAGAGTCCTTTTTTGTTGTGGGTGATGAGTGATTTACGCCCGTGCATCGGTGCGGTTTTTTTGATTTCCGTGCCAAAATAAGCACAAATTCCTTGATGTCCAAGGCAAACCCCCAAAATTGGCAAATCGAAGTTTTTCAAAATGGCTGCGCCGATTGCGAAATCCTTTTTTTTGGTTGGGTTGCCAGGGCCGGGAGAGAGAATTATGTGTGTCGGTTTCAGCTTCTTGAGCGCGATGAGAGAGGTTTTTTTGTGATTCAAAACGAGCGGGCTGATGCCCGTGACAGTCGCAATGTAATCTGCGAGGATGTGTGTGAATGAATCGTCGTGGTCAATTAGAATTACTTTCATTTGCTTATTTACAGCCGCATTTTCCACTTCCACCGCAACCACAGCCTCCTGAACCGCATCCTCCGGATTTGTTTTCATTAGGGTTATCTATCTTAAAACCACTTCCGAATTGAGTTTCTAGAAAATCGATTTCTGCGCCAAGTAGATTTTTTAGTGATTTTTTATCGAGGAAAATTTCTACGCCGTGGAATTCGAATTTCTTTTCTCCTTTCTCGACTTTTTCTTGAAAGTCCATTGAATAATTTCCAGAGCAGTCAGCTGTAATTTTTAGTCCGTAGCCGGTTTTGTTTTCGGCTGTAGCAAATTCTTTCACTTTTTTGGCCGCATTTTCGGTCAAATAAATTCCGTCATCAGGTGCAAGTCTTACCATAGTAGAAGCAATTTTATTAATTTCTGCGAGCATTTCATCAGCGGTTTCTTCACTCATGCCGTGGCCCATGGCACCGTCTTTAATTGGTTCGAAGGCGTTCACGCTACAGGAGGTGCAGTGTAAACCGTAATTTGTCATTATTTCTGCTGCAGCAGGAATTTTTTTGATTACATCCGCAATCAACATGTCTGCTGTTATTGTTGTTTTGCTCATAGGTTAGGCACTATATAGCAATGGTGCGAATATGGAAAGTATCAGACCCAGTATTACTATTATTGCGACATATTTCATATAAGTTTTGTATCAATGTAAATGAGAGCAACGTCAACGAGAATTGAAAAGAAAATTGCACCTTGGAAAGATGTGTTTACGATTTTTTTCATCATTGCTTTTACGCAATCAGGACAGAAAAGAAAAAATATTCCTTTGATGAAGCTTAGTAAACCGATAAAACTAAGTGTATTTTCCCATTTAAATTTAAAATTCAGTCCTGCAAAACTTAAAATAATAAGTGCAGCTGCAACATGAAAAAATGCAATCTTGAAAAGTTGTTCATCTGTCATCATTGAGTCCCAGAGTTTTTTTGCTTTTTCCGGAGAAAGCATCATCCAAATTTGAAATGGAAGAATTGTTAGTACCAAGAGTGAAATTGTCATGGTTGGTGGTTAGGTGGGCCTATTATACTATTATTTCTTCGCTTTGAAAGCGCGCATTATTTCATCAATCATTTTCTTGTGCTCTGATTTTTTGTCGGATGCAAACGCGTGCTTTCCACAGGTTTCCAAATGACTTTCCAGGGTAGATTCGAGGGCTGAATTTAGTAGTCCTTGTGCCGATTTTATTTGTTGAAGAATATCCATGCAGTATTCGCCATCCTCCATCATTTTTTGAATTTTTGTGCCGAGGCTGACGGTTTTTTTTACTGCGATCAATGCTTTTTTCTTGTATGGTTCAATCATTATGTTGACTTTAAATTTTAATACCTATACCCTAGGTACTGCTACCTTATATCATTGCTCTTTATGACTGACAATGGCAAATCGCAAATATTGAAATTGAAAATCAAGGGAATGCACTGTGCAAGTTGTGAATTCCTGATCGAAAAAGAATTTAAAAAAATTCAGGGTGTTGAGAAAGTGAAAGTTAGTTATGCAAGTGGCACAGCGAAGCTGTTATGCTCTGAGATTCCGGAAATGAGTGAATTTGAAGAGGTGTTGAAGAAGCATAATTATAGTTTGAAGGAAGAAGGCGAAAGCTCGACTTCGTCGAGTATAGAAGATCATGCTCAAACCCTGACGATTTTTGTGATAATGATTTTAGCGTACATGCTTTTGAAACAGCTTAATTTTTTGCCGACAAATTTTGGAGTGAAAACTGAAATGAGTTTTGCATTTATTTTTATAATGGGAGTTGTTGCGTCGCTCTCAACTTGTTTGGCTGTAACCGGTGGATTGTTGGTTGCTGTTGCGGCGAAATATGATGAGCTTCATGAAAATTTGAACGTGTGGCAAAAATTTAAACCGCATATTTATTTTAATTTAGGTAGAATTATCTCTTATACTTTTTTTGGAGCCTTGATTGCATATCTCGGTTCATTTTTGAGTTTTTCTTCGACTGTAACAGGTTGGATTACGATTGTTGTGAGTGTGGTAATGATAATTTTGGGATTCCAGTTGTTGAAGATTTTTTCTTGGGTAGGACATTTTATGCCGAAGATGCCGAAGTTTTTGGCGCATAAAATTGATAGTGCAAAGGATTCGGAGCATTGGTCTGCGCCATTTTTTCTTGGTGCGGCGACTTTCTTTCTTCCCTGCGGATTTACTCAGGCTCTTCAGCTATATGTATTAAGTAAAGGTAGCGTTGAAGTTGGAGCGCTTACGATGCTTGCATTTTCAGTTGGAACTTTGCCGGTGCTTTTGTCACTTGGAACTGTTTCGAGTTTTATAAAAGGCGAGGGTTTGAAGTATTTTTTGAAAATTGCCGGAGTTTTGGTGGTTTTACTTGGAGTTTTGAGTGGAGTGGCAGGTTTGAGATTGATGGGAATTGATCTTTCGGCGCGATCTGAAGTTTCTTCTAATGTTGAAATTGTTGATGGTAAGCAGATTGTTGAAATGAAAATTATCGGGCTCGAATATTATCCAAAAAATATTACTGTGAAGGCCGGGGTTCCTGTCGTTTGGAAGATCGATTCGAGTAAGGCAATAGGTTGTGGAGCTTCACTTAGTGTGCCATCTTTAAATATTTTGGAATTTTTATCAGGCGAAAAAACTATAGAATTTACGCCTGAAAATGTAGGTACGATTCCATTTACATGTAGTATGGGAATGACTTCCGGCTCCTTTAACGTAACACAATGAAAGCGCTTAAATCTAAAATTGCATTAATATTTATTGTTGGATTGGCACTGATCCAACTTTCTTTGGTTGTGATGATGCACGAGGAGAGTCAACAGAATTTTTGTAGTTTTAATGAGCAATGTATTTTTAAATCCGTGGTGAATATCACTGAAGCGGTACCACCTTTGTTGTTAGTGATACTTCCGGTAGTTTTTGTCTTTGCCCTGCGTTTTCAGTTTGATGAAAGGCAAATCTTTTTTGTACCGGTCAGCTTTCTGCTTCGGCGAACATTAAAGGGTGTTGTACAAAGGGAATAATAGGATTCTGAAAAAGAATTTAACCTATAATTTTTGAATGTATGAAGAAAATAATTTTACTTACGCTTGTACTTGCGATCTTTTTAAGTGCTTGCCAAACACAAACAACAGTAAAGACTGAAAATGTAGTGGATTCGATTTCTCATTCACATGGCATTGCCGTGGATTTGAATGATTCCGCTAAACTATATATAGCAACGCATGAAGGTTTGGTTTTTTTGAAGGATTCTAAACTCATTAAAATCGGAGATAATACAGACGATATGATGGGATTTGTGATTGATAAAAATGATCCATTAACTTTTTACAGTAGCGGGCATTCGTCCACCGGTGGGAATATCGGTTTCAAAAAAACAATAGACGGTGGTCTGACTTGGGTCAAAATTTCAGACGGAATTGACGGGCCGGTTGATTTCCATAGTATGACCGTGAGTCCGGTCAGTTCAAAAATTGTTTATGGCTCTTATGGAAAGATACAAAAAAGTACTGACGGTGGTGTGACATGGACAATTTTGGAAAACTCACCGGCAAAAATTACAAGTCTGTTGGCGGATAGCGTGAATGAATTGACTGTTTATGCAACAACACAAGAAGGAATTTGGATTAGCAAAGACGGTGGAGTTAATTGGGAATCTTTATCGAAAGATTTGGCTTCTGGTGCGGTGATAGTTTTAGCTCAAAATCCGGCAAATTCTCAAGATATGTTGAGCGTTTCAAGTATTTTTGGTTTAGTTCAAAGTAAAGATGGAGGAGCTACTTGGTCAAAAATCGAAACGGCTCCAAATACTATTTTTTACTATCTTGCTTTCTCGCAAAGTGATTCGCAAATTGTTTACGGTATAGATAAAAATAATGAAATTTATAAAAGTGCGGATGGTGGAATAAATTGGGTAAAAATTTACTAATTAATTAATGAAAATGCATAACGAATCTTTAAATCCTAACTGGATGTCCCTGCAAATAGGTGGAATGACATGTGCCAGTTGTGAGCTTCTGCTCGAGCGCAAGATCAGAACTATTCCGGGTGTTGAGAAAGTCCATGTTAATCATAAAACAGGTGTTGCTGATATTAAAATCAATTTATCTCAAAGACCTTCTCTCACTGACATTCAAAATGCCATTATAGAGGCGGGTTATTTTCTTGGAGAAAAACAAACCGCTCATGAAGTTGATGATAAGTGGGGGGATATTGCTTCCAGTCTTCTTATTATATTTATTTTATATAAAGTTTTTCAGGGTTTTGATATTGCTTCATTGACGGGGGCCGGTAGTGACACGGCAACATTCGCCGGCATTTTGATTATCGGATTGGTAGCTGGAACTTCGAGTTGTTTGGCTGTGACGGGAGGCCTTCTTTTGAGCATGGCTGCCAAGCATAATGAAGTTCACGGTGGGGATACTCGTTGGCAAAAATTTAAACCTCTTTTGATGTTTAATTTGGGTCGATTGTCTTCATATTTTGTTTTAGGGGGCTTAGTGGGAATTTTGGGAAAATCGATTACGCTTTCCACGCGTATGACGGGAGTAATGAACATTGTAATTGCTCTAGTGATGTTTTATTTGGCACTTACTTTATTAAAGATAATACCGAAAGGGAGCTTCCCGATTCGTCCGCCAAAATGGCTTTCTCACAAAATTGCTGATTTATCAGAACATGAACATCCCGGCGCACCATTCGCTTTAGGAGCTTTAACTTTTTTCTTACCATGTGGGTTTACTCAATCTTTGCAACTAGTGGCCTTGGCTTCCGGAAGTTTTATAACGGGAGCGTTAACCATGTTCATTTTTGCTTTAGGAACATTGCCTGCCTTGCTTGGTGTTAGTGCTATTTCTGCAAGTGCCGAAGGAAAAAAAGCAAAACTCTTTCTTCGTTTTTCAGGAACGCTTGTTTTGGTACTTTCAGTATTTAATTTAAATAGTGGACTTATTCTTTCCGGTATTGATGTTTCAAGGATTTTTTCTTCTTCAACAAATGCAAAAAGCACTCAGGAGTCAGTATTGGCAGTTGATGAAACAGAAGAAGCTCAAACCCTCACTTTCAATGTTAATTCTTATAGTTACAGTCCGGATTTCTTCACGATTAAGGCTGGAAAACCTACATATATTGTAGCTAATGTGCCAGAAAATCTTGGTGGATGTATCAGCGTTCTTACCGTGCCTGATTTTGGTTTAAGTATCTTGTTGAAAAAGGGTGAGAATAAACTTGGTCCGTTTACTCCCACAAATAATTTTTATATTACCTGTCCGATGGGCATGTTTAGTGCCAGGGTAGAAGTAATCAATTAATCTTTAAAAAAATCTTATGAAAACTATAGTACAAATCCCGGGAATGCATTGTCACGCTTGCGCTACTTTAGTGACGCAAATAAGTCAGGAATCATCTTCGATCCATAAAGTTGATGTCGATTTGGAATCGAAAAAAGTTACACTTGATCATGATGAAAGTTTTGATCTAAAGGCTTGGACAAAAGAAATCGAAGCTTTGGGCGATGAATATAAAGTTCTTAACCAATAAATTTATGTCTGATAAAATTATTTTAAAAATTGCCGGCATGACTTGCAAATCCTGTGAAAAACTTATCACCGGAGAACTGTCCGAATTATCGAATGTGACTGATATTAAAATTAGTTCCGCTAATGGTAGCGGTGAACTTATTGCTACTTCAGAAGTTTCGGATAAATCTATACTTAAAGCGATTGTGGATGCCGGATACAAAGGAACAATTGTGAGCCGTACATCCGAGCAAGATTCGCAAGTTGTAGATACATTCAAGAAAAAAATTGTTAAAAGTGGGGAAGGTGTAAAAATCAGACTTGAATCAAATACAAAAGCGGAAGGAACATTCACCGGTGATGCAAGCGCGCCGAGCTTTAATGGAACCGTCACTCATCAACGTTCCGGGGAAATTGAAGTGCCTAAAGATCGATCTGATCTCAATGCTTTTGTGGACGAGCTTTTGCGGTCTTCCAAAATCAATCAGTTACTAAATATTTTTTCGAATGAAACAAGGGTTCCAGTAGAAAATGCGGCACTCTCATCAGGTGTTGTAAAAACTCAACTTTTCAAATTAAAAGAAAAAAAGGAGGAGCAAGTACAGTTGTCATTAAGTGGAATGAGTTGTGCTTCTTGTGCCGGATTGATTGAAAGAAATCTTAAAAAAGTACCGGGTGTGAAATCTGCAAATGTGAATTTTGCAGCAGAAAAAGCAAGGGTCGTTTTTGATAATTCAAGTACGAATGTGGAAGCGTTGATTTCTGCAGTTGAACAGGCAGGATACAAAGCAGAATTGGCGGGAAAAAGTGACCCCGAGGTTGATAGACGTAAAAGAGAAGATACAATAAAAAGTTATTTTAGAAAATTTATTTGGAGTCTTATTCTAAGTTTCCCGATGCTGTATTTTATGCTTTTGGATTTCTTGCCGGCTCTTCCCTTGAGAGAATTTCTCATGCCGAAAATTGGTATTATTTCAGTTATACTTACACTTCCGGTGCAATTTATAATCGGTGCGGGATTTTACAAGGGCATGTGGAGTAGTTTGCGGATGAAAACATTCAATATGGATAGTTTGATTGCAATCGGTACTTCGACCGCTTTCTTTTATAGTTTGTGGCAATTGGTGAATTATGTGATTCTGACAGGTAGTATCATCGGACTGGATGGTGAAAAAATTCCCGAGCTTTATTTTGAGACCGCAGCATTTTTGATTACGTTCGTGTTATTAGGAAAATGGTTGGAAGTGAAAACAAAAGGACGTACCTCCGATGCAATAAAAAAACTTGTTGGCTTGCAGGCTAAAACGGCTCGTGTGATTAAAAATGGAGTTACGGAAGATCTGCCGATAGAACAAGTTTTGGCGGGTGATACGATATTAGTTCGTCCCGGTGAGAAAATTCCGGTAGATGGAGTTGTGAGTAAGGGGCAATCATCAGTGGATGAATCAATGATTACCGGTGAAAGTATTCCGGTAGAAAAAAATATAGGTGATACTGTTATAGGTGCGACAATGAATAAAAATGGCAGTTTTGAATTTACCGCCACTAAAGTTGGCAGCGAAAGCACTTTGGCTCAAATAATCCGTGTTGTGGAAGAAGCACAAGGTTCAAAAGCGCCGATTCAGGCTTTGGCAGATCAGATTTCCGCATATTTCGTGCCAATTGTTATAGGTCTGGCAATTTTGACATTCTTAGTTTGGTATTTCTTTCTTGGAGCTACTCTTTCATTTGCAATGATGGCTTTTACTTCTGTCATTGTGATTGCTTGTCCTTGCGCGCTTGGTTTGGCAACCCCTACTGCGATTATGGTTGGGACAGGGAAGGGAGCCGAGCATGGTATTTTGATTAAAGGTGGAGAACCATTAGAAGCTGCTTGTAAGGTGAAGGCGGTCGTGTTCGATAAAACCGGAACTTTAACTAAAGGAAAGCCGGAGGTTACAGATGTTGTTAGTGCCGGTTTAACTGATGAAGATGAAATTATTACAATTTCAGCAAGTCTGGAAAAACTTTCCGAGCATCCTTTGGCGGAAGCCATTGTGAAATATGCGGAAGAAGAGTCAATTTCTTTGGATGAGGTTAAAGATTTTCAGGCAATTCCCGGACATGGAGTTGAAGGAGTGATCGGCCGCAATAAATATTATTTGGGTAACCGAAAACTTCTCACGGATATTGTTGGTTTGCCGGAATCCGCTACGGAAAAAATAGAACGAAAAATCCGTAAATTAGAAGATAATGGTAAAACTGTAATGATCTTGGCTTCAAGCAAAGAAGTGCTTGGACTTGTGGCGGTTGCGGATACAATCAAAGAAACCACAGTTGAGGCGGTGCGAGCTTTAGAGGCTCGTCATATTGAAGTTTATATGATTACCGGAGATAACCGTCGTACTGCGGAAGCTATTGCGCGCCAAGCAGGAATAAAAAATGTATTGGCTGAAGTTTTGCCTGAGGACAAAGCTAATGAAGTTAAAAAATTACAAGAAACAGGTATCAGAGTGGCAATGGTTGGAGACGGTATTAATGATGCTCCGGCTCTTGCACAAGCGGATTTGGGAATCGCAATGGGATCAGGAACCGATGTGGCGATGGAAACAGGTGGGATTGTAATTATCAGAAATGATTTAAGAGATGTGCTTACAGCGATTCAGTTAAGTCGAGAAACAATGAATAAAATCAAACAGAATATGTTCTTTGCGCTCTTTTATAACGTGGTTGGAATTCCGATTGCGGCGAGGGTATTCATTGGTTTAGGTTTGGTACTTCGTCCTGAATTGGCCGGTCTTGCAATGGCCTTTAGCTCAATTTCCGTAGTAAGTAATTCATTGCTGTTGAAAGGATTCCGTCCGGGGAAGAAAAACTGGATTTCTGCGATTGCTCCTGTGGTGATGACAGGTGGTTTTACAGCGGTGTTTTTCCTATTCGCTAAATTGAGTGCTTAGATTTATAAATTATTAGTTGAACTTTTGGTCGAAAGGTTCAACTAATATTAGTACAAATTCATTATTTTTTTCACTAGATTATATATGAAATTTTCATTCTCAAAATACGGCTGGCGCTGTGTGTTAGGTGCAGAAGTGTTTTATGCACTTTGCCTAATGTTCGGCCTTAGTTTAACAGGTGCAGATTTCACTTTGCACAATTCACTTTTTGAACTGCTTCCCGGTTTCACATGGATCAGCTTAAGTAGTGTTTTAATTGGTGCCGTTCAGATTTTTATCTACTCGTGGATATTCGCAGCTTATATGGTGTGGATGTTGAACTCCAGCATGGAGCACGGTAAACGATAAGTTGGATTAAGCGCCGATTTTTCAGTAATCCATTTTTTAGCATATTAACTATAGTGTACTATGCTTATTTCCCTTTTTAGACATAGTACATATACGATTAAATGCCAGTTGCCAAAGGGGGGGATTATGGTATGATTACAGGAATTCGTCTTAACAAAAATAAACATGTTAGAACAGCACAATGAACAACCGGAAACTTTAGCACCCAAATCAAAGACGGAAGTATCTAAGCCCAGTTTGGACACTGAAGAGCGAGCTGAAAAACAGATGGAGGCAAAGTTAAATCTCTTAGAGGATGCAGTGCTTGCTGTTGGAAAGGCTAATCCTGCGTATAAAATGGATGATTTTTATTTAGGGATGTGTGAGTTGGTTTATGCAGACGAATTTCCTGTGAGCAAGATTGAAAAAGTAGTGGATTTAATCGATACATATCCATTTTCTAAGGCCGGAGCTAAAAAGTTCAATGATTTAACGCAAGCTGGAGACTATGTTTATCTTGTAGGCCTATTAGAGAATAATTTGAAGTGTCTTGATGAACTACAAATTATAGATAAGAGCCTCAAGGGGTTCGAGCGTCGCATATTAGATAAATTTCTAGCAGTAGCCGGTAGCTTAGGCGTACTTACGTTGAGCATTAGTGGCAAGGGTCCCATTTACCATGGATGTATGGGACTTGCTCCCGATGATATGTCTTCTTACGATTTACGGATATTAATGGGACCTGAAGAGACCTCATCAAATCAATCGCAAAGGAGTTCACATGAAAAGATGAGTGGCGCTATTGCGGCTACTTATTCTCTAGCTGTTTCAGAGGAAGAACTATCTAGACAGGAAGATTTGATTGAAGAAGCGGAACTAAAAGGAGAAGAAAATGAGCAAGCGAATGCTGCTTTTAGAGAAGAGTATGAGGCAACAAAGGAAGAAACCGGTCTGACCATAGAAGAGTTTGGCAAAGATATTTTAGAAGAGTTCAAAGTGCAAAATGAAGAAACCGGCATCACCTGGCCGCAGTTCATTGCCAAACGCAGTGTGTAGGCTGTTGTACAAAAAATCGCAGATTTGATTATTGCCTAGATTAAGAATATTCTTTGGAGGTATTTCTTAATCATATTATTATGGTCGGTTTTATGGGGATGTTTTTTATTCTTTTTCATGCGATTGGCATGATTTCGCTTTCTTTCGGTTTGGTTTTGTTAATTGTTTATATGGCAAAGTATACGAAGAAGGAAACACTTTTTAATGTTTCGGTTGGGGTGATTGTCGTAGGATTGATATTCTCAGTTCTAACATTGGGCGTTTTTGCTTTGGTAGGAGGAAGTGAAGGGTCATCGATGATGGATGGATTCAGCGAAAGATCGTTTAATATGATGAATTGGGATAATGATGAAACTGAGTCATCTACAACTGAAAGTACTCGGATCTAGTTAGAAACTAGCGGGAGCTTGAATTTCCACCATTTTGTCTAAAAGCGGATGGTGGAATTTTATTTTCCAGGCTTGTAGGAAGTAGCGGCCTTGATCTTTTGTTAGATCTAGATATTTTCGGTTGAATTTCTTGTCGCCATATTCACGGTCTAAAACCAGCGGATTTCCAATCATTGCAAGGTGCTTTCTGATCTGGTGTTTTCTTCCGGTTTCAATTTTCACTTCGAGCATCGAAAGAATTCCAAGTCGTTTCATTAGTCTGTAATGAGTTGTGGCCGGAATTTTTTCTTTCTTCTCACGACTTTCGAGAGGGAAGTTGATTGTACTTTTTGAGAAACGAGGGTTGCCTTTAACGAGTGCTAGGTAGGTTTTTTCTGTTTTTGGATCTTTAAAAATGCCTTCAAGTGCTTCACGGTCGCGCGGATATTTTCCAAAAAGGAGCACGCCTGATGTGTCACGGTCGATTCGGTGTAAGAGGTAAGATTTGTAGTCTTTATCGCGTAGTTGCATTCGCATAATTCCTTGAACAGTTTTTGCTTCAGGAATATTTGGAGCTGGAACAGAAACAAGTCCACCCGGTTTATCGATTGCGAACATGAAGTCGTCTTCGTATATTATTTTTAAATTCATAGCAGTTTTTGCGCGAGCCCTGTTTGTTTGAATATATCTTCAGGTGTCTCTACTAGAAGACTTGGGTCACGTTCCTGAATAGGATACAGCACTGTGTACATTTCAGGAAGCATTGGCGCCATCATCTCAGACATTGTGACTTTTTTGGAAAGATTCACGTAAGTTTCAAAACTTGTATCTTCGTTCTCAAGAATCATATCGAAACTCATTGCAGGGAAAGCCTCACCATCTTTACTTTTCAGGTAAGAAAGTACCATTCCGTCACCTCCGAGCTCTTTTGTTTGAACCGGCTCTAGAGCATTGACTTCTTCTGTCAGACCGAGTTCGCTGAGCATGTCACTCCAGGCTTTTTTTGTTTGAGTTAAATCATTAACTTGGCAAAATCCACCAAGACATTTCATTCCATAATAAAGTGAAACCATTAAATAACAGATCAGCATTCCAGGGAAGATTTTTTTGTCGCGCAATGCTTGAGCGATTCCTTCCGGGTTCATTTCATAATTCCAAGAACCGTGGCCAGATGTGAGCATGCCGTCTTTTAAGGTTAGGCGAACTCGGTGTAGTTTTTCATCAAGTGCCCAGAACATATAAGTTCCCCAATCTTTTTCAAGAGAGAAGGCCCCAGGAATATTGTTGAAATACTTATAATTTAGATCAATAAATTTTGGATCGAACAGGACTTTATATATTAATGAGTCAGGATTTTTTAAGTGATTATTCAGCAACATTTCAGTAACAAGTGTTTCGATTTCCAGGTAAATAAGGTCAGGCATTTTTTTCTCTTTTACAGGGTGGAAAAGTCTGCGCCATAGATAGAAATTGATTTCTGTAATCTGTTCATTGAGTTCAGGAGTGTTCATCACTTGTTCATTTGCAAAAAACTCTTCAATTAAATCGCGAATTTTTTCGCCTCGACCCGGATCAAAATCTTTTTTTACCAATTCGTCTTCTGCTTTGCTCAAATCTTCTCGGTTGTATCCACGAGTTGCATAAACCACGCCCATTTTTAGTTTATCCGGTAGAAATGGAAGTCGAATTAGTGAGTTTGAATCATCGCCGTGGCCATGAAAAAGAATTCCCCGAGTATAAGTCGAGGAATTGTTTACGGACACACTTGCGAAAGAGAAAACTACTAGATATTTCATATCCGGGTCTTCAGTTTCGTAATAAGGAATTGCCGAAATTATATTTGAGTTGAGGAAAAAGGGATGTTGAATCGGTCCGTGGTGATCTGTTGTTGAAACAAGAGGTTTTTTCAAAAGTTGAGTTGAAACTTCTTTTGCTACTTGTGCGCCAAGTCGCTTCTCAATTAGTTTTTCTGCGCATTCAATCAATTCCGGCTTTCTTGCATCTAAAAAAGGACTCGGATTTACGTCCATGAAATCCTTTGCGTAGTCGAAGAGAAATTCTCCCCCGTGTTTTTGCATTATTTCACCCAAGATTGGGCGTCTTTTCCAGATTGCATTCTTTAATTTTTCTAGTACCGAGTCAGGCATATTTTTTTTACTTCTTGACCGGGGATTTTATACCGAAACAAGGAAAATGCAAGGGTAATTATCTCTTAGTTTTTTGTTGATATGTCCAGAAAAAATAAAGGAAAATTGCTGGTGGTAACAAAAATGCGATGTTGTTCAAAATTGTGACAAGAGTAATTTTGTCATTTTGTAAAATTATTTTTGAGAGAATGTTGTAAACTAATGTGATTGACCAAAAACAACTGATGATTAGCCCTAAAACCAGGTTGAAACGTATAGATTTTTTGAAAAATAAATCGTCCCAATTTGCAGGGGTTTCTTTAAGAGATTTATTTAGGCGTTTTACACAGAAAATGAATAATGGCAAAATTGGCACTAATACAGCAATTGCAAATACTAAAGTATTTTTTGCCTGCAATACATCTTCAGGAGTGGGTTTTAAGAGAATACTAATGATTGCCAACAAACTACATACCACCATTAGTACTGTTATCCACCCAAAAATTGCACTTAAAGAACTCGCTAGCCCAACCTTAGATTTAACCGCCCCAACGTTCACATTATACTGAACGTTTTCTACTTGTTTTGGCGTTCCTGTACCTCCTGTTTGGTTTGTTTCCATGTTTTGAATTAATTTCTAATAAGATTCTACAGGTTTTTTATAATCATTAAAGATGGATTTTGCAGTTTCTCGTGGTCAATTACGAGCACACACTCACCTCGCAAATTGTCTAGTTGAAATGGGCATTTTAATCTGTTAAAGGTGTGGGTTTTTGCTATACTTTTTTTAATTTAACCAACAAGAATATGAACGATAAAGAACTATTGGAAACTGCGTGTTTGTACGGCCGGAATGCACTGCTCTGGAGGCAGAAATTTATCGGACTCTTGCCGGAGATTTACAAAAGAAAGTTATACGAGAAGAAAAACTGTAGCTCTATCTTCGAATTCGCAGCGAAGTTCTGTGGATTATCTAATGATCAAGTTCGTTTAACACTAAATTTGGAAGAGAGATTTACAGAGATGCCAAGATTGCACGAGCAGCTTGTAACTGGAGAAGTAAGTATTAATAAACTAGCTCGAGTAGCTTCAATTGCAACTCCTGAAAATGAAGTTGAACTTTCTAAAGTAGTTCAAAATATGTCACAAAAAGCAGTAGAAACTTTAGTTAAAGATGAAAAGTTTACAGGGTTGCGCGCGCAGATCTTAACCTTAAATGATGAAGTCACGAAAAGACTCACAGAGCTTCAGTCAAAAGGAATTGATGTTAATGAACTAATCAGCGCCGCACTTAACAAACGAGAGGAAGAAATTGCAGAAGGAAAATCTGTTCCGGTTCAACCTGCAAGTTCACGCACTATTCCCGTTGCGACGAAAAGGCTAATTCAAAAAGAACACGGCACAAAATGCTCCATTCCTACTTGTAAAAAACCATCCGAGCACATTCACCACACTCAAACTTTCGCGATGTCGCACTCACACAATCCAAATTATCTCGCGCCACTCTGCAAAGAACATCATGAAATTGCTCATGCGATTAACTTGAAAGTGAGGGAGAAGAGGGGGTGGTGAAAGGAGAAGGCAGGCTGCGTAAATACGCTGAGATATTTGCTTGGAAAGTGTGATTTTCTATTCTGGTTTATCTACTTTGGCTGCATTTTGTGCAGCGTCATGCACCGTTGTTATTAGAGGCGTGACTGGAAGCCCATATCCGCCCTTTTCCTTTCCATCCAATAATTGACGTGTAGTCTCTTCGGATAGATATGGAATAAATGCTGAAGCATCATCGTGCTCCAAGTTGTCTTGGCCTTTTGTATCTGGCATATCTTATAAGATTAATAATTAATCGATCAATAATAGCATTTTTCTAGTATTATGTCAATTGGTTGGACCTGAACCCCATCCAAGCGCGCTAGCCAACTTCATTATACTAAATGAAGACGAAAATGTGAAACTGCTGTAGAATGTTCCCGTCTTAATCCACCATATGACAACAAAATGCAATCTTCCGAATTTTCAGACTGAGTTTAAAGTTAGTATTATCGGGGCGGGTAGTGTTGGCTCGACTGCGGCATATTCAATGTTGCTTGATGGTCGGCTTTCAGAGCTTGTGCTTTTAGATCATGATAAGAAAAAAGCCGAGGGAATTGTGCTAGATATGGAGCATTCAATGTGTTTTTTGGATTATACAAGAGTTGTTGGTACTGATGATTATTCCGCTGTCAAAAATTCGAACTTGGTTGTGATTACCGCAGGTGCAAGGCAATTGGAAGGTGAAACACGTTTGGATTTGATCGCAAAAAATAGAGCGATATTTAAACAAATCATTCCAAAAATTGTGAAAGTAGCACCGAATGCGATTTTACTTGTGGTTAGTAATCCTGTGGATGTTTTGACTTACGAAGCTTACAAACTTTCAGGATTTCCGTGGGGAAGAGTTTTTGGATCAGGAACCTTGCTAGATACTGCGAGGTTACGATTTCATATCTCCGAGAAGCTTTGTTTAAGTCCTAAAAGTATTGAGGCATATATCTTGGGCGAGCATGGTGATACATCTTTTCCGGTTTGGAGTAGTGCGAATGTTGCCGGAAAATCTTTGGCTAAATTTGATGGTTTTGGAAAAAGTGCTGCGAAGGAATGCTATGACGAAACGAAAAATGCTGCGTACCGAATAATTCACGACGTCGGTTTCACCTGTTATTCTATCGGAACTGTGATTAAGGAAATCATGAATCATATTTTTCAGCATTCCAAAATCGTTTTACCACTTTCCGTACCACTTGAAAATTACTATGGGATTTCAGGTGTAGCACTTAGCGTTCCTTGCGTTTTGGATAGTACTGGCGTGACAGATGTAATTAAAATTCCGCTGAATTCTTTGGAATTGAAGCAGCTCAAAAAATCTGCGGCAACTTTGAAAGGATATTTAAAGTGAAATAACTCTGTCGATCAGAATTTTTTTGATGAAATATTCGTCGTGAGAAATTATGCACATTGCTACTTCTTGTTCGAGCAGAAAACGTTCGAGGTCTTCACGTAGGAAAATGTCGAGGTGATTTGTTGGCTCGTCGAGGAGCAAAAGATCAGGTTTATTTGTTAGGAGAATCGCGAATTCGAGGCGGCGTTGTTGACCATAACTCAAGGTTTTAATTTTCGAATCAACAAATTCGGCAGGGAAGAGATAATTCGCCAAAACGCTACGGCCGGTTGTATATTCAATATTTGTGTTTGCGCCGAATTCTTCTAGCACGGTTTTATCCGGATTTAAGCGAGAAAACTGTCCGAGATAGCCGATTTTTAGATCTTTTCGCAGAGTTATTTCGCCTGAAAAATCTTTGTCGGTTGCACTCATTATATTAAGTAAAGTGCTTTTACCGGAGCCGTTTACTCCACGTAGTAGGATTTTTTCGCCGTTCATAATTTTTAACGAGAAGTTGGACAAAATTTCACGGTCGCCGAAACATTTTTTGTCTACTTTGACGTTCAGAAGAGTTCCTTGATTGCCGGATTCAAGTTTTTTCATTTTTATTCGCGGGTCAGCCACGGGTTTCGGTGGAGTTTTTTTCTCCATTCTTTCTAGTGCCTTTTTTTTCTGGGCTACTGTTGCAGTAAATTTATATTTTGGATGATTTGCATTCTCCGCAAGCCAGCTCTCAAGTTCTGTGACTTCGCGTTGGCTGAATTCGTGAAGTGAGAGTTTTTTCTCATAACGCTCGTAACGTTCAACTAAAAATCTATCGTAATTTGAGCCGTAAATTTCAATATTGTGATCTGCAGTAATTTCCCAAATTTGATTAGCGACGGCGTTTATAAATCCGCGATCGTGAGACACAAAAGCCACCGTTCCTTTGAAATCTTTAACGAATTGAGTGAGCCAGGCGATTGTGGCCGTGTCGAGATGGTTTGTGGGCTCGTCTAAGAATAAAATTGTCGGTTCGGTTAGCAAAAGTTCAGCAATAGCGATTCTTACACGTTGGCCGCCGCTCAAGTTTTTCAACGGATTCAAAATTATGTCTGCCGGAAGTGAAACGTCTTGCAAAACCATGTCGATTTTGTAAGTCATCCATTCTTCTTCGAGTTTGCTTTCCAAATATTCACCCACAAGTTTTTCTTCGTCGGGGAAATTTATATCTTGGCGAAGAATTGCAATTACTTCGTGGGAACAAGAAACACTGCCTGTTCCGGTTTCGAGTTCACCCAATAAAAGTTTCAAAAGAGTTGATTTTCCACAGCCGTTTTTACCAACAATTGCTACACGTTTTTTCGCAGCACTATCTAAAGAAATGTTTACGTTCTCAAACAGTGGACCGCTTGCGGCTTCAAATGAAAGATCTTTAGTAATCAGCATATTTAGCAGTCTTCAGGACAAACTTTCTCTTCAATTTCTTGGCAAATCCCGTCACCACATTTTTTGGAAGCTACACTACTTTCGCTGCTAGTTGAGCTTGTGTCTTCATCTTTACCGCCAGTTTCAGTGCCGTCATAAATTAAAGTGTTTGGCTCAGAATTATATTCACTGGCCCAAATATCCAAAGCTTCACTAAGTCCAACCCATTCGATTCTGTCGTCTGATTTGTGTTTTTCGATTTCAGCGCGAAATGCGTTCAGGTCAGTTTCACTAATACTTCCTTGTGATATGAAAACTGAGGCTGTGTAAATTTTATTTGGATCTAAATCTTTTGTGAGTAAATAATCCAAGCCTTCCCAAGTACTGTTATATCTACCAATATTAGGAAGAGTTCCACCATCAACCATAATGTCCTCCGCACTTTTTGGGTTCCAAATTCCTGAAGCCCATAGATCACTTTCATTTTTGTGACCACCAACGCCGCCACCCCAGAGAGCTTCAGCTTCCCATGTGAAGTCGTAGATATTTCCTTTGATTTCATTTAGTAGGTAATTAAACTTTGATTTTTTTACAGGAGAAGCAATATATCCACCTACAATGTTTGAAGGCTTGACTCCTAATTCATTAATCAGATATGCGATGTCTGCGTAATTATATTTTGTTTCGTGACCATGCGGATCAATTTCAAAGCCCAAGTCTTCTTTAAAATATCTAAGTAAATTTTTACCGTTTGTACTTTCATCGCCTTTGTCGAATTTTGTTGATGCTAATAAGTAAGTCCAATCAGATTGGAAGTTAAAAGCAACTCCTTCTTCGTGGAGCATATTTCCAAAATTTAATATTTCCGCTCTCGTTTTTTTGAACATATTCTCGTTCTCTTCATAATGCGGTTCTTCTTCCGTGTGCATCACGAATGAAACATATACTTTTGGGGAAGTGTGACTAACCGTGCTAGTTGGTTCTGTTGTCGTCGGAGTATCATTTAATGGTGAGCTTGAATTCGAAGGCGCGCAAGAAGTTAATAATGTCAGTAATGCAATAGCGAGGTATTTTTTCATATTTAAAATTTAGTTGTGCGCGGATTATCTACTAAAAAGGCCAGTGCTACAAGTTTTCTACAAGCCAATCGCTCATAATATCTACAATTTCGCGTCCGGTTGGTGAGCTTGGACTGCCTTGCTCAACAGGTTTGAAAGTGTGTCCTGCATTTTTAACCGGAATCAATGTCGCATCAACGCCTGTAGCAATGAGCGCGTCGTAGAAAATTTGTCCTTGTTCAAAAGGTACTAATGAATCTTCTTCCCCATGAATAATTAAAAAGGACGGATCATCAGAACTAACATAAGTGATTGGGCTTTGATCTCCAGCATCTTTGTAAGATGTATCTCCAAAGGCACTTTTTAGTAAATCAGAATCATTTCCTTCAAACTTGATTGTTAAATCAGTTGGTCCGTACATATCAACAACCGCTTTTAAACTGCTGGAAACACCCGGATAGTCGCCGACATCCCAATCTGTTATATTTGATGAAGTTCCGAGTAAACTCACCAGATGGCCGCCTGCACTTCCGCCGTATCCGCCAATCCGATCTGGGTCAATATTGTAAGCGGCAGCGTTAGCACGAAGGTGTCGAACCGCGCATTTCAAATCTTGAATATTAGTTGGAAAAATATTTTCAGGCGCCAAACTATAATTTACAGCGGCAACTGCAATTCCTTTTTCACTTAATGCATCTTGATACCTTCCCAAATCCGTTTTATCACCCTTGCTCCAGCCTCCGCCATGTATATAAAGAACTACCGGGAAAGGGGAGCCCAGAGATTCAACTTTAGGATAATAAAAATCCATGATTTCCGCCTCATTCATTGAACAATATGCAATATTCTCATCAACTGTTCCCAATTTTTCTTCAGAGAATGTGTTGATTGGATCAAGCACTTTATCTTCTCTAGTGGGGGCTTTTTGAGAGCAAGTTGTCAGGGTCAAAACCAGCAACAATAAAAGAAAGTTTTTCATACTTATGATTTGTTTTGAGATATTATGTGTGTTTATAGGAGATCATTGTTGCAGATGGCTATGTCTTTAGTCAATAATTACAGTATTGATCGCATGCGGCTTGACGAATATCAATAAATGTAGTACGGTTCAAATTGAAATGGAAAATTTATTAAAAGATACAGATCAAATCCAGGAGAAGGAAAAACAAAATAAGCCTGGGTTTGTTGATAATTTTATTCAGAAAATTCAAAGGATGGTTGAGGGCGCTATGGGTGGAAGACAAAGGACTGAAACTGAGAAAGAAGGAGATAGGTATGCGAATCAAGACTTAAATGCTTTTAAAAAAAATCATAAAATTACTCGAAGTAATACGGTGGCTTATATTGGATGTGGTGACGATTCGACGGTACAAAAAATTTTTCCTCAGACAATTAATGTAGATATGTTTGAGCCTTGTAATTGGTATTTAAAAAATTTCACTAAAAGTGATGTTTTTGATCTACCATTTAAGGACGCTTCGATGGATTTACTTGTACAAAAGTCCATGTCATATAAGACTGAATCTGATCCTAGATGTACTAAAGAATTGGCTAGAGTGCTTGGCTCGAATGGTAGGATTTTTAGAGATTTTCCTGAGTTTAGAAGAGCTGTAGAATTGGACGAGGCCTTGTGTGGATTGCAATATTGTTTAATTCTTAAAAGTTACCATGAAAATGGATTAGTTTTTGAGGAGAGACATTCATCTCAAAATGCGACTTTTAAAAAAGGTAAAGCGACACCTGATGAGATAAAGAAACTTGATGAACAAATTGATGAATATTCTAAGGATTTTTTTGAGTTTGTTGAAGATATTCCACTTAAAATCATCGAAGAAACTAAGACAAGTCCATTCTTTGAAGGACGATGGCGTTATCATGAAGCTATAGAATTTGTTCTTGGAATAAATTTGGGTTCTGATCAAGATTTGATCTTAGAGCAGTTGGGAAAATTACAATCTAAAATAAAACCTGAGATCTACGAAAAAATTGAGTTAATGGTGAAGGTTTTGAAAAAAAACTTGAGCAATTGTGCTAATTGAATGAATTTGCAGCCTTATTCGGCTCCTCCGCTCATGTCGAAGTAATCTTTAAGCTCTTTATCATTTATAAAGACTTGAACCTCGTCAGCTGAAGAGTTGGCTTTAACTGTTGAGTAAATTTGTTCTTCGATTCTTGGGTCGTCACAAGTTCCTGCAGAAATCAATTCGCCACTCAGCATAACTGCAATAATACTGTTATCGCCGTTATCAGTTTCATTTACATTCTCAACTTTCAAATTTTTCGAGTGTTGTAGCCCGTTGTAATATGGATCATCTACCGCAGTTACTCCGATTGCGAAAAGTTCTTTTAATGCTAATTGGATTTTCTTTGTATCTTCAAGTTTTGTTCCTTCGGCAGTTTCCTCTATATATATAATAGAGTCTCCACATCCGATTTTTTCTCCTGTTTTGCCATCGTCTTCCATTTTAACTACTGCTATTTGCAGTGTTGTTTCGCCTTTATTTTGAGTTTCATCTGGCTTAACCGGTTTCTCCAGCTTAGTAGCGTTGCAAGAAATAAGTAGTAATGACAGTAAAATTATTGCGTATTTCTTCATAAATTTGGGTTAGATATGCATATTTTATCACTGTTTTGCGAGATTCGCTTGCTTTTTTGTTGACTTAACCTGATAATCTGTCGGCTTTAAAAATACTATGGAAATTCGAAACATTGCAATCATCGCACACGTTGACCACGGAAAAACTACCTTGGTTGATGCTCTCCTTCAACAGGGTGGAGCTTTTAATTCTCACGAAGAGGTTGAAACCTGCGTGATGGATTCTTATGATCAGGAAAAGGAAAGAGGTATTACAATTTATGCTAAAAACTGCGCGGTTACTTATAAAGGAACAAAAATCAACATTGTTGATACTCCTGGTCACGCTGATTTCGGTTCAGAAGTTGAGCGTATTTTGAGAACGGTAGATTCAGTTTTGTTGCTTGTGGATGCTTTTGAAGGTCCAATGCCTCAAACAAAATTCGTTTTGAAGAAATCTTTGGCACTTGGAATTATGCCGATTGTGGTTATCAATAAAATTGATAAACCTTCGGCTCGACCTGATGAGGTTGTAGACATGGTTTTTGATCTTTTTGCGGATTTGGGAGCAAGCAACGAACAGTTGGATTTCCCTTACATCTATACAATTGCAAGACAAGGGATTGCTAAGAGAACTTTAGATGAAGATTCTAAAGATTTAACTCCGCTTTTCGATATGATTATTGAAAAAGTTAAACCTGCAAATCGAAATTTCGACGTTCCTTTCAGAATGCAACCTTCGAACTTGGCATATGATAATTTCTTGGGAAGACTTGCGGTAGGACGTGTTTATGAAGGTGTTTTGAATACAGGAAGTCAGGTTTTCGTTAAACATGCCGACGGATCAACTCGAAGTGGGAAAATTTCAAAGATTTTCTCTTTCCAAGGTTTGAAGCGTGTTGAAGTACAAAAAGCTGAGGCTGGAGACATCGTTGTACTTGCCGGAATTCCGGATGTTTATGTGGGTGAAACACTTTGTGCTGATCAAAATGCTGAGGCTATGCCTGCAATTACTATAGATCCACCGACTCTTTCCATGAATTTCATGGTTAATGATTCGCCATTTGCCGGAAAAGAAGGAAAATTTGTGACAACTCGTCACATCAAGGCTCGTCTTGAAAAGGAAATGGAAACTAACGTTGGTCTACATATTGAAGAAATCCCAAATTCTGATGCTTACAAAGTTTCAGGTCGTGGTGAATTGCACCTTTCAGTGCTTCTAGAAGCTATGCGACGTGAAGGTTTTGAGGTTCAAGTTTCAAGACCACAGGTAATTATGAAGGAAGAAGGTAATCAGAAATTAGAACCGGTTGAGCAAGTCGTTATTGATGTTCCTGAAGAATTTTCAGGAAAAATCATTGAACTTCTTTCAAAACGAAGAGGTGAGTTGGTTGAATTGAAAAGTGAAAACAATCAGTCAAGAATGGAATTCAAGGTCCCAACTCGTGGATTACTTGGTTTCAGAAATGATTTCATTATTGAAACGAAAGGTGAGGGTATTTTGAGCCACTCTTTTGTTGCTTATGAACCATATAAAGGTGATATTCCAGGACGAACTCGTGGTTCACTAATTTCAGGTGAAAATGATTCATCAATGGCTTACTCACTTTGGAAGCTTGAAGAACGTGGACGACTATTCATTGTTCCTCAAACAGCAATGTATGAAGGAATGATTATCGGTGAATGTTCAAAAGAAAACGACTTGGTTGTGAACGCGGCGAAAAACAAGAAGCTCACAAACGTGCGTGCTTCAGGTACAGACGAAGCAATCCGTCTAACGCCAATCACACCAATCACTCTTGAACGAGCTCTTGAGTACATCGACGACGATGAACTTGTTGAAATCACTCCAACTTCAATCCGTCTTCGTAAGAAATACCTTACTGAACTTGATCGAAAGAGGTTTGGGAAGAAGAATTAGAAGTGAGAGTATTTCTTGATAATATGTCCCTTTAATTTTGAGATATCATCAATAATAACTCTTCCATCTTCGAAGTGTATACTTATTCCGATATAGACTGCAGTTTTTTTCATTAATTGCTCAATTCTTGAGTTTTCTTTGGTGGAAGTTTTCTCCTCAATTTTTAATTTTGCTGAGTAAATTGATTGCAGTTCCTTTTCTAAAAGAGCTGTAAATTCTTTTGAAGTGACCTTGTGCGTTTGCTCAGGAATTTGCATTTCAACCGCAGATTTTTGATATTCTTCAGCTAAATCTCCATCTTTACCGAAAGTTTTATATCTATCATTAAGTAAAACTCCTTTATCAATTGCTACTATTTGACGTCTTGCGCTTGTTGTAATTTGCGCTTTTTTACCAGCAAACTTCACAGCACTTGGATCTTTCAGTCTCATTTTTCTGTTTAAATCCATATGTTCCCACAATCTTCTCTTGGATTCATGTCCTCCGGCCTCCATGTAGCTTTTCACTCTGAAAGCTGAATTTCCACCTCTTAGCGGGAAATTATTATATTTGCTTCTTGTTATTACCTCCAACATATCAGTAAATCTTTGGACTGTAAGAAACAAATGATCAGAATAAAAATCTTCGTAAGGATGATCTATGAAACCTGTTAATGCTTCAAGTTTTGGATTTTTATCGAATTCTTCGACAACATTCTCTACGTATTCATCATTTATATTAATTAGATCTGCATCTTGAGTTACAAGTATTAAATTTGCGATATCTACACCTTCGGTCTTCGAAGCTCTTCTTAGTGTTAAGCCACCTAAATCTTTTCTGACTCGACTAATTGTTAGTTCATCTTTAGTATATGTCGACTCGGCAATTGTTAGTTTTAATTCACTATATCTATTTTTTACTGCTATAGCGTCGTTATAGGCAATTGAGTTTTTAATATCAACACCTTCTGGGCCATTGATTAAGATAATTATTTCAAAATTCGGATCTTTTTCTTTACATCTTTGATCTAAAAATGAAAGCAAAGTTGTGGATACTCCTTTCTCACAGTGCAATGATGCAATGTTAAATACTAATCTGCAGTTTTTAGACATAGGTCCTGAATCTATAGCAGTGTCCTCAATTTCTTTTAGATTTGTTTGTTCAGTTTTACTAAACTTACTGGATATAAAATTCTCTACATCTTCAGGGGTAATTTCTCCGTTTGCTGGATCTCTATCTAATGACACTTGTAATTATGTTACAGTGTTCAATTATAGCATAGATTTGCTTTTTTGTAAACCCCACATCACCATCAAACTCTCTCCGGCAATTGCGCCGGTGATTATTGTGGCGATGGAGTTTGTTTGCCAGCCGATAAGAAAGAAAATGCCGGCCAGAGCTAGGGCGAGGATTTCGCGTTTGAGGAACCATTTTTCCTGGTTGAAGGCGAAGAGGTTGATGAGAACGAGATCGTAGAGATAGGAAACTGCGGCGAGAATCAGCATCATTGGTAAAATAAACCATAGTTTTTCAATGAAATATTCTTTGCCGGTGAGGAGTTTTATGAGTAGTGGAGAGAGAAGTGAACCGAAAATTATGAGAATTGCGCCGAGCGCGAGCAGGATTTTTTTGCTGATTTCAAAGAGTTCTTTAGGTTTGCTTTTGAGCACCGGTAGAATAGAGAACATCAAGAAAGTTGAAACTAGGGCGGCATAACTTGAAATGTGAAGGCTCACGTTATAAGAAGCATATTCTGCGTTTTGTAGAATTTTAACCGCGAAGTAACTTGGTAAAAATCTGAAGTAGAGATTATTGACTATGTTGATTAGTCCGAATGGAATTGAAGATAAGAGTAGGGTTTTCATTAGTGCTGTGTCGAGTTTCCAGATGATGGTGATTTTTTGTTTAACGAAGAAGAGGCTGAGTGAGGCGGTCACAAAAGTTGCAATTAATGGCGCGATGAAGAATAAATTCGCGTCTTTTGAGATGTTGAAATGAATTATGGCGAGAATTGTGATGAGGTTTGTGAATCGACCGAGTAAGAGTGCAAACGTTGCTCTGCCCATGAGATAGTGAACTTGCATGGCGGCGTCGCAAATTGCAGTAATGTATTCGAAGAAAAGTGCAGTTACAAAGAAAAAAATGCCGACTTTTGGGTAAATTATTATTGGAATTAGAAAGAGTGGAATTGCTGTGGCGATTCGAACGAAGAGTGCGTTGGCGAAGACCGAATTAGCACGATCGCTTTGCTCGTGAGTGGACATTTGGCGGACCGTATTTCCGAAAATCCCTAGGTTTCCCATTGTGGCGAAAAATAGGGCGGTTTCAGAAATTTTTGCGTAAGTTCCGTATTCTTCAGTGCCTAGATAATTTGTGATTAGTTTGATTGCAGTTACAGCTAATCCAACCTGCAAGATTTTGCCAAAGTATTGCACTGCGGTTGACCAAGCGATTTTTTTCTCGAGTAGAGTTGAAATCATGAAGGAAATACTTCTATTATTTTCTTTGCTCCTAGCGTGATGTCAGGGTCGCTCCAATCGTGTAGGGCATTTTCAATCACGCTCCAATCGTATGTATAATTTGAGCCGTTTCGAGTACCAACATCGTTTGTTATTATTTGCATTTTTTCAGTGTCGTAACCTTTAATCACAATCATGTGGTAATTTGGGCCACCATTTTTGAAGTTAGGGTTATAGAGGAGTTTACCTGCGAATGGCGCAACAATCAGATGTCCATTTGAAATAATTTCTTTAATATCGTCGAAACTTGGATTTTCGTGAATTTTTGTTTGCAAATTGTACTGAATTTTTATCATTTCGGCGGTTTGTGCGATGGATGTGTGTTCATAACTTCCAAAATATATTTTTTCCCACTCGACGAGGCGAAGTAGCTCAGTGTTGAACGTGTCTTTGTTTAGATTCATTCCTTTGAAAATATTCGCAACATTCAAAATGCTGGCCTCTTCGCAAGCTTCCTGCCAAGGGTAATCCCAGTTTGAATGAGGCGCTTGAGTGAAAAATGGAACTTCAATGTTCAGCGCGGAGCGTATTTCAGTTTCTGGTCTAGGTTTTATTTCCGTTGCTACTTTAACGCCTTTGCTAGTGGTGTCTTGAAGTTCAAGAAAATTGACGGTTTCAGGCGCTTGTTTTGTGCAGGCACTCAAAATCAGGACTGCGATAATTAGAAATTTCTTCATCTGTAATTGGTGAATTTTAATGGAAGTGGAACCGATTTTTCAGTTTTAAGCATTGCGATTACTCCTTGTAATTCGTCGCGCGATTTTGAGGTAACTCTCACGGTTTCACCTTGAATGCTTGGCTTTGTTTTTGGACACTTTTCTCTGATGAGATTCGAAACGATTTTTGCGATTTCTTGATCGAGCACTTTCACGAGTTTGATTTCGATGCGCACATTACTTCCGCCCATTTTCATTAATTCGCCTTTTTTTAAGATTTGAGGTGAAAGTTTTCTGTTGATGATTTTTTGTAGCACAATTCCCCAAACCGTTTCGAGCGCCATTTCAGATTGAGCCGTGATTGTGATTTTTTCGTCGCTTACGTCGATTTCTACTTTGAGGTCTTTCAAATCATAACGCACTAGAATCTCTTTTCTAGCCTGATCGACGGCATTTGTGAGCTCGTGAGTATCGAAGTCGCAAACTATGTCCATTGATGCATCTGAAGCCATATGTGTTTGATTAATGTCGCTTTAATTAAAGCTTTTTCGGGGGGTCTAGTCAAACTGTCCCCGGGGGCAGTTTTTGATCTGTAAAAATCTACCGGCGTGATTGACTAATTTTATTTCATGTTCTAATACCCCCGCCGGCGGGAGATTTGACGAATTCTCGTTTTTAGTGTATATTCACACTCTATGATCGAGTCACTTGTTAGAGAACAATATGGGAGGAGCGTGGATATCCTTGAACGTGGAGAATTAACAGAAGGAGTAATAATTCCGCCTGAAGCTGAGTGTATAGATATTCTTCGAGATACTTTAACAGATAAACAAATCACCTACGTTCAAGAAAAAATGCGCCGTGCAGTGTTTCAAATTGTTCCACAAAGACCATTTTGGGATTTTGAAAATGCAATGAATTTAAACTTAAGAGAAGGTGAGCCCAATACATATCTTGATACCTATGTTCGAGTAAGATTCCTCAAAATGCCTTCAGGTAAAGAAGTGCAGATTGGATTTGTTGAAGGTTCTGAAATACTTCCTGCCACACCACTAATAAGATTTCAACTTTCAAAGCAGGAGGAACTTTATAAGAACTGTCTGCCTGAGGGAGTAAACGTAATTCATCCACGAAACTATGCATTGCTGCAAAGTGATCTAAGAATTGATGTTGATCATTTTTCAGTACTTGAAGATAACTCAAAAGATAGAACACGCTTGCTTGGTGCATCTTGTGGTTACTCTCAGCTAAGATTTGGTGGATATGATCCAGGAAATGGAGGTCTTTTTGCTCGTTGGCGTTCTCAGATCATGAAAGTTGTGCAGTAAAGCCATTTTTGCTAAAATCCCGACGTGTTAAAAAACTTAGTAGACAGAAAGGTGTTAAAACAACGTTTGAAGACCGAAAACTTCAAGCGCGTGACTATGTCTTTTTACAGGTATGTGAAGATTGAAAAACCGGAGGAAATGCGAGATCAGCTGTATCGGGAATGGTATGCACTTGGCGTTTTTGGAAGGATTTATTTGGCGCGAGAGGGAATAAATGCACAACTTTGCGTTCCTGAAGAAAATTTGGAGCAGTTTAAGGCGGGTTTAGAGGTGCGTGCTGAATTTAAAAATATGCGTTTGAATTTTGCCGTGGAGCAGGGGACTTCTTTTTATAAACTTGGAATTAAGGTTAGAAAACAGATTGTGGCGGATGGTTTGCCGGAAGATTCTTATGATCTTTCGAATGTCGGGAAACATTTGAGCCCGCAAGAATTCAATGTGGCGATGGAAGATAAAAATGCCGTTGTGGTGGATATGCGAAATTTTTACGAAAGCCGAATCGGTAGATTTGAAGGAGCAATTTGCCCTGATGTTGATACTTTTCGTGAGGAATTGCCGCAGGTTGCCGAAATGCTTGAAGATAAAAAAGATAAGAAAATTCTACTTTATTGTACTGGTGGAATTCGTTGTGAGAAGGCGAGTGCATATTTGAAAAGTCAGGGTTTTGGAGATGTGAGCCAGCTTTACGGCGGTGTGATTACTTATGCGCATACCGTTACCGATAGTAAATTTATCGGGCGAAATTTTGTATTTGACGAAAGAATTGCGGAGAGAATTACCGAGCATGTTTTGAGCACCTGCGATCAATGTGAAAATGCATGTGATGATTACACGAATTGCAAAAATATGATCTGTAATTTGTTGTTTTTACAGTGCAGTGATTGTGCCGCGAAGTTTGCTGGTGCTTGCAGTGAAGAATGCAGAAGGATTGCTGAACTTCCGCCTGAAGAATATAAGTCAGAACGAAAAAAGAGCGGGGCTACCGACTTTGAAAAATACAAAAGTAGAATTAGGCCTAACTTAAAAGCGACAAGATAGTTGCGACGCCGACTAAAATCATTATTCCGGTTATTAGCCAACCAAAGATTTGTGTTAATTTACCGTTCACATGTTTTCCCATTAATTTTTTATTGCTGCTTATAAGTACAATCATAACAAGAATTATTGGAGCGATTAGTCCGTTTCCAACTCCGGAGTAAATTAGAGCAGTAATTGGGTCAAAGCCAATAAAATTTATGGCTAATCCGATTATCATTGAAATTATTATTACGCCGTAAAATGCGTGCGCATCTTTCAATTTGCGGTAAAGACCTGATTTCCAGGCGAAACTTTCAGAAATTGCGTATGAAGCTGAGCCGGCAAGAATCGGTACTGAAAGTAAACCTGTTCCAATTATTCCTAATGCGAAAAGTAGATATGCTTGATCTCCGGCGATTGGTTTTAATGCAAGGGCAGCTTCAGCCGCACTATTTATATTTGTGATTCCGTTTGCATGAAGTGCCGCTCCATTTGCGGCGATAATAAAAAACATTACAACATTTGAAAGTAACATTCCTGACCAAACATCAATTCTCATTTCTGAAATTTGAGCTTCATTACAATTGTTTTTCCTTAACTTAACTGTTGTTTGCCCACCCAAAATTTCTTCTTCAACTTCTTGCGATGTTTGCCAAAAGAAAAGATAAGGAGAAATTGTTGTTCCCAAAATTCCACATACAAGGAATATTTGTTCTTTTGTGAAATCCATTGATGGAATTAAAGTGCTTTTTAATAATTCTCCCCAGTTCAAATTCACGCTTAATGCTGAGAAAACATAAGATAGTAAAACGAGTGCCAGCCATTTTAAATATTTTGCATATTTTTCATACGGACTGAAAATTTGCAGCAGTAGACTCGCGCCGGTGAATAAAACAACGAGTGGTCCAAATTTGAATGAAGGAAAAATTAATTCTGTGGCTTGTGCCATTGCGCCAAGATTTGCACCAAGATTTAATGTGTTCGCACAGAAAAGTAAAAATGCAGAAGTATATAAAATCCATCGTGGATAACTTGTGCGAATGTTACCGGCGAGCCCGCGGCCTGTGGCTAGCCCGATTCTTGCGCACATTTCTTGAACGATTGACATTAATGGGAATGTGAAGAGGGCGAGCCAGGCGAGCTGGAAGCCATATTGAGCACCTGTTTGAGAGTAAATTGTTATTCCGGACGGATCATCGTCTGCCGCTCCGGTTGTTAAACCCGGACCAAGAATTTTCCAGTATTTTTTTGCGCCGCCCATTTTATTTTCAACTTCATTCTCCAATTTTTCGGCTTCATCAACTGTTTTTTCAAGAAGAATAGCCGGTGCTTCGAAGGCTCGTTTTATAAGACTTTTCTTTTTCATATAATTATACTAACAGCTTTTTGGCTTTGAAAAAGATTAAAAATATTAGCCAAGCAATAAATATGCAAATTGCGGCAACTGTAATTGGTAAAATTTTATCTATAGAAACAATTATTCCCGCAATAATTGGTGGAATTGCAGATGCCAATGATTGAATTGATTGATTAATTCCTAAAATTTCACCCTGTCTGCTTTTTTCTGTCATATTTGAAACTAGTGCTGTTTGATTCGGCATTGATAGCCCATTCGACATTGCGACAAAAGATAAAATGAAATAAATATATTTAGACTCGTCAGGAATGAGTAGACAAATCAAAGCAATTGAAAGGGTAAAAAGTGAGATTCTTAGAATTTTTTCTGACTTGAAATATTTTCCAAGTTTTCTTGTTATTACACCTTGTGTAAATGCAATCCAAAGGCCGATATAAGCAAAAATATCTGCAATTTGGGAATGACTGAAAGTAAATTTTTGAATTAGGTAAACTGAGAAAAATTGTGTGAAGAAATTGAAACCCAATGTCATGACAAAAATTGTCAAAAAAAGTACACGCAAGTTTTGAATTTTAAAGGCTTTTGATAGATTTTTTATACCTGTGAAAACATCAACTTTTGTATTGATTCTCACTTTGAGGGTTTCTTTGAAGAAAAAGGCTAGTAGACCAATGTTTATTAAACTTAAAATAGCTGCGAACCAGAATGGAGTTGTGTAATTAAACCAAGTTACAATTGATGGATCGGCAAGTTTTCCACCTATATAAGGGCCAATAATGAAGCCGAAACCGAATGTCATTCCAATCAAACCAAAATTTTTCGCTTTTGATTTTTCATCACTCATATCTGCGATTGAGGACATCGCAATTGAGATATTTCCTCCTGTAAAACCGTCGATTGTTCTGCTTAGAAGTATTATATAAATATTTCTTTCAACTATACCGATTGCGAATAGAATGTAGCCAAAAAATGTTCCTACAAGTGAAAGAATTAGAAGTTTTTTTCTACCATAATTGTCTGAAAGTGCGCCAAGAATTGGAGCACTGAAAAACTGTGCTAAAGGATAAGCTTAAACTATAATTCCCAAGATCAGTGCTCGTGATGAAGCGTCAACGGATGCTGGAAGTATTCCACCGGAAAAATCAAAAATAATAGGAGCAAGAATTGGAATTATTATTCCGATTCCAATCATGTCTAGAAAGACTGTAAAAATTAAAGCAATCATTTTTTATTTTTGGTTTATTCTTTATAAAAGGTGATTGTATCACTCTTTTCAGTATATGATTTTCCCGATGATTTAATTGCGGTTACTCTGTATTTAACACTTTCTTCAAAGTTTATTTTAAAATCTGATTTTAAATTTATAATTCCATCTGAGATTGTAATCGAAGCATTTTCCGCAATTGCTTTCCCATCTTTAATTGTGATTTCGTATTTACCTTCATCAAGGCAAGGGTTAATCCCATCATTATTATAGGATGTACAGTTAGCAACGCTTACTTTATATGTATTTGCTCCCACATCTTTAAATGCCATTTCCAAATTTGAATTTTGACTTGGATTTTGTTTTGGCTCCAAGATTGTTGGTGCCTCAACTTTATCCGGTTCAGGTACTTCAATTTCAGTAATGCTAACACTTGAGTCGAGGTAAGTAATTTTTACCAAATACGGCTGGTCTTTAAAGTTGATATTACAAATATGAGGAAATCTTGGTGAATCGCATAATGTTCCGCTTTCCGGGTTTTTATCATTAGTTGAACTTATGTATATGTATTTATTTTGAAGTGCTTCCGGCAAATTAGCACTTAGACCTTCGTAATCTTTTTCCGAAAGCTTGAGATCAGGTCTTTCAATATAAAAACTGAACCATGAAGTATCATCTTCACGATATGTAATTTGATCAATGCTTAGTTGTGCCTCGACGTAGCTGGTTTCTTTCACACAAGCTGTTGTTAAAATTATAAGTGTACAAAGTATCAGTATGATTTTTATCATATTGTAGAATTAGTTTGGGCTGATTATAGTGATATTACTTAAAAGCCACCAATGGAAAATGGTTTAACTTCAGCAGAAGCGCTAAGGCTACTTAGAAGAAATGGACATAATGAAATTGCATCTAAAGATCAGAATTCGGCTATAAAAATTTTGTTGAAACAGCTGGTCAATCCACTTGTTTTGGTTCTTATTGCGGCTAGTGCGATTTCATTTTTTTTGGGAGAAGGAACGGATGCAATAATTATTATTTGTATAATTTTTGTGAATTCCGCGCTTGCTTTTACACAAGAATATCGAGCTCAAAAAACTGTGAAAAGTTTACGTAAATTGATATCTCAGAAAGCGAAAGTTTTACGAGACGGTAAAGAAATTCATGTTGAGGCAAGAAATTTGGTAGTTGGTGATTTAGTATTTCTTAATATTGGAGACATTGTTCCCGCAGATATTCATTTATTGAAGCTTGATGGAATGACAGTTGATGAATCTTCACTTACCGGCGAATCAGTTCCGGTTTTGAAGAGTCTAAAAAAGAAAGAAGTTTTTATGGGAACTCACGTGGTGAGTGGAGAGGGCATTGGGATAGTTATGTTTACCGGTAAAAATACGAGTTTTGGGAAAACTGCGGAGCATCTTTCTGAGCCTGAAAATATTTCAGATTTTGAAAAAGGAATTTCACATTTGAGTTCCTTTCTTTTGAAAATTATTCTTGTAATGACGGTTTTTATTTTTGCAGTTAATGGTTTTTTAGGCCACGGAATTTTAGAGTCATTTCTGTTTGCTTTAGCGCTTGCGGTTGGAATCACACCTGAAGCTCTGCCTGTAATTATTACAATTGCTCTTTCCGGAGCTGCGCGAAAATTGGCAAAATCAGATGTGATTGTGAAAAGACTTTCTGCGATTGAAGATCTTGGGAATATGGATGTTTTTTGTACTGATAAAACAGGAACGCTAACTGAAGGCCATTTAAGTCTTCAGAATTTTTTTGATAAGGCCGGAAAAGAAAGTGCCAATGTTTTAGTATATGGAATGCTTTGTGGGGATGCAGGTGAAAATATTATTGATAAGGCGATTTGGGATAGCCCTCATTCTCACAAATTACTCAAGAAATATAAGTCTTATAAAGTATTAGATCGAAATGAATTTGATTTTGAAAGACGTAGAATGAGTGTTTTGGTTAAAGCTCCTGACGGGAAAAAATATCTGATTGTAAAGGGCGCTTTGGAAAATATTGAGGGACTTTGCAGGGATAAACATTTGAAATCGATTGATGCTTATAGAAAATCCGGTCATTCCACAATTGTGATTGCTATAAAACCTTTAAATAAAACTACTTCTACAAAGGCGGATGAGAAAAATCTCAAAATGGCAGGATTCTTAACCTTCATTGATCCTCCTCGTGAGAGTGCAAAGATGGCAATTGCTGATTTGCGTCGACTGGGTGTTGAAATTAAAGTTTTGAGTGGAGATGATCATTTGGTAACGGAAGCAATTTGCAAAAAAGTTGGGCTTGAAATAAAAGGCGGGCGAGTGATTACAGGCGAAGATTTGGATGCCTTGAATGAATCGCAATTCGCTATTCTTATTGAAAAATATAATGTTTTTTCTCGAATTACTCCTGAACATAAATATAGAATTGTTAAAACACTGAACAAAGATGAAAATAGAACTGTTGCTTTCATGGGTGATGGAATTAATGACGCGCCTGCAATTAAAATCGCTGATGTTGGAATTTCTGTAAATACTGCAACAGACATTGCGAAAGAGGCTGCTGATATAATTGTTCTTCAACAAAGTCTGCATGTTATTGCGAATGGTGTTATGGACGGTAGAAGAATTTTCGTTAATATAAATAAGTATATTTTGAACACTGTGAGCGCGAATTATGGAAATATGTTTACCATTGCGATTGCATCGGTTTTTTTGAAGTTTATTCCTCTTTTGCCGGCGCAAATTCTTTTAAATAATCTTATAACTGACATGCCAATGATTGCTGTTGCTAGTGATAATGTTGATATTGAAATGCTTCGTAAACCCAAAAAAATTGATACTGCAAAGATAAAATCTTTCATGGGCTCTTTTGGACTTTTAAGTACTTTTTTTGATTTTGTTCTTATTCTTTCACTACTCTTTATATTTAAGTCTGATCCTCAAACTTTTAGGAGCGCGTGGTTTCTTGAATCGGCAATTTCGGAAATTGTTATTGCATTCTCTCTAAGAACTGGTTTACCTTTTTTCAAAAGTAAACCAGGTAAAGCTTTATTTTTGATCTCTGTTGCGTCGATAATTTTACTTTTTCTTATAGTTTATAGTCCAATTGCAGGATTCTTTGAATTTGTTCAGCTAAATTCTAAAATGTTGGCTTTCATTTTACTTGTTGTCCTAACGTATTTTGCCGCTTCAGAACTACTAAAAAGGTCATGGCTCAAAAAGATCGATTTATAATTTTTTATTGCAATCCATGCGGTAAAAAGTTAAGTTGTCGAAGTATTTAATTTTACATATGGAAAACCCAACAAAACAAGATCTGCTCAAGGAAGTTATTGAGCACATTGATATTAAAAAGCTGAGTATTTCTCCGCTAATTGATGCTTATAGAAAGATGTCTTTTTCTGCTCGTGATTTGGCTCGTGCGGCAGATATTTACAATATGATGCTTGGAGATGAGAAATGTAGCGTTTGGTTGACTCTTGCGGGTTCAACAAGCGCTGCAGGATGTATGCAGGCTTACGTGGATATGGTGAAGAACAACATGGTTGATTGTATAGTTGCTACAGGTGCTTCAATCATTGATATGGATTTCTTTGAGGCTCTTGGATTCAAACATTATAAAGGTGACCAATTTATTGATGACGGACTTCTTCGAAGTCTTTATATTGATAGAATTTACGATACTTTCATTAATGAAGAGGAATTGCAGAATTGTGATAAAACAATCGGCGATATTGCCGATTCACTAAAACCAGGGCCGTATTCTTCTCGAGAATTTATTTGGGAAATGGGTAAATGGCTTACAGAGCATTCAGTGAAAAAAGATTCACTAATTCAGGCTTGTTATGAGCACAATGTTCCAATTTTCTGTCCTGCATTCTCTGATTCTTCAGCGGGTTTTGGTTTAGTCGTTCATCAAACAAAGAATCCTGATGCTCACGTTTCAATCGATAGCGTTAAAGATTTCCGTGAACTTACTCAAATTAAAATGAACACTAGTGATAGCGGACTTTTGATGGTTGGTGGTGGAGTTCCAAAAAACTTCGCTCAAGATACTGTTGTGTGTGCTGAAATTTTGGGAGTTGAGGCGCCTGTCCATAAATATGCAATTCAGTTAACTGTGGCTGATGTTCGTGATGGAGCTTGTTCTTCTTCTACTTTGAAGGAGGCGAGTTCTTGGGGAAAAGTTAGTACTGTTCACGAACAAATGGTTTTCGCCGAGGCAACTCTTTCGCTTCCACTAATCGCAGCTTACGGCTACGAGAAAGGACTTTGGAAGAATCGAACAAAGCGCGAATTTGCTAAATTGTTTAATAAAGCCTAATGGAGGTTAAAGTTGGACTTATTCAAATGACTTGCAGTGATGTGCCCAGAGAAAATCTGGACAAGATTATTGCTGGGATTCGTGATTTGGCTGGGCGCGGAGCTCAGATTATTTCAACGAGTGAGTTGCCTTCATCTAAATATTTTTGCCAAACAAAAGATGATTCAAGATTTGCTTTAGCTGAGGCGATTCCCGGTCCGACTACAGAAAAACTTAGTAAAGTGGCGGCGGAAGGCGATGTTGTAATTTTAATGTCACTTTTTGAAAAAGCCGACGATGGGAAATTTTACAACACTGTTGCTGTGATTGATGCAGACGGAAAATATTTGGGTAAATATAGAAAAATGCATATTCCGGATGATCCTGAAAATGGCTACGATGAGGCTTATTATTTCGCAAAAGGTGATGAGGGCTATAAAGTTTTCGACACAAAATATGCGAAAATCGCACCAATGATTTGTTACGACCAGTGGTTCCCGGAAGGAGCAAGACTGGCTGCAGCTCAAGGTGCGCAGATACTTTTCTATCCAACTGCAATTGGTTGGCCACAAAAAGATAGAAAAGAATTGAATGCCGCCGAACACGAAGCTTGGCAAATTATGCAGAGATCTCACGCAATTGCGAATAATGTTTTTGTTTGTCCTATAAATCGTGTTGGCGTTGAAGGTGCATTGAAATTTTGGGGAACATCTTTCGTTTCAGATCCATACGGGCGAGTTATTGCAAAAGCTGATACTGAAAGTGAAACAAATTTGCTTGCGACTTGCGATTTGTTCGTCACAGATGAAATGCGAAAAGATTGGCCATTTTTAAAACAATATGAAGTATAAAATGCCCGCAGAATGGCAGAAGCATGAGGCTACTTGGCTTGCTTGGCCTCATAATGAAGAGCACTGGCCCGGAAACTTTGGTCCGATCCCTGCTGTTTTTGCGAAGATAGCGGTGACTTTGAGCGAAGGCGAGAATGTTTATATTTGCGTGAAAGATCAGGCGATGGAAGATTCTGCTCGAGCCTTAATCGGTCCAAATGATAAGGTTAAATTTTTCCATATACCAACTGATGCATCTTGGAGCCGTGATCATGGCCCGATTTATGTGAGGGATGCAAGCCTTCGGCTTGTGATTACAGATTGGATTTTCAATTCTTGGGGCGAAAAATATGAGCCGTGGGATCAAGATGATATCGTTCCACAAAAAATCGGTGAGATTTTTAAAACGGAAGTTATTCAACCTGGAATTGTTTTGGAAGGTGGGTCTATTGATGTAAATGGAAATGGCTCTCTTCTAACAACTCGCCAGTGTCTTTTGAATAAAAATCGAAATCCTCATCTTTCGCAGCTTGAAATTGAAAAATATTTGGAGGATTATTTGGGCGCAACAAATGTGCTTTGGCTTGAAGAGGGAATTGTGGGGGACGATACGGATGGCCACATTGATGACATCGCTCGTTTTGTTGATGAAAACACAATTGTGACTGTCGTTGAAGATAAAAAAGATGATGAGAATTACGAAATTTTGCAGAAAAATCTTCGCGATTTAAAAGAGATGAGAGATGGTGACGGACAGCCTTTCAAAATAGTTGAAATTCCGATGCCTGATCCTGTTATTTATGAAGATCAAAGACTTCCCGCGAGTTACGCCAATTTCTACATCGGAAATTCTGTTGTGATTGTTCCGACATTTAATTGTGCAAAGGACGCACAAGTTTTGCAAACTTTGCAGGATTTATTCCCAAGTCGAAAAGTAGTTGGAATCGACTGTGTTGATTTAGTTTGGGGATTGGGCACACTTCATTGCTCGACTCAGCAGATGCCCGAGATGTAAATTATGAAAACCTACATTGGTGCCATTATCGAAGAAAGTTTAGAGACTAAAGATGTCCTTGGTAAATTAAAAATTATTGACACTGTTATTGAAAGTGTGAGCGATGAGCATAAAACTCCTTGGTTGAAACAGTGGACTTTACACAAAGTTGAAATTGAAGAAAATCAGGCGGAGGATGTTGCGAAAAACTTGAGTGAAAGTTTAGATTCAAAGCACAGTTCTTGGTATGCGGATTTTAAGAATGATAGTTTTCATTACGTGATTTTTTACAAAAAAATATTCAAAGTAGATTTATCGAAAAAAGAAAGATACGTAGATGTTATAAAATACGGACTTTCAATTGGGATTCCGAGTTATCAGTTAGATTTTTGTTAGTGAAAAATGGCACTTAACCTGTTTGACATGTCTAATCTGGTTATGATATCATATAAACGTAACCACATTTATATGACTGCTTCACGTTCATCAATTTCCTTTTCGGAAGACAATTGGGATAAAATTCAAGATGCTAAAAATAAAAGCAAAGTTGTGAATACTGCATTGAAATTTTATTTCGATTCAAAAGCAATCCTCAAGCAAAAAGAGGAGGATTTTATTTTGAGTGAATTGGCTCATTATGAAGAAACTGGTGAGGTCTATACATTTGATGAAACTTTCAATTGAATATGCAAATAGTCTTTTTAAGACAAGCTCATCGTTTTATTAAAAAAGCTGATAATCCTTTGAAGTTTAAAATAAGAGAAGAAATATTAAAAATTCGTGTGAATCCTAAAATCGGCGAACTTTTGAATGGTAAATTAAGTACTTTGAGATCTCATCATTTTGGCTTTGTGAGGACACAATATCGAATTGCTTACCGAGTTGAAAATAATTTGATAATTATAGCCATTGCGAGTCGTGAAAATTTTTATCGTGACTTGGAAAAAAATATCTAGAAAGTTTGAATCACTATTCCCAAAACAATAAATATCAGACCGACTATTGAGCTTGGTAGTATTTGTTCGCCGACAAGAAAGTAGATGTAGATGAGTGAGATGAATGGTGTGAGGAATACCATGTTTGTCATTTGAGCGGTTTCTCCGTATTCGAGGGCTTTGAACCAAAAAATAAATGCGACGGCATTTGTCATGAGTCCAATCCATGCAAGACCGGCAAGTTGTAGGAGAGAAACTTGTGGAATGGATGAAAAAGTTAAGATCGAAATAAGTACTAAAATAAAAGCAAAACAATAATAGAGTAAAGTTGAGGTGCTGATTTCAAATTTATGTTTTTTACCTAAAACTGAAAATAAACCATAAGCAACTGCGCCGAGAACGGCAAGAATGTCACCTTTGATATTTGTGAAGGTCAAACTCAGTAAATTCCCTTTTGTCATCACTATGTATATGCCGAAAAAACTGAAAATGAGTCCTAGAATTTTTTTAACCCCAAGTTTTTCTTTCAGAATTAGTGTGGCGAAAATAACTACCATTATCGGCCATAAATAATTCAAAATGAAGGCTTCTTGAGCGGGTGCATACTTTAAAGCTCCGAGTAAAAAAATAGAATATAAAAAACAGCCGAGTGTGCCCATATAGGCAATGTGGAAATAATCTTTTTTTGTGTAACTTTTTAGACTTTTTAATTTTCCTTGAGCTATAACTATTGAAAATAGTCCGAGAATTGCGAAAATAAATGAATAAAACATTATTTGTATCCCGCTGAGGTTTTGTAGAAGTAATTTTGCAATAGCGGCTGTTGAAGCCCATAAAAGTACTGCTATGCTCACAAATAAATATGATTTTTTTCTATTTTCCATACGACTATTATATCATTATTAATATAAATTATGACAAAAATTGACATTTTATCAATTTAATGTATAATCAAGGAGCATTAATCAAAAATTTATGTCTAATAAGGAACCAGTTCAGAAAGAACAAAATCCAGCATTTTCAAGTCGTGAAGTGGCTCCAGATAATGTTCCTGTTACTGGTATAAGAGGTAGAATGAAAAAATTAGTAAAAAACGCACTTGGTATAGCTGAGGATGGAAAAAATGCTACCCTGTCAGAAAAAGTACTTCCACCAACATTGTTAACAGCACCACCGGTAAAGTTTGTAACTCCACCACCATTAGTGCAAATTTTTGGGGAGCCAGCAAAAAGGGTACTTGATCCTGGGCCAGCAACATTGTTAACTCCACCACCTGTAGTATTTATACATGGGAAGGAGCCTGTTCAGATTTTTGGAGAACCACCAACATTGATTACTCCACCGCCGGTAAGATTTGTAACTCCACCACCATTAAAGATAATTAACGGGGGAAAAGCTTAATTTGGACGCTTCAAAATTTCTAAAGGAAATCTCCTTGCTATTCAGGTCATTTTTGATATAAATAATTTAAGTTAAAAACAATAAAGAATTGGCTGGAAATTTCAGACAATTTTGCCTGATAATGAATGTAAAAATTAACGAATCATGGAAGGTTTATCTGCAAGATGAATTTGAAAAACCCTACTTCAAAGAACTGACCGAATTTGTTAAATCTGAATATCAAAAAAAGAAAGTTTACCCGGCGCCTGCAAATATTTTTCGTGCTTTTGAATTGTGCCCATTTGAAGATGTTAAAGTTGTGATTTTGGGCCAGGATCCTTATCACGGCGATGGTCAGGCAAATGGCTTGTGTTTTTCTGTAGCTGACGGAGTCAGCTTGCCCCCGTCTTTACAAAACATCTTCAAAGAAATTAAGTCTGATTTGGGCGTGCTACCATCAGTAGGTAATTTAGACAGCTGGGCTAGGCAAGGTGTTCTTCTGTTAAATGCGACTTTGACAGTAGTTGCTGGCACAGCCGGTTCGCATCAAAAAAAAGGGTGGGAAACTTTTACTGATGCAGTAATTAAAGTGATTTCAGAAAAAAAGGAACACGTAGTTTTTTTGTTGTGGGGAAGGTATGCACAAGAAAAAGGAACGGTAATTGATGAGTCAAAACATCTTGTTTTGCGAGCACCACACCCCTCTCCATTTTCGGTTCACAGCGGATTTTTTGGCTGCAAACATTTCAGTAAAACGAATGAATATTTGGAGTCTAATGGAATGAAGACTATTAATTGGGCTTAGTACTTCACAACTCGCATATCAATATCGTATGTGCCGAGTGAATATTCCATCAAATCATAGATTACTTTAGCGCCTTCTTCACGGTTCATTTTGTGATCTTGTGAAGCGTCCCAAATGTTTAAGTCATCTGAAATATTCATGTAGCCTGTATACCAATCGGTTGCGTATTCTTGAGTGTATACGCCATTGTCCATAAGATCTTCTTCAAAGAAAGCACAGTTCGCTCCTCGTAGTGCAATTTTTAATGCTTGAGCATATGTAACTTGATTTTCAGGTTTGAAACGACCGTCTGAGTAACCGTTAACAATGTCATATTCAACACCTGCGGAAACGTAATCTGCAAACCAATCGCTCTGATCGACATCAGTGAATTCATCATCATATATACCTTCTTCAACTTCACGACCAAATGCTACAGTCACCATTTTTAGAAATTCAGCTCTATTTAAATCTGCGTTTGGATCAAAAATATTTTGATCTACACCTTCCACAATTCCCATTTGCCCAAGATAAGCAACTTCTTCTTCAAAATCAGAATCTTCAATATCTGTGAAATCTTCATCTTTTGCTAGATGTTCAATTTCAAAAGCAACAGCTGGCAAACACTCTTTAGTATATCGAGGATTTGTTCTGATTGATTGGTAATAGTTCATATTACCTTGCAAGGCCTTCTGTCCATTTTTGTTAGCATAGAAGCCGGCGCTTATTGATACAAGTACTACGACCGCAAGTGCTATATAAAGTGATTTGTGTGATTTATTTTTCATTTTTGTTTGTTAAATCAGATCATTATAACAGAAAACTCGTTTTAATGCAAATCTAGTCTGAAGGCAAATTACTCAATGCTAATAAGTTCTACTTCAAAAATCAAAGTAGCATTTGGTGGAATAACTCCGCCGGCGCCACTTCTTCCATATCCCATATCAGATGGAATTGTTAGTGTTCGCAATCCGCCAATTTTCATTCCCGGGATTCCTTCTTCCCAACCTTCAATAACTTGCCCTTGTCCGATTGTGAAGCTGAAAGTTTGACCTCTATCTCGTGAACTGTCGAATTTTGTACCGTCTTCCAAAGTTCCAACGTAGTGCATTTCAACTGTGTCACCAACGGCTGCCTCTGCGCCGGTACCAACTTTAGTATCTTCAATTTTTAGGGCTTCTTTTTTCATGGAACATGATGTTAGTAGTAAAAATAATGATGCGATTGTGAGTAGTTTTTTCATGAATATAAGGTTAGTTATTCAATAATTAATTTCCCGACTTGGCCCATCTTCATATGATTGCCAACTGCGCAATAGTATTCAAATGTCCCACTTTCATTTGCGTGAAATTCTACGGTTGATGTCTCTCCAGTCTTTATTATGTCTGTTGCAACCTCAAATGCTTCTAAAATGAAATTGTGCATGCCACCTGCATTTTCAAAAATAATTTTTACGAAATCTCCTTTTTGCACTGTAATTTCACTTGGAGTGAAATAAAAACTTCCGCCTGTAACGTGGAAAGTTAAATGAGCAGCTGTGTGTTTTGTTTTACCCATTTCTAATTCAGTCTTTTGTTGATCAGTCAGCTCAACAGGAGTTTCTGATTCAATCACTTTTGGAGCTTGATTTGCTGGAGGCTCGCTTTCCGATTCTGCTGCTGTTTTTACACATCCACTGATTAATAGAAAACTTAAGCTTAAAATTACTGCGATTTTTTTCATATTCCTTGGTTATTTCTTCCATTCTACTATAAATTAGCTCAAAATCGATCTGATTTTTCTATTGCCTTCACAAAATATTAGAAGTGTTGTATAATATCTAGATTAATCACAAATTATGTCAGAATTAGATGAATCAATGGATGGGGAGGGCGTGATGTATGGTCAATCTTATAATGATAAGCTGAAGTCATTTAGATTTCCTGATAATTTTTTGGAGACAGTTGAAGAGAAAATGCATGATGGCTTAGATATTTACTCAAGTTATGGACAGACTTTTTTCCAAACTTTGATAGATGCTGATTTGTTGAGTCAATTTAATGACAGATATGATGCTCAAATCAGGGATTATATTAGAGGTGTAATAGATGAGTTGAAGGAACAGTATTTAACTCCTGTTGATGGAATAATAAATGATCCGGATCTGTTTTATCAATATGCTCGTGAAAATTTTGGAATGATTTTGGTTGGATTCAGGGCACTTTTAAAACAACTTTATAAACGAAATATTGATGAAAAAAAGATAAATGAATTAAGTAGAGTAGTTGCTGAGACTCGTGGTCAAGTTCAAATTGCAACTCAAATGGCTGAAGATGCAACAATGAAGGCGATAGTCGATTCTAAGACAGGAATTCCAAATATAACAGCATATACAACTTGTATTGCTGATCTTTCTGAAAAACCTGGTATTCCAATGGCACTTCTAATTTTTGATATAGATAAGTTTAAAGAAGTGAATGATAATTATAGTTATGATGCAGGTGATAGGGTAATAAAAACTTTGGCTGCAGTTATTAGAAATCATTCTAGAGAGGATGGTAAATATTTTAGATGGGGTGGTGAGGAATTTGTAGTTTTGATCCCCTTAGTTGATGGTTGGAATGAAGAGGAGGTTGTTAAGATGGCTGATGCTGTGAGGCAAGAAATGTCTGAAATTGAATTTTCTGAGGCTTTAATGAAAGGTGGAAAAATGCAGGATTTTAAAAAAACATGTTCATGCGGAATTTCATTTGGCTTAACAGATGATTTAAGTGGCAATGGAGATTCTAATGTGAACGGTGGAAAACTCTTTAAAATTGCAAATGCATCTTTAAAAGATGCTAAAGATAGTGGTAGGAATAGGATTGTTGTTAATAAAATTGAACGCTAGGAGAGTTTAGCGATCAAACTCAACTTTTCTTCTCTAGTCAGTTTCTTCAACTCGCATTCTCTACTTAGGGCTTCACTCAAACTCTCGAATTTTTCTGAGTATACTAGATGAACAGGGCGGCGAGATCGCGTGTATTTGGCGGCTGATTTAAGATTATTGTGTTGGTGAAGTCGGCGGTCAATATTGTTTGTTGAACCTGTGTAGAGTGTACCGTCTGCGCATTCCAAAATGTAGGTGTGGAAATTCATATAAAACAAAAGCTCCTGAAGTTTAACCCGCAGGAGCCTTTGATGTAAGATGAATTACATTTCTGTATCCATAGCAACGTTAACTGCTTTTGGACCTTTGTCTGAATCTTCAGTATCGAAAGAAACCATGTCGCCTTCTTTCATTTCTTTGAAGTTCCTTGCAGAACAGTCATTTGCGTGAAAGAAAACGTCTTTAGCGCCTTCGATCTTGATAAAACCGAACCCTCTCTCATCTAACTTTTTGATAACACCTTTCATATTATGAATGGTTATGAAATAAATTCCTTCTAAGTTTGTATTGAAGGTATTTACTGATAACCCCACCAAAACTCACCTATTAGGGCTCGAGTATACATTAGAGCGGGAAATAAGCAAGCGAATGGCTTATCTTTGCTTTGCTCTGTGAACCGCGCGACCGTAGTTTGATATGATTTTGTTTCCGAAATCTCCAAAATTAGATTTTTTAGCACTGGTTTTTTTGATTTTCCAATCAGGAATTCCATCTTTTTTAATTTCAATAACTGCTGCAATCTTAACAAATGACACTGCTTGAAAAGTCAGGAGTTTTTTCGACTTTTCCCGTCTGAATACAAGTGCACACTCACCCTCAAAATTGTCCACTCGATTTGGCTATTTTAACCTGCAAATCGTGGTTTTTTCTGCTATGATTTTCTCGATTTAACCCAACCCAAAATGAACGATAAAGAACTATTAGAGAAGGCAATTTATTTCGGTAAGAATGCTCTTGATTGGAAAAGAAAGTTCACAGGTTTATTGCCCGAGATTCACAAACGTAAACTGTACGAGAAGAAAAACTGCAGTTCTATCTTCGAGTTTGCAGCAAAGTTTTGCGGATTATCTAATGATCAAGTTCGTTTAGCACTTAATTTGGAGGAACGATTCGAAAGTATGCCAAAACTTCACGAAGCATTAGTAACTGGAGAAGTAAGTATCAATAAATTAGCTAGAGTTGTTTCAATTGCAACGCCGGAGAATGATTTAGAACTTACTGAAATTGTAAAAAATATGTCCAAAAGTGCAGTAGAAACATTTGTAAGAGATGAAAAATTTACAGGTCTGCTCGGGCGGGTTAGTTAAAAGAATTTGGTGTAATTTTGGCGTTACAAATGATTGATTTTTTG
>CAYHXO010000006.1:0-72329 GCA_964360635.1 uncultured Candidatus Peribacteria bacterium
GTTAAGCGCTGTTGCTCCATTTCCTCTTTTTTTTAAAAGAGCAATGGCGCTTAACTCCATCTTGTGCGAACTTTCAACCTGAAGGAGTAGGATGACAGGTTTTGTTCAGGACTTATTCAGCACGTGGTGATTATAGTACTTGTGTCATTTAATTGAAAGTATGCACAAGATGGACCACCCGGGGGTACAAAAATTGGTTAGGGAGCTGAAGCTGCGGAACTATAGTTCTAGGACAATTGGGGCATATAAAGATCAGGTTTGGGCTTACTTTTTGTATTGTGGGGCGGATTGGGAAAAGAGTGATAGGAAGAAAATTGAGGATTTTATTTTGAAGAGGCAGGATGATGGATTGTCTCCACAAACTATAAATTTGAGTGTGCAGGCTCTGCAGTTTTTCTATCGGCATGTGCAGATGCAGCATTTTCAAAAGATACGGGCTATGAAAAAACAACAGAAATTGCCGGTGGTTTTAAGTAGAGAAGAGATTTTTGAGATTTTAGGGAAGATTGAAAATGAAAAACATAGAGCAATTTTGGCATTGAGTTATGGGGCTGGCCTTCGTGTTAGTGAAGTTTTAAAGTTAAGAATTTGCGACTTGGATTTTCAGGAGGGAATTGTGAAAATTCGAAATGGGAAAGGCGGTAAAGATAGAATTAGTTTGCTTCCGGCAGTATTGAAAGATGAGTTGAAAGCAATGTGTGTTAGGCGTGGTGAAACGCGATATCTTTTTGAAAGTATTCGAGTTGGGAAATTAACAACGCGAACAGCACAGAAAGTTTTTGAAGTAGCGTTGAAGAAAAGTGGAGTCCGAAAAGAAGCTTCATTTCATTCATTGCGGCATAGTTTTGCGACACATTTACTTGAGAATGGTGTGAACTTGAGGTGTATACAGGAGTTGCTTGGTCACAGCGATGTTCGAACAACAGAAAGATACACTCATGTTTCTAAAAGTCTGATTCAGACGATTAAGAGTCCACTATAGTTTAATACCAGCGTCTTTCAAAATTGCATGAAGTGTACCGGTAGGAATATCTTTACTGTGTATAGGAACAACTACTTTTTTATCTTTTAATTCATTTTTAAATATTGCGTGACTTCCACTTTGACGTGCAAATACAAAACCATGTTGCCTTAGAAACTTTATAAGTTTGCTAGGAGTCATATTATATTTAGACATGACTTGGCTTCTTTTTATTACGGACTTCTACAACTGTAATTACTGCCTTCATGGACTGATTCTCGATCTCATCTTCGAGATAAAGCATGACAGCATCCTTTAGATTTACTAATGCTTCTTCCTTAGTTTGTCCAAAAGTATGACATCCCTCTAATTGTGGGCAAAAAGCATGCCATTTCTTCCCGTCCTTTTCTAACTTAAATGTGATTGGCATATTTTTTTAATTATGCTCTAAATATACTCCTTATGTGAAGATTTTTCAATACTTGCAAGTTTCAAAGGGATCGAAATCGACCACTTTGCATTATGAATTAGGTATTCCCTAGTTTGCAATCCCAATCTCGTTCAACAAATACAATGTACCCTCTGGGCCTCTGAGTTTTTTGCCGGCTTCGTTGTAAACTGGGAGGGGGAAAGTGTTGTGAGTTTGATTGCCGACAGAGAATGCAGTACCGTAATTGCCGGAGAGAAATTCGGCGTCGTTTTTGCCGGGTTCGGGCATATCTCCGACAACAAGAAAATCGCGGAGGGGAATTTTGAGATATTGTGAAAGTCTTTTTATAGCCTTACCCTTCCCGCTTTCTCTTGGAATTATGATTGTGCCAATGCCGGAATCTTCAACGTCGAAATAATTTTCGTAGCCTTCTTTTTTTATAATGCGGCGAGTGGCGGCCGCTAAAAATTTAGAAAGATGTATTATTAAAGTTGGGAAAACATAAAAAACCGGCGGGTAATAAAGTACAATGCTGTGATCGCGTGATTTAACTTGAATCTTCCACGGGAGTTTTTTGTCGAGCACGAGCGCAAGCTCGCTTGCCGTTATTATTTTATCTGGCCATGGGATATTGAAAAGTTCCGTGTATGAATTTTTTTTTGAATCATATGAATGAGTTGCACCACCGTTTTCGGAAATTATAAAAAAGTTTTTACTGTCACTATTAATGTTCGCAGCCTTATTTTTGATGTGATCAATGTCGCGCCCGGAGCAAATCATAAATGGAATTTGCCTTGCAAGCTCACCGAGTTTTATAAGAAGCCTGCTTGGAATGGTAATTTTTGCGAGTTTTGTTAAAGTGCCATCAATGTCAAAGGCTGCTGCTTTGAATTTACGTTTTAAAGCCTGGTGGTAGGCTTTTTCTTGTTCTGGCGAATGGAATTTCATAATTTTTTGAGCTCGCTCAGTGCGATGAGTGCTTCAATCGGTGTCAGATCATTTATATCAATTCCCTTCAATCTTTCCAAGACAGGATGTCTGTCGGCAATATATTTTCCTGTGAAAAGTCCCATTTGATTTTCTGGAATTTTTGTTGGCTGTGATTCTATTTTTTCCGATTCAAGGTCAATGAGAATTTGCGCAGAGCGATCAATGACCGCAGTCGGCACTCCGGCAAGTTTTGCCACTTCAATGCCGTAACTTTTATCAATTCCACCTTCTATTATTTTGTGTAAAAATAAAACGCCTTTTGCGGATTCTTTAACGTCTACACAGTAATTTTTTGCTTTCGGTAAATTTTGCACTACATTAATTAACTCGTGGTAATGTGTCGCGAAAAGCGTGAATGCTCCGATTTTGTCGTGGAGAAACTCAAGAATTGACCATGCGATACTTAGTCCATCATATGTACTTGTACCTCGCCCAATTTCATCAAGAATTACAAGACTTTTTGCCGTGGCATGATTCAAAATATAAGCTGATTCCTGCATTTCAACCATGAAAGTTGATTGGCCGCGAACAAGATTATCGCTGGCTCCAACTCGTGTAAAAATTCTGTCGAAGAGAGGCAAAGTTGCAGCTTTAGCAGGTACAAAAGAGCCAATTTGGTTTAGTAATGCAATGAGTGCAATTTGACGAAGATAAGTAGATTTTCCACTCATATTTGGACCGGTAATTAACTTCAATTCTGTTTCACCTGCTTTGAAATTTGCATCATTCGGAACAAAAGAATTTTCAAAAGTTATGCTTTCAACAACTGGGTGTCGGCCGTCTTTAATAAACAATGATCGCTGCGCGACTGCGCCAAAAGTGGGTTTCACGTAATCACGTTTTATTGCAGTAATTGCAAAAGAAAGAAGCACATCTAGTTCGGCAATTATCTGTGCATTAAGTTTAATTTCTTTTATATATTCCAGAGTTTCACTTTTTAAATCTTGGAAAATTTCATATTCAAGTTTGAAAGATTTTTCTTCGGCGCTGAGAACTTTTTCTTCGTACTCTTTTAGTTCCGGAGTAATGAAGCGTTCTGCATTCGCTAGAGTTTGTTTTCGAATGTATCTATCAGGAACTTTTTCCAAATTTATCCTGCTAATTTCAATGTAATAGCCAAAAACTCGGTTGTAAGAAACTTTCAAAGAGTTGATTTTTGTGGCTTCAATTTCTTTTTGTTCGATTTCTTTTAGCGCGGTTTTCCCATCCTTCATCAGTCGACGAAGTGAGTCGAGTTCGGCGTTGTATCCATCTTTAATTATATCTCCTTCGCTTGTTTTAAAACCGGGTTCGTCAGCAATTGAAGATGCGATCGTTTGACTGAGTTTTTCGAGTGGAAGTAGATCTTTTGCAAGTGAAATAAGCAGCGACGCAGTCGCAAATTCGATTGTTTTTTTTATTTTTGGAATTTGCGAAAGTGAATTTCCAAGTGACAGTAAATCGCGCGCGTTTGCCCCACTGGAAGAAAGCCGGCCAAGAATTCTTTCAATATCAGAAAGAGACGTTAAAATATCTTTGAAAGAATTTCTGAGATCTTCGTTTGAAATAAAATTTTCAACCGCATCGTGACGGCTTTGAATTGGCTCCTTGTGAATTAGCGGGCGAAGAAGCCATTTTCTGAGCATTCTTCCACCCATTGAAGAATTTGTATTATCAATAACGCTGAGCAAACTTCCCTCTTCATCTTTGCCGCGCATTGTTGAAAAAAGTTCAAGATTTCTAATTGTACCTTCGTCTAAATACATCCAATTATTTCTATGATATGCGTGAATTCTATCGATGTGTTTTGCTTCATCTTTTTGAGTTTCTTGAATGTATTTCATTAAAATTCCGCTGGCTTCAATTGCAAAAGGCCAACTCGCAATTCCAAATCCTTCAAGACTTTTCACATGAAAAGAGCCGAGCAAAAATTTATAGGCATCTTCGTAAAGTGCAACTGAAGAAATTGTTGCATCAGAAATTGAAATTGCTAAAGTCCGAATTGCGGGGTCGTCGTATTGATCACGTTCCAGAACTATTTCTGATGGATTTAATCTAAGAATTTCGTTGCGCAAAGCTTCGATTCCGCTGAGTTCAGCTGCATGAAATTCACCTGTACTTACATCACAAAATGCAATTCCAAAATAATCTTTTTTTGCATAAATTGAGAGAATGTATCTATTTGATTTTTGATCTAAAACTTGATCAAGAATTGCTGTTCCCGGAGTAATAATTTTTACAATTTTTCTTTTAACAATTCCTGGAAGTGCAGGATCTGAAATTTGCTCACAAATGGCAACTTTTCTGCCGGATTTTACTAATTTTGCTATGTAATTTTCTGCGGCATGATAAGGAATTCCGCACATTGGAACGGCATTTTCATCTTTACTACGAGACGTCAAAGTAATGTCCAAAATTTTCGATGCATCGTGCGCATCCTGACCGAACATTTCATAAAAATCGCCAAGTCGAAAGAAAAGAATTGCATCTTTGCACTCAGCTTTAATATCCTGATACTGTTCCATCATGGGCGTTAATTTCGCCATAAGCCGCGAGGGTGAATCGTAGCTATTCTAAACAAAATTTGGCTTTTTGCCACATTTAACTTAAAGTATGGCTCGCCAGCATCGACAAAAAGACATGTTGTGCATCTGGCCCTCGTAGTTCAATGGATAGAACGACCCTCTCCTAAGGGGTAAATACAGGTTCGATTCCTGTCGAAGGCACCATTGTTAATAAAAGTGATTGCAAATTAGTCAATTAAGATGAAATCTCTTCGGTTAAGATTGGTAAATCTTCCATTGCTTTGTTTACTATAGATTGAGATTAGACCATGTGAATCTTTTTCGTCAATGCTTTACAGAAATGTGATAATATGGCACTATGCAGGTAATGACAATAGAGAATTTACAAATTAAAGGCAAACAATACCCTGCAGGGAGATTATTGAATGGCTTATTTAGCAAGAAAGAACTTGAGCTTGCTTGGGCTGAAACTTTAGAAATAATTGCTAATTCTAATGGCGATCCTAATCTTTTATTTAAGATTGGTAAATTGCCCTTTATTTTTAAAATGAACGGCGACACGAGTCCTGAATATGCTTCGAAGCAGTTTGAAGAATATATTGAAGAGAATATTGAATCATTAAAAGAATTTAAACTTGCGGCCGTGAAAGATAGTAGTGATGAGGCGGAAATTTGCAATGTTCCCGATTTTGAAATTGATAATCTAAAAGAAATAGGTATTGGAATTGATCGAGCTAATGAAATAATGATTTTCTTTAAATCATTAATGTTTAAAGAAGTGCGCAATAGGATTCAAGGTTTAAAAAATTGGAATTTTATTTTTGAGAATAAATCAGATTCTAATGATTTAATCCCTGCAATTGGAAACGAATTTGATGTCAAAATAAATGAAAAAAACTTTGAGGATTTCGACAGACTTATCAAACGCGACATGAGTAGTGAAATGCAAATTGTAGATCTGAACAAAGAGGTCAATAGACTTTATGAAGAAGATGGAGAAAATTTTGAAAAGTTTAGTAAAAAGATGGAATTTTTTCTTTCTGCAACCTATGCATTTAATCCAAAAAATTGCACCCGCGGTCGCTCAATTAGATTACCGCATTCAATGGTGCATGAAGACCTATTTCGAGTTTTAGCTGGAAAAAGTTCTGAATATCTTAAAATAATAAAAAGGTGTTTCCCAGATTTATATCCTAGCTTAATAATCGACATTGATAAGATACAATCTGGCGCACTTGAACCTTATCATGACCCATTTCAAGTTGGTCAAGAGACATTGCGTGGAATAAGTTCTGCCGTTCAAGAAAATAATTTCATGAGTGATGATCGAATTGTGGATATGAATAATCTATTAATGAAAATGGCAAAAGATATTCTCATTAAAAGAACAGCCGATGCGAAAATTAATGACCTCAAGAAAAGAAACCTTCCATATAAGGCAATTGAAGAAGAGATGAGAAAACAGATAAGTTTTATACCTGACTTTGATTTGATTTTTGATGCTTATCAGCCAAATATTTTGGATATATTTAGATCATTCGCTATTTTTGGGGAAAAACTTTCTGATGAAATTAATATAAGTAGTGTAGGAGAGATTACGGAGATTTATATAAAACTTAATGAAAGAGCTGAATATCTTGGAAAAACTAATATAGCAAATATCTTTGGATTGAATAATGTATCAAGACCTATAAGTAGTAGATTAGCGGGCATGAAAAAAGATCTTAAGGAATATTTTGCAGCTGACCCTTGTGGATATACCTCTTCCAATCTAGGTCATTGTTTCCTAATGGATTCAAATTATAATGGTGATTTTTATCGTGCAATAAATGATGAAGAGATATTTTCAGGTCTGTTTAAAATAGCTAAAAATCTTAATAATTTGGGCTCGGCATATGCGATAAAAATACTTGCGAATTGGGCAAAAGATGACGAAAAGAAAATAGCTAGAGTTATTGAAAATCTGTTTAAGACAGATGTGGATTATGCGGACGTCGATGAAACTTTAAAAGTTAAACTTTTTCTTTTTGTGAAAGAAAGTAATGCAAATATAGATTTAGTAATTGAAAAATTACTCTATAATTCTGAATCAATTGTAAATAATTTCAAAAGAGGTCATTCTGAACAATTTAAACTAGGGATATTTGATGCTTTTGAGAAAGAAGTTGTACAAAGAATTTTTAAAGAACTTTTTGATAGTCCGAGACAACTAACGGGTATTAAATCCTTTAAAAATCCGGAGAATTTCAACAAAATTCAATCATTAAAAGAAATAGAGGCTGAAGCATCAATTGCACTCGCAGAGCCGATATATGTTGATATGAGCGACTGCCTACCTGCGGGCTTTATGGTTAAACTTTTGCCAGTAAATAAAGCTTCTGAGAATGATTTTTCTTGGGCTGTAGAAATCAGCATCAGAGATTTTAAGGGTAAGCCGATATATGAAAAAGCTTCAGGAAGATTTGAAAATCTTAAGTTTAAATTTGGTTTTCAGGGTGCTTTTAGAGATATTTTCGAAGAGATTAGCGTATTAGCTTCACACAGATATTTCGTTAGAGATTGTGCAGAAGCAAATACTAGAAGAATTAGCGATAAAATTCGTGAGATTATTGATAAAAATAAAGCTAGTGAAACGGAGGAAGATAAGACTGTTGGGCCTAGATCTTCAGGCGCACTTTCTGTTGATATTAGCAGGCAAGATAAATCTGATGACACGGAAACAAAAAATCGCCTGAGTGAAAAAAATGTGAAAAGTAATATTATTATTAGAAAAATTATTAATGGAAAGATCATCACAGATGAAGAAGTTAAAGATTTATTAGTATTTAGATCTTCTAATTTAGGCGCTGGAAAGAATATTTACAGCAGGATTCCTGCAGAGGAATTAATTGAGTGGAATAATGTTGGAGACTTGAAAGCATTTATAATGCAGGATGAATGTTTTGTGATGACAACTTTGGCTCATAGCCAAGCCGCAGGTTTTTACGTCAAAGGTTTTGAAAGCGATGCTGGTAACATTTTGTATGGCATTTCTCCGAAAAAACCTACCGAATATTCAAAACTTGCCCACGAAGAATATTTAAATTCCGGCTTTAATCCGGTTTCAGTGAGTCCATATAAATCAAAACTTTCTGTGAGAGCAGATGGAAATGTAGAAGTCGGCACTGCTAAAATTAGTCTTGAAGGAAGTGATGAAATTATGGTTGAAACTATGGCTGTTAGAGAATCTCTAAATAGACAAATTGCCAAAAAAACTGCGAGTGCTGAATTTATTGACGATTGGGTTTCTGAACAGATTCGTGTGTTTAAAATAGAAAATCCTAATGCGAGTGACGCAGATCTTGATAATTTTATTGAAGAACAAGTTAAGGTTTTGTCGGAGAACAAAGTTCTTGATTCTGAGACGGTTAAGTTATTTCTACCTGGAAAATATGAAACACAAAGGGTTTTTAATCAGGGAGTATATAAGAAATTAAGTGAGGTGTTTGGAAAAGAATGATAGCATTTTTTGTAAACAAAAAATGTGCTTGACGGTGAGCAATGACTCACCTAGTATGAGAGCGTTCATTCACCAAAAAATATATGGAAATACTTACAGACAAGCAAAAGGCCGTTCTTGATTTTATTGAAGATTACCAGATGGGCCATGGCTCATCGCCTACTTTGCGAGAAATGCGCGAACATTTTAAAGTAAAAAGTGACAACAGTGTGCTGAAACATGTGAAAGCACTTCACGAAAAAGGTTATATTAAAAAAGATGATACTCCTCGTGGAATCAAATTACTTAAAAGTGTGAAAGCAAAATTAGATGCGGCAACAAATATGTTTAGAATTCCGGTTTTGGGAACAATTCCAGCAGGTGGACCGGTTGTTTCTGAAGAATTTGTAATCGATTATTTTGAGATGGGAACAAGTATGTTGAAAAAACCTGATGGAACTTTTGCATTGAAAGTAACAGGATTAAGCATGATTGATGCAGGAATTTTGGAAGGTGACTTTGTTATTGCAAATAGATACTTAAAGGCTCGTGACGGAGATATTGTCATTGCACTGGTTGACGGAGCAAATACAGTAAAGCGATTTAGACAAAAAGGTCAGCATGTTTGGTTACAAGCTGAAAATAAAGACTACAAAGATATTGAAGCCAGTGAATACCTTGAAGTTCAAGGTGTGGTAACAAATCTAATTAGGCAATATTAAGCATAACGAATTCCGTTGTTGCTTCAGGTAATTCGCTCTTCAGTTTAACTGAGAATTTATCTTTAGTTGCGAGGTCACTTTTGCCTACTGCCTTCAGAAATTCGCTTGGAGCGCCTTCGTAACAAGAAAGAATTACAACTCGTGGATCGATTTCTTCAAATATTGTTTGAGCCTGTTTTGTGCTTAAAACTTCTTTTGTACCAACCGGTAAAATCAAAATATCAACATCACCAATTCTTTCAAACATGGCCTCTGTTATATCTGTTGAAAGTGTACCAAGTGAGCAAACACGAATATTGTCGATTGAGAATACAAAGATATTTATTGGCTTATCTTGAGGAGGAACACTTGGAATTGCTTCTATTGAAACATTTGAAACTTCATATTCTCCTGGCCAGCTTAAAATTTTTGCATTTTGAATACCTGATTCTGAATCTTGTTTGGTGAAAAGCACAACATTTGCCTTAATGCTGTCATTCTGTGGATCAATTGTAACTGTTGCCTCTGAACCTTTAATTGTGAATGATGATTTACCTTGCCAGTTGATTTCCATATATTTTTTTAGATCGGGCGAATTCTAACAAAGCTTAGTGGATTAGGAAAGCGGGAGTTTTTTGGCATTTAGGCTTTTGCTCTGAACATGGCACGGACGCCGCGCGAGTCTCCACCATTATTTACGAAGTCAAAATACGCCCAACGTTCCAGATAATACGGATCGTAGACCCCAACATACGCACCACCGATATTCTCATTATTTTCTCCACTCTCAAACCATATTGATTTTTGGTACATAAGATTTTTAGAACTTACAATTTGTCCTCCAGTAAATCTTTCAAATTTAATAACTTCAAGAGATCTTTCAGGTGGAGCTATATGTGGGAAAAGAGCATAATCTTTTGAGATAAGGACTCTTCTTGATTTGTTATACCCCATTCCTGTCATGATTGGCTCAACTCCTCCATTTGCCACAAGTGGATTGCCTTCTTTATCTAATCCAAAGAGTATACTTTCGGGAAGATTGACTGCTTTTTCAAGATTATTCCCGGTAAGAAGTCTATCCTGAACAAAATCCCATTTAGCTTTCTCTTTTTCCTCAGGCTGCCAATTCTCATACATGAATCTATATGAAGGCTGGCAGATGTCTACCAATTTGATTTCCTTTGCCAATCCTTTGAATAGTTTTTCATCTTTGACTCCTCTATAGAAAAAATCCATCATTACACTAACTCCGTCAAAATCTGTTCCATGAGGTATTTTTTGAGATAATTTATCCAAAATTGCCTTTTTTGTTGATGTGTAAGGGGTTTCGACAACCTCATTTGCCCATGCCTTTAATAGCTCCTGTTGAGATAAGATGGTGCGTGCTGTTTCAACAGGTTGGGTTTCTATATCTTCGAGTTTTTGCTTTTCGGATTCGGACATGTTTTTTAATTAGATGTGAATATACATCTAATTCGAGGTTTGTCTAGGTGCTGTTAAAATTTAAATTAAATGTTTTTGTGATTCTCAAAAATGCAGTATCATGCACCCGATTAACCCCCACATCATGAGCAAAATTACTAAAATTCACGCGAGAGAAGTTTTAGATTCACGCGGAAATCCAACAGTTGAAGCTGAAGTTACAAGTGAAAGCGGGTTTGGCAGAGCAATTGTACCAAGTGGTGCATCAACAGGAGAAAATGAGGCTTGTGAATTGAGAGATGGCGAAAAAAGATATAATGGAAAAGGTGTAATGAAAGCTGTTGTGAATGTGAATGGTGAAATAGCAGGAGCTGTTGTGGGAATGGAAGTAACTGAGCAAAGCTCAATAGACCAAAAAATGATTGCACTCGATGGAACTCCAAATAAAAATCGATTGGGGGCGAATGCACTGTTGGCTGTGTCTTTGGCTGTTGCCCGTGCTGCGGCATCTGAGAAAAATCTCCAGCTTTGGCAATATCTAAATCCAAATGCAACTTTGCTTCCAACACCGATGATGAACCTGTTAAATGGTGGAGCACATGCTGATAGTAATGTGGATTTTCAGGAATTTATGGTTGTGCCGAAAGGTGCTGCAAGTTTTAAAGAGGCTTTGAGATATGGTGCTGAAACTTTTCATGCTCTGAAAAAATTGCTTAAGGAATCTGGCCATTCGACCGGAGTGGGTGATGAAGGTGGCTTTGCACCAAACTTCAAATCAAATGAAGAAGCTTTGGAATATTTGGTGAAAGCCATTGAATCTGCGGGTTACATTCCGGGGAAAGATATTTTTATTGCACTTGATCCGGCAACAAGTGAATTCTATGAAAATGGAGCGTATAATTTAAGGAAAAGTGGAGCAGGTGTGAAAACAAGCGATGAAATGATTGCACTTTGGGAGATGTGGGCTGACAAATATCCAATATGTTCAATTGAAGACGGACTTGCGGAAAATGACTGGGACGGTTGGAAAAAACTTACTGAAAAAATGGGATCAAAAATTCAATTGGTTGGAGATGATTTACTTGTAACAAATGTGAAGTTTTTGAAACGTGCGATTGATGAAAAATCATGCAATGCGATTTTAGTAAAAGTGAATCAAATTGGTACATTAACAGAGGCAAAAGATGCTGTCGAAATGGCGAAAAAAGCTGGCTTCGCTTGCGTTATGTCACACAGAAGCGGCGAAAGTGAAGATTCAACAATTGCAGATCTTGCTGTTGCATGGGAAACCGGACAGATCAAAACCGGCTCAGCTAGTAGATCTGATAGAATTGCAAAATACAATCAGTTACTGAGAATTGAGGAAATGCTTGGCGAAAAGGCTAGATTCTAAAGGGAAGCTTGCCTTCGGCAAGTTTTAAAAACCGACCCTAATTCCTGTTTGTAGAGAATCTATATATAGTTCAATCAAACTTTTATGGGAGTAGAGTCGGTTTCGTGAATGGCGACGAACTCATTCTGTTTTTGTTTTTTTCTGCCTTATTTTGGTCGGGTTTATGGCCGGACCGGGGCTGCCCTTGGCGTGGAAGTGGCCGCTGTAACCGAAGTCAGGGAGCAGGAAACGCAAGTCCACAGAGCGATATGAGAGTCTGTCTCTCATGGGTTCCCTTGTCTAGAGAACCATCACAAAGCGAGAAAGAAAATTGTCGATGTTTATCGACCGCTTACCATCACGCTTAGTGCTGGGTAATCCGCGTCAGGATTACTTTTTGTTTTTGTTTTTGTGTTTTCAATGTGCCTGGGTGAATCCAATGTTTGTCTTACTGAATTCATGTCATTATATCCCCCTTTGTTTTCTTTGCAACTAATATTACTCGACTAGTGCCGAAATATATTTCGTGGTGGTACATTTTCAGGTAGAGCATGTATCGCTTTCTATGGACTTTTCTTTTTTAAAAGCTATACTTTGGGCGATTAAATCCCCAAATGACTAGCTTTTCAGTCTTCGACATTGCGGGTCCGGTAATGGTTGGGCCATCGAGCTCACATACTGCAGGTGCGGCAAGGATCGGTCAGTTTGCGAGAGCTATTTTTGATGCGACTCCAACTAAAGTACACTTTTTGCTACACGGTTCTTTTGGCGAAGTATATAAAGGCCACTCAACAGATAAGGCGCTACTTGGTGGCATTATGAAATTTCCACCTAATGATGAAAGAATTAAGATTGCATTCGAGGTTGCAAAAGAGAAAAATATTGAATATGAATTTGAACCTGGAGATTTGGGCGGTGGATACCATCCTAACAGTGTAAAAATTACCCTTGAAAATGCTGAAAGGAAGATGACACTTATTGGCTCTTCAATCGGTGGCGGGAATATAGAAATTTGTCAGATAGACGGCTTCGATATTTACCTAACCGGAAGTAGCGCGGAGCAATATTTTACGCTTGTGGTTGAAAATGAAAATATGCCCGGAATGTTGGCCAAGACAACAACTTTTCTCGGAGACAAAGGAATTAGAATTGTGAATATGCAAAGTTCATATCTTGCTGGTGAAAATAAGGTTTTGAGCGTTTTAAGTATAGATCAAAGTTTATCACTTGATGAAATTCTCACTCTGGAAATGGAGCCGGGAATTATTTTCGTTAGATCACTTAACAAAATTGAGCAATGACAGCTTCATATATTTTCAGAAACGGTACTGAACTATTAGCAAGGTGTGTAGAGCATAAAATGACAATTTGGGAGGTAGTTTTAAATTATGAAATTCAGATGTCCGGTAATACGAAAGAGGAAATTTATAAAAAACTTTCCGATCGATTGCATGTTATTTTCAGAGGAATTGATGCCGCTATTGAAAACCCTGAGCTTTCTCCTAGTGGGATGGTCGGGAAATCGACCCCACTTCTTGCTACTGCCGTTAAAAATTGGAAAGAAGTTGCAGATGGATTGCTATTAAATGAGACTGCAGTGCGTGGAATGCTTGGTGCGATTGCAACAGGAGAAAATAATGCGAGAATGGGTGTTATTCTGGCCTTCCCAACTGCCGGTGCCGCCGGAGTTATTCCTGGAGCAATTTACGGCGCAATGAAAAAATTTAAGTTGAGCGAAGAACAATTGGTGCAAATGATGTTAACCGCTTCAGGAGTTGGAATTATTATCGCAAATACTGCCACACTTTCAGGTGCGGCAGGTGGATGTCAGGCAGAGGTTGGCAGTGCAACTGCAATGGCGGCTGCGGCTTTGACCGAAGTTAGAGGAAAATCACCTGAAACAACCTTACACGCTGCTTCATTGGCTTTGAAAAATATGCTTGGCTTGGCGTGCGACCCAATTGGTGGACTTGTGGAAGTTCCTTGTATTAAAAGAAATGGAATTGGTGCGGTTTTCTCGATGGCGGCTTCAGATATGGCCTGTATGGGAATTGAAAGTTTCGTTCCATTTGATGAAATTGTTTCCGCAATGCGATCAATCGGCGACATGATGAGCCCAAAAATTCGTGAAACCGCTTTGGGTGGATTGGCCGTAACTCCAACAGGTCAAAAAGTTGCTAAGAAGATGGGGTTAATACAGTTGGGGAGTAATCCTTGTAGTAAGTAGATTGGAGATTTCGGGATTGTGACTCCGAATAATAAGTAAATTTTCGGGAATTGGATTCCGAATAATTGACAGATTTTACGGAATTTGATAATATAGAGCCATGAATATTTGGAGAGCATATCAACCCATCAGTCACTTCTTGACTATAGGCAAAGTCTTAGTACTTTATGGGCCGAGACAAGCTGGTAAAACCACACTCATCAAAGAGAATGACCAGTTTTTTAGTACTAAAAAAATCCGTTGGGATACAGGAGATAATATCGAGACACGTGTACTTTTCGATGGTGAGAATTTAAAAGATATTTTAGCTTACGTAGAAGGTTATGATGTTCTCATCATTGATGAGGCTCAAAGAATTCCAAAGATTGGCCAAGGACTAAAAATGCTGGTTGACCATAGAAAAGATTTGTCTATTCTGGTAACTGGCTCATCCTCATTTGAATTAGCCGGACAGGTAGGTGAGCCTCTTACGGGTCGTCATCGCACGCTTACGCTTTTCCCGATTTCTCAATATGAGCTTTTGGCTAAATCTTTTAGTGCATTTGATCTTCAAAAGAAACTGGATGAATTTTTAATTTATGGATCTTATCCGGAAATTTTAACGACAGATTCATCTGAAGAGAAACAAAGGAGAATTGAAGAAATAGCACATTCATATTTGTTTAAAGACATACTTGAGCTCGATGCAATTCGTAACTCTAAAGTATTACTGGATTTGGTTAGATTACTCGCTTTCCAAATTGGAAATGAAGTTTCACTGTCTGAATTGGGTCAACAAATCGGCCTGGACAGTAAAACTGTAGCCAGATATTTAGATGTTTTGGAAAAAGCCTTTGTGATTTTTCAAGCCAGAGGATATGGCAATAATTTAAGAAAAGAAATTACTAAAAAAAGTAAATATTATTTTTATGATCTTGGCATTCGCAATGCGATTATTTCAAATTTTAATCCTGTAAATTTGAGAAATGATATCGGAGCATTATGGGAAAATTTTATTTTCATGGAACGAATTAAGTTCAGAAATTATGACAATATTTCAGCCAATGTTTTCTTTTGGAGAACATGGAATCAACAAGAAATTGATATTGTCGAAGAAAGAGGGGGAAAACTTTTTGGATATGAATGCAAGTGGTCAAAGAATTCTATAAAAAAAATTAATGCTCCAAGTGAATGGAAAAATAATTACAAAGATGCGAATTTTACAGTTATTACCCCTGATAATTATCTTGATTTTATTGCTAAGCCAAAAATATATGCTAACTAAGTCAATTAATATCAGTGATTTCAAAAGGAATTTTTATTCCTATGTAAGAAAGCCATTAAAAAATGTACGATACATTATTTTTCGTTATAAAAAACCTATTTTAGAAATAAAACCTATTGATATAAATTCCTCTCATGACCTATAAAATTGCAGTTCTAGCGTCAACTCGTGGTACAGATTTAAAGGCTATTTTTGATGAAATTGATGCGGGACTTTTAGCGAATGTAGAAGTTGCGATTGTCGTGAGTAATGTTGAGAATTGTGGAGCGCTTGATAAGGCAAAAGCGCACAATGTGAAGGCGGTTTTTGTTGATCCTGCCGGTAAAAATAAAGAAGAATATGATGAGGAGCTCGCATCGCAAGTAGGCGAAGTAGACTTGGTTTGTTTGATCGGCTACATGAAAATTTTGACAGAGGGATTTGTGAAAAAATATGAAGGAAAAATTATAAATGTGCATCCGGCATTACTTCCAAAATATGGAGGAAAGGGTTTTTACGGGCAAAATGTGCATGAAGCGGTGATTGCAGCAGGTGAAAATGAAAGTGGAATGACAATTCATTTTGTTACTTCGGAAGTTGATGGCGGTGAGATTTTAATTCAAGAAAAAGTAGCAATTGAAGAAGGGGAAACTGCTGAAAGTTTGAGAGAGAAAGTTCAGGTGCTTGAGAAAAAATATTACCCTGAGGCAATAAGGTTGCTATCGAGGAAAAGGCATTTATAATATGCCCGATGTATAAAATAAGACATGATAGGCCGAATTGCATTGGCTGTAACGCCTGCGCTAACATTGCGCCGAATTTTTGGACAATGAGTGCAATGGACGGAAAATCTGATATAATAGGTTCTCAATTGGGCGAAGATGGCTGGGAAGAGTTGGATATTACTGATGCTGATTTTGATCTGAATCTGGCATCTGCAGAATCTTGCCCGGTAAACGTTATACATTTGATTCAAATTGGCACTGGAAAACAATTAATATGACAACAAAACATAATCATTTCACTTGGATGGTTGGAGGTGAAGCCGGATACGGAATCACCACGATGGGCCAAATGTTCTCACGTGCTTGCACGCAGAGCGGCTTATACGCATTTGGTTATGTTGAATATCCGTCATTGATTCGTGGTGGGCATAATACTGCGATGGTTCGTGTTGGTAGCAATCCTGTTCACTCTCACAGCGATAAAGTTGATATGCTTTTGGCTTTGAATAAAGAAACTGTTGATTTGCATGTGAATGAAATGAGCATTGGTGGCGTGATTATTTATGACGGTGAAAATGTGATTTTGGATCAGGCGAGTTTACGAGCGGATGTTCTATATGCTTCTGTGCCACTTGGAAAAATTACAAAGGAATTGGGTGCGCAAGCACTAATGAGAAATACCGTGGCATTGGGTGCTTCATTTGGAATGATGAAATATGATTTTAAATATTTGGAAAAAGTTTTGGCTGATACTTTTGGAAGGAAAGGGCAGGAAGTTATGGATTATAATGTGAAAGTGGCTAGAACAGGTTATGATTATGCAATTGCGAACTTTGGTGACAAGGTGAAAATTGGTGAGAATATTCAACCGATTGAAGGTGCATCAACAAAAATTGTGCTTTCAGGAAATGAAGCAATTGCAATTGGAGCGATTAAAGCCGGCGTGAAATTTATGGCGGCTTATCCAATGACTCCAATAACAACTGTGATGTTAGTGATTGCGAAATATGGAGTGAAATATGGAATTGTGATGAAGCATAGTGAAGATGAAATTGCCGCTGTGAATATGGCAATTGGAGCCGCACACATGGGAGTTCGTTCGATGACTGCAACGTCCGGAGGTGGCTTCGCCCTAATGACGGAAGCATTGGGAATGGCAGGGATTACAGAAACTCCATTGGTAGTTATTGAGGGAATGCGACCAGGCCCATCAACAGGTTTACCAACATGGACTGATCAAGCGGATTTACGATTTGTAATGCATGCATCTCAGGGTGAATTTCCACGAGTTTTATTTGCTCCGGGTGATGTTGATGAATGCTATAATATGACAATAAAAGCATTCGATTTAGCTGAAAAATATCAGATGCTTTGCATGATTATTACAGATAAATATTTGGGTGAGTCAGTAATGACTACAGTTCCATTTGATCACAAAAATTATAAGCCAGATCGAGGACAATTAATTAGCCGAGCTGAAGCGGAAAAAATGGAAGATGGAAAATATAAAAGATTTGAATTTACTGAAACCGGAGTTTCAAAACGTGCTGTTCCCGGTACTCCAAATTGTGTTTATGCAGTTTCGACTGATGAACATAATGAAACTGGTGATTTGGATGAGGGCGCTGAAAATAGAAATAAAATGGTTGAAAAAAGAGATAGAAAATTACAAACGTTAAAGAAAGAATCTTTGAAGGAAATTGATATGTTGGAGCTTCATGGAGTCGCTGACGCGCCTCTGACTATTGTAAGTTGGGGTTCAACAAAAGGACCAATTTTGGAAGCACTCGATTTAGCGGAAGAACAGGGTAAAAAAGTCAATTTCTTACAAATAAAATGTGTGCTGCCATTCCCTACTGCAGAAGTTAAAAAAGTTTTGCTTGGGGCGAAAAAATTGCTAATGCTGGAGACTAATTTCGATTCACAAATGGCTGGTGTGATTGCTCAAAACACAGGTATTTTAATTCAAGATAAGTTATTACGTTACGATGGCCGTCCAATTCATCCTGCACAAATTTTAGAAAAAATATGTCAAACAATTTAAAGTTATTAACGGACTTAGACACTGGCTCCAAATGTAATTGGTGCCCGGGTTGTGGTGATTTCGGAATTCTTGTTGCTCTTAAACAAGCCTTGTTTGAACTAAAAATAAATCCCGAAGAAACCATGATTGTTTCAGGAATTGGTTGTGGCTCACAGACTCCGCATTTAGTGAAAGTTTACGGGTTTCATTCGTTACACGGACGCGCTTTGCCTGTTGCGACCGCGATGAAAATGGCAAATCACAAAATGAATGTGATAATTATTGGTGGAGATGGTGATGGATATGGAATTGGCATTGCACATTTAATTCATTCTTCACGTAGAAATTATAACGTGACTTACATAGTGCAAAATAACCAAGTTTACGGCCTCACGAAAGGTCAAACTTCACCAACCAGCGATCATGGTTATGTATCAAAATCAACTCCGGAAGGAGTAATTGAAGTACCAATTCGTCCGCTTTCTATTGCACTTTCTGCCGGGGCAACTTTTATTGCTCGTGGTTACGCCGGAGACATAATGTATTTGAAAAAATTAATAATGGATGGAATTCAGCATAAAGGATTTTCTTTGATTGATATTTTGCAGCCTTGTGTAACTTTCAATAAAATAAATACTTATCAATGGTATCAACAAAGAATTCATAAATTGGATTCTGAAAATCATGATCCGACGGATAGGATGGCGGCCTTCAAATTAACAGAAGAATGGGGTGAGAAAATTCCTGTTGGTATTTATTACAAAGAAGATCGTTGGCTTTATGAAGATGAACTTTTGATGTTAAAAGATAAAGCACTTGTTGACCATTCCATCGAGAATATCGATATCGATCCAATTATCAATTCATACCTATAATATGCCAAAAGTTACAAATAAAAGCCTATCAATGACAGTTGAATGTGAGGGCGGTGCCAAGTTAAGAGAAGTAGCCATGCAAAATAATCTTGGAATCCCTTTCGGTTGTGAAAATGGAATTTGCTCAACTTGTTTGATTCAGATAAATACCGGAATGGAAAATATTACAGAGAGAACTGAACAAGAAGAAGCGACACTTTCAATTAGAAGCGCTGCACCAGAGCAAAGGCTAGCATGCCAGTGCAAGATCAATGGTGATGTAGAATTTGAATTTTAAACGGTTTCACCGGTTCCTGAAGGTGCTGTTTTGATCTGCTCGAGTTCTTTTTGCTTTTCTGCCTCAGCATTTTGCTTCTTTATCTCCTCAAGATTAAGTAAAATTGCCTTCAATTCTTCAGGTGTGCCCTCATAGTGATCAAAAGTATAAGTACCAATTAATTGCTGATAATCGTTGTAACATTGTGCTTGATCTTGGCCGTCAGTTGGCAGATGCAACTCAAATAAGGAAGCTGGCATGCCTTCTCCATTGCTTGATGTTTCAAAAACACGCATCTCAATAACTCCTGTTACAGGATTCATGAATTCATAATCAATACCAGACGTTCTATCACTTCTAAATGCCCATTGTGAGACTGTGTATTCCTTTTCTAGCTCGTAACCCTTCATTCCAGGTAGAACTATACAAGTACCATCTTCATAGCCCACGTGATCAAAATAAAAATTCGTAACATAATCACCTTTTGATTCTTTTATTTCCCAAAAAGTAGGGTCGAAACGCAATTTGAAATATAAGTTTTCAGTTAAAACTGAATTCATTTTTACTACTGTCCATCCTGTTGCATCATCAGCAGGAAGAAGTTCATAATTTTGACCACTTGTTGCAAATTTTTGTCCTCCACAAGATGTTAAAAGGAGTGCTAATAGTGAGATAATTGTTATAGATTTTTTCATAAGTTTTATTTAAGCTTCAGCATCATAGCGTTTCTGGCTTCCGGGTCAATAGTGGCTTTATTGTCATCAATTTTGAGTTCAATTTTTCCACTCACATATTTCCCAGCTTCAATATCCTGAGCAATCACAAGTCCGGAAGTAATCATGGTGTTAGAACCAATTTTCACACCTGGCATTAAACTTGTATTTACTCCAATTCGAATATTATCACCGAGAATCGCTCCAAGTTTATTTGTTTCTTCAATTTTCTTTTCGTCTAAACGTAGATTTGCGCAAATTGCACCTGCTCCAAATCCACAATTATTTCCTATAATACTATCTCCAATATAGTTGGAATGGAACCAAGTATCATCTCCAACATATGAACGAGCAACTTCTGTATTGAAGCCGATTACAGACCGTTTTCCAATAGATGACGCTCTAACAAGAGCATTATTCCCCACGATAGAATTCTTTCCAATATATGCCGGCCCTTGAATCACCGCATGATCAAAAATCTTTACCCCACTTTCAATTACAACGTTTCCATTTATCACAGCAGTTTTAGAAATCTGAGAATCTTCAGCAATACTTTTTTCCAATTTAGATAAGAAAAAAGCCGTCAAATTTAAAACATGCTGAGGGAATTTTAATGCCTGCCAGAAGCCACTATATGGAACTGCCTGAAATGTTCTTTCTTTCATTAAAATATCGAGTGCAATCTCATAACGATCATCTTTTTCTGAAGATACCTCTTTCAAAATCTCAAATAATCTTTTGGGATTTTTGTGCAAATGTAAAACTAAATTTATTAAATTTGAGGGTTCATTTCCCGCTCCGGGTTTTTCAATAATTCCGGTAATTTTTTCACCTTCTATTTTTAAATAACCTCCTGGAAAATATTCAAAAACTTCACGTGCCAACAGAAATGAATCGGCACCGGTGGCATTTTTCATGGCATTATAAGCGCTTGTATCAACAACATCATTTCCACTTACAATAAATAAATCTTCTGCGCCGACTAAATCTTCTACAGATAGAACAGCTCCTGCCATTCCTTCATCCAAGTTTTTTTGTTCAACAACTTTTGCATCATATTTTTGAGCCACTTTTCTAAGCTTTTCTAAATTATGTGCTCCACCGACAATAATAATGTCATCAAAACCAGCTGATTTTAAAGCCTCAATTTGATGCTTAATTAAATATTTTCCACAGAATCTTAAGAAATTTTTATCTTCTATTGGTTTTGCCCTTTTACTTCTACCAGCGGCTAACAGTAAAACTTTCATAAATATCAATAAAGTGCTGGAATTTTACAGGTAAAAGGCTTTTCTTGCAATCTGACAGAATAGCTATTTGTAATCCGGCAAAAAAGTCCAAAAAGACTGATGGATATTTCTCAAAGATTCTGCAATGTGAGGCTCTTCAATAATAATTCCAACAATGTCTCGGTAAATTGAAACTATAGCGACTTTGTCACCATAAATATTTATTTCGACAGGAATATGTACATTATTTAACATTTTCAAAACCCGATTTTGTTCTTTACGATGCTTATATGCCATATCTGAAGATTCTGACTTATTTAAAATTCCAAAATATTTAATTTTCTTTTTTGCACGACGAATTGTGTAATCCCAAAGCCAATTATTAAAATCTTTTTGATTTGATACCGGAAAAAAATATTGAAAATCACCCATGCCATATATATTTACTCCCGGAGTTTTCAATGTATCTTCATAAATTTCTTTCATACCTTCAAGCCCCTGAAAAAAGTGAATTTTTGGCTGAGCAAGAAGAGGATTTCTAATCTTTTCAAGATCCGGCAATATGCTGAGGAGTTTTTGTTTTTGGTTTTCTATTTCTTCTTTTCGATGATCCAAAATTGAAAGAATCGACTTGGGAGGGCGCGAATTAAAATATCTAACACTTCCCTTTGTGTACTCTTGCATTATTCTTTTTTCAATCAATGTGCCTAGAATATTGTAAGAATGACTTCTTTTAAGTCCACTTTTTTTGGCTAGTATTGATGCCGGCTGAGCACCTAATTCGAGACAAGCCAGATAAAGTTTTGCTTCGAGGTCGCTGAGACCGAACTCAGTTAAAATGGAATTAATATCGAAATCTGCCATTATAAATAGCTATGAGAATTGAAAGAATATGAAATCATTTTTTAAATCAGATTGCAAGGCTTTTGTTGCAGGTATAAATATATTGACATGAACTACATAATCAATATATTATCTATGCATATTACATATAAGATAGACATATGCCCATTGTGAACTTTTCAATTCCAAAAAATCTTGATCTGCGAATTCAAGCAACAATTAAAGAAAAAGGCTTTGCTAGTAAGGCAGAATTTTTCCGTTACTGTGCTGTCCGCTATATTGACAGTGACAAAGATAGAAAGAATAATCTAGCAGGATGATCTCCCCAAACGGATGATAAAAAACTGCAAGAATTGCTCGGCTGAGTTTGAAATAACAAATGATGATTTGGATTTTTATGGGAAAATAAAAGTTCCTGAACCGACATTTTGTCCAGATTGTCGATTACAGAGGAGATTGATGATGAGAAATGAAAAAAATCTTTATAAAAGGAGCTGTGATTTTTGTAAAAAATCCATAATTGCTTTTTTTGATTCAGATGTTAACTTTCCGGTTTATTGTACTGATTGTTGGTGGAGTGATAAATGGGACCCTAGATCTTATGGACAAGATTTTAATTTCAATAGGCCATTTTTTGAGCAATTTAAAGAGTTAATAAATAAGGTTCCAAAAGCTAACCTACTTCAGCTTAATAATGAGAATTCTGAATATAATTCACTACTGGCATTTTCAAAAAATACATATATGAGTCCAGGCTCATATTTATGTGAAGGATGTATTTATGTTAGAAAGAGTCAAAGCTGTAAAGACTGCATTAACAGCAATATAATTAATAAATGTGAACTTGTATCTAACTCTGTTAATTGTGATTCCTGTTATAGTTCGGACTATCTTTTAAACTGCCGTTCATGTTCATTCTCCTCATACTTGGATGATTGTTCAAATATGCAAAATTCGTTTATGTGCAGTGGAGTAAGAAATAAAAATTATTGTTTCAAAAATAAAGAATTAACTAAAGAAGAATTCGAGAAAATTCTTGCAGAATATAAAATGAAAAACCATGAAGATATATTTTCTGAATTTATGGGGTTCTCTTCATCCCTACCAAAACGTGCAGTAGTTCAATTTAATTGTGAAAATTCGACTGGTGATTACTTGTATAACTCAAAAAATGCAGTCGAATGTTTTGATTCTTTTGATATTTTAGATTCAAAATATTTGGTTGAATGTTCGGGAATAAAAGACTCAATGGATCTGTGCATGCATGATAAAGAAATTGAACTTTGCTATGAAATGAGTTCTGGTGGCGAAAAAAATTATATGTCTAAATTTTGCTATTGTTCAATTGCCGCACCTTTTGGGGAATATTTATATTCATGTTTTTATTTATCAAATAGTTTTGGTTGCGATGGTTTTCATTCAAAAAATGAATACTGTATTTTGAATAAACAGTATTCAAAAGAAGGGTACGAAGTTCTAGTCGCACGGGTTATTGAATATATGAAAACGGCTGGTGAATATGGTGAGTTTTTTCCTAATTTCATTTCAACATTTGCATATAATGAAAGTGCGGCTCAAGATTATTTCCCTCTAAGTAAAGAAGAAATCATATCGAAGGGATATGTATGGAAAGAAGCCGAGACTGCCAAAGCTCCAAGTGAAATCGCAGCCTTGGATTGTATAGTATGCAAAAAACAGTATCGAGTTATTAAACAAGAACAGGCACTTTACGACAAACTTAATTTAAAAATTCCAAAAAGATGCAGTGAATGTAGATATAAAGAACTATTAAAATGGAAAAATCCTCGAAAACTATGGACTCGTGCATGTGCAAAATGTGGAAATAAAATCCACAGCAGCTATTCCCCGGAGCGAGCTGAGATTGTATACTGTGAAGCGTGCTATTTGGCTTCTGTATACTAAATGTTAAATTGTAAAAAATGCGGACAAAACTTTGAACTTGAAGCCGAAGATTTTGAATTTTTAAAAAAGTTTGATGTTCCGGCGCCGACTCACTGCCCGGATTGCAGGAATCAAAGACGATTGGTTTTTCGAAATGACAGGAATTTTTACAAACGCGAATGTGATATGTGCAAGAAGATAATTATTTCGATTTATTCCGTGGACAGGCCATTCCCCGTCTACTGCAAAGATTGTTTTTTAAGTGACAAATTCAATCCGCTCGATTACGGGAAAGATTTCAATTTCGACAAACCTTTTTTCGAACAATTTGAAGATATGAGATCTAAAGTTCCTCGAATAGCGATTTATCAGACGCTTTGCGAAAACTCCGATTACATAGTGCATAGCGGAAAAAGTAAGAATTGTTACATGGGCAGTTCAATGCGAGGTTGTGAAGATGTTTACTACTCGGATTTCGCACAAGTCAGCAGGGATTCACTCGATCTCTACATGTGCTCGCATATGGAAGAGTGCTATTTCTGCACCGATTCAGACCAATGTTATCATTCATCGTATCTGGAGAATTGCCTAAGTTTAAATTTTTCCTATTTATGTTTTGACTGTCGCGCTTCCAATAATTTGATCGGTTGCGTTGGACTTAGAAGAAAAGAATTTATGATTTTAAATCAGCCGTCGAATCAAAAAGATTTTGAGGAGACTTTAAAAAAATTAAATAATGATGCTGAGTTTAAGTGTGACTTTTTAGAAAAATTTGCGAAATTGAGACTCGAGATTCCGGTTAAATATTTTTGGGAGAAAAATTCTGAAAATTCTACCGGAAATTATGTAGTTAATTCAAAAAATGCACGCGATTGTTATAATGTTTGGAATGTTGAAGACGGCAAATATATTTATGACAGTATGGACATGAAAGATTGCCTTGATTCCACACGAATTGCAGGAGGAGAGATGCTTTATGAAACAAATGGTGGAATCGATCTGACTTTTAGCAAATTTTCCAATCTTTGTTACCAATGCAGTAACATGGAATATTGCGACAATTCACAAAGTTCACATGATTGTTTCGGGTGCATGAGTTTAAAATCAAATCGTTTTTGCATTTTGAACAAACAATATAGCGAGGAAGAATGGAGAAAGCTCGCTACGCTCGTTATAGAACATATGAAAAAAACCGGTGAATATGGCGAATATTTCCCGGCGGGAATTACAGTTTTTGGATACAATGAAACAAAGGCTTTTGACCACTTCCCACTTTCAAAAATAGAGGCAATTGCAAAAGGTTTTAAATGGAAGGATGTAGATTTGCGTCAATATTTACCGCAAACATATAAACTTACAAATGAAATAAATGATGATGTTTTAAATGAAATTTTGGCATGTTCATTATGCTCTAAAAACTACAAAATCATTCCGCAAGAATTAAAGTTCTATCGAAAAATGGGCCTTCCCATACCTGTTAAATGCTTTGAATGTAGGCATAAGGAGCGTCTGTCATATGAAAATCCACGAAAACTTTGGGATAGAAATTGTATGAAGTGTGGTGTCACGATTCAAACTACATATGCACCCGAATGTAGTGAAAAGGTGTATTGTGAGAAATGTTATTTAGCTGAAGTTCAATGATTAAAACTTGTAAAAATTGCTCGCAAAACTTTGAAATCAGGGAAGAAGATGTGGCAATTTATCAAAAATTGGATGTTCCTTATCCGAATTATTGCCCTAACTGTAGAGCACAAAGAAGAACTTCATTTAGGAATGACTGGAATGTTTATAATAGAAAATGTGATTTGTGTAAAAAAAATATTGTGAGTGTTTATTCAACGGATAAAAACGTAAAAGTATATTGTCAGGAATGTTATTGGAGTGACAAATGGGATGGCGGTCAATTTGCTAAAGATTTCGACTTTAACAGATCGTTTTTTGATCAAATGAAAGAATTAATTTCATCAGTTCCGCTCATTAATCTAACAATGATGAATTGTATAAACTGCGAATACAATACAAATGCGGTTAACTCAAAAGATTGTTATTTGTCATCAAGATTGGGTGATAGCGAAGGAATTTTATATACATATTTGCCTGTGAAATCTTTGAATTGCGTTGACTGTTTCAACATAAATACTTGCCAATATTGTTATGAATGTGTGGACTGTTGGAACTGTTATAACTCTATTTTTTGCGTTAGATGTAAAAGCACGAGTGATTCTTCTTTTTGTTTTGAGTGTATTAGTGTGAAAAATTGCTTTGGTTGTGTTGGGTTAAGAAACGTTGAATATTACTTTTTTAATCAAAAATGTACAAAAGAAGAATATGAAGAAAAAATTAGAAATGTTGATATTTCCACACATGAAAAGCTCTTGGAAATGAAGAGAATATTTATTAAAAAGGTCAGCAAATATCCACACAGAGCTTCAGTTATTTTAAATTCAGAAAATGTCCTGGGTGACTATATTGCAGATTCAAAAAACGTATATAATTCATTCGACATCGAAAAAAGTGAAGATGTTGTTAACTCATGGGGTGTTGAATTTGCAAAGGATGTTTATGACGGATGTTTTATTTATATTGGCGAAAATGTTTACGATACAATTGGAAATTTTGATAGCCAGAATATAAGATTTTCTGCCTTCCCATATAATTGTCACGATAGTTACTACTTATTTTCTTGTTTCAATAACACCGGCAATTGCTTCGGTTGCGTTTCATTGAAACAAAAACAGTACTGTATTTTAAATAAACAGTACACAAAAGAAGAGTATGAAGCTTTGCTTCCGCGAATTATTGAACATATGAAAAAAACCAGTGAATATGGTGAATTTTTCCCTGTTTCAATATCTCCATTTGCATATAATGAGACGGTTGCTTATGAATTTTTTCCAATGACAAAAGATGAAGTTTTAGCCTGTGGTTTAAAATGGAAAGATTTTGAGCGAAAAAACTCATCCGGTCTAAGTGAAGATATTGTATCATGCATCCAATGTGAAAGAATTTTTAAATTAATTCCAAAAGAATTAGCCTTTTATCGAGAGAAAAAGCTTCCAAATCCTAAAAAATGTCATATTTGCAGACATGCCGAAAGGTTAAATCAGAGAAATCCAAGACACCTTTGGACTCGAAATTGTGCTAAGTGCAAAGTCGAAATATCTACCGGCTATTCACCGGAAAGGTCGGAAACGGTATATTGTGAATCGTGTTACTTATCTGAAGTCTACTAATGCCTGATATTAAACAGAACTGCCGAACTTGCTCAAAAGAATTCGTTGTGAATGAATGGGAACAAGCACATTTGCAAAAAATGGGTGGTTTTCCACTGCCAACTTTGTGTATAGATCACAGACATCAAAGAAGATTTGCCTATAGAAATGAGAGGAAATTATATAAAGATAAATGTGATTTTAGCGGAAAAGATATTATTTCAATTTATTCGCCGGATAAAAATTTGAAAGTTTATTCCCAAGAAATTTGGTGGAGTGACAAATGGGATGGACGCGATTACGGAAGAGATTTTGACTTTAGTAGGCCATTTTTTGATCAATTTCAAGAGCTAAGATTGTCGACTCCAAGAATGTCTCTTTTGAATTCAAATGGTGAAAATAGCGAATATTGCAATCTAACAACTGATAATAAAAACTGCTATTTAGTTTTTGGGGGAGATTTTAATCAAGATGCTCTTTATTCAATATTTTGTTTTTATTCAAGAGATGTTGCGGATCTTTATTGGGTGAATAAATCGGAACTTATTTATGACTCAATTGATTGTTCGAATTGCTACAATATTAAGCATGCACAAAATACTTATAACTGTCGTGATGGGGCATTTTTATTTGATTGTCGAAACTGTGAATATTGTATTGGATGTGTTGGTTTACGCGGTAAAAAATATCATATTTTCAACAAAGCATATTCGCCGGAAGATTATGCAAAAAAAATGCATGAATTAAGGTTAGATACTTGGAGCGGAGTACAAAAATTTAAAGTGGAGTTTAATAAATTTAAATTGAATTTTCCAATGCTTTTTGCAAGTATTGTGAATTGTGAAAACTGCAGTGGTGATAAAATTAAAGATGCTAAAAATTGTGAGAACTGCTTTGATATTTATGGCCCTGTTGAAGACTGTAAAGATGTATTCTTAGGAGGCTGGAATTTAAAAGATGCTCTTAGCTCTAGTCACATTGGTCATAAATCAGAAATAGCATATGAATCAATTGGGATTCCCGGAGTTCACACAACTGCTTTTTCGTCATTTGTATGGTTTGGAAGCAATGTTTACTATTCAGATACAGTTGCTTATTGTAATAATATTTTTGGTTGTTCGAATATGAATAAAGCCGAATATTGCATTTTGAACAAACAATACAGTAAAGAAGATTATGAAAGTTTACGTGCAAGAATTGTGGAGCATATGAAAAAAACCGGTGAATGGGGTGAGTTTATGCCAATCAAAAATTCTCTTTTTGCATACAATGAAACCGTTGCTCAAGATTTCTTTCCTAAAAGCAAGGATGAAGCTTTTTCCGAAGGCATTAAATGGCTTGATGAAGAAGTTCGTGAGATAAAACCTCAAGATATTCCAGACTCAATTCACGATGCAAAAGATGATATTTTACAAGGAACATTCATATGTGAAAAAACCGGAAGACCCTATCGGATTGTTCCTGCGGAATTAAAATTATATCGACAAATGGGAATCCCAATCCCTCATTTTGCTCCTGAAACTCGGAATGAAATGCGCATTCAAGCTAGAAATCCTCATCATACCTGGTCAAGAAATTGCACAAAGTGTGGAATGAAGATTGAAACTAGTTATGCTCCTAATCGGCCAGAAAATGTATACTGTGAGCCTTGTTATTTGGCTGAGGTTTACTGAGCCACGAAGGAAGTTGCGCCGAGCCAAGAAAGATCGAAAATTGCCTTTTGAGTGCGTGCATAAACAGCCGATTCGATTAAAACGCCGGTTAGTTCATCTGGATTGAGAGACATTATTGCAACAAAATTATCGTAAATTGAAATTTGGTTTTCAAAGGCAAATTCATTTGGATTCACGAAAAGAATTTCTACAAGTTCTTCCGGATATTTTTTTGGATAAAAGTTTTCAACAAAGTATCTGGCCTCCTTTGTTGAAGGGGTAAGTAGCCTGACTTTTATACCTTTCCTAACCAATTTCTGAAGATATCCTGGTAAATAATCTGGGAGTAAATTTCCGAGTGCTTCTAAATTTGTATATCCTAAAACATCTGATTTTGCTTCGAGAGTTTGTTCAAAAATAGTTTTAATTCCATCAATTCCCTCGTAAGAACGGATGATTGGTTTGAAGGCACTTGTATTTGTTAGTGAAATTAATTCAGGTAAAAGTGATTTGGCTTTTTCAAATTTTTCTTCAATTTGATTCACGAGAACTTGTGGAGGTTCTGCAACAAAAAATTTAACATTACCTTTCAAATTGGTCGTTATAAGTCCCTTATTTTTTAATGTATCAAGAATGTAATAACAGTTTACACGAGCTGTATTAGACTTTCTTGCAATGGTACTGGCAAAAGATCCACCTAATTCCAATACAGTTATGTAAACTTGAGCTTCTTCTTTTGAAAGACCGAATTGTTCAAGCTGATTTACGAGCATGTTGTAAGAATATTTCTACAAGAAATATACCCTGTTAAATGGCGGATTACAAGCTTATATTATGTACTTTTTTACAAGCTATGATAAAGTTTAAGCATGGAAATCAATAAAACATGTACATCGTGCGGCAAAAGTTTTGTAGTTAACGAACTAGACCAAAAATTTTATGAAAAAATGGTGGTTCCAATGCCAACATTATGTCCTGATGAAAGGGCAAAACGTAGGTTAGCATTCAGAAATGAAAAACACCTTTATCACAGGAAATGTGATTTAAGCGGGAAAAGTATTATTTCAAATTATTCCATAGATAAAGTTAACAAAGTTTACGATCAGAAAGAGTGGTGGAGTGATAAATGGAGTGCAATGGATTATGGGCGTGATTTTGATTTTAATCGTTCATTTTTCGAACAATATTCTGAGCTTCAAAAAGAAGTGCCTCGCTTGAATTTGCTAAGTATAAATAATGAAAATAGTGATTACACAAATTGTGTTTCAAATTTGAAAAATTGTTACTTACTTTTTTCGTCCGATTTTAGTCAAGATTGTTATTACGGCGATTGGGTACAAAATTCAAAGAATTGCGTGGATAATTATTTAATAGTTAGAAGTGAATTGGCATACGAATGTTTCTATTCACAGAGCATTTACAGAGGTATTTATATCTTTAATTCATCAAATTGTACTGATAGCGCCTTTTTATATGACTGTCGCGGCTGCAATGATTGTTTCATGTCATACGGCTTAAGAAATAAAAAATATTGCATCGAGAATAAGGAATATTCAAAAGAAGAGTATGAGAAATTGATGAAAGAAATTAAGATTAGTTCTAATGCGAATTTTTCAAAATTAAAGCAGAAGTTCTTTGAAATTATCAAAAATCATCCTCGACTTTACATGCAAAAAATGGGGAGAGTTGAATCTTCAACGGGTGATCTTTTTATGGATAGTGAGAATTGTCTTGAATCATTTGAAGTTGTGAAAGGAAAAGACTGCAAGTTTGTACAATCCGGATTTGAAATTAAGGATATTTATGATTCTTCTTATGTAAATGGCGAGCTGGGTTATGAAAACTGCGAATGTTTTCCAATGCCATATAATTCCGCCTTTAATGTAAACACATATACCGGCCAAAATCTTTTCTATACAGATAGTTGTATGAGCAATTGCTCAGATTGTTTTGGATGTATAAGTCTTCGCGCAAATAAGTACTGTATTTTAAATAAACAATACACAAAAGAGGAATATGAAAATATGAAAGCTCGGATTATTGAGTATATGAAAAAAACCGGTGAATGGGGGGAGTTCTTCCCTATCGAACTTTCACCTTTTGGATACAATGAAACAAACGCTCAAGAGTTTTTCCCAATCACAAAAGAAGATGCTTTGAGTGAAAAATATAAGTGGAAGGAGGAAGATGAAAATTCGAGTTATTCAGGGCCTTATGTAAATATTCCGGATGATATTAAAGATGTGGATTCTGAAATTACGAAGCAGATTTTGAAATGCGAAATTAGTGGAAAACTTTATAAAATAATTCCTCAGGAGTTAGAATGTTATAAAACTATGGGCATTCCAATTCCAAGGTGTTCGCCCGAACAAAGATGGAAAGATAGATTTTCAAAGCAAAATCCTAGAACACTTTGGGATAGAAAATGTGAGAATTGTTCAAAAGGAATTAAAAGCACTTATTCTCCGGATAGACCTGAAAAAGTTTATTGTGAGGTGTGCTATTTAAAAATAGTCTATTAATGACTGTGATTACTAAAACATGTCGGGTTAGTGGAAAAGAATTCATTGTCACAGATGAAGATCAGCAGTTTTATGAAAAAATGGGAGTGCCGTTGCCAACTTTATGTCCCGAAGAACGAATGCGACGTAGATTGGCTTTTCGAAATGAAAGGAATCTTTATCATAGAAAATGTGATTTAAGCGGAAAAGAGTTGATTTCAAATTTTTCACCTGATAAACCTAATAAAGTTTATGACCAAAAAGACTGGTGGAGTGATAAATGGGATGCACTTTCGTATGGAATGGACTTTGATTTTACCCGGCCTTTTTTTGACCAATTTGAGGAACTATTAAAAAAAGTTCCACTCCCACATGTCGTTGGCTCAATTGATATTGAGGAAAGCAATTGTAGATATACCAATTATGCTGGTGATAACAAAAATTGTTATTTAATTTTTGACTCAGATTTTAATGAAGATTGTCAGTATGGTGAAGTAATTAAACATTCAAAATCTTGCTTGGATTCTTCCTATTTGAAAAGCTGTGAATTGATGTATGGATGCCTAGATTGTCATAGTTGTTATAATTTAAAATACTCACAAGATTGTACAAATAGTTTTGATTCTTTTTTTCTAAAAAATTGCATTTCGTGTAAGAATTGTTTTGGATGTGTTGGTCTTGTACAAAAAGAATACTACATTTTCAATAAGCCATTTAGCAGAGAGGAATATCAGAATTTTCTTAAAAAGTTCGTAGCAGGCAAAAGGAGTGCAGTATTAGATATGCAGAAAAAATTTGAAGAATTCTCAACTTGTTTCCCAGTTAAATATTTCCATGGGATACAAATCGAAAATTCCGATGGTGATTATTTAAGCAATGTAAAAGATGTCCATAATTGTTTTGATGTAGGAAATTCTAGAGATCTGCATTATTGCGACTCACTATACACCGCAAATGACTGCATGGATGTTTCTTCATTTGGAGAGAAAATTGAACTCGTTTATGAATCAGGAACAGTTGGCATTAATTGTACAAACATTAAATTCTGCCATGGAATTGTAAACAATTGTTCCGATATAAATTATTCAATGTACTGTAGATCATCACAAAATCTTTTCGGATGTGTGGGAATAAAAAGGGGTAATTATACTATTCTTAACAAGAAATATACGAAAGAAGAGTATGAATTTTTATTACCACGAGTTATAGAACATATGAAGAAAACAGGCGAATTGGGCGAGTATTTCCCAATGAAATTATCTCCGTATTGTTATAATGAATGTATGTCACAGGAATATTTTCCAATTACTAAAGAAGAAACTTTAAAGTTGGGTTTAAAGTGGTTTGAACCTGAAACTCAAAGCCATTATCAAGGTCAAAAAATAGTGACTCCAGAAAATATCATAGATGTGGATGAATCGATTTTAAAACAAATTCTTACATGTAATAACTGTACAAAAAATTATAAAATAAATAAAATGGAGCTGGATTTTTATAAAAATATGGGAATTCCTGTGCCGCAAATTTGCTCACATTGCAGGTATAAAGTGAGAATGAAACAAAAAAATCCTAGACAATTATTAGAAAGGAACTGTAGCAATTGTTCAAAAGATATCCAAACTACATACTCAAATGAACGAGTTGAGAAAGTTTATTGTGAAGAGTGTTATTTAAAGCATGTTTACTAAAACATCAACGCCATTTGGATTTTGATTCTTTTCATTATTGTTTCATCTAGATTTGAGACGTGTTTTTGTATTCTAATTTTATCGATAGTTCTAATTTGAAATAAAAGAGCGACACTATCAAAATTTAGCTTTGAAATTCTTTTGTCTATAAAATATGTAGTGATGTGACCTTTTGCAGTGAGATTTTTTGTTAATGGAGCAACTATGACGGTGTTTAGATTTTTATTTAAAATATCATTTTGAAGAATTAGAATCGGTCGACAACCTGATTGTTCATGGACTTTAACAGGGTCAAGATTTGCGAGATAAATTCCGGCTTGTTTAATTTCAATCATTTTTTGGCATTATTGCTAACCATTCATCTTCACTAGGAAGATCATCGAATTTTATTTTTGAAAGTGCCTTAGCATCTTTTTCAAGTTGAGTGTTGAGCAAATCTTTAATTGCATGTTCAATTAATGAGCTTTTACTTACACCTGATGTTTCTGTGAGATTATCTAACATTTCGTTTATGACAGGGTTAATTGTAATGGAGATACGGGTTTTACTTTGCATAGTATGTAATATTAGTAATATTAATTATACATACTTATATCTTACTGAACAAGAATAATAAGCACTAAACCTGAAAAAGTCCTGAATTATTCCTGCAATAATTCCACCCTCAACAGGTTGACGGAGCCGCTATAATAAGGTATAATTACTCTATGGATTTTTTACATGTAATAGTCCCACAGGGAACGGCTGAAAATCCGAAAAAAGAAGGACTTTTCCTTCAGTTTTTGCAGAATCTACATAAAACGGCACATCATAAACATTTGTCGTTTGAACTTTTTGGTTATAATCAATACACATATTTTTTTATTGGTTGCGAGCCGGATATTACAAAACTTGTAGAGGGTTTGATTTATTCAAGCTACCCGGATGCAGAAATTAGACCTGTAAAAGACTATACAACTGTCTATGATCCCAAAAAACATGTTTTGCTGGGAACTAGCGCAAAGTTTGCAATGAGCGATATTTATCCCTTCAAAGCTTACGATGAATTTGAGGTGGATTCCCTATCTTCGATTTTTTCAGTAATTTCGAAATTGGGAAGAAATGATCATGCTTGGGTACAAATTTTGACGGTACCGATTGATGAAGATTGGAAGTATCATTTTTTGAGAAAATTCAGAATGCGACTTAATAGATTTTTGCGAAGATTCCGTTTGAAGAATTATGTTCGAATGAAAGAAAAATCAGAATATTACAAAGAAGAAGAGGCACTTTTTATTCATAAATCAGAGCATGAACCATTTAAAGTTCAAATTCGATTTGGAGCAGTGTCTGACAAAGAAGATGAAGCACAGAAAAATTTATTAGCGCTTTCGAAGGCATTTTTTCAGTTTAATAAAACAGATGCAAATCATTTTGAATTGGAAAAAGTTAAAAAGGGCGCTGCATTTTTGCGTGAATATCAAAGTAGACATATTGATAACGGCGCGATTGTTAGCGATCATGAATTGGCTACATTTTTCCATATTCCGAATGCAGATCACGTTCCACACGTTGTGCATGTGATGGCAAAAAAACATGAGCCACCAAAAGATTTACCAACCGGCGGCCCGGATGTTTGTATGTTTGGAATGACAAATTACCATAATAATTTTCAGCACTTTGGAATTAAACGTGATGATAGACGAAGGCATCTTTATCTTGTTGGAAAGAGCGGAACCGGTAAATCAAAAATGCTTGAGCTTTTGATTCAGGCAGATATAAATGCCGGGAAAGGTATTGGTGTTTTAGACCCGCACGGTGATCTTGTGGATAACATTTTGCGAATGATTCCTGAATCAAGAATGAAGGATGTAATTTTGTTCGATCCTTCTGATACTGAGTTCCCTATCGCATTTAATCCGCTCGAAAAAGTTGATGAAAAATTCAAGATGCAAATCACAATTGGTTTCATTGATATTTTCAAAAAACTATTCGGCGGAAACTGGTCTGATCGTTTGGAACACGTTTTGCGATATACAACTTTAGCGCTTTTAGATTCCCCGAACACAACGGTACTTTCAATTTTGAAAATGCTTTCTGATAAAAATTACCGTCAGAAAATTGTGGCAAGAATTGAAGATTCAGTGGTGAAAAATTTCTGGGTGAATGAATTTGCTGGATGGAGCGAGAAGTTTGATAGCGAGGCGATTACTCCACTTTTGAATAAAGTTGGACAGTTGGTTTCAACAAATATGATTCGAAATATTATCGGTCAGCCGGTGAATACTTTCAATATTCGAGACATAATGGACAATAAAAAAATCCTCTTAATGAAAGTCTCAAAAGGGCTTCTTGGAGAGGAAAATTCACAGTTAGTTGGAGCAATGATTATCACGAAAATTTATCAAGCAGCAATGGCTAGAGCAGACATGCGAGAAGACGATAGAAGTGATTTTTATTTCTATGTGGATGAGTTCCAAAACTTTGCAACAAATACATTTTCTGAGATTTTATCTGAAGCGCGAAAATACAGATTGAACATGACTATTGCTCACCAATATATTGGACAGCTTTCAGACCTCGTTAGAAAAACAGTTTTTGGTAACGTTGGTACAATTGTAAACTTTCGTGTTGGTGCGGAAGATGCGGTGATTTTGGCAGAAGAATACACTCCGATTTTCAATGTTCGAGATATTATTAATCTTGGAGTTCGAGAATTTTATACAAAAATGTCCGTACAAGGTGAACTTTCAGAAGCTTTTTCAGGCCGAACTTTAGATATCAAATATAACCCTGTTGATAAGACTCGTGAAATTATTGATATTTCTCGTGCTGCTTATTGCCACCCTCGTGAAGAGGTTGAAGAAATGTTGAAAAAATGGGATGAAGGAAAAATTGAAGAACCCGGTGCTATTGCTCCAAAGAACGATGTTATTGAAGAAGCCGCGGAGTTTGAGATGCCTTTGATTTAATTTATGGAAGACCAAAAAAAATGGTGGGAGGATGCTCATGCGGAAATACCTAGACATGCAACGAAAATTGTCTGTGATACGGATAAAAATAAAATTCTTAAACTAAAATCAGGGGATGAGTTGAATGTAAATGTAATTGATTCAAAAAATAAAAAGTTTGAGGTTAAGATATCTATAAAAACCATTGAGTTAATTGGAGAGATTTATTCAGTTGAAGGTTTTACAATCAATAAATATCCGATTAATCTGGAGCTTAGTTTTAGTGATCCTGAATCTAGTTTAATTTGGTGGCATGGTCAAAAACCTAGAGAGCTAAAAACTGATGAAGATGAATTTATAGACAATCCTGTTGTAAGAGAAATGTATCGAGCAAAATTGGAATTAATTCAAAATTATTCCGATAATTTTCCACATTCCGATGGGCCTGAAAATATAGATTTACCAAAAAATAAAGCGGAATTTAGTACTAGTCAAAATCGATTTGAAAATGAGTTAAGTCCATATCAAACGAAATTCAGCAATCATGAACAAACACAGATTTTTTGGAGAGGGAATGAAAATATCGGTCATAAATTACATTTAAATGTGGCTCTAAATAACGTGAAGAAAGTGTCTGAATATCTCATAAGAAATCGGATACTACATAAATATTTATCCGGAGGAGAAGTTGATGACGGGAAAATTTTTACTATATATGGCGGCTCAAAAAAAAATACTGATAAAATTGCTAAACAAATTTCTGATGATCTAAAAAATGAGCTGTGCAAACCTCTTGCCAATGGCGAAGTGGAATATGCACCGAATGTTGTCGGTAGATTTTTCCCAAGAGGTGATGATTTTGCACAGTATGGGCTTGGACTCAAAGGTATCACTCCAAAATATGAATTCGTTCACAATCTTGTTGATGGTAAAAATCCTCAACTTTTACCGATCGCTTTTAAAGCATCTTTTGATGAATTATCAGCAAGATATGGAGAATATTTTTATGGGAACTAATACTTTTATATGTCTGAAACAAATCCTGAAAATCAAAAAAATATAATTGCCGAACTTTATCAAACTGAAGTAATTGAAAATGACGAAAGATATTATGGAGCGCATGGAACTCCTACTAAAGAATTGGCTGATAAAATATTAGCAGAAGGAATAATAACTATGCACTCCGGAGATTTAGGCCGAACTTGTTTGGCAATACCTACTGATCCTGCCAAAGCCGGAAATATTTTGCTGAATTATGAACATCGTCAGCCATTAAAATACATTGTGATTGTTTCATATAAATTAGGAATCCGTGATCACCAAATCATTCAAGAGGATGTGCCGGAGCTTATGGCTAAAGCTGTTCCTGGATATGAAAGTTATAATTCATATGTTCATAAAATTTCTCCTCAATTTATAAAGGGTTATTTTGATTGTATTGAGAATAAATTTGTGAAAAATCCGCTTTATGATTCAAATGCCGAACCTGTTACAACTAGGCGTTCGCAATTTCCTCAAGTTACCTTAGAAGAATTGTCTTCTCAATATGGAGAAACAGCTGTTAAAATAACAGAAACTAATCCTGACGATTGGGTATGAAATCCAAAATCCTTCAGAACATTCCGAAACTATATTTAATGCAGTTTTTTTCGGAGCTGATTTTCTTTATTCCTATAATGATCCCATTTTTTGGAGGGTTAGGATTTTCGATGAAAGAGATTTTGATGCTGGAAGGTGCTTTTGCCGCGATGTTGGTACTTTTTGAAATTCCATCAGGATATTTTTCGGATAGAGTTGGTAGAAAAAAGACATTGATACTCGGTACATTAATTCAGCTGATTGGATTAATCTTATTTGTTTTCTCTAATGAGTATTTATGGTTTTTTATTGGCGAGTTAATAATTGGTATTGGTAGTAGTTTGGTTTCCGGAACTGTTGAGGCTTTGATTTTTGAAAGTCTTGCTGAGGCAAAACAAAGTTCAAAATATAAAAAAATCCAAGGAAATATTTTTTCATTTGCAAGAATCGGTTCGCTTTTCAGCAATATTTTAGGAGCAATGTTGGCAATTATTTCAATCAGACTTCCTTTTCACTTAACTCTAATTACATGGACAATTTGGTTCTTAATTAATTTAACTTTAATTGAGCCAGAGAAACATGAGATGGAATCTGAGAAGTGGCAGCACTTTAAACGTATTTTTAGAGAAACTTTCGGCGGTAATAAAAAATTGGGATTATTCATTGTTTACTCATCAATTCCATATGGTTTTTTCTTTATAACTTTCTGGCTTTATCAGAGATATATGGAGTTTATAGAATTGCCGATTTTTTATTTTGGATTCGTGATTGCAGCAATGAATATTGCGTCAATTATCGGTTCAAAATATGGTAAAGAGATTGAGGATTTTGTCGGCCAAAAACTTTGCATGATCTTACTACCTCTCGTTGCAGTTTTAGATTGGATTTTGCTCGCGAATATTCAAACATTTTGGGCGATTCCTTTTTTAACAATTACAAGCCTGCTTTGGGGATTAACGATGCCATTATTTTATGACTACATTCAACAAACAATAAGTAACGATAGACGAGCTACTGTTCTTTCAATTCGAAGCTTTTTCTCACGCGGAATTTATTTTGTATTCTCACCACTTTTAGGAACCATAACGGATTTGTGGGGAATACAAGATGCACTATTAGCTTCTGCTATTTTGCTGTTTATTTTTAGCGGGGCGAGTTGGATTAGCCTAAGGAAAGTTGGGGTTTTATAAGTCTGCATCTCTAAAAATCTGCTTTATTATTTTGGGATGTAGAGTTTTTGAGGTGTGAAATGGTATAGTTAAACGAATTCCGGATTCATTTTTGTAGATTCTATGGCTTCCACTTTGTCGGATAAGTTTAAATCCACGCTTCTCGACCAAAGTAGCCAAATCCTTGGCATTTAATCTAGGTAATTTGACCATAATTAAATGCTTACCTGAAGTGAAGTGACATTTATGGATTTGGGGCTTCTCCAAGTTTGCCCTTCCTCCATTCTGTCCTCAATGTGGAGTTTTATGACATCTTTAATATTAAAAAGCGCCTGCTCATAAGTTTCGCCTTGAGTGTAACAGCCCTGTAACTGCGGACAGTAAGCAAAGAAACCACTATTGTCTTCTTCTATTATCACCGTAAAAAGTTGTTTCTTTTTCATGAAATCGATATATGTTTTCATATAGATTATATTATGGATTAAGTAATAAGGATAGCCTTCAAAACTGACAAAGTCCTGAATAATTCCTGAATTTTTCAGAAAGAACTTGACATATTAATCACAAAAAATGTTTAGCATAAAATTTACCTGAAAAAGTGTTCCCGGGAACACTTCTCAATCTATAAATTATAAAATAATTAAGTCAGAATCTGGCTCAACTTCTTCGTCTTAATCGCCTCTTTAATTTCGATTGCGATTCTTTCACCGTAGCTCATTGGTTCGCCCCAGAGATAACTTGTGTAAGGTGTGAATTTTGTTCCTGGAGAACCTGGAATTCGCATTGAGACGTCGAAAATTACTAATTCTTCTCGGCCATTTTCAGAGGCAACGGCGCCTTGTAATGCGAAAGGACCGATTATGCCGGGCTTTGAGTGTTTCTGTGTGGCTGCAACGAATCTCTCACCAATTTCATAGGCTTTTTCTACAAGTGATTCTTTGATTGTTACTGCGAAGTGACCGGTTTCAATCATGGTTGGGTTGTAGCCTGAGTTTAAAAGTTCTGATTGAACATTTGAGTTTAGGCGAAGAAATCCATCAAGACTAGTTTGGCGTCGAGCATCAGTTCCCATTAATTCGAGTCGTTTTGAAAGTGGGGAATAGAAAAAGTTGAAGTTCACTTGAGCGCCAATTATGAATTCTTCGATTACTGCTTTTTCTAGCCCGGCTTTTGTGATTTGACCTTTTTTGATCATAGCAGATGATTTTTCTTCATAGTCTTTTTGGCTCACTGCAACAAAGAATGCGCGTTCGTAAGAACGAGTTGCTTCATTAACTTTCACAATGACAGGACGGTCAATTTTTGATGGAGAACTTATCATTTTTGGTATTCTTATTCCGGCTTGTTCAAGCAACCAGTACTGATTTTTTTCAACATCACGTTCTTCAAGACGAACCATATGACGAGTGCCGAAAATTGGAATTTCGAAGTTTTTTTCGATCTGGTCAAAGTCGCAATAAACCCAAAAATAACGATTGTGAATGAAAATTACATTTCGTTTTTTTAGTTCTTTTTGGACTTCTGGTTTTGTAATATCAGAAAATTTGTCTACTAAAATTACTTCATCAATGCAGCCTAGGCCATCACGAGTTTTGTAATATTCCGCGTAAGTTTTTTCACGACCTTTTTGGCAAACAGCGAGAGTTTTGAAGCCATGTTTTTTTGCTCCGGCGCAAACGTCTAGTGCGCTGTGACCTCCGAGAACTGCAATTGTCACGTCCTTTGGAGTGATTTTATTGTTTGTTTTCATCCTAGAATATCTTGTAAACGGCCAGATTGAATTGCTGTTTTAATTTCGCGAGCTACACGACGACCAGTAGACATTGGCTCGTTATATTTTAACCAAGTATATGGTGAACCATTTGTGTAAGGATTTGTTCCTGCGACAATTCTTGCAGATATTTCGAAAACACGGAAATTTAAATTTGGATCAATAATTCCTTCGAGACAGAAAGGACCGTAAAGACCCTTTGGAACTCCGTCGAGTTTTTTTGAAGCCGCAACAACATCTTCACCAATTTTGAAAAACATCGGCAACATTGATTCACGCACAACAATCGGAATATTTCCTGTGATTGTGTAACTGGTTTGAATTCCGGCATCGAGCTGATCTTTGGCGGCAATTCGACCGATTGAGTCTGCGTTTGATTCATAACGTTTATCGAAGCTCATGATTTCAAGTTCACCTGTGAGTGCCGATTGAAAGTAATGAACATACATAGGAACTCCAACAATATATTCTTGAATAACATAATCATCAGGATCTTTAAATTTTTTAATTCTTTCGTAGAATTCTTCAGTTGAATTTGCAATAAAATAACCGAAGCCACCTTTTGCTCCGTGGAATTTCACGATTGCCGGACCGTCAATTTCTTCCGGAGTTTTATAAATTTTAGGCAGATTTAAACCCGCATCTTGAAGCCAAACTCTTTCCATTGATCGGTCTGATTCCCAGATCAAAATTCCTTTTGATCCGTAGTGCATTGCCTTTAGCGAATCTTTGATTTTCTGAGGACCAAGATAACTAACAAAACTTCCGTGCGGAATTACGATTGCATTTTTTCCCATCAGAATTTTCTCGATTTCAAAAAAATTCTCGAAAGAATCTATTTCGATTATTTCATCGGCTACTCCATAACTATCGTATGGTTTGCGCGTTTCTTTAGTACAAATCGCTATTGCCTTCATGCCTTCATCACGAGCACCCTTGAGGATTTGGAGAGCCGTGTGGCTCCCTAGTGTGGCTATCGCAAAATCTTTAATATCGTTGCTCATTTGAGCTATTCTATCAATTTTTTGAGTTTTGTCGAGGGAAAATTTTAATGCCTAAAACTCCTTATTCCGGTTACCACCATCGCTATTCCAAGTTCATCAGCTTTTGCGATTACTTCCGCATCACGGATTGAACCACCCGGTTGGATTATTGCCATGATTCCAGCGCTGTGGGCCTCTTCAACGCTGTCTGCAAACGGGAAAAATGCATCGGATGACATTACTGAACCCGGAATTCTGTCACCGCCTTTCATGCGGGCGAGCATAACTGCATCTACTCGAGACATTTGGCCGGCACCGATTCCGGTTGCAACACAGCCACCCTTTTCGTGAGTTTTTGCGAATACAACGGAGTTTGATTTTACGTGTTTAACAAGAACCCGAGCAAATAACATTGCCTCAATTTGATCTGCTGTCGCTTCTTTTTTTGTGACTGTTTTGAGATCTTTTTCAGTTACGATATATTGATCAGCTGTTTGTACAAGAATTCCACCGCTGACCGTTTTTATGTTTCTTTGATTTGGATTTTTTCGTAGTTCGCCGGTTTCAAGAAGTCGTAAGTTTTCTTTTTTTGACAAAATTTCGAGCGCGCCTTTTTCAAATTTTGTTGCCACAATTATTTCCACAAAAAGTTTGTGTTCTTGTATGTATTCCGCAATTTCTTTTGTACATTCACGGTTCAACGCAATCACGCAACCAAAAGCAGATTTTGGATCAACTTCGAATGCGAGAGTGAAAGCGTCGTTGATTTTTTCTGCAGTGGCACAACCACAAGGATTTGTATGTTTTATCACCGCAGCAGCTGCTTTATCAAAATCTTTCACAAGTTCTAATGCGGCATCTGTATCAATTATATTGTTGTAAGAAAGTTGTTTTCCTTGAAGTACTTTTGCGTTAGTTACATTTGGGAAATGATCTGTCGGATCACGGAAAAATGCAGCTTTTTGATGAGGATTTTCGCCGTAACGAAGACTCATTACTTTCTCATAATGAAGGTCGAGTAGTTCAACCGGCTCACCTTTATATCTCAAATACTCGGCAATTGCGGAATCATAATTTGAAGTTTTATCAAAGACTTCAATTGCGAGTTTTCTTCGTGTTGCCAATGTTATTCCATTAAATTTTTCGAGTTCTTCAATAATTAATTTGTAATCATTTATTGCTGTGAGTGCGGTAACAAATTTGAAATTTTTTGCAGCAGAACGAAGCATTGCAGGACCGCCAATATCGATTTGTTCAATTGCTTCATCTTCAGTTGCACCTTCCTTAGCGATTGTTTCACGAAATGGGTACAGATTAATAACGACCATGTCGATTGGAAGAATTCCATTTTTCTCTGCTTCTACTTCGTCTAAACCTCTACGCTGTAAAATTCCTCCGTGAATTTTTGGGTGAAGTGTTTTTAATCGCCCACCCATCATTTCAGGAAATTCTGTGTAGTCAGAAACATCAGTCACTTCGAATCCGGCTTCTTTCAAGAATTTAGCAGTTCCACCGGTAGATAAAATTTCTGCACCATGAGCACGAAGTGCCTCAGCTAAAACACTAAGCTCAGATTTATCAGACACGCTGATTAAAACTCTAGCAATTTTTCTTGTATCTTCAGTCATAATTTGGAAATCTTTGCGGCCCTTTTGGGCCTAATGCTTAGGCCTTCAGCCTAACTGCCCGGGAGACATTACACCTTATCTCATGGCAAATCAATACCCCCGCGCGACCAAGGATTACAACGAATAACTCTCCAAATTCCCATTAAAATTCCCTTTATGTTGCCATGTTTTGTGATCGCTTCATGCGTGTAAGCACTACAGCTTGGCGTAAACTTGCAATAACCACCTGGAAAATAATGTCTCAGCCAAGAATGATCTGGTGAAAGTGTCTTTTGGTAAATACGAATTAGGAATCTTACCATTTTGTTCCGTTACCCGTAAAATTTGAGCCTAATGCACTCGCAGGAAGCTTCTGACCTTTATATGAAACTTCAAAGTGAAGATGTATTCCGGTAGCACCTCGAACACGGCCGCTTTTTCCCATCTTTGCGATAACTTGTCCTTGTTTAACTGTATCTCCAACATTCACATAAAGTGCCTCAGCATGGGCATAAAGTGTCACATAACCATTTCCGTGATCAATAACAATATGATTTCCATAACCACCACCGTAGTCACCTGAATGTGCTTTAACCACCGTGCCACCTGCCGCTGCAACAATTGCCGGCTGAGAACGATCTGCAATATCATAAGCATAATGTCCGGAATGAAAACCTTGTGTCACAAGACCATGAGTAGGTAAAATCCACCCCTGAGGATTTGGCGGAATATCATATTGTAAGACAGTAGGTCTGATTGAAGATGTTCCAGATTTACCTGGCGAGCTTGCAATATATGTAACTTCAGGCTGACCATCTACAATTAGAAGATCAGTATCAGCAATTAATTCACCGTCCAAGCCATTAAATTCTTTGGTTTTATCAAGATTTCCTTTGTATTTTTCAATAAGTTTGGCAATTGAATCACCTGCTTTTGCCTTAACGTAATAACCGTCTTTCGGTGGAATAGATAATTTTTGACCGATTTTGAGGTAATCGCCGCTTCCAATAGTAGGATTTGCATATTTAATTGTGCTACTTTTTAAACCATATCTATATGCAATAACAGATAGAGTATCACCAGGCTGCACCTCATGTTCTACCTTATCGCTGCGATTTTGGCTAAAAAGGGCTTCACCTTCCAGTGGAGACGATTTAACAATGTAGCCCTCTTCATCTGTTATTACATCGAACCCTTCCTCCAAACCAAGATTTTCATCAGTGTAATCAGCACCCTCATCATAGTTTGCGCTACTTATATTTACGGAAGTCATAACTAAAATAAGCATACTCCACGCAGTCACTGTCATATAAAGTCTTTTGGGAGCAGGCAGTCCATCAAGCGGATGCCTAAAAGACGGCAAAATTTTCCTTGAAGGAGTAATCAAATCCAAAACCTTCTTTATTGCTCTGATCAGGAGAAACCAAAGGTGGCCCAAACGGCTTTGATAATGCCCTTCAAAGAGTTTTTTATGTCTCTCTTTTTTTGCATCTGAATTTATTTTGCTCACCGAGCCATTTTACTACTTTGTCTGTGATGGTCAATCCCCCCTCATTTAGCAGGTCTGCGTCTAAATAACGCAAGCGCAATCAAAGATAGAAGAACTAGTGCGCTTCCACCAATTGTTATAAGTGGTGAAATCTCTTCTGTTTGCCCTCCGGCGAAACCTGTTGTTGTTAATGTGAATTGTACTTGTACAGGCTTGCTTTGCGAATTATCAAGGTTACTAACAGAGTAGACTGTCGCTGTGTGCTCTCCGGCTTCCAAGCCTTCAGGTGCTGTTAGTTTAAAGTTCTGATCTGCAACGATTGTATTGGTTAGTACAAGACTTCTCCATGTTACAACGATGCTTGTATCTTCACTCTGACTTAGACCGTCGATTGTTGCATTATTACCGTCTACTTTTACTGCAATTTCAGGCGCTTTTATGCTTACTTCTTTTGATACAATCAAATCCTGGGGATATGAAACTGATATTGTTTTGTTATCTTTGCTCAATACCGCCGCAACTGTGTATTTTCCCTCTCCAAGTTCAGATGTGCTCAAGGAATATAATCCTTTTGCATCTGTTTTTGTTGTTCCGATAGTTGTTTGGTTTCCTTCAGCGTCAATTAGATAAATACTTACATCTGTATCAGGTGAATCTGTTCCTCCCATCATGTACTGCTCACCTACAGAATTAACCTGTCCTTTCTTCACGTTACCTATGCTGATTCCGGCAACTTTCGATGCCTTTGCAGGGTTAGTATCGTAAAGGAGTACTTCTGTTCCATCTGTTAATCCGTCTGAATCAGAATCGTCATTTCTTGGGTCTGTTCCCATTTGTTGCTCCTGTCCATCTGAAAGACCATCTTTATCTGTATCTATATTGCTGATTGTTTCATCTACAATTTTTGGATTGAATTTAGAAACTTCTTCCGGCTTTTCCATCTCATCTGCAATACCGTCACCGTCTGTATCGTAACTTGCTGGGTTGCTTCCGTTTGCTAGTTCTACTGTATCTGCAACTCCATCTTTATCTGAATCGTTTGATTTTGGATCTGTTCCATACAAGAACTCTTTAATATCTGGTAGACCGTCTTTATCAGTATCAGTATCGACAGCCAATTCCAAACCACTTCCGAAATTTTGATCCTTCCACCAAAGTGGTATTCCGTCAGTTCCTTTCTCCCCCATGAAATCTGATTTTAATAGAATTGGCGAGAATGCTATGGGCTCTTGTTGTACTAAAATTTCTTCTGGCTTTTCGGCTGTTTCTTTCTGTACCGGAATTTCCGTTACTTCATTTGTATCTGGAGCATATAGATTTGAATATGTTTCTTTGACTACTTGTTCTGGCTCAACTTGAGTCATGTCAGTATTTGTTTCTTCAACAGGAGCTAGGTTGACTTCAGGTACTACAGTAATAGTTTCCTCTGTGCTTTCTGTACCGATCTCTGGTTCCCCTGCCATACTTTGTCCTTCATCTTCTTCTACTAGCGATGCGTTTGGGATGTATGTTGGTAGACCAGTATTCTGGCCTCCACCACTTGTTCCTCCAGAAGGTGCGATTATTGCCGTAACAGTGCTTGATGTTCGCGCGAATGCGTCTACAGCTCTAATGTTAAATATATTTGCCCCTACTATTGTTGATACAGATAAAGTGAATGAACCGTCCCCTGCAACAGTTGTTGTATAAACATCATTAACATAAATTAGTGTCGCCACCTCACCTGAACCACTAATAATGGACGATTCTCCTGAATACAATGGATCATAGACAAGTGTTGGGGGTGTTGGCGCTATTGTGTCTAAGGTTACATAATATGTTCCTGTCGTGGAAATGTTGTTTGATAAATCTCTTGAATCCAGTAGAAAAGTATTTAAACCTTCTATCAGTGTGAGCGGGCTAGCCGTCCAACTTGTTAATGAATCAGTAGCGATCACAAGACTACCTGCATTGTATACTGCAGAATAGGCTTCCTTTGTTCCGGCAAGTATATATGTCGGATTTATTGTTGTACCTGTTGCAGAGGTAAGTATTGGTTCACTTGGAGGAGTCAGATCTGCCACAAGCGTTCCGGTTCCTGTTGTTGCCGAGCTTCTTCTATTAGTAACGTCATAGCTGTATACCCAGTAGTTGTCATTTGTTAGCCCCAGCCCGGATACAACAAAACTGAGATCTGGATCCACTGTATTGTAGTTCTCAAACATGGCGAGGCTTCCTGTTCCACTTAGATAAAAGATTTCAGTTGGTCCTGATGATCCATAAGTTCCGGCAATACCCGAAGTATTTGCAGTTGTGATTGTCACGTCAGGAACTTTGCCGGCATTTGGGCTATTTGTGAAAATTATTGGAGCAAGTCCATTGTCAGGTAAATTATTTTCTAAAATTGCAATTCTGTCTGTTGACGCTCCATCAACTTTAATACCTGCAATTGCATTGTTTGCAATAGCCTGTGGAGTTCCGTTATGAGCACCGATATATACATCAGTAGCTCCACCATCAACTAAAATTCCTGAACCTCCATTACCTCTTGGAGATTGATCAGCTAGCCTTCCAATTTCATTCAATTCAATAATTGAGTTTGATGCACCTGTTCCACTTATTAGAATTCCATTCCCGACGTTTGACCCAATTATATTTTTATTCACATCAACGTTGGCGGTACCAATTTTAACAGTACCGTAAGCTTCAACTCCATGTGAGCCATTACCAAGAGCTTGACCTGAAGATCCTACTCCAATTCCATTATCATAAATCAATGTTCCGGTTGAAGTATTCGTAGTATAAATTCCTGATAGACTGTTAGAGGCAATTTGATTTGTGATAATTTGCGTGCCTGTAACCCATTCATCAATTTTGATACCGTTCTGAATATTTGGCTTGGCAACGCTTCCTGATGCAGAAACACCAATGTAATTTTTAGAAATTAAGTTATTTGATGAAGCAGTTCCTGTCACATATACTCCGCTCAATGTATTTCCTGAAATATAATTTCTTTGCGATGAAGTTGCCCCACCAACCGTGTGATTTCCACTATTTAGGTGAATTCCATTCTGAGCATTTCCGGCAATAAACCCAGTTGCGGATATACCAATATAGTTATTTCTAATTGTTGAAAATTGAGTGTTTGGGCCAATTAAAATTCCATTCTGAGCATTTCCCAAAATTTGATTTGCCGCTGTAACACCACCAATTATCAGTGAAGTTACCGAGCCATTATTTGCGTTAATTCCATTTTCTCCATTTCCTGCGATTGTGCCTGCAAATCGGGCTCCGATAACATTGCCTGCAAGAGCTACGCTGGTACCGCCTGTGATATTTATGCCATGTGTTGTACTCGATACAATTTCATTTCCCTGCATTGCGGAGTCACCACCAATGGCAATAGTATTACCTCCTGAAATAGTTATACCGACGTTATTGGCACTCAGCGTACCAATGCTGTTGAAATATGCGCGTAAGCTAGAACCTGCTTCGAAAGAAATTCCCGATGTTGTTGATCCATCAAAATAGCAACTTTGCCTTGCTCCGGTGCCACCAACTTGAAAGTTTGAAACGGCAGCATTATCTACTTTTACTCCCTTTCTACATCCTGTGAAACCAATGCCATAAATTAATGTATTTGATCCGTTGCTGACAACCATACAATCTATCGAAGAACTTCCTGATAAAATTATGTCTGGACCGATTAAATCATCCGGTGCCGTTGTACCATCAATAATAGTTTCACCTGTAATTGCATTCATCGTTGAAGAAAGAGCAATTGTTCCCGTTGTTGTGAAGTTTATTGTGTCACCTCCTGGATTTCCATTTGCATCTACAATCGCCTGTCTAAATGAGCCAGCTCCGGCATCTGCAGTAGTTGACACAGTGTACGTTGCCGCTTTTGTAAGCGGAATATTCGAAAGATATGTGAAAGGAAGCACTATACCTAGAGATAGGATTAATGTTACTAATCCTGAAATATATTTTTTAAGTAGATTTGCCATACTTCCGGTATAAATTTTTATTTATCCTGATATTATAGCAAAATTCCGGTGATTTATCTAGTGCTTGCTCTATTTTAGAAGAGTGTTGATGTGATCTGCAACAGTCTGCATTAAATTCATATCAAAAGAGTCAGCCAACATTTTTGGCAGATTGCTTTCATCAACTGCAGATTTGATTTTTTCTTCATTTAAATAGACTTTTCGCAGTCCGCCGGAAAGTGCTGAGTTTATCATAACAACAGTATGCTTATAATCAGGCTGAGCGTGATCTTTTTCAGTTTGGATTCTCCAGTATGGAACTTTAATTTTTGCTATAAAAGTTGAAGCCTCACGTTCAGCCCAAAAAGTTTCATCATCACAATCTGCAACTTCATCTAAATGACCGAGGCCGGAACCATCACAGCCGGCTGTATCATCTCTATTTGCAGGGCCTTCATAATCAGATAGAAATTTAATTGGCAAATCAGGATATCGAGATAAAACACCTGATGCCATTGTGACTCCAAAAGAGAACGAAGCAATTCCCATCTTATCCGAATCAACTTCTGGTAATTTTGCTACATATTCAATAATTGCCTTTAAACCATCCTGTTGAATAAAACCATCATGATCTTCCTTGCCAGCACTATTTCCCCTACCGTCAGGATCAAAAATAACAACCGTGAAGCCTTGATCAGCCAAATCTTGTGCGGATGTTTTACGACTCAAGAACGCAGAACTGTCTCCCGTTGCACCCGGTACTAGGAAAACCGTTGGTAATTCACCTTGATTCCAATCACTAGGGTGAATAATTTTTACATATAACTGAGCCGAGTCTGATGGGTTTTCGACATAATAAGTATCTTTTTCCTGATGGGCACTGGTCTCAGTTGATACTGTTGGCAATATTTTATTTTGGGTTTGAGTACAAGAAACAATAAAAATAAAACATAATATGAGAATTATATTTTTCTTAAGCATTTGCATTAGTATTAACATTCGCCTTGTTTTCATTTCTTGATTTCAAGAAGAAGTACACAATTGTGCCGATTGTTAGAATTGGAGAAAGCCATTCCGGAATAGGATAGTGGAATGCATGTCCAAGCATTACCAAAGACAAGAAGAAAACTGAATACATGGCACCGTTGCCCAAGTAGGCATATTTTTTGATCCTTTCGATGTTTCCGATTGTAAGCTCTCTTACCACGAATGCACCGATACCATTTCCTAATAAAATTAATGGCACTGAAAGTGTGAATGCAAATGCTCCCAAAACTCCATCAATAGAGAATGAAATATCAATTATTTCAAGGAATAAAATCTTACTAACATCGGACATATTTCCCGTCATAAGTTTTTTCTCTGCCTGTTCGGCGTTTTGTTTGAAGCCATGAGTGATGAAAAATCCGGTTGAACCGACTACCGCCGCAAATCCCAAAACAGGATCGATTTTCATTCCATACCAAACAATTATACTTAATAAAATTGAAACAATCGCATAAAACCAAACTCCGTGTTTCATGAAGAATTTTTCCCCATGCAATCCAAAGTTTTTTTCTTCTAAAAATAGCCAATGGAAAAATAAGAATAGTAAAAATACTCCGCCCCCCATCAACAAGATTGGTGCGGTTTTCTCTATTGATTCTGCTATCGCAGGATCGTTACTGAAAGTTGCCGTAAGTGCGCCGATTGGGCCAAGAACTGGGTTAACCATCCAAACAATAAACCATGGCAGAAGGCCTCTAACAACAAAAACTGCAAAGAAAAGTCCGTAAAATAAAAACCACTTCTTCGCTTTTTGTGACATTGTTGAAAGAACCTGTGCATTGATAATTGCGTTATCAATACTGCTGACTGTTTCAAATACAACGAGCCCGAGTACCGTCAAAATCATTCCTAATATGTTCATGATTTTTATTTTAGTCATAATTATGCTTAAATCAAGATGTATGCAAAAAATCATTGTTCTAAGCGAAGAATTGATAAGCCAAATCGCCGCCGGTGAAGTTATTGAGAGACCGGCATCTGCTTTGAAGGAACTTTTGGAAAACAGTATTGATGCAGGTTCTGATAAAATTTCCGTTGAAATCGAAGAGGGTGGTTTGAAGAAAATTCGTGTTAGCGACAATGGAAGTGGTATGTGCGCCGAAGACGCACGTTTATCGTTCAAGAAACATGCAACAAGTAAAATTAAATCGATTGAAGATTTATTTCACGTAAAAAGTTTGGGCTTTCGTGGGGAGGCACTCGCGAGCATTGCAAGTATTGCTCGTGTGGTTTTAGAAACTTGTTCAGAGAGAATTGGAACTTTGGTGGAAATTGATGGTGGAAAAGAAATTAGATTTGAAGAAAGTGCTTGTTCAAAAGGAACAGATATTTCGATTTTTGGACTTTTTCAGCACACGCCCGTTCGAAAAAAATATATGAAACAGGAAAGAACTGAGTATGGTCATATTTTTGAGGTGTTGGCGAATGTGGCTTTATCTCACCCGGAAATTTCTTTCAAATTGAAAAATAATAATGAAGAAGTTTTTGATTTACCGGGACGTCAATCTTTGAAAGAAAGAATTCGCTCTTTATATGGTGAGGCTGCAAATGCTTTGATTCCAATTAGTTATCAACAGTCGAATTTAATTCTGAGTGGCTTTGTTGGAAAACCCGAACTTTCACGTACAAGTAAAAAATATCAATTTTTGTTTGTGAACGGTCGGCCAATTGAAGATAGAATGATTTCACACGCGGTGAAAGATGCATTCCACTCCCTTCTGATGCATGAGAAATTTCCTTGGTATTTGATAGATATGCAAATTGATCCGAATTTGATAGATGTTAATGTCCACCCACGAAAACTTGAAATCAGATTTCTGAATCAGCAGGAAGTTTTTAGAGTTGTTATGTCTACAATTCATCACGCGCTTGAAGCCAACGTTTTGGCGCCGATAATTGGGCAGCCAAAAGTTGAGTTTACACGGGAGGCGGAAGCTGGCATTCGACCGGTGTTTGAACTTAATGCTGACCTTCGGTCAGTGCAATCAATTAGAGAAGCAATTCCGCAGAAACTTATTGAATTCGAAAAAGTTTATATGCGGCCGATTGCACAAGTCGCCAATTCTTATATTGTTGCAGAAAGCGAAGAAGGTCTGATTTTAATAGATCAACATGCGGCTCACGAAAGAGTACGCTATGCAGGATTGATGGAGAATTTGGAGAGTAAAAAAATTGAAAAACAGGCCGTTTTGGTTCCGTTAGAATTAGAGTTGGGAAAAGATGGATTCAGAATTGTTAAGGATCATTTGGCAGATTTTGAACTTTTAGGATTTGACTTGGAGGAATTTGGCGGGCGAACTTTTTTGCTGAGGGCGACACCTTTTGGCGTGCGAAATCCGGATGCTTTTTTGAATGAAATTATTAGCGATTTGAGCTCGAATCCTGTTAAAGATTTTCGTGAAACTTTGCTGACTTACACCGCTTGCCGAGGTGCGATAAAATTTGGTGATAATTTGACTATAAGTGAAATGGAAGCGCTGATTCGCGACATGGAAAAAACCAAGCACTGTAGCCATTGTCCACATGGACGTCCTGCTTTTGTGACTTTGACTTTTGATGGATTGGAGACCATGTTTAAGAGGAAGAATTTCTAGAGCTAAAGGTGGCGAAATACGAGTGCACACTCACCCAGCGAATTGTCCAGCTGAAGTGGGCGTTTTGATCTGTTAATCGCGTGGGTTTTTGCTATACTTTTTTTAATTTAACCCCACCTAAAATGAACGATAAAGAACTACTAGAGATGGCTCTGACTTATGGTCGAAATGCTCTGCTTTGGCGGCAGAAATTTATTGGACTTTTGCCGGAGATTTACAAGAGGCGTTTGTTTGAACAGAAAGGTTGTAGTTCTATCTTCGAGTTCGCAGCGAAATTCTGCGGTCTTTCTAATGATCAAGTTCGTTTGACGCTAAAGTTGGAGGAGAGATTTACTGAGATGCCAAGATTGCACGAACAACTTGTAACTGGCGAAGTAAGTATTAATAAGCTCGCCCGAATTGCATCAATTGCGACAAAAGAGAACGAAGTAGAGCTTTCTGAAATCGTTCAAAATATGTCACAAAAAGCAGTAGAAACTTTAGTACGTGATGAAAAGTTTACAGGGATGCGCGCGCAGACTTTAAGCTTAAATGATGAAGTTCGGAGTAGACTTGTTGAACTTCAGGAGAAAGGAATCGATGTTAATGAGCTAATCAGCGCCGCGCTTAACAAACGAGAAGAAGAAATTGCAGAAGAGAAAGCTCAACCTGTTGAGACAGCAAAAAGTAGACCTGTTCCAGCCAAAACAGAAAGACTTCTCACAAAAGAACACGGCACCAAATGCTCCATTCCAACCTGTTATAAACCATCTGAAGTTATTCACCACACGCAAACATTCGCACTTTCACACAGGCACGACCCAAACTATCTCGCGCCACTCTGCAAAGAACACCACGAAATTGCGCATGCGATTAATTTGAAGGTGAGGGAAAAGAGAAAATACGTCGCTTGACTTATTGTAGTTTTAATGTATAGTGTGGCTCTATTAACAAAAAATTATGTCAAAAATTAGACAATTTACAGCAGGGACAATGGCCGTAGGATTGGCTGCTTGTATAAGTGACAATGCACAACAAGAAGAATCACCAATTAAACCTAAAATTGTTGAGCAGAAAGCTCCTGAAGCCCATGAAGCGACTGAGATTTCAGATATTGCCAAATACACATCTGATCACGCGCTAAATCAAACTCTAGATATTGCTGGTGGCGACAGTTTTGATACAGAAGTTTCGGGTATGCTTTTGAACAAGAATGGCCTACTTTATTTAGACATAAGCAGCGTGGCTGATCCAAGGTTTGAAACAAGCGTACGGACTATGATAGATGAAGGGAATACTCTGAATGCTAAAGGTGAAAATTCATTGTTGTTCAGATTAAGTTGTATTGAAAATGGGAAATTTGTATCTGATAGTGGGATAACTGGTCTATCAAATTTACCAAAAATTGACGGCGTTGTTCGCCCATTCACTCTTGGTTTTAAGCTTACTGAAGAAACAGGAATGGCTGATGGAAAATGTGTAAGTTTGGCAGATTCAATTTCCTCAAAATAAATCTAACGATAAAGCAGCTTTATATCTAAATCAGATTCGAAGCTGTTTTTTAGTATATAATCAAAAGGTTCCTCTGGTGGATTTGGAAGCGGATAACTGGAAAGTAAGTCGCGTTCCGAAGTGAAGGTTTTTGTGAAGTCGATATTTTTTAGACCCGGCTGTTTGTAGACATGGAAATTGTATTCCGTGAAATTTCCGTTGAAAGACTTAGGAAGCGCGTATTGAATTGAAAATGATTTTGATTCGCCTGGATTTACGATTGATTCAGTATAGAAATATGAAACTTCTTCAATTGGATCGTAGTAAAATTGAAGATCATCGCGAAGTACACCGGCAGTTGACAGTATTCTTGAACCCTCTGGTAAGTAGATTCGAATTCCTGTTTTGTTAGGAGCATTTCCAAGTACTTTTTCAAGATCGGGATTCCATTTTGTGAAACCATATTCTTCTGTGATTTTTTTTATCCATGAAAGAGTTGAGGCGTTAAAAGTGTGTGTTCGAGTGATTGAAACTGTTCCAACTACCCCTCCGTCTGTCAGGATTTGTGTATCGTGATTTATTGAAGTCTGCATGTAACGATCACTTTTATTAGCTCCGATATTTGTGAAAATAGGCATAAAATAATCGTCGCTGAGAGTGAATGCACCGTCTAAGTGAAGCTGAGTAATGAGGCTCTGTACTTCCGGGAATTTGTGGTAAGCAAGAATTTGTTTTTTACCCGCCTCAAGCATCACTCGCGCAGCGAGCTTCCTATCAATTTCAGTATTTTTTAGTTTTTCTAGAAATGATTTTACTAGCTCGTTTAGAATTTGTTTTGGAGAGCCTACTCCGTAATATTTTGATTCAACAAGTGTGCTTAAAAGTGTTGGTAGAGTTTCTGCAGAAATTGCTTTGCCCAAAGACGGCACTGTTAATGGACCGGTTTCTTCAAGCATTGCCTGCATTGCTGATAAATTTACACCTATTACTCCGTCAACTCCCGGGCCCCCTTCTTGCTCAAGAAACCAAGCTGCTTTTTGTGCAGAATATGTGAAATCGGGAGAAATATTGCTATCACGCATTCGCCAAAATCTGCTTAATGCTTTTAGTTCATGAATTGGCACTTCGATTGGATTTTGATAAATCCCATCATATTCATAAACGTCATGGAATTCGTAATTTGTCAGTCGTCCATCATTTAAATCTACTAAAACGAAACTACCAATGAAGCCGCCACCCGGGCGCATTTCATCATTGTTCATTAAAAGTACAAGATAGCGTTGAGGATAGCGATGTCCGAGTAGAGTTAAAACCGCATCTTTATTTTCTACCCACATTTGGAACATCGCAGAAAGTGCTTTCACTTTTTCGCGAAAGTCGATAAATTTTGTTTCGTAATCAGTTGTACTGAGATCTACGTTTGCGAGAAGAGCATTAATTTGTGTAAGTTTCTCAGATGCAGGCTCGATATCTGAAATTGAAATTTGATCGAGATATTCAGTTAATGAGCCTTCTTTCGGTAGATTTTCAAAAGATGTTTTTGCAGTAGAAATATGTTGACCGACTTCTGCGATCAATGTCCCTGCATCAAGAATATTTCTTAAACTTTTTACTTCTGCAGGTTCAGCGAGCCATTCGGACTGATGAACAAGTAGAAATTTACTTTTTTCTTCCGCTTCTGCAAAAAGTTTTTCGGCTTCTTCAAAAAGAATCAGATCTGACCCCTCTTCACCTGAGATTACTGACTGGCCAGCTCCTTTCAAAGATGTGAAGGCTTGTGCAGCTGATGCAAGGGCCTCTTTACCTTTCGTTTTTCCCAAAAATAAAACTTGGCCAAGGTTCAAAAGTACAATCAAAAATACTGCCGTGGCAATCATTCCAATTCTTCCCAGACCTTGTTTATCAGGTGAAATTTCTCCAACGATACATATCCTGCCGGAAGAAGTTCTTTGTGATTTGATTTCTTCTTTTGTGTTGATTGTGACGTTTTCATGAGCTCGAGATTTTTTTCGACTATCAACAGATTTTAAATTCAATAAATGCTCGGAAACCGTAGGTGTTTCTTCTTCGCTCAAAATCTCCGGACCAATGTCTAATTTGAGGTTCATTTGAACTGAAGTGAGTGTCTAGTGAATATACCGTCATCAAACACTTTACGTGTTGTTGCGAAATTTTTAAAGCCTTTTAACAGGTCTTTTAAGATATTCCCATCAGGAAGCAGTTCAATGTGCAGAATTGAGATCTCATCAGAGCCCGATAAAAGCTGACCGTAGTCACGAATTGAACGCTTTTCGGCACGGCCGTCCATCTTGTCTAAAATGTCAAAAAGATCTTTCTCATTTGTCGCAAAAACTGCTTTATCATCTAAAATTGCGATGCTGGCAAAAGATTTATCTCCGGCTTTCCATTCAACATAAGTGTGACCTTCATAATTTTTATCTATCTGTGTTAATGGCACAAGTGTTGCTTGAGTTTCTGTCACTTTATTTCCATCTATTTCCACTTCGACCTGCCTTTCATTTTTATATTGATAAGTTCGTGCAAAAAGATCTCGAAGTTTGTAAATTTCACTGCTTTCTTCAAGAGTGATTTCAAGAATTAATACTACCGATTCAGGACTCATTGCAAAAAGATATTCACCATCTAGGATTGGGTAAATTTCTTTTTCGAGATCGATTCCTTCTCCTAAATACTGAAGTGCTGTCGCCTTAATTGAAGATTCAAAAATTAGTGCTGCGCTTGAGTGAAGTGCATTTAACAGATCAATCATTCTAAAAACCTGGGCTTTGATGTTATGGCCTCCCCATTCAAACAAAAAATTCTCAGGCAAATATGGTAAAAATTTCTGTTCATATTTTGTGTCATATCTGAAAAATGCCTCGTTTTCGATTCTACTTTTATCAACTGCTGTAAAAGTTTCAAGATTCCAACCTGAATCGCTCATTTTTATAGTGCCTCCAAAAGATGAAAAAATTTGAAAAAGTGATTCCATGAAGCCCAGTTCGTTTACGCCGATTTTTGCAAACGCTTGCGCGATGTACAACCTTGTTTTCGGTAGATTTGAGTAGAAAAATGCAGAAGAAAAATATTGTAAACGTGAGCGTAAATTTTGATAATTTTCCGTGTCTATGATTTTTTCGTTGTCATCTAGAATTTCTTTGAGAATCTCCGGTTTTGTAGAAAAAGCCAAAAGATTTTCAGTGAAAGCGAATGAAAAAGGGTGGGAAACAGGATAAGAATAAATATTATTTTCTTCTGATAATTCTTCATCAGGGATGAGAAGAGTTTTTAGATATTTAAGGGCTTTTTTTTCGGATTTAATTTTGAAAAATATCACAGGTTCTTCAGACACGAATGCAATTCCAATTTTGTCATCAATAAAATCGAGTTTTTCAGGATTTGATCCAAGATAATATTCGAATGGAATTTGTAATTTCGAAGCTGCAAAAGGGCTATCATCTGGTAACGCATCTGCCGATGCCAAATAATCTTCAATTGAAAATGTTGCGAACGCGAAAGTATCTTCCGCAGGTAAAATTGCCGCAAGATCGGGCAGTTTTTGAGTTCGCATATAAATGAAAAAAACGAAAATCAGAGCCGCAAGCAAAAGGCTGGCAATCAGCAGACTTTCAGAAACGTAAAGCTGCATTTTATAGACAACTCTAACAAGTTTCTCCTTAAAATTTGATATTTTCTCTTCCATAAGCGTTTAATGCCGCGTGATTATACCTGAATGTCTAGACAAAGAAAATGCATCGAGGAATTTGAGGGGGATTTCAATTGAGCTTGAAAAGAAATGACTAAAGTGATACAATGAGAGCTAAAGGTAAGAATAAATCTTACATTTAGCCTCCATATGTATGAATGAGCTGCTAAGATCAAAACAAACAGTATTCTCTTTTAAAGAACTTATTTTATTGTGGGGAAATCTCGAGGTAAAAACAGCAAAATCCAGGGTGAATTATTACGTTAGGAAAGGGCAACTTTATCACATTCGTCGTGGCCTATATGGCAAAGATAAAAACTATGACAGATATGAATTAGCAAATAAAATTTTTTCGCCTTCTTACATAAGTTTTGAAACTGTCTCCGGTGCCGCCGGACTAACTTTTCAATACTATAGTCAGATTTTTCTTGCATCGTATCAAACTAGAGAATTAATTTGTGATGATCAAAAATTTAGCTTTAAAACTATTAAAGACTCTATTCTACTCGATACAACTGGAATAGAAAAACGTGAGAGCTATTATATCGCAAGCCCTGAAAGAGCTTTTTTAGATATGATTTATCTTCATCCAACTTACTATTTTGATAATCTTTCAACATTAAATTGGGAAAAAGTATATGCAATTTTACCGATATATAACTCCAGAAGAATGGAAAAAGCTGTCAAAGTATATCAAGATGAATACATGAAAAGTCTTTAATTTAATTTTATGACTCTAAATCAGGCAACACATAGAACTATTTTCATAAAAATTCTGAGTGATATTTTTAAAGATCCTACTGTAGGTCCTGTTTTAGGCTTCAAAGGAGGTACAGCGGCTTACTTATTTTATGATTTAAATAGATTCTCTGTTGATCTTGATTTCGATTTATTAGATATAGAAAAAAAAGATTACGTTTTTGAGCGAGTAAAAAATATTCTTGAAACTTACGGAACTTTAAGAAATGCAGATGTAAAAAGTTATACCCTTTTTTATCTTCTTTCCTACCACGATAAGGAGAAAAATCATCAAAATATAAAGGTTGAAATAAGTCATCGTGAATGTGAGTCGAGATATGAGGTTAAATCTTATATGGGAATTTCAATGAAAGTTATGGTTAAAGATGACATGGTAGCCAATAAATTACTAGCAATGAAAAATCGTATGGGACGAGCAAATCGAGATATTTTTGATGTATATTTTTTCCTAAAAAATGATTGGCCGATAAATAAAGTACTGGTTGAAAAACGAAGCGGGCTAGCGTATATCAAATTTATTGAGGAGTGCATTGAATCCCTAGAAAAAAGGGGTAGCAATGACATACTCTCGCGAATGGGTGAACTTCTAACTCAATCACAAAAAGAATGGGTTCGTTCAAAACTTGTTCCCGAAACAATTTTTTTGCTTAAACTTACTCTGGATAACGAAAGGTAACTTTATCTCTATGACACAAGTAATCTAGACAAAGAAAACTGCCGATGATAAGCACAAGTACTCTAATTTTATTTATGTCACTTGAATTCAGAAAATCATTAATTGACTCACGAATACTTTAGAATGACGGAGGTCAACTTTTGGTGACTTCACAATCGACTTTAAATTGGATGAATGAAGGCCTCGTGGAATATAATAGACAGATTTCGGATAGAGCATTTCGACCTAATATTTTACTTGATGGACTTCCGCCCAATGTGGAAGATTTAATTGATAGTGCTGTCATTAAACCCGGATACATGAAAGAAAGCGGTTTAAAACTAGTTAATGGAGTAAGGATGGAATTCGGAAAAATGTGTGTGAGATGTGCTATTCCAAATATTGACCCTAAAACTGCTACTCATACTGCCGAACCGGGGAAATGGTTAGTAAAAAATAGACCGAGAAGACTTGATGTTCCCAAAGCAACTTTTGGTGTTAATGCGGAATTTGATGTTAGTGAAGGGAAACATCTTATTACCGATGATGACAAATTCATAATCACTGGAGAAAAAACTTCATTATGATAAAATCGCCACATGAAAGCTTCTGAAGTAAGACAAAAATTCATCAAATTCTTCGTTGAGAGACACGAACACAAAGAGATTAAAGGCTCGAGTTTGATTCCTGAAAATGATCCTACCGTTTTATTTACAACTGCGGGAATGCATCCGCTTGTTCCATATTTATTGGGTGAAAAACATCCGGAGGGGCGAAGGCTTGTGGATGTGCAAAAATGTATTCGAACCGGAGATGTTGATGAAGTTGGAGATGATTCACATCTTACTTTTTTCGAAATGTTGGGGAACTGGTCACTTGGAGATTATTTTAAAAAAGAAGCGATTAATTTTTCTTATGAATTTTTAACGAGTGAATTGGGAATTGATCCTGCACGAATTTTGGTTACTTGTTTTGAAGGTGATGAAAATGCTCCGAGAGATGAAGAGGCTGCGGAAATTTGGCGAGAGCTTGGAATGACTGTTTTCTTTTATGAAAAGAAAAAAAACTGGTGGGGTCCTGCTGGATTAACTGGGCCATGTGGTCCGGATACTGAAATGTTTTATGATAAACACCCGGAGCTTGCTGCAGGCAAACATAAGGAAGGCGCAAGTGAAGAGCTCATCAAGAAATATGCAATTGCGAGTGGCGAATGTCACCCAAATTGTGAATGTGGAAGATATGTGGAGATTTGGAATGATGTTTTCATGCAATATAATAAAAATGAAGATGGAACTTTCACCCCTCTTGTTCAGCAGAATGTTGATACTGGAATGGGTCTTGAGCGAGTTGCGGCACTTTTGCAGGAGAAAAAAACTCCTTTTGAAACTGAACTTTTTGAGCCGGTGATGAATAGAATTCGTGAGCTTGCAAAGGATTATAATGAGACTAGCGCGCGTGTTGTTGCAGATCATATACGTGCGGCTGTATTTATTTTAGGTGATGAGCGAAGTGTTTCGCCATCAAATAATGATCAAGGTTATGTTTTGAGAAAAATTATTCGCCGAGCTATAAGACACGGAAGAAAAATGGGAATCTCGGAAGGCTTTAGTGTTCAAATTGCACGTTTATTTTTGGGAATTAACGGAGAGTATTACAAAGAGCTGATTAAGTATGAAAAAAGAATTTTGGATGAATTGAAAAAAGAAGAAGAACAGTTCCAAAATGCGCTGACTGCCGGTGAGATGGAAATTGAAAAAGATATTGAAAAAGTAAAAGAGTCTTTAGAAATTTTGAGCAGCGATAATGTTGTTTCACAGCTTGAAAAAGCTCTGAATGGCGTATCATCAATAATTTCTGCAGGAGGATGTTTGGAGGTTTTTAATAAAACTTTGCGGCCTTTGATGGGAAAGTTGAGAGCTGAATTCAAGGGTGAAGCGGCAAGTAAAAAAATTGATGAAGAAGCGCTTGGCACGGTTAGAGAAAAAGCGAATTATTTGAAAACTGAAGGTTGGATTTTGCGTGGTGATCGAGCGTTTTTATACTATGAAAGCTTCGGATTTCCGCTAGAAATGACTGTTGAAATGATGAAGGAACGCGGCATTGAAGTTGATCGTGAAGGATTTGATAAAGCATATGAATTACATCAAGAAAAATCACGAGCCGGAGCTGAACAAAAATTCGCAGGAGGGCTTGTAGATCATAGTCATGAAAGCAAAAAACTTCACACTGCGACACATTTGATGCTTGAAAGTTTACGCAGACTTTTCGGGAATCACATCGAACAAAAAGGATCAAATATTACGCAAGAAAGATTACGATTTGATTTTAATTTTGATAGAAAATTAACTGTAGAGGAGCTGGCGAAAATTGAGAAGTTTGTGAACGATGCAATTAAGGCGGATTATAAGGTTCACTTTGAGGAAATGACTGTTGAAGAGGCGAAAAAATTAAATGCTACCGGGATTTTCGTTGATAAATATGAAGGAGAGTTAGGTGGAAAAGTAAAAGTATATTTCATGGGAGATTTTTCAAAAGAAATTTGCGGCGGACCACACGTTGATCACACAGGCGAATTAGGTTCATTCAAGATTACTAAGGAGGAGGCAAGCTCAAGTGGAGTGAGAAGAATAAAAGCGGTTGTAGGCAAATAAATATTACTCTAAAATTTCATTACTTTAATTTATTTTCGTTTTATGAAAAAGACTATTTCACTAAGTTTGTTAGGTTTTTTGGTTTTAACAGGATGTGGAGGTCCAACAAAGGTGGCATATCACAGCAGTGAATTCACTTATGACTCAAGCGTTTTTGAAAGTTTTTCAAATGACATAACAAGCGGAATCGGAGCAAAGGGTGATGAATCTTGCTGGATTGATCTTACCGGAGACTTATCAAGTCCATTGGACAGTGAAGAACTGCAAAATGCGACAGAAGGAAATATGACTCTAATGAGTGATTCAATGGGAGTTCCTCAATATATTTCATTCGGTATCGGTAATGAAATAGTTTACGCAAGAGTTAGTGTTGAAGACACTGATAACTGCACAGGGAAATTGGTAGCTTTGGCTGAGATGAATGCGACTAAATAAGCTCGCCGTCCAGATGCCAATCGCCGGAACTTGTGACTCGCACATTTGCTAGTTGGCCTAGCAATTTTCTGCCGGATTGAAAGTGAACTTCTTTGTTTTCACGTGAACGGCCTATGCAATGTTGACTAATTTGCTGTTCAACTAAAACCTCGACAATTCTATTGATGAATGCCTTGTGTTTTCTATTGGAAATTTCTTTAACAAGAGAGTTTAGTTCATGCCACCGTCGAGCTTTTTCTTGAGGAGAAACGCTATCTTCTAGTTTCTTATCTGAGTAAGTTCCCTTTCGTGGTGAATAGCGATTATTAAAACAAAAATCCCATTCCATTTCACGATACATGTTCAATGTATTTGTGAATTCTTCTTCAGTTTCGCCACAAAATCCTACAATAATATCAGTTGAAATTGAAATGTCGGGAATGGCTTTTTTTAGCTTGTTCATTATGTCTTTATATTCGGCGGTTTTGTAATTTCTGTTCATGCGGCGGAGCACTCGGTCGTCACCTGCTTGAACCGGCATGTGAACATATGGGCACATAGTCCGAAGCTCTGACATTGCTTGAATTACTTCATCAAAAAAATCCCGTGGATGTGGTGATGTGAAACGAAGACGACGAAGGCCGAGGTCATAAAGCTTGTCGATTTCTCGGAGTAAAGCAGCAAAAGGGCTCAGGCCGAATTCGACGAATTTGCCGGATTTCTTATCGTTAAAAGAAAGGCCATAAGAGTTCACCGTTTGGCCAACTAGTGTGATTTCTAAGGCGCCTTCAAGCACATGTTTTTTGCATTCTTCAAGTATCTCATTGAAATCTCTGCTGGCTTCACGGCCACGAGTGAATGGAACAATGCAGTAAGTACAAAATTTGTCGCAACCGTTTGAGATTGGAACAAATACAGCAAAATTTGAGGTTTTTTTGGGGTTTATTTTGAAGTAATTTTCGAGTGTTCCATCTTCAATGTCGTCTGTGAAAGTTAGGAGTGGATCTACTGTTTTTAATAGATCTGGTAATTTTGCAACATCTTCAATTCGAAAAACGAAATCTACTTCGGGCATTCTTTTTAGAATATCGTCGATTTTGGGGTCCGTTTGTGTTGAAGAACTACGAACCATGCAACCTGTTACAGTAACTTTCAGATTTTTGTTGGCTTTTTTTAAGGTGGCGATTTGCTTGCGGAGTCCGAAGAGTTTGTCTTCAGCTTTTTGTTTAATTTGGCATGTATTGTAAATAATAATATCAGCTGATTTTTCATCATCACCGAGCTCATAACCGATTCGTTCAAGAACACTGGCAACGCGCTCCGAATCAGAGTAATTCATGGCACAACCGAATGTTTTGATGTGATACTTCATATTTAGCTAAGTTCCGGGAGGGAAAATATAGCTGAAGCAAGCGAATAAGGAAATCTTTTTCGTAAGTCTGAGTATATCTCTGATTTTGCCTTTATTTCTATATTTGAGGCTTCGATGTGTTTATTTAGATCAGAAATATTTTTTTTTGCTTCATGAAAATTGATATTTTTTATGGATTGTGAGCTAGCGAAAAAACCCTGCAGGGTTTCAAGAATTTCTGTTTGGGAACTGTCAGTGCGGCTTCTTAAATCAAGAAGTTTTCTCCAAAGATCTGTCGGTTCAGATGCTGCCTTATATGATTCAAGCAAATATGGAATTATGTCGCGTCGCTTAGCAAAATCGGTTTTTAAAATTGATTGAATTTGAGTAACTGCAATAAGATCTCTCATCAAAGAATTTCGCAACCAAAATAACCAAATAAAAATAATTATTATTATTGCGCCTATTATTAGAAATAGATTTTCAATCATTTTTTAATTCTTTTTAAAAATTTATCGCGAATATCAAGAATTTTTCTTGAATTCTCAAAAGGCTGCTCAGCGTCATGTAGACTAAAAATTACAACATCGGCTGCAGTTCGAAGCTCAATTTTACCGAAGTGGAAAATGGTCTCTATTAAGCCGACTTCTGTTCCACGAACATCTTGCAATTGATCTAGGTTGGCAGCAGAAACTTGTCTGTTAAGGAATGCAATTTGGTCATGATTTATAACTCTTTCATTTGTAACAATAATCACGTCCAGCTCATGATTTAGCCATGAAATAAATGTAACTAATATGACTGTAAGCAGATAAAACGAAAAAAGAAAAAGTACTATCAAATGATTATTCTCTATACGTCCTGGAAAATATTTTATTGCGCCAAAAATATATGCGATTATTGGAACAATTGCGAAAAAGAAAAGGCTTAATAGGACTTTTAAATCACTTATCCAATGTTTTTTTAGAATCAATAATGCTTCTTCATGTGGTCTTTGACCTGGAAACTGTAATTTCATTTTAATTCTTTTAAGAATATTTCTGCGGTCTTCTTCCAAGTATATTTCTTTGATACCAACTTTTCCGCTATCGCAACTTGCTTACGGAAATTTGCATCTTGTAGCTTTTTTATTATAGCAAGAGATGAGGCTTTTGGCGAAATAAAGAGTGCCGAATTTTGAGAGACTTCACGGTTGATTGCAATGTCTTTAACAATTGCCGGACAGCCAACAGACATTGCCTGTAAAAGTGGAATATTAAAGCCTTCTGAATCTGAAAAATGTAAAAATGCGAATGCCGAGGCAAGAAGTTCATAGACTTTTTTATCTGGAATATTTCCTAGTAAAGTTGCGTTGGGCGGAAGCTTGAGGGCGGGATAATATTTGGAAACATGGTGAGCTTTTCCAATAAGTATAAGCTTCATTTTTGGAAATTCTTTTGAGATTTTTGTGAAGGCGGAAAGTAGTGCCGGAACGTTTTTTCGAATGTCGTAGCCACCAAGATAGACAAGTAGATTTGGATCTTGTTTTACGGCGATTTTTTTTGGAATTTCAGGCACGGAATTCGGAAGAATTTTTGCGGATGGAATTCCGAGTTCCTTATGAACTGTTGCTGAAACTGTGAAAATTTTATCAACATAAAGTAGTGAGTGGTGCGCGGCACGATGATAAAGTTTTTTGATTTTATTGCCTGCGTATCTTGCGTCTTTCCATGAAATCAAATCGTGCACGGTTACTGCACGTTTGTGTTGTGATTTTTTTGGAAGTGGACATGGATATGGGTAATATTCTAGGTCAAGTTTGAGGGCGGCCAGGGCTGCTGGGGCTTGCACACGTTCCCAATACCACTTCGCGAGAGGACCAAATTTTGGCTTGATTACAATTACTTTCACGCCCGGAATTTTGATTGGCTTCGGTGAAATCGCGATGACTTGGGCTTTTTTTGCGAGCTCTTTAATTAAGCCAAGCGAATGTTGGCCGATGCCAGTAAATGGCTGTGATAAAAACCATCCTTGAAATCCGATTTTCATAAGTAGGTTTTTATTATTTTTACGATTTTTTCTAGGGCGTGGTTTGGAAGTTGCTTGGTCGGGCGTTGAGGAAGTTTCAAGAGTTGTGCGAGAGCTGGCTTCGATTCGTCGGCGATTTTGAAAAGCGGTGATTTGACGGCCGACTGCGCGTTGGCTAGTTGATCTCCGCGACTTCCGGCTCCAAGTGGATAAAGAAGAGTTGGGATTTGCAGTGTTTGGAGTTCGGCTAGTGCGTTTGCACCGGAACGGGAGAGCGCGAGCGAAGCGAGCGCGAGGAAATCAGCCATTTCATGAATATATGGCACTGAATAATAATGTGGAGTGCGAGTAGTTTTACCCTTTCCCTGCCCAGTAACATGAACGACGTCGAAGTGCTTTATTAGTTCTTTTTTCTCGTCTTCAATAATTTTGTTAAGTTGCTGAGAACCCGTACTCCCACCCATTACAAGTAGAACTTTTCTTTTACCGTCGAAGCCGCAAATTTTAAGCGCGGCGCGAGCATGTCCAGCAAGTAATTCTTTTCGAATTGGATTACCAGTAAAAATAAAGTGTTCCCGGGAACACTTTTCCTGGAAACCGAGGAGGACTTTATCTGCAAAAGGTGCGATTAGGCGAGTAGCCAAACCTAAAATTGCGTCTGATTCATGAGTTATAACTGGAATGCCGTGAAGCCTGGCCGCAACAACAACCGGAAAAGAAACGAATCCGCCTTTGCTAAAAACCAACTGAGGTTTTATTCGTCCGAGTTTCCACCAAGCCTGAATAATGCCAACTGGAATCCGAAATAAATCGAAAAAATTCCGTAAATCAAAGTAGCGACGAAACTTTCCAACAGTCACATATTCAAAAGGAATTCCTGCGCGGCGCACTAAATCCGCCTCAAGTCCATCACGAGATCCAATATAAAAAACCTTAGTATCTCGAGATATAGCGTCGGCTATAGCGAGGTTGGGCAACACGTGTCCCGCTGTACCCCCTCCTGTCAAAAGTATAGGCATTTTCAGTAGTGTATTTTGAAATATTCAGTAGCACTCCCATCGCAAGCAATGACGTCACCATCGACGAGCCACCGTAGCTCATAAATGGCAGAGTAATTCCCGTTATTGGGAAGAGCGATGTGTTTACCATTATATTAACGAAAGCCTGCACACAAATCCATGTAGTTAATCCTGCCGCCATTAACATAGCAAATTTATTTGGCGCGTGATTTGCAATTTTATAACCGCGATATGCAATCACCGCATATAATAAAACCAAAAGAACAGTCCTAAAAAAGCCTAGTTCTTCAGCCGACGCCGCAAAAACAAAGTCATCAGTCGCTTGTGGCAGCCAGTATGATTTTTGAATTCCTTGAGTTAAACCTTTCCCCCAAGGCCCTCCGCTTCCAATCGCAATATTCGCCTGTTTTGACTGCCAACAAAAGCCTTCTCCACATTCCGCAGTCGGATTAAAAAATGCCGTAAATCTTTGAGAAATTCTTTCGCTAGCAGTTCCGGCAATAAACGCGAAAATAATCGCCAACATTGCACCAAAAAGCAGATGCTTCCAATTTGCCCCCGCCAAGAAATAGACCGCGACCGCAATAAAAGCCACAATCATGGCAGAGCCAATATCCGGCTGAAGTGCAATCGGTAAAACAATCGCTCCGGAAATTAAAACGAATTTTCCAAAACCCTCCTTAAAATCCTCAATTTTTTCCTGCGAAAGTTTATCGCCAAAAATCATACTCATATAAATTACCAACCCAAACTTCGCAAGCTCCGACGGTTGAAGCGAATCAATAAATGGAAGTGATGAGAAATTCAACCAACTTGTTGCGAAAGTATTGTTCGCCTGACCCAATGCAAAAAGTACAAGTAGCAGTCCCAAAGCTCCCACATAAACAATCACGGAAAACTTTTTCCACCACTTAAAATTCAATTTAAAAGCGCCAAACATTAAAACCAAGCCAATCAAAACACGAAACACATGCTTCTTTAAAACAAGATAACAATCCACCGCGTCATCAGAGCAATCAGGATACTGCAAATCTGGCGCAGACAGCGAAATCGACTTCGGCACCCCAATACTCGTAATCATCACAACCCCACCAAGCACAATCACAAGGACCGCAATCAGCAACCAATGATCAAATTTCGGACGGCGGGACATAGCGAAAGGTTAGGCTGGGAGATTATAGCCTAAAAGTTTGATTGGTGAAATTTCAGTTTGGTATAAAGAATAAATTTCAAAACTTAAATGGAAGAAGACTCAGGTACAAGAATTTCACCTGTTACACACGCACGTATTCGGCGATGAGTGTGTTTGAAACTCATATAATCCCTGTAGTAGATAGCTGAGTAAGGATCTCGAACCCATGGTCCATAAGCAACAGACCCACATTCGTTATTTTCAACAAATGATGTTTTTGTTTCACCAGAAAGTAAGATAAATGATTGGTCTCTTAAACAATCAATTGGCTTCCTAATGGAAAGGACTACATAGGCTAAATCATTGAGCCCCACAACTCCTTTCCCTTCATAGTATTTTTCAAAAGCTTCTAATCTATCTTGAGTTGATGTAGATTTATTCTTGTTCCATGCATCAAAGTCATCAGCTTCAAGGTTGCATTTGCCTTCGCAGATAACAAATATGCACTTTCCTGTTTTTTTTGAGCTGGGTGGTATTATAAAAGACTTTGCTATTTTTTTCAGAGTAGTTTTATAAAAATCCTCGAAATAAGCATTTTTATCATTGAAAAGATGATCTATTATACCAGTCGCCTTATCACAATCCAATTGATTTATGGCTGAAATTAATCTTTCTGACTCTGTATCAGGAATAATAATTAATATCGGCTCTAGAAGTTTTTGTAATTCACCGATTTGTTGTTTTGTAAGTCGCGTAGCTAAGGAGAATTTGACGACTTCTTTTGAAGGAACAGGCTCTCCTTTCTTCGAATCTACGATAAGATTAAATGTTCTCAATGCTTCTGAATAATTCCTTTCCACAAGTTCCATAAGCCATTTTATGTTTTCTTGATTTTCTTGTTCTTTCTTAAATTCTCTGTCTTTTACTTCTCCATGATGTTTTAACATACTTCCAGCTCCATCCAACCTCAAACTAACCCTCACCTTATTTTGATCAATCTTCACATCAGCCAAAACAACTTTTCCATCTTCTGTGAAGGCATTTAAATAGACAGTGTATTTTACACTATCTGTTAAATTAAGTTTGCCACTATTAAGTTTCTCTTGTAGTCGGTTTAGATGTAAAAGAAAAGTCGGTAAATCCGGCATAAACTCAGGATGATTTCTTTCAAATACATCCCAAATAACATGTCCATCTTTAAGAACAGGCTTTGGTGTCACTTTAATCTCAATTTTGCCTTTATATTCTTTTCTATTTTTCTTAATTATTTTCTCTGTTTTTCCCACTAAACTTGGAAGAGTTGTTTCTTTTGTAAATAATTTTTCCAAATCGAATGTACCCGTATCAATTTCGATTGGATTTGCATATAAAAGAATTTCTTCAAGATCAGGAGAATCAGCAACTTCTAAAATCACATCACCCTCTCTAAAAAGTTTTGTAAAGAAAAGTGATAGTCCGCCATAATTTAGCAATCTTTGATCTTGAATTTCAACATCTGGTCTCGTACCTGTGCTTTTTCTTGCAATAGCAAAATCTGCAACCAACTTTTGCAATAACGCCTTATCCATAGGAATTCCAAAATCAGCTTTATAGTTTTTTTCAAGATTTGGTTCGAAAGAAACTTCACCTAAAATCTTTGGCATACCCATCCATTCAAAAAAATCCAGAGCGGTTTCATGCAATTTAATTGGATCAAGTCCTAATTTTCTAATTTCAATTATGATTTCTTGCTGAAGAGCAGATCGCGTAGAATCCGGCCTCCCACTTGAAGTGAAAATATCGTCAATATTAAATACCGGCTTTGGTGCATCTTCAGGCCACTTAACTTCATTTATGCCTTTTACAGGACCATTTTCTTTATCAGGTTGAGGTTCTCTTTCAAGATTAGTTGGAATATTTACAAATGAAGTAGCTGGATTATCCTCTAAAATAAGTGTGACTTTGCTCTGTGTATACCTTCGTATATTTAAAACTTTTTCTCCTTCAAATATACCCTCACCATTTGTTTCCCCGTCAATAATTACTTCTTCTCCGTGTTTCAATTTAAATGGATGCCAAGGTACAGGTTTCCTATCTTTATCTATTATTTTGACTTCAAACTTGCATCCGAAGAAATCATCTGAAACTCTTTGTTCAGAATCCACAGTTAGGTCTACTTTTCTTGGAAGATCTTTATTACTCATATATAAATTATTTTAGCCAAATAGTACTTTGGTCGATGTCATTAATTATTTTTATCAATTTACTTAAGAGTTCTTGGTCAATAGCTCCAAGCTGTTGCAAAACTTTTTCCTTATCTTTACGTTGATAGTTAGCATTATTTTTTGCTCCCAATGTAAATAATTTAAATGATAGCAACTCATCATTTCCTGTAATTCTTAGTGACAAGAAAGATAATGCATACCAGTCTTCAGATGAATGTAGATCTGATCTTTCGGCAAGCATCGTATTTATCATATCTATTAAAAATTTATTAATTTCTTCTGAGACAACCATTCCATCTTGATATTTCTTCAAAACAAACCTTGGATTTTTGCTCAATAGAAATTTTAGTACAAAAGAAGCTTCTTTATCTTCTTTTAAAATTACAAATTCATTATAAAGAAAATCTAATTCATCTCTGTTTAAATTATAGATTTTTATTGTTTCTAATATTTTCTGATAAAATTTTAGTAAGAAAGTCGGAGTATATATTGATTCAGCCTTAAATTTAGCTAAATATGTCTTATCCATTGTATAAATTATAGACATTTGCTCCACTGACTCATCTTCCATACCGGACAAAGCCAAAGTTCTACACAATGTCAGCCTTGCTTCTAAGTTTTTTGGATTTCTCTCCAATGCAAGCTTTCCGTGTTTAATGGCAATTGGTAGTTCATCTTCTGAAATGTTGATTCTTGCCAAATTTTGCCACCCGGTTGATGCTAATTCATTTTTATCTTCTGGTGTAATTTTACCAACATTTCTGTATCTCTTTTTTGCTTCGACAATATCTCCCAAACCTTCAGAAGCTATCGCCATACCAAGTTGGTTTTCAACTACTGTTGGATCATCTTCAAGAGCCTTTTTGAAAACAGCAATTGCACCCTCAAAATCGTCTTTATTCTCAGCATGTTCTAATAACAAAAACCCCTGTCTCAATCTTTGTAGTGCGGTATTTTTCAAACTTTCTTCTGTAAGATGGACTATTTTTTCCAGATTGGAATTTGCAATATAAACAGCCAAAACTACAGCTTTTACAGATTCATTTATAGTCGACAAATGTTGCATTGATTCCACCCTAAAACTATCGATACTCGATCTAACTTCATCAATAGCACCAACTGTTTCAGCGAATCCTCCTTGCATTACATCAACAATTCTTTCTCCAATCTCTTCCAAATTAATCATTCCTTCAGCAATAAATCCCATTGCGCCAAGCATTCCCCTTAAGCAAGATTCTGATCTTAACTGGATGTCTTCCATTGTTTCCGATCTTGCATCTGCTCTAACAAGAAGGTCACGAATATCTTCAAATGTCATGCCTGAACTGGCTACAATTTGCGCTATTCTTGCCATATGATCCTCAGTTCTTGCTAAGTGTCCTTCAGATATATTTGCTATATCTTTTAATTCCTCAATGCTCATTCCCGTCCTCTCTTGCAATGTTCTTATCCTGACAAGCTCTTCTCTTGATTCACTTCCTATCTCAACCAATCCCGCCAAATGATGACTGGATTCAGCAGACGATCTGGCAATTCCTCCTAAATGCTTCTCATTTCTCGCCCCAACCTCTGCAACTGTATTTAAAATCCTCGAAACACCAATATTTACTCGTAACTGATGTTTCATCAACTCAAGCTGTTCAGATCTTTGCCATGTACCGACTTCGGCATGCCCAAGAAGTTGCTCCGTTAGACCGTTTGTTCTATCTCTTTGAGCAATTGCATAATCGCCTTGTCCAAGCCCTTCCATAATATTGAAATTCATATCCGTCATACTTCCACCCAAGCGAGCTCTTCGATCAGTTCTTTTAATTGAATGTTGGAGGTCGGAACTTAACAAATCTAAATTCGTTAGATCAACAAGAAATTCTTGAGGCATAGGACTTCGCTTTGCTTGTTCAGCCATTGCAATTAACGCACGTCCAGATTGAAGAAAAGCTAGAAGATTTTCATCTCCTGACATTTGTTGAACACTTTGCAAAATCTTTAACTTACGAATTGAATCCGGCTTTGAAAGAAGTTCAGATGGCTCTGACATTATCTCTAAAATTTCTTCCATTTCTTTCAACATTTTGTCACGAGATGAATCAATTGCCTGACTAATATCAGTTCTACTATCTCTAAAATCCACAATTGTTTTACGATCAAAAAACCTTCCATTTTCTCCAGATATGTAATTTCTCATATCCGCTCCGCTTAAGGGTTCCTGCACCTCAAAAGACAGTCCAAATTTATTTGCAGCAATTTCTGCTAATTTTGACCAATATTTCTCCATAATTCTCTTCTTCATGTAAGCTTCTGTATTCCCTCTTGTTTTGGAAAATATGAGTGTTCCACCCTCGTCAAATCGATACCCACCCGCATTAAGTTTATTATCTATGAAATTTCTCAAACAAGTAACTCCGGCTTCGTTAAGTAAACCTTTTGCATATGCGCCAAGTGTTAGAAAGAAAATTTCTTCATCAACTAATGCATCTCTTAAAGCTTTACTATCTAAAACCGGACCCTTAACACTTGAGAGTGTTCGATTCGCACCTCTAAGATTTGCATTTACATCCATCAATCCACTTCTTGTTTCCTGATGCAATCTATCCGCTGAATGATCGATACTAACTAAAGTTCTATTTCCTTCTCCAATTTTTTGATCGGTAGATCTGGCAATTCCTTCCATACTTGTAAGAGTTGATCCAACACCGGACAATCCGGCTTCAACTCCACGCAGTGTATTATTTACCGCATCGAAACCTTGTCCGGAAATATTTGCCAGCAATCTGTTCGATTCAAGCATTTCTCTTTGCCCTCCACGCATCTCTTGAAAAGCGCCCCTGAATTCTAGTCCGAATCGCACGTAACAGGAGAAAAAGAAAGAGAAGGGTAA
>CAYHXO010000007.1:0-69286 GCA_964360635.1 uncultured Candidatus Peribacteria bacterium
TTCTTGACCTTTTCTGTAATTATATTAGAGTGCATAAGCTAAACCCAATTCAATGCAAATTATCAGTAAAGAGAATATCCTTAAGAATCTATTAAAACAAGCCTCCAAACTTTCTTTAAGAAGTGAAGAAGATTTACATAAGTTAAAAAAAGCCTTCTCTAGAGAATTCAAAACAGATTTACCAACAAACTTCAGCCTTCAGGTAGCTTATGAAGAATTGATAAAAGAAGGATGGGAAGGTGACACAGAGATACAAAGACTTGTAAGGAAAAGAAAAATCCGAACATTATCAGGGGTGTCTGTTATTACTGTTCTTACAAAACCCTATTCTTGCCCCGGGAAATGTGTTTTCTGCCCTACAGAACCTGGAATGCCAAAATCATACCTATCTAATGAGCCGGGTGCCATGAGGGCGGTTCTTGATGATTTTCATCCAAACGATCAAGTTACAACCAGAATTTTAAGTTTAAAACTTCAAGGTCATGAAACAGAAAAAATTGAAATGATTGTATTGGGTGGCACTTTCTCTTCATATAATAGAAAATATCAAAATGATTTTATTAGAGCACTTTTCAACGCATGTAACGAGAAAAAAGGTAAATCATTGAAAGAAGCGCAAGAAATAAATGAATCCTCAAAAAATAGAATAATCGGTCTTAGCCTTGAAACTCGCCCAGATCATATAACAAAATCAGAAATTAAAAGGATGCGGAATTTAGGTTGCACTAAGGTTCAAATTGGAATCCAACACACAGACAATGCAGTTCTTGAATACAATAAAAGAGGTGAAACAATTGAAGATTCCTATAAGGCAATTAAATTAATGAAAGATGCAGGTTTAAAAATTGCAGTTCACATGATGCCAAACCTACCTGGAAGCAATCCAGAAATGGACATTCAGGCCCTAAAAGAAGTATTTCAAAACCCAATGTTAAAACCAGATCATCTTAAAATTTATCCATGTGTTGTTACACCATATTCAGAACTTGAAATTTGGCACCGTGATGGGAAATTTGAAACTTACGATGATGAGACTCTTATTAGAATCCTAATCGAGATGAAAAAAGATATTCCTGAATATGTTCGAATCGAAAGACTTTTTAGAGACATTCCAGGAGAATCAATAATAAATGGAAGTCAAAAAACTAACATGCGTCAACTGCTTGAAGAAATTATGAAAAGGGAAGGAGTGAAATGCAAATGTATCAGGTGTAGAGAGATAAAAGGGGAGAGCTATGACCCTGAAAAAACAGAGTTACGGGTTCTAGAATATGATGCCTCAGATGGGAAAGAATTTTTCCTTTCATACAACCAAATTGAAAATGATAAATTATGTTCACTTTTAAGATTACGTTTCACTTCGTACAGTCAAACAGGGAAGAAACATTTCATCAAGGAATTGGAAGGAGCTAGTATAGTTAGGGAAGTTCACACATATGGCTATCAAGTTAAAATCGGTAAGAAAACCGAAGATGCATCTCAACATGCCGGCCTCGGTAGAAAATTGATGCTTGAAGCTGAAAAAATAAGCAAAAAAGCAGGTTTCTCAAAAATCGCAGTAATCTCTGGAATCGGAACAAGAAATTATTACAGAAAATGGGGCTATGAATTAGATGGGACTTATATGACTAAGCAGCTTTAGCAGCATCTGCCGCTTCCTTTTCAGCAAGTTTTTTATCAATTTCGGCCTCTGCAGATATAATTGATTCTAAATCTTCATCACTTATTGATGCAACTTCATCACCCTTTACATCAAATATTGCCATATTTTTCACTTCGGCACTTCCTAATGAGTAAACTTCATAACCAAGAACACCTTTTCGTTTAATTTTAACAACAGCTTTTTCCTCTTTCATCAGCTCATCCAACAATCCATCAGCAGTATCAAATTTCATTGCTTCATATTTAGTCTTCATTTCAGCAGGCGAAATAATCTCAAATTCCTCCATCTCTTGAGTCATTCTCTTCTCAATTTCCTCAGATAGGACATAACCATTATAAATAAGCGTAGCAATGTCATAAACATCTTTAACAGCCCAAGCAACAAGAAGTACTCCAATAATATCACCAATAGGCACAGGCCCATCCGCAATTGCAGCAGCTGCTGCTGCAGTACCCTTACCAGCAACAGAAGCAACTAATTTTTTAATTATTCTACCGCATCCCACTTTAAGCATTTTTTTACTAAATTGGCCGATCATACTTTTTTTCACAGATAAGGTTAAGCCATATTCTAATGCTTTTCTTTGTACACCTCTACCAAGTGCTTTACCTGCAAGTTTTAATGCTGATCTCATTGTGATCATTAATGTCACATCTTCAAGTAATCCTGAGACACCTTCTTTAACAATTTCATTTCCATTTGGAAATTTCTTAACATAAGAATCAATCATTTCTTCAATTGGCTCACTTAATCCAACTGCAGCGGCAATACCACCAAAAATAGACATTATAGCAACAAAACCTGGATTTTTACTGATTTTCGCTGCTGCCCATCCACTAGCTGTCATACCAGTTAGAAAACATATCACTGCAGCGGACTCCTCGGCTACTATTTCACGTAACTTATCTTTGTCTGTCGTTGTCGAAAGCTTATAAAAAAGATTCACAGTGTATGCAATACCAAATACCTCAAGGCATATATTTCCATATTTCAATATATTCTTTATGTGCGGACTTTCAAATTTAATTTTTAAACCTTTTGATTCCGCATAATCTTTAATCTTTTTAAAAACACTAGGCTCTTCACCAACTTTTATTATTTTCCCATTAATTTTAATAGTTACCTTACCATCAGCACCAACTACCCTCTCAATACCTTTGAACTGACCAAAAGCAGAATCAGATTGATTAATATATTTCTTTATATCTTCAAGTTTGTCATATAGTTTTAATTCTTTTAATTTAGCAATTGTTTCGTCTGTCAAAGGAGTACCTTCGTTAAAGCTAGCAAGAAGATTAGCGATAACATTCGGATGTGATTCTGATAATGACAGTAAACGCTCAATTCTTCTTCCATTAATAAGTTTAAGGAAAGTTTCAGGTTTGTTATTCTCCATATCATAAATCTCTTCTAAAACGTGATGTAGTTCCCCAGAACCAGACGTAGGCTTTATACCAGTATCAAGATAATTTCTAGCCAATCTCAATTGTGCATCATTTGAGGCAATTTTTGATAAACTTAAATATTCATCAAAATTATGTATCTTATCAAATCTCTTATATAGCCAAGATCCCTTCTGACCAATATTATCAGCGAAAAGTTTTGCATTAGCACATCTAGATCTAACCTCTACCTCACTCAATTCTCCAGATAACAATTTCATTTTTAATTCATCTGCTGTAAATTCAAATGCATATTTCCACTTCCATGTAGCTCTTGTGAGTTTAAAAGTATTTACTACAGCCTTTACCGGCCCAGTCACAATATTCTTAGCAGCAATAGTAACAAATTTGCCTGGAGTAAGATTGGCAGTTGTTGCATATTCGGTTAAAGCACCGGCAACTTGAGTGAATGCCAAAACATAGACAATCGTATCAGTTTCATCATCAACAAGTTCCTGCATTTCCCAACCAATAACTTTTAATACATTTCCACAAACACCAACTAAAACAAATTCACCACCTTCTTTAAGATCTTCCATGTTTAACTCTTTTGCATCTTCATTTGCTTCTCTTACTCGGTCTTGATTAGCAGTAAGAATCGCATTATTAATTTTTAATTTTAAATCAATAATTTCTTTCTTTAAAAGCTCGAAATCAGACTTGGTTTTCTCTGACCAAGGATTTTCGTCTTTATGATCATCTAAAAAATCATTAAATTCCGCAACCTGACCCTGCATTTCTTTGAAAGCCTCATGATCTTGTGCCATTCCATCTTTAAGATTTGCCAACATATATTCTCTGGCTCTTTTCAAATCACCATATTCCTGATTATCTTCAGCATCTGGTGGCCAGCCAATTGCTGCCTCCATTTGGACTCCCATATCTCCCCAAACAGAATCAACACTAGCATCAAGCATTTGAATATCATCAATCAATTCTTTATTCATTTCAATAAGCTCTTCTCGATTTTCCTCAGGCTTAGATAATAGTCCTTCATATTCTTTAAATTCTTCTTTAGTTTCAGCCTCTTGCTTTGAAACATCCGCCTGCTGATCTTTACTTAAATCACTTTTATCAACTTCTTTAATTACTCCACGTTCCAAGGCAGAAATCATAACTTGTCCTACTGTGAGTTTCGTCAAATTACTAGTGCTTGATTTTATATCATCTAAATAAAAGTCTTTAATTCTTGCGCGAATTTTCTCTTCTGATTCTTTAGAAGAACCAAATGAAAACATTGAAGATGATTTGCCAGCAATAAATTCATCAAAATTCATCCTCGATATTGCTGTAACTCTATCAACATCAGTATCGAGTATAGTTGCTAATTTTGTATATTTAACCTTATCCTCAACAGAAATTGCTCCATACAAAATAGAATTCATCGCATTTTGAAATTCTCCATCTGCGGCAGAAGTTAATGCCTCAATATATCTTGAATTGATCCAAGAATTGTTGTCTTTTGAAAGGTAATTTCTAACTTCTTCCATTCCCAATATTTGACCGGCAACGAATGCTCCACCGGCAGCCATTAATCCAACTTTTGCACCAGTAGCAACTAAACCTGATCCGCCTTCTCCTTCCTTTTTTTCATCAGAAAATAATTTTTTATACATCCAAATTCCACCAACTGCTGCACCTGCAAATGCAAATAGACCAACAGCCGTTTTATTTTTTTCAGCAAAATCCTTAACTCCATCCACAAAAGAATCATTAGATTTTCCATCTTTTTCATCTTTCTTATCTTTATCTTCGCCAGTAATAATATCCCTCATCACATGACCAGCTGTTGCCAAATCATTCGATTTTTTCTTAGCCGCATCAAAACCTTCTGAAAGATACCACTTTGCAACAGGAGAATCAGAATTTTTTTGTATATAAACAAGCGCTTTAACAAATGATCGAATAAATTCTTTCTTTTCGGAAGTAAATTCATTAATTATATCCATTGGAGAACTACTTTTCGCACCATTAATTGATAGTATTGCTAGAAAAATTTCCGAAGCAGAAGATATTGTTTCCTTCATTTGATCATCAAAAGCCTCAACATTTTCAATTTTCTCTAATGTTGCGATATCATTCCAGTTAAAAACCCTATCTAATGAATCAATTAATAATTTTTCTCGTTCATCAACAGAATTTTTTTGGCTATCAAGTGAGCGCTTAAACTCATCAAGTTTATCACTAGTATCGGGGGAGGAAGGCGCTTCACTAAGCTTATCTATTTTTTCAGCTCTGTTGACTCCAGTATTTTGATTAGTAGTTGCCATACATAAATTAGATCACATGATTATATCATAATTGTGAGCCTAAGTGAATAGCAGGTGAGTAGGACAAGCATATATCCAGAGTCCCGCACAATATATCTTGTGCGAACTTCGTCTATAGTCTATTTGGGATACTGATACCCAGTGTTCTCTCTATCCTTTCAAGTAAACTAATCAATAACGCTTTATCTTCACTTATATCTAATCCTTCATCACGCATTGAGGCTCTATAAAAGCTCATCGCAGAATTTGGATCACGTTCTTCTTCAAAATTTATTACTTCTGCTCCGCTCAAATTATCTTCGTTTATAGACATTTTAATTTTTTAAATGACTTACTACACCTCTGCTATTTCCGTCTGAGACTCGATTTTAGCGATTTTCTTTGCCAGAGCCAGATATGACTTCAAATCAATGTCTTCATTCACTAGTCTTTCAGCACAGGCCCTCACACGGTCCAAAAGTTCTTTGTCGCTAAATGTTGCCATTCTTAGATCAGGAATTCCACTTTGTTTCACACCATAAATTTCTCCAGGTCCACGAATTTTTAAATCCATTTCAGCCAAATCAAAACCAGAAGTATACTGAACCATGAATTTTAATCTTTGCAAGGCATCGTCGGAATTTGAATCTGTAAACAGGAAGCAATATGACTGATTTGAGCCCCTTCCGACCCTTCCCCTAAACTGATGGAGTTGAGCCAAACCAAATCTATCGGCCCCTTCAATCATCATAATCGAGGCATTAGGAACATCTATTCCAACTTCAATCACAGAAGTTGAAACCAAGATATTAATTTCTCCGGCAGAAAAAGCCTTCATCACATTTTCTTTTTCATCACCCTTCATTCGTCCGTGTAAAAGCGCCAACTTGTGCTGTGGAAATATTTCTTTTGAAAGCCTTTCATACTCAAGAGTTGCGGCCTTAACTTGAATTGCTTCAGATTCTTCAATCAAAGGGCAAACAATGAAAACCTGATGACCTTTTGCAACTTGATCGGAAACCCAAAACTCCGCATCTTTTCGTTTAGCTTCAGGCACAAGCCGAGTAACAATTGGGGTTCGACCTGGCGGCAATTCATCTAAAATTGATAGATCTTGATCGCCATAAATAGTCAGAGCCATTGTTCGAGGGATCGGCGTTGCAGATAAATTTAAAAGATGAGGAAAGCCTTGAGCCTTTAATTTCGCTCGCTGTTTCACACCAAAACGATGTTGCTCATCAATCACAACCAGCCCCAGCTTTGGAAATGTAATTCCATCCTGAATCAGTGCATGAGTTCCAATAACAAGATCGCAAGTACCTGTTGCCATTTGCATGACAACCGTTTCACGCTCGCTTGCAGTCATTGAACCGGTAAGCATTTGAATATTAAAAGCAAAAGCGCCAAATAAATTCACTAAATTTTTGTAATGCTGTTTTGCAAGAATTTCAGTCGGCGCCATCAAAACACATTGATATCCGGATTTAATCATTGCAAAAATCACTGCTGCCGCAACAGCAGTTTTACCTGAGCCCACATCTCCTTGAACTAATCTAAGCATTGGAAAATCACGCCGTATATCAGTAAAGATTTCCTCAATTGTACGTTTTTGTGCTCCAGTTAATTCAAATGGAAGTGCTGAATAAAATTCAGCCATGTCAAGTTTTGGACTAAATTGCTTTTTTTCACCGGTAAAACCTTCTTGCCACCATTTTTTTCTTCGTAACGCCATGAATTGCAACATAAAAAGTTCATCAAATGCCAATCTTTCTCGGGCTTTCTTTAAAAAATCCTCGTCTTTGGCAAAATGTACATGATAAATTGCGTCTGCAAAACTAAGCAAACCCTCCCCTTGCAAAACCCAAGATGGAAGATATTCATCAAAATATTTTGCATACGGTAATATATGAAATATCTTTTCCCTAAGCCATTTTGAAGTAATTTCTTCGCTCTCCGGATAAACAGGAACAATACGACCGGTATGCAACAAAACCGACGATGGTTTTTCATATTTGGGACTCACCATTACAATCCTTCCCTGCTCAAATTTCGCCTTCCCGGTTAAAATAATTTGACTGCCTTTAAAAAACATCTGCTTAAGGTGCCTTTGATTAAACCACATAACAGAAATTTCTCCGGTATCATCCCCAACTACCGCCCTAGTAATCACTCCCCCAGCCCTTGTTGGCAAAGTCATAATAGTTTTAATTTTCACCTCCAAAACATTCACTTCATCAGTTTTCAATTCATTAATTTTTGTAAATTCCTGCTCGTCTCGATATGCACGGGGAAAATACGTTAAAAGATCTCCCAAAGTTTTAATTCCCATCTCCTTAAGCTTCACTATATAGGAATCTTTGGTCTTCAACATCGCGGAATCAAGTCTTTGATCTAGCATAGGCGAATTATACTCTCACCTTTCTAAAACTTCTCTTTCCAACCTGTAAAAGTCCTGCATTTTTACTTAAGCTAATTTCCTTCTTAATATCTTCTACTTTCACATTTTCCCATTTTACTCCTCCTCCTTCAACTAAACGTCTTGCATCACTCTTTGTACCAGCAAACCCTAAATCAGAAATTAAATCGACAATATTCCAGTTTTTAACAACAAGAACAACCTCTTCAATTACATCTGGCAATTCCTTTTTTTGGTGAACAGTTTTGAAATGTTCTTGGGCTTTAACTGCCTCATTTTCTCCTCTGTATAATTTAACAATTTCGAAAGCTAACTCCATTTTTAAATTACGAGGATTTTCAGTAACAAGTCTTTTCTTTACGGCTTCAAGCTCATTATCACGAGCTCTGGCGGCAAGTTCAAAATAAGTCACAATCAACTCATCAGGAATTTTCATTGTCTTACCATAAATATCAATTGGATCTTCATTAACACCAATATAATTCCCTGTTGTTTTACCCATTTTCATAGAGCCGTCTGTCCCAATTAAAAGAGGCACAGTCAAAATATTTTGTGGTTCTTGACCATATGCCTTCTGTAAAACTCTACCTGCAAGTAGATTAAAAGTTTGATCAGTACCGCCTAATTCCACATCTGCCTTAAGAGCAACAGAATCATAACCCTGCATAAGCGGATACATTAATTCATGAATTGATATTGGCTGATCATTTTTAATTCTATCTTGAAACATATCTCTCTCAAGCATCTGAGCAACTGTAAACTGAGAAGCAAGAGTCACTACATCAGAGAAGTTCAATTTAGCCAACCATTCGGCATTCCATCTGATTTCAAGCTTAGAAACATCTAAAATTGAGGAAACTTGTTTTATATAATGTTTAGCATTCAATTCAAGCTCCTCTTGAGTTCGCATTGGTCTAGCCTCATTTTTTCCGGACGGATCTCCAATCTTACCTGTAAAGTTACCAAAAAGTAGGATTATTTGATGACCTAAATCTTGAAACTCCTTTAATTTATGAACAACAACCATATGACCTAAATGCAAATCTGAACCTGTTGGATCAATTCCCAACTTAATTCTCAACTTTTTACCGTTCAACAATTTTTTCTTCAAATCTGTCTTAACAATTACATCAGCAACTCCATCAGACAAAATACTGTCGACTAATCGCTCGACATCTTTTTTTAAGGAAGGCATATCTATAAGTGAAAAAACTTGGTATAAGGCTATAGCACACTATCAAACACACAAATTAAATGCAATTTCAAAGCTTTACAATCGGCGCTGAAGAGACAAATGAAAGATTAGATATCTGTCTAACAAAAAAAACAGGTCTAAGCCGAAATTTTGTACAAAATTTAATTAAAGATGGACTGGTACGAGTTAATAAAATTCAGATTGAAAAAACCGGATTTAAGGTCTCAGGAAATGATGAAATCGCTTATAAGATTCTTGAAAAAGACAGCACAGTCAAAGCGGAAAATATAAAATTAGAAATAATACATGAAGATGAAAATCTTCTGGTAATCAATAAACAAGCAGGTTTAGTTGTACATCCAAGTGATAGCGGTCATACAAGCGGTACAATCTTGAATGCGGCATTAAATATAGATAAAAATGCCAGTCTCCTTCATAGACTTGATAAAGACACATCAGGCGTTCTACTTATCGCAAAAAACCAAGCAACAAAAAATCGACTTTCAAAAATGTTTAAAGATAGAAAAGTTGAAAAAACCTATTGGGCACTTGTTCGAGGAGTTCCAAGTAAAGAAAAAGGTAAAATTGAAGCTCCATTGAAGAGAAACACAAGCAATAGAATGAGAATTTCCATAAATTCTACAGGTAAGATGGCGATTACTAAATTCAAAGTTTTAGAGATCTACAAAAATGCATCTCTTCTAGAAGTGAATATTGAAACAGGTAGAACTCATCAAATCAGAGTTCATATGGCAAGCATTGGGCATCCGGTTATTGGAGATATAAATTACGGAGATGCAAAAATCAATAAAGAATATGCTGAAAAATACAATCTAAACAGACAGTTCCTTCATGCAAAGGAAATCAAAATAGATGGTCAAACTTATTCAGCAAAACTACCTGACGACATAGAATCTGTTTACAACATTCTTACTCGCTCTTAACTACTTTTTTCTTAGCAGGAGCTTTTTTTGGAGCAGCCTTTACTTCAGCTTCTTCAGATACTACTTCTGCGACATCATTCTCAACAGAAGATGCTTTTTTTGCACCTACAGTTGAAATTTTCAAAACCTTCAACATTGTTGAAAATGTTCTGTGTCCATAAGTTTTCTGGTATCTCTTTTTTGCATGAAATTTGAAAACTTTCATCTTTTCTGATCGTTCCTGGCTCATTACCTGACATTCAACATGTGCACCAGCAACATAAGGCATTCCAAGCTTCATTACAGAAGCGTCATCCTCAGCAACTAGGTAAACATCTTTAATTTTGATGTTTTCACCTTCCACCAAATCAAGTTTCTCAACTAAAATTTCGTCTTTTTCACGAACCTTGAACTGCTTAGCACCTATTTTTACTACTGCGAACATATTAATTTATTAGAGCGAGAAGACTTTAAGGGTAAATTCTTTAAATGGCAAGAGAATTTTTCAAGACAGCAAGACCTTCAGTAACTGAATCCATAAAAATTTTCATCTCCTCATCTGTAAATCTACTTAAAACGAATGCATCCAAAGGAAAATTTTTATTAGTTCTAGATTCAATCCCAAGCCTTAATCTTGGATAATCCTGTGAACCTAAACAAGAAATTATTGACCTCATACCATTATGAGTACCTGCAGACCCGGCTTTTCTATATCTAATACTACCAAGTGGAAGATCGATGTCGTCATAAACAATAAAAATTTCCTCTGGAGGAATTTTATAAAAATTAGCAATTTTGGAAATTGATTCACCAGATTTATTCATAAATGTTAGAGGTTTCACCAAAATAATCTTCTCTGAACCCTCTCCAGACTCGGCAAGAAGAGCATTAAAATCATTTTTTCGCTTAAATTCGCCGGCATTTAATTCGCCAGCAAATTTTTCAATAAAAATAAACCCGGCATTGTGCCTTGTATTTTTATATTCATCACCTGGATTTCCTAATCCGCAAATCAATTTCATCTTTTGATGTCGTGAAATTCATAGATGTGCGGTTCAATTTTAACTAAATCGCCATTTTTTGCACCTATTTTTTTCAACTCATTGAAAATTTTCATTTTTTGCAAGACATCTTCAACTCTGGCAACACCATCATCTTGATCTGTATTTGTCATTCTTGAGATTTGCTGAATACGTTTTCCAGTCACCTCAAAAATTGTTCTTTCAGGTAAAACTTCAGGAGGAATTAGCATTCCAACAATAGGTTTTTGAAAGCCATCAAGCTTCACTGAATACATCTTTTTCACTGTAAATGAATGCTCATCAATATGTAAACCAGGAGTGTAATCATGATATTCAGATGCCTCAACAGGAATTTCTTTAGTTTTTCCTTTTTTCTGAAGCATTTTGAATAAATCAAAAGCAAGTTTATCAAGATTCTCTCCGCTAACTGCAGAAATAAATTTCAATTTTAATTTCAGTTTTGGAAATTTCTCAAGAAAATCTTCTTTCAAAGTTTTTCTATCTTCATCAGATAATGCATCAATTTTATTTACACAAACAATAAATTGTTTCTTCAAAAGATTTTTGTCGTATTTAGTTATTTCATTTTGAAGAATTTCAAATTGCTCAGCGATAGTCTTTTCATCATATGGATATGGATCCAACAAATAAATCAAAGTCGCCGTTCTTGAAATATGCCTAAGAAATTTATCACCCAAGCCCTTCCCTTCAGATGCACCTTCAATAATTCCTGGCATATCAGCAATAACAAAAGTTTGAGCAGAATCACCTCCAAATTTTTTCAAATTCACAACTCCTAGATTAGGAACAAGTGTTGTAAATGGATAATCGCCAATTTTCGGTTTTGCCTCAGAAAGATGAGAAATTAAAGTAGATTTACCTGCAGAAGGAAAGCCCAATAAACCAACATCTGCAACAATTCTAACCTCAAATTTAACTTTTTTAAGTTCACCAATATCACCTAACTCCGCAAATTTAGGAGCTTGTCTTGTACTTGAAACGAAATGTGCATTTCCATATCCACCTCTTCCACCCTGAGAAATCACAAATTGCATTTTATTTTTAATCAAATCCACAATCAAAGTATTGTCTTCTTGATTAATAACAAGTGTTCCAACCGGAACCTTTAAAATTAAATCTATACCATTATGACCAGCACGATTATTTTTGTGACCGTCAGTACCTGGATCGGCCTTATAATTTTTTCTACCTTGAAAGTGTTGAAGAGTATTGTAATTCTCATCTGCTTCAAGAATTACTGATCCACCATTACCGCCATCTCCACCGTCAGGAAATCCTTCATCGATAAACTTTTCTCTGTGAAAACTTATGACACCACAGCCTCCGCGGCCACCCTCAAGCTCGAGGCTTACTTCATCGAAAAACATATTTTTAGGTTATTTGAGTTCAGACTCTATCACAGATTGAAAATGTTCGAAAGACTCAGCACCTAAAACCATTTTTCCATTTATAAAGAATGTTGGAGTTCCACCTACGCCATAACCTCGTGCAGCAGTATAATCATCTGCAACCTCAGATTTCATATCACCATTATCCAAACAAGCAGTGATATCAACACCTAATTTATTTCCGTACCCGACAAAAACATCCTTAGCAGATGCATTTCCAGACCATTCTGGAAGACCGCCGAAAATCATGTCATGCATTTTATAATAAGACTCATCCTTTTCTGTTGCAGACAAAGATCTAACACATTCTGCTGATTCAGCCGCAAGCCCAGCTTGTGGATGAGAAGGAATTGGGAAATCTCTATAAACAAATTTAACTTTTCCTGTGTCTATATATGCAGCTTTAATCTTTGGATATGTTTGCGACCAAAAACTATGACAAAAAGAACATTGGAAATCACTAAACTCAATCATCGTTACTGTAGCCGAAGAACTACCTTGAACAGCATCATTATCTGCAGATACATTAACAACTGCTAGTTTATCAACATCAAAGACAGGTGGCTCATTTGAAACTTCCGTAGGTTGACTTCCGCCACTACCTAAAAAAGATTTATCAGTAATCAAAAGTCCTATTAACAAACCTATTACAAGAAAACTTACTGAGACCCAAAAAGTTTGATTATTCTGTTTAGACATGGAGTGGAATTTAAGTGAAATGATAATATCATATTGTTTCAAATCAACAAATGGTATAATTTTTGTCCGCGCCGGAGTGGCGGAACTGGCAGACGCGCGAGACTCAAAATCTCGTTTCCCTCGGGAAGTGTGGGTTCGACCCCCACCTTCGGCACCAAATTTTTAATCACATGGCATGAAAAAAACATTATCATTAGGCTTGATTGCTATTTCTATTTTCTTTATTGCTTGTAATAAAGAAAATGAAGTCGGAAAGATAAATGCAATTGAGGAACTAGAGTCTTCAGGAAAGATTGCTGAAGAAGTAAAAATTGAAGATAAAACAGTTGTTGAAGAAGCTATTGTTACAGAAACAAAAACGGAAAGCACAGTAGCACCAACAAAAACTACAACAAGTACCACAACCACTACAGCTGCTACACAGGAAGTAGTTACACCTGTTACTACTGTAAAAAACTTCACAATTACCGCACAAAAGTGGTCATTTTCACCAGCTACTATTACCGTTAATAACGGAGATACTGTTAAGCTATCAATTAAAAGTACAGATGTAGATCATGGATTTTTTCTTGCTGATTTTGGTGTAAGCGAAACATTGAAAGCCGGAACAACGACAAACGTAAGTTTTATTGCAAACAAATCAGGTACATTCTCATTTTCATGCAGTGTCTTCTGCGGAAGCAGTCACTCAAGCATGGTTGGAACCTTGATTGTTAAATAAGCTGCTTTTCAACCATTTTCTTCACAATGGTTCCGTCTGCTTTTCCTTTAAGCTTATTCATTACAGCTCCCATTAATTTTCCCATGCCACTTTTATCTGTAACAGACATTTCAAGCATAGTTTCTTTAACAACTTTTTCTACTTCTTCTTCACTCATTTGTTCAGGCAAATAAGCCTGTAAAATCGCCATTTCTAATTCTTCTTTTGCAGCAAGTTCTGGTCGATTTCCTGCAATAAATTGTGAATGAGAATCTTTTCTTTGTTTCAACATTCTTCTAATTGAATCAAGAATAATTTCTTCATTAATTTCACGTCCGCTACCATCAGTTTCAACTTTCATCAATTCTGCCTTAAGCATTCTAATAACTGAAGTTTTAAGCTCATCTTTTGCGAGCATTGATTGTTTTAAATCGTCAACGATTTTTTCTTTAGTAAGCATTTTATTTTGTTAAGTGTAAATGTATTTTCTCCGCAATTTGCATTCCAGTCAATGCCGCAATTTCATCCAGAGTTGCAGATTTTATCATTTCAACTGAAGAAAATTTCTTCAAAAGTTTCATTTTTGTTTTTTCACCAAGGCCATCAATTTCATCCAAAATAGATGATTGATCAGTTTCCTTACGTGAACTTTTTTGGAAAGTAATTGCAAAACGATGTGCTTCATCACGAATTCTTCTAAGCAAAAAATTCGCTTGTGAATCCTTATCAATATTCAATGGATACTGAACTCCCTCGATATAAACCTCCTCCTCCCTCTTTGCCAAAGATATAATAGGAATTTTCAAATTTAGTTCATCTCTAGCTTTTATTGCAGACGAAAGTTGTCCTTTGCCTCCATCAATTACAATTAAATCCGGTTTAGATAAAAAAGATGCATCATTCAACTTCAATTTATCAAATGCCCATAAATACTCGCCTATTACAAACTCATTAAACTCATCAGGAATTTTTTTTATTATCTCAAAACCAAGATTTTCTAAATATTCAGATTTTTCTACTGTCGAGATATATGCTCGTTTTACCTTTTTCTTTTCCATTACATATCTCAAAAACAATTTTTCTACTTCTTTATTTCTATATTTTTCTGGAAAATCAAAGTCTGTTATAAAAATACCAGTTTTTGATGACTCAACTTTCATTTTTGAAATCGATTTTTTATTCAAAAAAGCCTCGAATTCTGTATCTGATTTTTTAGTTTTTTTGAAGGTAAATTTTGAATATGTCTTACATAGATACAGAAGTCTTCTAAAAATAACTTCTTCCATCGATTTAAAATCATCAATTTCACCTTCAGCAAGATTTCTAATCCTAAATTTACGATAATCAGAAGATTTAGACCTTCCCTTTTCAAAAACGACCATTGAAGCAACCGTATTCGTTCCACTTAAATGTGATATATCATAACATTCAATTCTAAATGGATTTTTTTCTAAACCTAAATGTTTTGAAAGCTCAACGAGAGCTATATTGTCATCATTTGAACTGAGTTCCCATTTAACAATATGCTGTTTTCTAAAACTTTCCGCATTTTTTTTAGCTAAATCTAACAATGCATGTTTATTTCCCCGTTGAGGAATGAAAATTCTAATTTTTGAACTACTTAAGTTTTCTATCCATTTATTGAAAAAAGTATCTTGATCAAGCTCAATCGGAATCAAGATTTCGCCTGGAAACTGTAGTGCTTTCGAATAATACTCAAACAAAAAACTTTCAAGAATCTCCACAGCATTTTCCTCGTCATCTTTTTGAAAACCTGGAGCGTCTAAAATAAAATTTTCTTGGTTGATAAGGTGTCCTTCACGAACCATAAACAGATTAAAATATGCTTTTTCATTATCAATCACAAATGAAATTACATCAGAGTTGTTATGTTCTGGAGAAGAAATAATTTGTCTTTCACTTAAATCTTTAATTGCATTTAGTTTATCTCTAGTTTTTGCAGCCATTTCAAAATTTTTCTGATTTGCATAAGTAAGCATTTTTTCGTTCAATGCTTCTTCAATTTCACCAGTTTTACCTTCAATAAATCTTTCGATTTGTGAAATATTTTTTCTATATTCTTCGGGAGTAATTTTCGCGATACATGGCCCCTCACATCTCTTGATATGATAATCCAAACAAGGATAAGCAATCGTTTTATTCGAAATCTTAACCTGACCAATATTCACCCAGCTAATTCCAAGACTACAGCTTCTATAATTAAAAATTTTCTGAAGTACATTTAAAATTTTCTCAACTTTGTGAGCTGCAGTTTTAGGCCCATAATATTTCGCCCCATCTTTCAAAACTTTTCTAACAATTTCTATTCTAGGAAAATCTTCTTTTGTAATTTTTATATAAACAAAATTCTTATCATCTTTCATCAATACATTATATTTTGGCAAATATTCTTTAATTAAATTCGTTTCCAATAAAAGTGCCTCTAGATCCGAACCAACCTCTATCCATTCAATATCAACAATTTGTTCAACAAGTTTTTGAGTTCTAATTGGTACATCATTCTGTTTCCTAAAATATGACTTAACCCTTTTATTAAGAGATTTTGCCTTACCAACATACAAAATCTTATCTGAAGAGTCTTTCATTTTATACACCCCGGGTGAATTGGGGATTTTCTTCAAAATTTGCTCAATTTTTTTGTCAGACATAATTCCATGCTATTATAATCTAAAAGATGAAAAATGGAATTTTTAAGCAAAAATAAGACATTAGATCAGGCAATTTTAGCAACTTTGTCATATTTTGATATTTTTAAAATACCACTTTCTAAATCTGAAATTCTAGAAAATTTACTTTTTTTAAAGTCTGATGAAAAGACCGTAGAAAAAGAACTAATAGAGATAAAAAATGAAAATGACCTTTACTCTCTAAATCTTAAAAAAGCTGATTACGAAGAAAAATTTGAGAGATCAAAAGAATATTGGAAGAAAGTAGAAAGATTTAGATTTTTATTTTCACTCTGTCCATTTATAAAATTAGCATGTGTTTGCAATAGTCTTTGCATAAATGATACAGATGAAAACAGCGATATAGATCTGTTAATTGTCACAGAAAAAAATAGGATTTTCCTGGCACGAGTATTTATAACAATTTTAACTTCAATTTTTGGCGTTAGAAGACACGGACTGAAAATTAAAAAAAGATTTTGTTTGAGCTTTTTTGTAAGTGAATCAAACTTTGACTTCTCTAAAATCGCACTAAAACCTTACGATATCTATTTAGCTTTCTGGATAAAAACTCTAGAACCAATTGCAGGAGATTACAAAATCTACGAGAAACTCATCTCTGAAAACAGTAGATTTTTAAGTCAATATTTCGAAAATCCAATTACAGTAAAAAAAGATCATTTCGAAAAAAGGAACACTATTCAAAATTGCACGAAGAAAACACTAGAAAAATTGTTCTCAGCAGAATTCATAAACTCAAAATGCAGAGAAATTCAGTTAAATCGTGCGAGAAGTAAAATGGAAACTTTATCAAATCAAAGTGGCACAATCATCAACGATGAAATGTTAAAATTTCACGACAATGACATGCGTGAAAAAATTCGCAATAAATGGGAAGAAAGACTAAGTCTTATCGTGGAATCTACTCTTTAATGATTCACCTGCCTTCCTGAAAAGCAATTTTAGTGAAGTTCCTGTAAATCCAAAATGTTCTCGAAGTGAATTCTCCAAATATCTTGAGTATGAGAAATGCATAATTTCAGGCCATTTACAGTGGAACAAGAATACCGGAGGATTCCTATCAACTTGCTCAACACTCAAAATTTCAAATTTACGTTTTCCACGAGTCAAATTGCCTGGATGCTTTTTCAAAGCAGCATCAAGCCAAACACTCAAATCTTGTTTTGGAACTTCTTTATTTCTCTGTTCATCAATTTCAATTGCTAAATCCAATATTTTATATACGTTTTTCTTATCTTTAGCAGATGTAAATACAACCGGAGCCCATGGAATATAAGCCATGTCTCTCTTCAAATAGAAAATCGTCTGATTTTCCTTAACTTCCCTTTCCTCACCTTTCAAAGTATCAATTTTATTAACAACAAGAACCAAACCTTTGTTTTGCTCTAGAATGAACTGACTAATATGACAGTCTTGATTTGTAACTCCCTCCTCAAAATCGATCAACAAAATACAAATATCAGCCATTTCAACTGCCTGCAGCGATCTTAAAGAACTGAATTTCTCTATTCCTGCCTCAATATCACCTCTTCTTCTCAAACCTGCCGTATCAATCAAAACGAAATCCTTTTTATCATATTTGAAAGGAATTTCAGTTGAATCTCTTGTTGTTCCAGGAATTTCAGATGTAACAACTTCATTTTTACCTAATATCGCATTTACCATTGTCGATTTTCCAACGTTAGGACGACCAACAAAGGCAATTTTGATTCCCTTTACATCATCTTCATTCAAATCTTTCTCAAATTTCAAAGCAGTTAACTTTTCCTCAATTTTCGATTCAAGATCACCAATACCCATGGAGTGGATTGCAGAAACCGGAAGTGGTTCACCAAAACCAAGCTGGAACATGTTGAATCTTTGCTCTTCGTAACTTGGATTATCACATTTATTTGCGACCAAAATCACTGGTTTCTTTGATTTTCTCAACAACATTGCAGCATGAAAATCATCAGAAGTTAAATCAACTCTTATATCTACAACAAACAAAATCACATCCGCATCATCAATCGCAACTTTAGATTGCTCCTGAACATTCTCCTCAATATCATTACCAGTTTCAGTTTCAAGTCCACCGGTATCAACCAAAATCACCTTAAAACCGTTCATATCAAGCTTCCCATAAAGTCTATCTCTGGTTGTTCCAGGAATTTCAGACTCAATTGCATGACGTTTACCTAAAAACTTATTGAAAATTGTTGATTTTCCAACGTTTGGACGACCGACAATTGCAACTAGTGCAGACATAGGTATAAGATAAGGAATAGCAAAGTAACAGATAAAATGAAAAAACTCAAGCTAGTACTTGTAACTAAGAAACGCCAACCTGAAGAAATTCAGAAAATTCTTGCAAAATACAATATAAAACGTATCGCAGAAAACAGATTAGAGGAAGCCGAAGAAAAATTTCCATTTCTTCAAAACCTAGAAAAACACTACATTGGCAAGCTTCAAACAAGAAAGATAAAAAAAATATGCGAGTTTTTTGACGTGATCCAAACAGTTGAAAATCTAGATCAAGCAAAAAAAATCAACTCATTTGGAAAGAAAAAAATAATGATTCAAATAAATATTGCAAATCTACCGCAAAGAAGTGGTGTGCAAATTGAAGAAGCCAACTCACTAATTGCAGAAATCAAAAAACTAGAAAATCTCGACCTAATCGGGATCATGGGAATGGCGAGTCAAAACGAAGAGCTTGCGAGAAAAGAATTCAAAATTCTAAAGTCATTTCAAGGCAATTTAGAGGAATGCTCGATGGGAATGTCAGACGACTTCCAAATTGCAATTGAAGAAGGCTCAACAATGCTTAGACTCGGCCGCATTTTATTTGAAGAAAACTTGCCCTCTGAGCTCAAGTATGAGTAAATATCAATAATGAAATTTCTCAAACACGCATTCCTCGCAATAACAATTTCAACTCTGTTTTTTGGGAATGCGGTTTTTGCTGCGACAACAGTTTTGCCAAGCAGTGAAGATGTTAATAAAATGACAGAGCAAGAATGTATAAAATATATAAAAGAATACGGAGATTTTGAAACCGCATTTAAAACAGGAACCTCTGAATTTCAAGATATGGGGTTTGGCTGTGCCATCAAATCCGGCTACATAAAATTCTGGATGATTCCTTACTTTATAAAATATATGCTTGAGTGGGTTATTAATTTGGCAGGTCTGATTTCAGTTTTGATGATATTAGTTGGAGCTTACTTCTACATTTGGGGTGGCCTTGGAGACGATAAAACAAAAGGTAAACAAGTAATTATGTATGCAATTGGCGGCCTAGTTCTAACTACAGTAGCTTGGTTCTTAGTTAACGTTATTTTACTTGCAATTACTGGTTGATATGAAAAAAATGTTTGGATTCAATAAATTTTTAAAAAGTACTGGTGAAAATGTTCTTAAACTGAAAAATAAAGTTGATGAGCTGAAGAAGAAACAGCAAGAAAGTTATGAGCAATCAATTCCACATCCACATAAACCAAAAGTTGAAGAACACGAAACACTGCTAGTAGAGTTTTCATTGGCAAGCGTAGCAAAAGCTACATTAGTGATTATAGGATTAGTTATTTTAACAAAATTTTTAAGTGAAATTTCAGAAATATTATTGATATTTTTTATTGCATATTTATTTTCAGCTGCCTTACACCCAACGGTTAAAAGCCTGGAAAAATACAAAGTACCTAAAGCTGTTTCAATATTATTAATTTATCTATTACTCCTATTCTTATTAGGGTTCTTCATTACACAATTAGTGCCTCTCCTCGCTATCCAAATAATTGAATTAGCAAGACATTTGAGTGAAATTGCAAATAATCTTAACACAACAGATGCAAGTGACAATTTCATAATGCAGCAAATAAAGCCTCTGATTGACGGATTTGCGAAAGAAATTAATAAAGATCTAATTATAAATGAAGCCAAACAATACCTAGAAAGTATTGGCACTCAGCTTCAATCATTTGCAGGAAATACATTTGAAGTGATCAAAACAGTTTTCCACGGAATATTAAACTTTATTCTAGTTCTAATTTTGACATTCTTTTTAACTATCGAAGAAAAAGGTGTAAATAATTTTTTCATATCACTCTTTCCTTCAAAACACGGTCAGTACATTATAGAAAAAATTGAAACAGTAAAACAAAAAGTCGGCTTCTGGTTAAGAGGAATCGTGACAATGATGTTTATAATGTTCAGTTTAACACTTATAGGTTTGCTTATTCTTGGGGTAGATTATGCCTTAACATTGGCAATGATGATTGGAATTGCTGAATTAATTCCGGTTGTTGGTGTGATTCTATCTGCAATCGCAGCAATTTTAGTTGCATTCAACCAATCGCCATGGCTAGGTGTATGGGTGATGGGATTATACATCCTTTTGCAACAACTAGAGGGGCACATAATTGTTCCGCTTGTTATGAGAAAAGCAGTGGGGCTTAGTCCAATTGTTATTATTTTAGCAATGTTAACAGGCTTCACAACACTAGGAATTTTAGGAATGATTATTGCCATTCCGGTTGCGACATCACTTTCTATTTTCGTTATTGATTACACGGGTAAAGAAAAGTAATCCTCGTTTCGAGGCATTTTCCCATGAATAATTACCTCTCATTTTTGGTATTTGCCCGTAACCCATGCTAACTTTTTTTACAGCCAAAATTAATTCTTCTTGGGATTTTACGAAAAAATTTGAAATATAGAGTTCTCTATGAACAGAGATGTCAGATAAGATTACCGAAGATTTAGCCTTAATTGCCTCTAAAACCGGTAGATCGAAGCCTTCATAATCACTAAGTGCCAATAAAGCCCTTGTATGTTTGAAAAGCCACGTTTTTTCTTCTTCAGAAACCTCATTTAAAATTATTAAATTCGGATATTTTTTTTCTTTAAATATAGAAAATCTTTTATCATTTTTTTTATAGCCAGCAATTACAAAATTTAAGTTGGGAAAAAATTTAGCAAGTTTATAAATCCTTTTTAAACCTTTACGTGGATCAGCAGGAGAAATTGAAAGAAAGAAATCTTTACTAATAATTTTTTTTGATTTTAGTGGCGCATCTGCATTTTTAGAAATTTTGGCACCCTCAAAAGTCACTTCAAATGGAGCTGCATCAAGTCCAAGTGATGAAGCTGTACTTAAGCTAGGCACAAGAATTCCTGAGCATAGTTTTTTTAATCTCTTATAAGAAAAGAAAATATGCCAAATTCTTGCTTTCAAAGACATAGATGAAGAAAATAATTCAGGAACAAAATCATGAATTGTCATCACAATCGGTATATTTGTTTTATAAAATGGCCTCCTATCAGGAATCCAAATTAAATTTGGTTTTCTATCAAAATAATGATCAGGCAATAATTGAAATGAAAAAATCGACTTCAAATTGAATACAAAATTTGAAATTGGTATATGCCTTGCACTAGGAAAAATTTGATGAATTTTTTCGAACTTTTTACTCGACTGATAAAAAAGATCAAATTCAAAATCAGAATTTTTCATCATCTCCAAAAGCATTTCTCTAGTATAAACCTTCACACCACTCTCAAAATCTTCAAGTAGAGGACGAAGATCTACTCCAATTTTTGGACGCATAATCAATAATTATCAAGAAAAATACTGTCAATAAAGTCACGATAGAAACAATTCCAAGAAAAATCCTTAAATCTGATCTTTCAGAGTCTAAATCAGAATATCTTGAAATCGCCACTAAATAACCTGCATTTGTTGCTGAATCATACTCAGAAATCCTGGATTTTATTAAATTCAAGAATTCTAGATTTGCTATTTCATTATATTGTTCTGGATTCGCGCTTAAGTAAAAAATTAAATTCTGCTTTTCTTGCCTTAAACCTGAATAATCAAGATGATAATCAAGCTTTGAATCCAGTTCTTTAGAAAAAGACGGCTCACTAACCCAACCCAAAACCAAATCAGAGAAATGTTCACTTGCTCTTTGAATTTCATATGATGACGATTCATTTGGCAAAAGTTTTTGATTTATACCGATTGTTATAAAAAGAAGCCCACGAGAATTTGGCTCAGGTAGATTCTTAACATAAAACCATCCTCCAATCGAAGAGAATAAAAGAGCCAAAACAAGAATCCAAACACTTAATTTCTTTATTTTCATGCGCCTAGACTAACATTTTCTTATGTTCTTTCCAAGCCTTCTCCATAAAGTGCAATATTTCAACCCTAAATCTCGCAGGAGAAAATTTATTCACACTTTTTACGATTTCATCAGTATTCCAATCCATTTTTTCGAATTTTTCAATTGCCTTCTTCAACTCAACTTCATTTTGTTCATGAAAAAAAATACCAGAAACACCTTCTGTAACACTTTCCATTGCTCCACCTTTTGAATATGCAATAACAGGTGTACCGGAAGCCATTGCCTCAAGAGGAACAATTCCAAAATCTTCAACTTGAGGGAAAATTAATGCCTTAGCTGAGGAATAAATATTTTTCAGTTCATCATCAGAAATTTTACCCAAAAATTTAATATTACTATTGGCCATCTTTTTCAGTTCATTAGAATCTGGGCCATCTCCCACAATTATTAAAGGCAATTTTAATTCATTAAACACTGAAACCAACAAATCAAATCTCTTATATGGAATCAATCTACCAACGGCCAAATAGTAATCTTCACGATTCTTGCTCGGTCTGAAAAAATCCAAATTTACTGGAGGATAAATAACGGTACTATCTCTTTTATAATATTTTTTGATTCTCTTAGAAATATATTTAGAGTTAGAGATATATCTATCAACTCTATCCGCAGCAACCCTATCCCACTGCCGAATACGATGCAGAATTGGTGAATACAAAAATTTCAAAGGCAAAAAAGATCTGAAGTTTTTCTGATAAGAATGAGATTGATCCCAAACATATCGCATCGGTGAATGACAATAAGAAATATGTAAAGTTCCGGGTTTAGTGATAATTCCTTTTGATGCAGAGTGCGAAGAGGAAATTACGATATCATATTCTGAAAGATCAATTCTTTCAAAAACTAATGGCATAAATGGCAAGTAAAGCCGGTGAAATCGTCTAGCAAAAGGCATATACCTCAACCATGATTCAACAACATTTCTATCTTTAAAAGCCGCACAATTTTTATCGTCAAAAAGAGAAGTATATATAGTTGCTTTTGGAAAAAGACGAGAAAGTTCATAAACAACTCGCTCGGCACCGGCAAAGACTGTGAGCCAATCACAAACAATAGCTATCTTTAAATCATCAAGCATGAATTTTTTTACTACTGCATTATAGCCAACTTCGCCTCCTCAATACTAGGGAAAGCATTTATTAACTGAGTCAGACCAACAACCTGTAAAATATCCAAAATATTTTCTCGAGCCATTGCAATAACAACCTTCCCTCCCATTGCAGAAATTTTACTATACCAATCAGTTAAATAACCAATTGATTTAGAATTCATATATTCAAGCGCAGAGAAATCAAAAATGATATTTAAACCTTGTGGACCTGCTTCAATGAGGGAATATATTTTTTTAGCCTCTTCATCAACATTTGACTCATCAAGTTGTCCTACAATATGAACAATTTTCACAACTTTCCCACCTGGCATGTTCGCAACGTCTTCAAATGTAATTTGTACAGCTGTCATAAATTTATTTTAATACAATATGATTAGTAGTTCCAACAGAGGATACAGTGTCCTCTTCCTTTCGTAAATATTTCTTTATTTTTACACGAATTCCTCCCCCATCAACATTTTCAAAAACTAATTCATCAGTCCATTCAGCAATAATTTTTGGTAGTCCTCTACCTCTAAAACCGAGATATTGACCTGTCATCATTTGTTTTCGTACTTTCAATAGTTCTGTTAGTTGTTCCGCAGTCATTTTTTCTTTAGAGGTTCCAGTATCTTCAACCGAAACTTCTAAGGAAACACCTTTTGTACTTAAAAATCTAATTTTAATATCTTTACCTGGTGCACTACCATGTTCAATTGCGTTATTACATAGTTCATCAACAATTGCCTGGAAACGAAAAGCCCATTTTTCAGAGAATCCAGTTAAATTCTGAGTCATATGAAGGGTAAAATCACGAATTCCAGAAATAAAATACGCCTGTGTTGGCATAGCAATTAAAATTTCAATCGGTTTTTCAACTAATGTTTGAGCACTTGGCACTGCAGCTTGAGCCTGCTGAGGTGTTTGTTCCAACTGAGTTGTTATTGGCAAGTCCATATTCAAAATTTATCACTAAATTCTATCATCTTTTGACCTGAAAGTCAAATAAGCTTGCAGATTAAAAATAGATAAGTATAATTTCATTACTTTAATTTAGCTGTTTACTTGATTTTGCCATCCTGACCTGAAAAGGTTTAAAGCAAAACGTGAAAGTACTCAGTATTTAACCCCAAGGATTATGTCAGATCAAAAGTCACAGATGAAGGATATGCTAGCGAATGCCGTTCATTTCGGGCACAAAAGTACTAAATGGAACCCAAAAATGAAACCTTATCTTTACGGTGTAAGAGATGGTGTTCATATTTTCGATCTTAACAAAACTTTTGTTGGATTGATTGAAGCTAAAAACTTCCTAAAATTAGCATGCTCACAGGGTAAAACTGTTTTGATGGTTAGTACGAAACAACAATGTGCTGATTTATTACAATCTCAAGCTGAAGCCTGCAAAATGCCATACGTTACAAAACGTTGGATTCCAGGTTTACTTACAAATTTTAAAACTGTTAAAGCAAGAGTTAAGTACATGCAAAAGTTAAGAGATGAAAGAGATAACGGTGGTTTTGATAAATATACAAAGAAAGAAGCACTTGAGTTCGGAAAAGAAATTGAAAAATTAGAATACGCCTTGAGTGGTGTGGAGCACATGGAAAGAACACCAGATATCGTTTTCGTTGTAGATGTTTGCAGAGATAAAATCGCTGTAAAGGAAGCTCGAAAAGTCGGAGCAAAAGTTGTTGCGATTGTTGACTCGAATTCTGATCCAGACGATGTTGACTATATTATTCCTGGTAACGACGATGCAATTAAAGCAATTACATACATTGTAAACGAAGTTGCAGGAGCAATTAACGAAGGAAAACTGGCTAAAAAATAATTCATGACGGATTTAAATCAAATTAGTCAGGAAGAAAAGCAGAACAGATTGCTTGATGCCTTAAGTTATGTGCCATTTCTATTCATTTTGAATACTCTTCAGAATGGAAAAAATGAGGGTGCGATGTGGCATGCAAAAATGGGAGCGCTTGCAACAGCAATCTTCATGATTCCTGTATTTGTTGCCGCGTTTGTATCTGTATTTTTCGGAGGAATGCTATACGGATTCTTCTTTCTATACATTGGCTTATCAGCATACAAAGCCTGGAATGCTGACAAACTAGATATTCCGGCATTAAGTAAGATAGCAACAAAAATCCCACTAGAATTAATCCTGAAAAAAACGGCTAAACCAGTAGTTGAAGTTCCAACTTCATCACAAATTGTTACTACCGCTTCAGCGGAAGCTATAAAAGTTCCAGCTACGCCAGTAGCACCGATTGCTCCCGTAGCGCCTGCAGCACCAATCACGACTACTCAACCAACTAACACTAACCAAACAACATGACAGTTACATTAGATCAAATCAAAGCACTTAGAGAATTAACAGGAGTTTCAACAATGTCTTGTAAAAAAGCTTTGGAAGAAGCTGAAGGTGATGAAAAACTAGCTATCGAAATATTAAGAAAAAAAGGTGAATCAAAGGCTGCTGAAAGAACAGACAGAGAAACAAAATTTGGAGTTGTAGTTATTGAAAATGGCGAAGGAAAAGCTGCAATTCTTTCTCTAGGATGTGAAACTGACTTCGTTGCAAAAAATGCAGATTTTATAAAATCTGCACAAGGATTGGCTGCTAAATTCTTAAAAGAGGGTGAAAATGCTGATTTTTCTAGCGAAATTTCTGATTTAAACATCAAAATGGGTGAAAAAATCGAGATTAAAGATAAGAAAATCGTTGAAGGAAAAAATCTTGGTAAATACATTCACTCAAATAACAAAATTGCCGTATTGGTATCAATGAATGGTGGTGATGAAGAAACATCAAAAGATATTGCAATGCATATTGCAGCGATGAATCCAAAAGTTTTATCTGCAAAAGAAATTTCTGAGGATTCAGTGACTAAAGAAAAGGAAATCTGGGCTGAACAATTAAAAAATGAAGGAAAACCGGAAAATATGATTGAGAAAATAATGATGGGAAAAGAGAAAAAATTCAGAGAAGAAAATGCATTACTAACACAACCTTTCGTTAAAGATCCGTCAAAAACAATCGAATCTCTACTGAACGGAGCCCAAATTGATGGATTCTGGAGGTTGGAAGCCTAACTTTTCATACATGTGGAGTAGCATCGACGAAGCCATTGCAGAAATAAAAAAGGGCAACATGGTTATAGTCGTTGATGACGAAGATCGTGAAAATGAAGGTGATTTAATCATGGCCGCGGAACTTTGTAATAAAGAAGCTGTTAATTTCATGATGAAAGAAGGGCGCGGTTTAATTTGCGTTCCCTTAAATGAAGAAACTGCAGAAAGATTAGATTTATCTCCAATGACAGGACAAAGAGCAGAGAATGGAAAATGTAATTTCACAATTTCCGTAGATTATAAAATTGACACAAGTACAGGTATATCAGCATCAGATAGAGCAAAAACAATTCGCGCATTGGCTGATGAAAAAACTGGCAAATTAGATTTTTTCAAACCAGGCCATATATTCCCAATCATCTCAAGAAAAGGGGGAACATTAGTAAGAGCAGGTCACACTGAAGCAGCGGTAGACTTAGCTGAGTTGGCCGGACTGAGGCCAGTGGGAGTGGTTTGTGAAATTGCCAAAGAAGACGGTGAAATGGCAAGAGTTGATTATTTATTAGAATATGCAAAAAAACATAATCTAAAAATTATTACCATCAAGGATTTAATCTGTTATAGAAGAAAGAACGAAAAACTGGTTAATTGCGAAGTTGAAACAGAAGTTGAAACAGAATACGGAAAATTCACGATTATGGTTTACAGCAATAAAATTGATGAAAAGGAACATATAATAATGAAAATGGGAGATATAGAAAATAAAAAAGATGTCCTTGTTAGAGTTCACTCAGAATGTATGACAGGAGATGTTTTTCATTCACTTCAATGTGATTGTCATCCACAATTCCAAGCTGCAATGGAAAAAATTTCAAAAGAAGGAAGTGGCGTTATGCTTTATATGCGGCAAGAAGGGAGAGGAATTGGTCTAATTAATAAATTAAAGGCTTATAAGCTTCAGAAAGATGGCTACGATACTGTTGAAGCTAATACTATGCTGGGTTTCAAAGCTGATTTGAGAGAATATGGTTTAGGCGCACAAATTTTAAAAGATTTAGGATTAACAAGCATTCGACTTATGACAAATAATCCTCAAAAAATTGTTGGATTGGATGGGCATGGTTTAAGTGTCAGTGAAAGAATTGAAATAGAGCTAAAACCAAATGAGCACCAATATAAATATTTAAAAACAAAAAAAGATAAGATGGGTCACCTACTAAACCGTGTCTGAAAAATTACTAAATCCCGTCGGGCACATGAGAAGAGCTTTAAGGCTTGCGGAAAAAGGCATGTGTCATGTTTTACCCAACCCAATGGTTGGAGCAATAATTGTAAAAAACGGAGAAAGAATTTCTGAAGGATTTCATGAAAAATTTGGAGGAGATCATGCGGAAATTGTAGCTTTGAAAAACTGTAAAGAATCTACAGCAGGTGCAACATTATATGTGACATTAGAACCATGCTGTCACCAGGGTAAAACTCCTCCATGTACAGAAGCAATCATCAAGGCAGGAATTAAAAAAGTTGTAATTGCATCATTAGATCCATCAGACAAAGTAAATGGTAAAGGTATAGAGAAATTAAAAGAAGCAGGTATAGAAATTGAAGTCGGACTTTTGAAAGAAGTTGCAGAAGAATTAAATGAACAATTTTATACATTTCATAAGAAAAAACGGCCATTTATTTCATTGAAAGCTGCACTTTCTATTGATGGAAAAATTTCAGTATCAAAAAATGAAAGAACCTTTTTAACAGGTGAACGAGCTAAAAAAATGACTGAAATATTAAGAAGCAGACATCAGGGTATTTTAGTTGGAAGTGGGACTGTAATGACTGATGATCCAAATCTTGGTTTAACAATGATTGATGGGAAAGAGCCGTTAAGAATTATTTTAGGAAAAAAATCTAAAATTAAGAAAGATTCAAAAATTTTCAGAGATGAGAATTTTTTAATAATTGAAAACTCAAGTTTAAATGAGTTAATGAATCAGTGTTATGAAATGGGAATTATATCAATTTTAGTTGAAGGTGGTCATGAAATATTTTCTTCTTTTATGAAAGAAAATTTTGTTGACAGATGTTACTTCTATATTGCAGCTAAAATTTTAGGTAAAGAAGCCCTAGATTTTACAAATATTGAAAGTCCGGTTTCACTAAAGTTTGAATCTGTGCAAAAATTAGGTGCCGACATTTTCATCAGCGCCGTAAAAAATGAGCATAATTGACTTTCTGATTTATATTCTCAGAAGAATTTTTCTTCCAAATTCCATCAAAACTATGGAGTTACAGATGTTTTTTTTGTTAAATCGAGATAGAAGAAGAAATCATTTAAGATCACTATTTTTTCAGGATGATTTAAGTTATGTAGCAAGAAAACACAGCAAAGATATGGCAAAAAAAGATTATTTTGAACATGAAAATAAATTAGGTTATAACCATGCAGATAGATATAAAATTGAAAGAATTACAGAAGTAACTTCAGGAGAAAATTTAGCAAAAATTGGTGGTTATCCCTTGCCTGTTCATCGAGCCGAAATCGGATTAATGAATAGCCCTGGTCATAGAGCAAATATATTAAATGAAAGTTATAATTGTGTTGGTATTGGTATTCATAAATCAGAGAAAAAAGTGTATTACTTCACACAAAATTTTGCTTATAGACCATTGATTTTTCTTGGTAAAATTCCTGAAAAAATTAAAGTAAATAAAGGAATCAATCTAATTTTTAAACCTACAGAAAGAGTATATACAGGTATCTACAGAATCAAATCTGGAAAAAATATTATAAGAGAAAAAAGTTTCAATGTACTTGAAGGAAAAAACATTTTAAAAATTCCATTTTCTGAAACAGGTTTTTACTCAATTGAAATATTCACAAATATAAAAGGCCACAAAGGTTTTAATCTATCAAATTCTTTTCAACTGCGTGTAGGTTCGGGATGGTTTTAAGAATGTATGAGCTGATAAAATAAATAGTGAGCCCAAGAATAGCAGGTATAAATAGAGTAAATATAAATGAGGAATCTAAATAATTTTTAGTTATAAAAAGAGCCAAATACATTATTGAAGATGAAAGTAAAATTTTAAATATTTTTTTGATCTCAAAAAAATCTAGACATGAAACATTCAATTTTTTTGAAAGTGACCAAATTAGAATAAGAGCATTAATTAAATTACTAACAATTGCAGAAATAGCCAATGCCCAAACAGGAATAAAATATATTTGAGTCAGCAATAATCCAACTATCATATTTGCCAAGACAGCAATAAATGCACTAAGGACAGGGATTTTTGTATTTTCTAAAGCATAAAATGCTCTCGCAAAAAGTGGTACCATGCTCTGTGGCAAAGAAGCCCAAATAAAAATTCCTAGGGTTAAAGATGTCATATTTGCAGATGCTTGATCAAATGCACCACCTTTTAAAATAAAATCAACGATAGGTACTCTTAAAAAATAAATTCCAATAATTGCAGGAATTACCCAAAAAAGAATAATGGTATTAGATTTTTTCATTGTATTTATAAATTCAATTGGATGATCTGCTTGCTCGGAAAGAGTAGAAAAAATTGCCATTGTTAATGAAACAGCGACAACTGCATAAGGTAAACTTTGCAAATTAATAGTAAAATTTAAAATAGATAAACTACCAACACCAATTAAAGTCGCAATTGTAGTATCTACTAAAATTCCTAATTGACCGACAGAAAGACCAAAAATTCTAGGGACGCTAAGCTTCACGAAATTTTTAAATTGAGCACTTTTAAGTCTAAATATAAACTTATATTTAAAATTTAATTTAAAAAGAAAAGGAATTTGAATCAGAAAATGCAAAAATGACCCAAAAAGTACTCCATAAGAAATTGCCTTTAAGCCGTAATCTACTGAGAAAAAATATGCAGAAAAAATAATGGCGAGATTATAGAATATTGGAGCAAAAGATATTCCCCAAAAAACTTTTTTTGAATTTTGAATTCCCTGTAAAACGCTGCTTAAACCTAAAAAAATGGGTGAAAATAACATTATTCTTGTTAATTCTACCGAAATTTTTAGATCTGATGATGATAACCCGGGAGCCAAAAATGGAAGAATAGATGGGGTAAATAGAAAAAATAGGCCTGAAATAATCAAAAGTAGCAAAAAGATGGAATTAAATATCTCACTAGCAAAATCCGAAGCCTCAGACTCACTTTTTTTGATTAATTTTGTATAAATTGGGACAAATGCAGCTGACATCGCTCCAAAAACCAACAAATTATAAATTAAATCAGGAATTCTAAATGCTAAAAAATAGGGATCTAATGTATTACCATAAAAATGTGCAAAAACGTGATCCCTCAAAACACCAAGGAAACGGCTTAAAATAGAAGATAATCCAAGTAAAATAGTGCTAAAACCCAATAGTGAAAAATATTTTTTCTTCATTTTATATTTTATCAGGTTAAATATATTTGATATATACCTGTAAATATGTTATAATTAAGAGATATAAAAATTAAATGTGCAGAAATTAAACAAATTACTTAACGTTACGACTCCAGAATGGCCCAGAATAATTGTATCATGGACAATCGGTTTTCTACTTAGATTTGGTTTTATTTTGGGCTGGACAATTGTTGTGGCGGGTTTTCTAAATAGAGTAGGTATATATTTTTTACCAGTTTTATTTTTAGGAAATGCAGTTTTAACAATGACAGGAACGATAATTTATAGAAACTTTATTCATAAGATTAGAAAAGAAGTACTAATATCATTTAGTGTTTTGCTAGCTGCATGCTTAGTTATCACATCCTTATTTTTCAGCACAAGTAATAGTACTATATACTTAAGTATTTTATTGATTACCCAGGCTGTCATATTGTCCCAAGTTTATATTTTGGCATCATTATTTTATGAAGAGTTATTTACACCTCTCGAAAGCCAAAGAACCTTCCCTATTATTGAATCCGCAGAAATATTCGGAACCTTAGCAGGAGGTTTGATATTGAGTTTTTATGCAACAACATTGGCCCCATATAAATTTATTGCAATATGGGCACTTTCTCTTGTTTTAATTCTACCTATTGTACTTTTGTTCAATAGTAAAACAATGGAGATTCCAAAACTAGAGAACGAAGAAGAAATGTTGAAAAAAATAAAGAAAAAAAGTATTAGTGAAAGTTTCAAACAAATTAAAAACTTAAGCTTTTTGAAAACATTAATGTGGATAATATTTTTAAACTGGGCATTAATGAATATTGTTGAATTTCAATATACTAAGGCAATTGAAATTGAGGTCATGAAAATGGGTCATAACTTTGAAGAAAATTTAACACAAAAATTAGGTACATTGAGTGTAATTTTTAGTTCAGGTACCCTGATTATTCAATTGATTTTAGCAAGTAGAATTATAAGTGCACTTGGCATAACATCAAGCATGTTACTACATCCAGTAGTGACATTTTTAAACGGCATACTAATTTCTTTAAGATATGGATTCTCTACTGCAGCAATCACAAAAGGTACCTTTGATGCAACCAATTTAATATTTTCAAATGCATATAATTCATCATATTATGCAATTCCTCACAATTTTAGAGAAGAAAGTAAGGAATTAATTCAAGGTATTATAAAGCCATTCGGAGCTATAATTGGTACATTTTTCATCCTATTTATATCAAATTTGTTTGAAGATCAAATTGCGACATTCATATTAAATATGAGCTTGATTTTCCTAAGCGTCACAATGTCTGTACTTATATCAGATTTATCAAAAAAATATACAAGTATATCTGAACAAAATTTAAATAATACCAATGATATTCATACAAGAATAAATGCAATTGAGATATTAAGTCAAAATGGACATGGTAAACTTCCTAATACGTTACAAAAAATATTAAAGAACAAGAATGAATTGGCAATTATAAAAGAAAAGACACTCTATACAATCGGAAAAAGACAAGACACGGAAAGTTTGAGTGTTGTTCTTGATATGCTTGATCAACCTGAAGATGAGATAAGAATTGCAGCTGTAAATACAGTAATGGAATTTCATACATTGGAAAAAAAGATTTTTGATCAATCACTAACAAGATATCTTACAATTCAAAAACTTAAATCGACTATTGAAAAAGAAGAAAATGACTTCGTCAGAGAACTTTTGGTAAAGGCGTTGTACAAAATTAGTCCTGATGACTTAACATCATTTCTAATTCAATCTGTCGAAACAAATACAAAACACCAAGCTGAATTTATAAAATTATTGTCCCTATTTAAAGATGCGAATTTAATACCCTACCTTGAGCCATATTTAAGCTCTAAGAATATTAAATTAAGAAGTGCTGCAATTATTGCACTTTGGCAGTTTAAAAAATTAAGATCTACATTAAGTAACATTTTAAATCAACTTTTAAAAAGTCAAAATCATGAAGCGCTTTTATCTGGAATTGAAACTGCAGGGATAATTAAACACTTAAAAATAAAACATTTAATTTTAGAAAATCTAAAAAGTAATGATATCTCTATAAAAGAAACAACAGTACTGGCTTTAGCACGTTTAGATCATGAAGAAGTGATACCTGACATTATTAAACGAATTACAAATGAGAATCATAACTGGCATATGAATAAACATTATATTTTTGAATCATTAACTAAAAAATTTAGAGCTAATTTACAAATTTCAATTAGTAGATTTGTTATTGAAAAAATTAACTCTATTCTATGCAAAAATAGAAACCAAAGTATAGAAGTTATGGATAGAGGAACACTTAAAGAACTTTTAAGATTATACAAAGAAATAGAGGCACATCATGAATGCAATAAAATAGAGAGAGTATTAGATAAATTCAAAGAAGAAAGCCAGGTAAGACTTTCGGATCGTTTAAATTTGGAATAGTTTTAATAAGTACCAAATCTCTTAAATTATATTTTCCAAAATACAAATCTTTCAAATCCCCACCACATGCAACAAAATTTTGTATTTGCAGATAACCGGAATAATAAATTGAATCTTTAGTGAAAACGCCGGGTTGGGAAGTATCTTCAAATCCCCTTTTTACTTTTGAAGTTGTTCTAAATGCCTTTAAAGGTGACATTCCCAAATCAAGACAATATTTCCCGGTTTGAGAAAAACTGTTATTTTGAGCAAATTTTACAATTAAAACCAGCATTGCAGCTCTATAATTTTTATCCATATCATGATCTAAAAGATGCTCTTGATTCCAAATTGCCAAACCTTCTTGTGTTTCCAAGTAAAAACCAAAACCTCGGTTAAACATTCCATAATTTTGCATTTTTCCATTCTCAGCAGTTAGAATATGCGTCTCAATTTCATGCGCGATAATCATTCTTAATCTATCTTCAGTAAAGGCAGCATCTTCTCGCACAAAAAGTGTACTATCTTTTCCAGCGCTGCAGTCTGCAATCATATCTTTTTTCAAAATAACCTTCCAATCTTTTAAATCATATTTTTTTAGGACTTCAGTCAATCGAAAAACAATTTCTTCATTCGATAACGATTTGCCGGAATCAATAAAAGAATTCGGCATAGATTTAATTTTTTGTTTTGCAGAATAAATAATGGCTTCTTCAGGTAACCCATAAAGAGCAATGCTTTTTTCAGTAAAATCTTCAGTAGCAATACATTCAAGCATCTCAATTTTTTTATAAAACTCTGAAATTTTATTTGTATATAATTTACCAAGAGAAGAATCATCACATTTATTTTCAATTTTCTTTAAATTTTCTTTTAAATGCAGTGGATCAAATTGCAAATCACCATAAATAAACTGAGGATTATAATTATAATCCTCTAAAAAACTCTCACATTCTTTTTCATAATTTACAGGTTTCAAATGATTCAAGAGCTTGGTTTGCCTATCAATTGATATCAAAGCTTTATCTATTTCCAGATAATTTACTTCTGCCTTTGTGAAAGCTATTTGATGAATATTCTTATGAATATCCGATAATCTTGATATACCCATTTTCCCCTTTGAAGGATCAATAAGGAATCCTTGCAAATCACGTTTGCCAATTACAACTTCAAATGGCTTACCAGAAAGATCTTCAACCTCAGCCAAAGTTTGAATTCTTTTTTCTGAAAGTGAGAATTTAATTCTTACATTTTTAGAATGTGGATCTAAACCTAAATCATTAACCAAGCCCACATCAATCAAAGTTTTTTCAAGGAGAGGGTTAATAGATGCCCAAACAATTCTTTTACCATCCTTATCATGAATAGTAATTTTTTCTCTACTTCCAATTATCTCTTTACCACCAATTTTTTTTACTTCTTTAACAATTTTATTACCAAACATATCTTGAGCAATTCGTACTCCCTTTTCTGGGCTACTAACCTTAAGACCTTGAATTCTTTCAAGACGCTTCCTCAATGGTGCTAAATTCGCGATCTGAACCCCCAAACCCGCACGTGCATTTATTTCAAGCAAAACTGGTCCAATATTTCTATCAATTGCAATATCAACAGCCATATAACCTAAGTTTGTTGCCAATTGAACATTTGAAGCAATTAAGAGAATTTTATCCCAATAAGGAATTTTTAATCCTTTGATTGACCCCATCCCTGGAACTTCATTTACAATTTTATTTTTATAAACAACATGAGTAGCGTTTCCATTTGCTATATCGATTCCAACTCCAACAGCTCCTAAATGTAAATTTGCCTTCCCATCGGATTCTTTTGTAGGCAACCGCAACATAGCCATAACAGGAATTAAATTATGAACAACAACCCTAATATCTGGCAAACCTTTATATGCAAATTTTGCAATTCTATCATCACATACAATCAGTTGTTCGAAAAATGCCGTGTCAGATGCGCCGGAAATACTAAATCTACCTTCTAAAATATCGCCGATATGTTCTTTCAATTCATCTTGATTCATTAAAACACCTGATGATTTTTCATAAAATGAATTTTTTTTACCAACAAAAGGAATTATACCTTCCCCACCCGAGCCCATATTAGGTTTTAAAACAAAAGTTGGAGGAAGACATGAAAAATCAAACTTATATAATTCATCCTCTGTCCTAATTATTGCAAATAATTTTGGAACAGGAACATCACGAACTGAAAGAAATTGCTTTGTTTTCAGTTTACTATCAGCCAACCTAACAGCTTTTTTACTATTAAATGGCTTTATAAACAAAAGATTTCTTGCATTTATTCCGAGAATTCCAAAATTTTTTAAAAAATTCATTCTTCTTCAATATGACGAATAATTTCACGAAATCTAACATATTCACTAACTCGTAAACCCGTCCATCTACCCAAAATTATATTAGCAATTAAGAATAAGAAAATAACTTCGGGATGTCCTAGAATTGTTACCTTCAGCCAAGGCCATTCCGCAATAAAATAAGCCAGAATTGCAACAAAAATTGCCTCTGCAATTATAAATAATGCCGACTTTAAACCTTTACCACTTTGCAAAGATAGAAATTTCTCTACCAAAGTACTCATAATTAACATTGGAAAAACCGCAATTCCCATAATTTGAGAAATATCAAAATACGAACCAATAAAAAGTAAAAATAAAATCGTCAAACTCACAATGGAAAGCAAGATTGCCATTCTTGGAATGTAAAGCAACCTGAAGCTTCTCAAAACCCATCGTGTAATCATTCCAAAAAGTAAAATTACAAACAAAATCAAAAGACCGAAATTCAAATCTAGAGCAATAAATGAAAGTGCCAAAATTGAAGGAGTATAAACACCCAATGTTGTGACTCCAACCACCTGTTTCATAAAAGCTACAACAGTAACAATGACCGGCAACATGAGTACCAAAGAAATAGTATTACTTGGAACTCCCTTTTCAATCATTGTATTAACAAAATAAGACATTAAATTCCAAATTTTCAAATTCAATTTGTCATTAACAATCTCAAATTGGATATCTCTATTTTTTAAAATTTCCTCCAAATCATTCAAAGAATTTGTTTCCAATAAAACCCAAACCGCTTCTGAACGCGTAAGTAAAATTTCGACAGGATGAATTGTTTGAAATGTTCCCTTTGCAATATTTTTCAAACTACCGAAATTTTGATTTGAGATAAAAATTATTTTTTTATTTTCAAAAAAAATCTTTTTATTTAAACTTTTTTGTAATTGCGAAAGTACTGTTAAACCGGAGCTACCTTTTGTCCAAATAACTATAGTATCTACAGATTCAAGAGAATCTAAATTATCAGACATTTTTCTCAACAAACTATCTTCGGAAAGAAACTCTGAACCTTCAGTATAATTCGTTATCAGATCAACAAAAATATTTTCCTTTTTTGCAGAATTAACAAAATTTTGAATTCTTTCAATTTCAGTATCAACGTCAGTGACAAGTGCAAAAGAATTTTTATACACAAACACTTTTTGAATTGCAACAACCTGATCACCATTTATAGGAATCATTGCAAGTTTCACCTCATATTCTCCAGGACTGGCATAAGAATGTACAACCTCAACTCCCTGTTGCCTATTCCCATCGCCAAAATACCATTCATATGTAATTTCACCAGCCTCTTCATTAACTATACTTGAAGTTGCGTCAAAAATTATTGATTTATTTAATTCAACATTCAAATTCGCCTTAATTAACGGCATCAGGGCATCTGAATCTGCAAGAACAGTCGGTGCAAAAAATAAAATTGTGAAGAAAACAAGGAAAATCTTTTTTAGCATGAGCCTATTTTAGCAAATTTACAGATTTCCGCTTAAATCTTTCTTGACATAATTTTTGAAATGAACGAAAATGACCTCCTCACCTAAATTTCCTCCATGCGAAGCCAAAAACCTGACATTTTCGAAGCAGAAGAAACCTGTCAAACAGAAGAGGATATTTTGAAAAGTAAGGATCTAAAAAGATTTCTTCATATTTTTAATAAACAAATCGCTACGACAATCGAAGAGACAATCGAAGATATTAAAGATGATCCAAACCAAGCGCTTCAAGCTTATTTTCAACTAAGAAAACTAAAAAGGATAGGTTCAGAAAATATCTCAGCAATAGCCTTCATGAATACTTTAAACATGATTCTTGTTGAGAAAATAATTCGACAAAGTAAAAATACTGAATTTGATAGAGAATATTTGGATTTTTTTACCGAAAATGCACGTATATTCATGAACAGAGGTTACGTGCCGATCACAGTCAATTTTTATGACGGAAATTTTTCGAATCCAATCTATCCCACAGATGACTCAAACTCAGGAGAAAATGATAAATTAATTAATGAATTTATCACTGAAAACACGCACATTGAACTTAGAAAATTGCCACCAGGAATTGAATACACAAATTTTGTACCATCACCGGATCCAAAAAAAATATTAGCAAAAGCTGAGACACCAGAAGGGCTAGGTTTCGCCGCAGAAAATGAGTGTAGTCATATAGTAATGTCAACTGTCACATATGAAAGAACATCTGGTCAAAGAATAATAGATGAAAGTATTAAATGGTCAGATACTGTGACGGCACCAAGGGGAAACATCTCATCAGAAATATTAGAGCAAAACCGACAATATGGTGTTGCACTTTTTGAAGGAATAGGAGTGGAAAAAAGTGAGAATGGAACAATTAAAATTTTTAGATTGGAAGATCATGCTGAAAGAATGTCTAAAGGCGGCCAATTTTTTGACATGCCACCAATCCCTGCTGAAATTTATAAAAAAATGGTCATTGATTGCGTACGTGCAAACGAAAAGTTCATTCCAGAAAAGGGCAAGGGTAGGTTATATGTCAGACCGAACTGGTTTGATAAAGGTCCAAGATTGCACGTGAAAAATTCGAATTTACAGGCACTTACAATGACAGCAGTTGTGATTGGTAGTATGGAAAGTTATTTTGACAAAGGAAAAAAGATTTTTTTCTTGCCTAAAAATATTTTTAGAGCAAGCGAAAATGGTAGTGGTCAAACAAAAGCTGTTGGTAATTACGGACCGACCATAAGGCCCAATAACAGAGCAAAAGAGCTTGGAATGGCAGGAATTCTGTATATGAACGAAAAAAGAACAAGAATTGAGGAAACTTTGGCTTCTAGTTTTATAAGAGTAATTAGAAGAGACGGGAGGATAGTTTTGCAAACACCAAAATTGAGTTATGGAACAATTCTTGACAGCATCACAAGAAAAACACTTCTTATTCTTGCTAAAGAAGAATTAAACTGGATTATTGAAGAAACTGACATCTCACCTGAGGAGGCACTAGAACCAAAATCTGAAATTTTAGGCTGTTATGCTGTTGGAACAGGAGCAGGGATTGCCCCAATACACAGTATTAAATTAGGTAATTTTAATAATGAAAGCGGAGAAATTGAAAATTTAGGTGAAGAAATTGAAATTACAAAATATGATGAAGTAAATCCAATCGGAGATGAAGGAAAAGAACTGATGAATGTATTATTAGACTCAAAGGATGGCGCCTTGCTGAAAAGGAAAATTCTAGAATTAGCATCAGTTAGTCAAGGTACGGAACGAGAAAAATTAGAAAATCAAATCGCCACATACGAATCCTGGCTTACAACGACATATTGAGCTGACATCAAGTGCAGCTTTACTTATAAGGCTTTTTTTGCTATAATAGACAGATAAATAAAAACAAAACGTATGGCAAACAAAATATTTAAATTTCTACACAAAACAAGATTTCTGCTTGTGGCTGCGCTTGTTAGCACTTTGATATCAACTCCTTTTACAACTGAAGCAGAGTCAACATCAAACATAAAATTGATGGTTCAAAACACAGTTGCCGGTCAATCAACAGAAATTTCTTTATCAAATGCTAACGCATACAATGAAGTACTTATTGAAGTAACAAAACCGAACGGAGAAAAACTTAATTTGAAAACAAACAGTGACGCTGAAGGTTTATCAAAAGTAAAAATTTCAGCAAATGAGTTGAGCCTTGCAGGTTCATACTTAGCAAGTGCAAAGAATCTTACAAAGAACAGCGGCTACTCAAAATATGTTTCATTTCAGGTTACAGCAGGCAGTGTTTCAAAAGATAAGTCATCAATCAAATTAAGTAAAAATACAGCAAAATCAGGTGAAAGTATTCAAGCAACTGTAAAATTGGCAGACAAATTCGGGAATCCAATTAGTGGCAATGAAGTTGATTTAAGTTCAGATCAAGATTCCGATTCAATCAGTTCTCCTGAAAAAATTACAAATGATAAAGGAATAGCAAATTTTTATATTACAGGAATAGAAAAAGGTATATCAAAGATTAGTGCTACTGATAAAACTTCAAAGAAAAAATTAAGCACAAAACTTGCATTCACATCTGACTCAAACAGCTTAAGTAAAACAAAAATAATTTTTGCTGAAGAAAGTGGAGAAATCGCTTCATTCACATTAACAGGTTTAGAAACTGAAACAATTAGCGGGGAAAGCCAATCAATTACTGTTACAGCAATTGATGCAGACGGACTTACTGTTACAGATTATACGGGTACTGTTCATTTTTCATCTACTGATAGCAATGCAGTCGTTCCAGGTGATTACCCATTTGTAGCAGCTGATTTAGGTCAGCATAAATTTGATTTGGGCTTTAAATTTGTAACGCCGGACACACAAAGTATTACTGCTACAGATGAAGATCAAAGTACAATTTATGGCACAATAAGTACAAAGGTTGTAACGAGCGACTCATCACTTGACCAAAACGTGGATTACGAAAGTACTTTTGAAACAACAGATTATCAAAGAGAAGATAAATTTGAGCTAATCAGTCCGGTTTCAGGTTCAATTTCAGACGACTCAATCGATGTAAGCGGTTCAGGTGACTATGGAAAAACAGCCGTGATTTATTTAAATGACGAAGAAGTTGCAAAAGTAGAAATTTCAAAAGAAGAAAGTTTTGAATATACAATTGAAGATTTGGAAGATGGAACATATGAACTTTATGTGGATATTGATCAAACTCAATTAGATGAAGCCGGTGAACTTGAAATTGTAAGTAAAATTGAGACTTCAGAAGTTGAAACAATCATAATCGATGGAACCCCACCTGAACTCAATTCCTTAACATTTAAACCCGGTACATCGGTTTCCGTTGGCGACGAGGTGTCAGCAACTGTAATAAGTGAGAACGGACTACCAAGCGTTACTCTAGAAATAAATGGTATTATAAACGAACTTACAGAAAGTACAACTGCAGGAAAATATGAAGGTGAAGTTTTAATACCTGTAACAGAGGGAAAATATGAAGTTGACGTGGTTCTTAAAGATGAGCTCGGTAATGAAGCAAATTATAGAGCGAAAGATACAATTACTGTCGGAGCAAGTTCAACAGGCACTGTTGTGGAAGAAACGGCTGTAACAGTAGTAGAAAAGCCTGAAACCTTAGCTGCACCAACAGGATTAAGCTCAGCCTCAGGACGTGAAGAAGTTACCATAAGTTGGGAACCGGTAGAATCAACAGATATAACTATTTCATTTTATAGAGTATATTACGGACCTTCAAAAACAGAATTATTTGCAAGTTCAGATTCATTAGACGCCTCAACTAGTTGGTTAGTTACAGGCCTAAATGGTGGAGAAAAATACTATTTCGCTGTAGTGGCGGTTGATGAAGATGAAAATGAAGGTTTACAAAGCGGAACAGTTGTTGGAACACCATTGAAGAAGGCTACTGAGTCTGTGTTAAAACCTTCCGCACCTGAACCAGTATTAACAACAGCTACACTCCCAGAAACATCACCTGAAACTGGTCCTGCAACAAACATCTTGATTGCGTTGAGCCTTATGGGTTCACTTGGATACTTTGGAGTTCGCAAATTGGCAAAGCAAGAAACTTTCTGATAATATCGGGGCATAAAAAATACTATGTTTGCCCAAACAATCGTTTTACTTGCATACACATTGAATACATTGATTTTTATCAGAGTAATTCTTTCTTGGCTTGGAAACCAGGAATCAAATGCTTTAACTCGATTTTTTTACGACGCTACCGAGCCAATTTTAAATCCAATCAGGAAAGCACTACCACGAACTGGTATGCTTGATCTATCACCAATGATTGCAATTTTTTTAATTGCTCTAATCAAAGATCTTCTTTTACAAATGTTATAAATGCAAATCTACGACAGCCTTTCCGGCGAAAAAATAAATTACGATCCTCCTGCTAAAATTAAAATGTACGTTTGTGGACCTACTGTCTATGATCATGCGCATCTTGGCCACGGCCGTAGCGCAATAGTGTTTGATTTAGTTCGTCGTTACTTTGAATTTCTCGGACAGCAAGTTGAATTTGTCAGTAATTTTACAGATATAGATGATAAAATGATAAATCGTGCGGCAGAACAAAAAATTACTGTTGCCGAACTTGCAGAAAAAATAATTCCTGAATATGAAAAAGATTATGCATTATTGGGAATTAAAGCTCCCACAAAAACTCCAAAAGCTACCGAATACGTCAGCGAAATGGTAAAGTTGATAAATCAACTGGAAGAAAAAGGCTACACTTATCAAATCAGCGACGGAGTTTATTTTGACGTTTCAAAATTCGCAGAATACGGAAAACTTTCTCATCAAAAACTCGATGAATTAAATGCGGGTGCCCGTGTCGATGAAAACAAAGAAAAAAGAAATCACCAGGATTTCGTTTTATGGAAGTTGAAAAAAGAGGGAGAACCAGCGTGGCCGAGCCCGTGGGGCGAAGGCCGTCCCGGATGGCATATTGAGTGCAGCGCCATGAGCCAAACTTTGCTTGGTGACACCTTTGATATACACGGTGGCGGTCTCGATTTAAAATTTCCACATCACGAATGTGAAGTCGCTCAAAGTGAAGCTGTTAGCGGAAAACCTCTCGCAAAAATCTGGATGCACAATGGTTTCATTACCGTGAACGAAGAAAAAATGAGCAAATCCCTCGGCAACTTTTTCCTCTTAAAAGACATTTTCAAAAAATATGATCCTCGTGTTGTACGCTTTTTCTTATTATCAAGTCACTACCGCTCCCCTATCGAATTTTCAGATCAACTTTTAGATCAAGCTCGAAATACACTTAGATCTCTTGATGAAACATACCTCCGCTCCGAACAAACATCTGAAATTGATGAAGTCATCCTCACAAAAATCAAAGAGAAAATGGATAACGATTTTGACGTTGCAGGAACACTTGGCATTATCTATGAATGGATAAACTCCAAACCCGCCCATCTAAAATCAACTCTAGAAAAGTTAAACGAGTTTTTACAAATCTTTCCTGTTGATTTCAAACTTAGTCCAGCCCAGGAATCACTAATTGAAGAACGCGAATCTGCACGTGCAAACCGAGACTTCGCAAAATCAGACGAGATTAGAAAAACTCTCTCAGAACAGGAAGTAGAAATTGAAGATTCGAAAGATGGATATCTTGCCAGACCGAAGATTTAAAAGTGTTCCCGGGAACACTTTTGCAGGTTAGAAAGCCCCGTCGACGGGATATTAGGAAATAACTTCACATCAGTCAAACTACAGTCGACTGCACTACACTCCCCCAACACCACCCTCATCTAAAATCATCGGTACGAGATTTGTTATATTCCCCGCCCCCATCACAAGAACCATGTCGCCCTCATTCAAAGTATCCAGTAAATAGTGTGCGATTTTTTCCATCCCACTAATATGTTGAGCTTCAGGAATAGCCTCAGCTAATTTCTCAGCTGAAACAGCCGCCTTATCTTCATCTGTATCACGAGCTTCATAAATATCGGCAATTATAACCTCATCTGCATCCTCAAAAGATTCAGCAAAATCATCAAAAAGTGCAGCGGTTCGACTATATTGATGAGGCTGAAAAACAGCGACAATCCTAGCCTCAGGATGTTTTTCACGAGCTGCCTGCAAAGTCGCCATAATCTCAGTTGGATGGTGAGCATAATCGTCATAAACCAAAGCCCCACAACTTGTTCCACAATATTCAAAACGCCTCCAAACCCCACTAAATTCTTTCAACGCGGAAGCTATTATCTGCTCAGGAACCTGCAGTTTTCGCGCCAAATTCGCCGCCATCGCAGCATTCAATAGATTATGTTCGCCGGGAACGGTCAATTCACCTTCATACTCACTAACATCTTCCGGCCACACAACTTCCCTACTTTGATCTGCAAATTGATGAAAAGCCTTCTCATAATCTTCGTAACTTTTAAAATAATCTAAATGATCCATTTCCACATTCAATATTCCCAATAAATCAGGCTTCAAATGAAGAAAATTTCGACGATATTCACATGCTTCAACCAACATTAAATCACTTTCACCCACTCGAATATTTTTATTTCCGAACTCTTTAACTTTTGTTCCCACAATCACAGTCGGATCAAAGCCGGCAGCAGTCAAAATCAAACCTAACATTGAAGTTGTTGTACTTTTTCCGTGAGTTCCCGCAATCGCAACCAGATGAAATGATTCTGCAACTTTCCCTAAAGCCTCAAAATAAGTCAGGGTAGGAATTTCAAGATCACGAGCACGTTCCAACTCAATATTATCCTGAGGAACCGCCTCGCTGTAGATAAGTAAATCAACATCTTTAGGCACTTCTCCATGACCGATTTTTACATTTATTCCCTCTGCCTGTAGCTCCAAACACAATGCCGACTCTTGCGAGTCGCTTCCCAAAACCTCAAAGCCTTTAGCCTTAAAAAACCTTGCCAAAGCGCTCATTCCGATTCCTGCGATTCCCACAAAGAATATTTTATTTGCTCCTTCAAAAAATTTCATAATTAAGATAGAATTACGCGGTCATTCTAGCAAATATGGAAAAGCTAAGCTATAACAATCAATTCGGAGTCGCAAAATTAGTTTTGATTGTGGGCTTTTTCCTACTGGCATACATGCTCTACAACCTCACAGTTTCAATTTACGACAACTACCAAATTGAACAACACATTGCTGAATTCCAGAATAAAAACAACGAATTAGCAGATGAAAACAGCAAAAAACTCGAGGATTTTCAATACTACACCTCGCGAGAATATATAGAAAAAATTGCCAAACAAAACCTTGGCCTCGTGAATCCGGGTGAGAAAGTGATAATAATTCCAGATAAAGACCTTGTTGTAATTTCTGAAGATCAAAACTCAGAAGAGGTCGCTCAACAGATTAGAGCAGGCTGGTCTACGCCTAAAAAATGGTGGAAATTCTTCTTCAGTTCGAACCCATACAAGGTTTAAAGCTTGCATTAAGGAAAATTCTTGCATAATATTCCCTGCGCATGGCTGGGTAGCTCAGTTGGTTAGAGCGCGGGACTCATAAGCCCGAGGTCGGCGGTTCAATTCCGCCCCCCGCCACCACACTCGTCTGAAGGACGAGTTTTTATGTTTTAGTTAAATAAAAACCTACAGCTTTCAACAGCACCTTGACTGGTTGGACTATTTGATGTAAAGTTACAATCTTTTAACAAATCACGCTTATGAATTTACTCAGAACTGCTACTCTTGCTACTGTTCTTGCTACTTCAGGCTGTAGAGCGGAAGCCCCAATTAATACCACGGAGATCATCATTCTTGAGGATGAAGATACTTGCCCTGTTGATCCAAATACTCAAGCCATCGAATTCTCTTGGCTTCAGGCCCAAGCGCAGGTTGCACGTTGTTTGAGCGATGCAGAGAGTAACTTTCAAGATTGTTTACAGAACGATACAGATCCAGACTGTTTCGACCAAAATAACCTAGATAACGAATGGTGTTACTACTGGGAGGCTCGCAAAGCAAATAAATTGCCTGCTCGTGTTTGCGGCGTGAATGTTTATAACATTTCGGGAACTCCAGATGAAGAAGCTTACTCGCGCGAAGTGAATGATGAAGACGAAGATGGCGATGGAATTTCCACCTGGTACGAATACTGGATGGGCTACAACCCTTGCACGCAGACAAGCTTTTATAGCGGTGAATGTTTAGGAGATGGAGAGCTTGACTACGATGGAGATGGAGTCTCCAATGCTGAAGATGAATCACCCATTTGTTATGGAGAATACGGTGCAGGTGACCCTGGAAATTATCCTTCCGATTGCGTTTAATCCAATTCTTATCTCTAAATCAGTTAATTGAGAAACTTCTTTAAGAATTCAACAAAAGACCCCCAGTTTTCACCAGGGGTCTTTCAATTTACAAAGAAATTACTTTGCTTTTCCTAGAATGCAGTACATACCGCAACCGCAGTCGCCGCATTTACCTTTCATAGCCGGTCGGCCATTCTTCATTTTAACTTCCTTAGCATCGGCCATGTCTTTCTTTGCCTTACATTTCACGCAGTATGCTTGTTGCATATAATTAGAGATAAGTAATAAACGTGAAGGTATAATACACACATTTAAAAAAAATTCAAACTTGCCTTAGTTGAACTATTCTCGTAGAATCCTTGCGCGGGGTAGAGCAGTGGCAGCTCGTCGGGCTCATAACCCGGAGGTCGTTGGTTCGAATCCAACCCCCGCAACCATTAGTCACGCAAAGCGTGAGCATTGTTTCGGACTCGTCCGAAGGACGAGCAATTCTTTCTACTATGCAAATCCAAACCATTCTCGCAACTCAAGCCCAATCATTCATCAATCAAAACTGGGATGACATCTTTCTTTTAGATGTACGAACACCTATGGAATACGAACAAGGACATCTTGAAGGTGCCACAAATATTCACGTACAATCACTCCCCTCTTCACTAGAGCAAATTCCCCACAACAAAAAAATCATCTGTTACTGTTTGCACGGAATTCGTAGTCACGATGCGGCTGAGTATTTATCAAGTCAGGACTACGAAAATGTTTATCACATTCAAGGAGGATTAGCTGCAATGAGTAAATAAGCTCAACTCCGTCGAGTATTAAAACAAAGAAATCTGATTCTCCACCACAATCGCCACCTTTTTCGGCATATTCTGAATTACTGGAATATCTCTCAAGTCTTTAACACCACCATTCTGCATAGAACGGAGAAACTTGATCAACAAACCGGCCGTTGCACGCGCATCATGAATTGCTCGATGTGCTTGAGGCAAATCAACCGCAAAATGCTCACAGAGAGGCCCAAGCGCGTATTTTGAAAGATTAGGATGAAGATATCTAGCCAAATCAATTGTACATAAGAATGGCCCACCCATTGGTGCTTCAAAATTACGACTCAACTCTTGATTCAGAAATCCACGATCAAAAACAACATTATGAGCAACAAAAACCGCATCACCCATGAATTCCATATATTTCTTGGCAATTGCTTTAAAATCAGGTGCACCGGCAAGCATATCAGTTGTAATTCCAGTTATATGAGTTACTTCTGAAGGAACAAAAACACCCGGATTCACCATTGTATAAAATTCATCAATGATTTCACCATTTACAACTTTCACAGCGCCAATTTCAATAATTTTATCAAGTGCAGAAATCAAACCTGTAGTTTCACAATCAACTACAACGAAAGTATTTTGGGAAATCATCTTAATGAGTAACTAGATTAGTAATAACTTCTTTGATTTGGTCGAAGTTTCCTGTTTTTGGCAACAGAGTATATGCCCCGCTTTGATTTATCAAGGAATACAAATAATTTTCATTCGAAAGCACGAAACCGGAGTCGAGCTCGAAATCTTTGTAGGAATAGTATGAGATCAGCTCCAAAATATTCACATCCGTTGTTACATTCACAATCGCTGACTGTAAAATTGCAAATAAATCCTTTAATTCCATTTCTCCATCCATTTGTAGAATTTTCGTTCTAACTGCACCCACAATTTTCTGCTGTCGTTCCGCTCTTGCAAAATCAGAAGTCGACTTCCTACTACGAGCATATTTAAGAGATTCAGTCCCGTCCATGTGATAATTTCCGATAGAAACTGAATAAGCGCTGTAACCACCGTAAGCATTAGGATAAAGCCCGTCATAAATTGCCTCATCAACGTAAATATCAAGACCGCCAAGAACATCAATTACACTAACAAAGCCCTTCAAATCTATTTTAATATATTTTTCAATACTTAAGCCTGTAATACTTGTAATTTGTTTTTCCAATTCAGAAATTCCATAGTAGTAAAGTGATTCATTAATACGACGACCATTTATATACAAGTCTCTTGGAATCGAAAAAAGTGTTATCTTCTTTAATTCTGGATTAATACTTGCAATCATTATCGTGTCTGTGAGGTTGCCATTTGTTCCAAGAATCAAAACATCAAATGAAGTATCTTCTGACGCCAAAGATACCGCTGTTGTTGAAGAAGTTTTCTTTACACTTGTTTTCGGCGTCATAACCGCAACTTTTTTCACACTTGAAACAGTCTGTTTAAGTTGACCAACTTCCTCAATCAAAGATGCGATATATTTATCTCTTTCAGCCAGTTTTGAATCAGTATTCACTGAAACATAAACAAGCCCTACAAAAAAAATAGCCAGCACGAAAAAAATAACCATTGAAACCGCTCTGAGGTGTCTATGATCTGAGAATATTATCCTAGTTACGCCCTCATTTTCAGGACCGATTTCGAGTTTAGTATTATCACGGTGTGACATCAGTACTTGGAGTTGGTGGAGTCATGGGCTTATGTTCATCCAGAGCTTCCGTTTTTTTAGTATCCACAGAGTAACTCGGATCTGTGTTTTTTCCAAGCTCCTGAATATCAACACCAATTCTAGCTGAAATTTCCTGATCTACAAATATTCTTTTTCTACCATATTTCATTCTTGAATATTGTTTGATTATATCTCGAACTTTCTCACTTTTACCAGTTTCATCCCAAATCGTAGCCAAAGAGAAAGGCCTTGATGTTGATCCGTTAACAGTCAACTTAATATAAGCCTTATAATTCGCAATACCAATTACATCTTGCTCGGTCAAAACCGGTGCATATTCTTTCGCAAGATATTCAGCATCTTCAGCACCAACTTTAAAAGATTGCAAAGTACCGACGTTACCAAATACCGCGTCACGAATTTGGGTGTTTGCAGAACCTGATTTTGTGACTGTTAGCTGGCTTATATACTGGTGAGCAATAATCAAATTCAACCTATATTTTCTGGCCTCAGACAGAATTGAACAGAAAGTATCTGTTGCAAAGTTCTGGAACTCATCGACGTATAGGAAGAAATCCTTTCTCTGATCTTCAGGAGTATCAACACGACTCATCGCAGCCATTTGAAGCTGTGCAACCACGATCAAACCAAGGAGCTGAGTATTTAATGTACCAAGCTTACCCTTTGAAAGATTAATGAGAAGAATTTTCTGATCATCCATACATTTTCTAAAATTGAATGCGGATTTTGTTTGACCGATGGTATTTCTCATTATCGAGTTTGTAATAAATGGGCCAAATTTCGCAGAGAAATACGGAATCATTTCCTGCTTTTCACGTTCACCTGTATTTGCATATTCATGTTCCCAGAATGACTTCACGATTGGATTTGTTACTTTAGAAACCTTATATTTCATAAATTCTTCATCAACGAAAATTCTCGGCACATCAATTAAAGTGGCACCTTCATCTTGATCAGACATCAATGTTAAACAAGCATTTCTGAAATAGTGCTGAATTCGAGGTCCGAAAATTTCGTCACCGAAAATCTTAATAAATATTTCAGTCGCCTGGCTTGAAACCATATCCTGTTGTTCAGGAGAGTCAGCCTCCAAAAGATTCAATGCCATTGGCCTTTCAATATCTGATGGATCAAATACAATCACATCTTTAGCGCGTTCTTTTGGGATATATTGTAAAATATCCTCAATCAAATCACCGTGTGGATCAACCACACAAACACCATCTCCATTTATAACATCCTGACGAGCAATTGAACTGATGTAGGCAGATTTACCTGTACCTGTTTGCCCGATAATATAATGATGTCTGCTTCGATCTCTCTTTTTGAATCTAATATCTTTTCTAACACCTCGGTAGAAATTGTAACCAAGCAAAATACCTTCGTTTGAAAGATCGTTTGGCGCAGGCAAAAGTTTGTACTGAAGCCATTTAATAACCGGAGTATAGTTGTAACGAGTTGTCGGCAAATGAAATAATGAAGCTAATTCTTCAGGTGTAAGAATAGATTTTTTTTCACCGAATTCCATAAATCTCCTTGAAGCTGCAAAGTTCATTATTGGAGTATTAATGAAATCCAAAAGTATCAATCTTCTTGATTGAAACCAGTTAGAATCAGCCTGCTTTGTTGCATTAAAAGCAACGAACATACCATTCAAAATGGTATCACATCTATTTTCACCTTTATCAGATGACGCCATAACACGGATTACAGTTTCAAAACCAACCTGCCTTGCCTTTTCACCAATCATTTTTGCTAATTCTTCTTCAGTTTGAAGCATACGAACATATGAATCACCTTGTTTTGCTCCAGGGGCATAATTTTTACTTGCTGCTTCAGCACCTTGAAACAACGCAGTCAAAAACCAACCTAGAATACTTAAACCGGGAATGTTCCAAAATCCGCTTAATTTCTGACCTTTAAACAAAGCATTACCAACTTTTGAGGCTCGCTTCGCCCATTGAAGACCGGCCGGTCTCAGCATAATTTGAATCATCGCCCTTTCATTATCTTCAAGTTTAGAAAGAACGTTAGTAAAATCATTTAAAGGGTCATTCTCCAGTGTTTTAAAGGTTTTTATTGGGTATGAATCCTCTTTTTTTAAGTACATATAAAAGGATTTCAAAAATGTTTTCAGTTTTGGATCCCGCATATCAGGAGGTTTTATATATTCTATGGAAGCATTTGTGTAATAAGTAGTAATTTGCTTCTCTAAAATTTCCGAATAATAAGGATTAACTGAAGCGTAAAAAGTAATTTCTTTAAACTTCGCATGAATTTCAAATGAGATTGTATCCTTGTGGAACAACCATACTAAAAATTCGTTCCATAGATTCAATTCTCTAATTTCATGAAGACCTCTAAATAGCTGGTCCATAATCGCAATTTTCTCCTTAAAATCTTTCTCAGTTGCATGCTCTTTATCTTTTGCAGATTCTTCTCTTGGCATTGTAATTTGAATATAAACTCTCTCTTTAGCTGCAAAATATGCATATAAATCTCTTAATAAGCTCCAAAAAAGTTTATACATTAAATAGACAGCAAGTACTGAAAAAATTACCTGCTTGTAATGTGCCAGGAAAAAGGCAGTCGTTAAATAATTTTCATAAGCATATGCGGCAAAAATCTTTGTGTTTTCCCAGGTTATTTCATTATAAAAATTCACTGAAAATTTCTTTAACTGGCTCCAATAAAGCATTGGTCTTTTTAAACTTTCTAAATAAGTTGAAAAAATTTGCCCTAGGAATACTTGAAAGTCATAAAAGTAATCAGCCCCCCTCTTAAGACTCGCGACATATGAATGAAATATTTTTGCCATACTCATCAGATTTAATCTATCTGATAATTATAGCAGAAATCAGGAAGAACATCAAGCCTGTAGCTTCCCTTCTAAATATGCCTTCAAATCCACAATTTTCACCCTCTCCTGTTTCATTGAATCTCTATCTCTAACAGTTACAGAAGCATCATCGCGAGAATCAAAGTCAAAAGTAATACAGAAAGGCGTTCCAATCTCATCTTGACGTCTATAACGCTTACCAATCGCACCACTTTCATCAAACTCAGATCTGAAACTCTTCTTCAGGTCTTTATATACAGACATAGCCTCTTCTGAAAGATCCTTCTGAAGCGGAAAAACTGCGACCTGAACTGGCGCAATTTTAGGCGAAAAATGCATAACTGTTCTTTCTTCGCCATTTTCAAGTTTTTCAAGCTGATAAGCGCTTAGCAACACAATCAAGAACATTCTTGTTAAACCAAGTGCCGGCTCAACCACATGTGGAACAAAAACTTCATTAGTTATTGGATCTCGATATTGCAATTTTTCTCCTGAAAACTTGATATGCTGATCCAAATCATAAGAACCACGGTGAGCGATTCCCATTAATTCACCCCAACCAAATGGAAATTCATATTCAAAATCCACGGTTTTAGTAGAATAGTGAGAAAGTTCATCTTTTTCATGATAACGAAGTCGTAATTTCTCATTCGGAATAGCTAAATCTGCAAAAAATTTCTTATAATCCTCAACCCAAGCATCAAAATATTGTTCTGCATTTTCAGGTCTAACAAAATACTCAATTTCCATTTGTTCGAATTCTCTAGTCCTAAAAATGAAATTTCCTGGAGTGATTTCATTTCTGAATGATTTTCCATATTGCCCAACTCCAAAAGGAAGACGCACACGCATTGAGTCAATAATATTCTTAAAATTCACGAAAATTCCCTGTGCAGTTTCAGGTCGAAGGTAAATTTGCTCGGCTGTATCCTCAATAACTCCTTGGTAAGTCTTGAACATAAGGTTGAAGGCACGAGGCTGAGTCCAATCTAATTTCCCACATTTAGGACATTTAATTTTCTCATCCATAATTTTATTAAAAATCTCATCATTACTCAAACCGGCAATTGTAATTTGCAATTTTTCTTCAAGAATTTTATCTCCACGAACACGCTCCTGACAATTTTTACAATCCATCAAAGGATCAGCAAAATTCTTTACGTGACCAGAAGCCTCCCAAACCCGTGGATTCATCAAAATGGCACTATCTAGACCAAGCATATCATCACGATCATCAATAAAAGTCTTCCACCAAAAATTCAAAATATTTCTTTTGAGTTGAGATCCATATGGACCGTAATCCCAAGTATTTGCGAGACCGCCATAAATATCACTTCCTGGAAAAACAAAACCACGACGCTTACACAATGACATTACATCTTCCATTAAAGCCATAAGTTTTATTTAAATTATGTAGAAATTAGCCGATTTTCGACTTTGAATCAAGAATTATAGTAACAGGCCCATCATTTACAGAAGAAACCATCATGTGAGCTCCAAAAATTCCGGTTTGCACCTTAATTCCCTTATCCTCTATATAAGAAACAAAGGATTTGTACATTTGCTGGGCTATTTCAGGTTCCGCGGCTCCACCAAAACTCGGCCTATTCCCACCTGACAAATCCGCACACAAAGTAAATTGAGAAACTACCAAAATAGAGCCTGCAATTTCAGTAATTGGGAATTGCATTTTCTCATTTGAATCAGGGAAAATCCTCATTTTTATAATTTTTTCCGCCATCCAAATTAGATCATCATTCGAATCACTTTTTTCTACACCCAAATAGACCAACAGACCGCCTGTGATCATACCTGCTAGATCACTCTCGACAGTAACATGCGAATCCAAAACTCTTTGAACAACTGCGCGCATTATGCATTTTCAGGTAAAGTCATTCCTCCATCTTTTGGTTGAGCAGCAGATTTCTTTTTGAAATCCTCAAGAGCTCCTGTCAAAACCTTCATGAAAGATTCAGCAGTTCTCTGATTCATATTCACTCGGCTTACAACCTCAATTAACGGAGAAGGACGATTTGGGACAAGATATCCAAAATCAACCACTACTTCATTTGAATTTACATTTACTGAAACCGCATTAGCATAAACACCTGCTTGTAAATCATCTGGAACCTTTACTTGCAACTGTTGTTGAGCTGCATTTTGTGTTTCGTCTGCCATAAATTGAAAATTTAAGTATTAAATCGAATTCGAGTATATCATAATTTCCTGACAAGGCTACATATTTGCAGACTAAAAAAATTAGTAGGATAATAAAAATACTTTAACAATATCTATATGTCATGCTGTTCAAATCACACTAAAGATAATCACATGTGGGGAGGATTAATTGCCTTCATTGTCGGAGCTGTTATTCTTTTAGAAAGGTTCGACATAATTCCAGCTGAAACATGGGCTTACCTTTGGCCAAGTATTTTAATTGTTGTGGGACTAAAATTGATGCTTGGTTCCAACGAAACTTGCACTACCTCAGACGAATCATGCAAAGGTGAATGTTCTGTTGCAATGCCAACAATTGCGCCAACCACTGCAAAAAAAACCGCAAAGAAAAAATAACTATAAGAAGTAGTCCTTCATTAAAACACTTTCAACGAAGGTGGAGTAAAAAGGGTCTTCAAGGCACATCAGCTCAGTTTCTTTGTCATTCGAAAAAATAAAAATTACTTTATTCTCACAAAGTAATAGCTGACCATTCACAAAAATATTTTCCATGTCAGATTCAAAAATTAAAAAATTCTCGTAAAGATCTTTGGCAATTTTTTTCATACCTTTCGGAATACATAAAGAAATGTTTTCAACATATTTTTGAGCTAGTTTACCTAAAAAATCATTTAGAATTTTTGAAGACTGAGCATCACTACCAAAATCCATAAATAAAACTCTCAAAGGAAAGTCACTTGATATTTTTTCTTTCAAAAATTTATTAATTGCTTTAGATCCCTTATGATAAACAATTTTTTGTCGATTTAGATCTTGACCGATAGAAGTATTCTGTAATTTTTCAACACAGTTTTTTGCAACTTGCATTCGAAATTTCAATTCAGACTCCTGTCGCTCTAAATTATAGAGTATGCATTCCGGATCATGTGGAATAAATCTTCTTCCATTGTGCATTTCCTCAAAAGAAACAATCCCTTGCTGACAAAGTGAATTCAATACAGCGTAAGCCGTAGCTCTTTTTATATCCAATCTATTCGCAACCACGCTCGCCGGCGACGGTCCGATTCTTAATAAAATCAAATAAACCATTGCCTCCTTTTCCGTAAACCCTAATTGCATCAAACTTTCAATTTGCATATTTATTGGTAACAGGCGGCAAAGGCTAACAAAATAAATAGGATGTTGTAAAGAGCGGCTAGTGAACTGATGTTGTCAAATTTTGTTGACAACAAGCCATTTTTTTGGTGTTGCCCACACTCTGACAACAGGAAATTCTACCCGTTACAGCTTTTTCCGATTATTAATTATTTTTATTTAAAATTATGATTTGTGCACTTAACCACAGTCACATGCATACAACAATTATAAGCCCGTATCCAAAACAAGCCGGCATGCTTGCACAAACATTCAAAAGACAAAACATTGAATGTATCACAGTTAGTCCGGAACATCTTTTCGGAGATTGGTTTCCATACACCGATTCTGTAATTTTCTATCATCCACTTACTCATGAAACTTGGGAAAGGTTAATAAATTTTTTAAGAAATTTGAATAGAGATATACCCATAATTTTGATTGGTGATTTGCATAGGTATATTTTCAAAGTGGAACCTTTTCGAGAATTTTCTCATCGAATAATCTATATTGAAAACGATATAAAACTTGAAGAAATACCTTCAATCATAAAAGAGTGTTCAAGAGCTCGTCGTCAGGAAATTGGGAATAGATATTTTCAAATGGGGTCATTAATTCTTGATAAAAGGAATCGGGCAATAATTATAGATTCAGTCTTCAGATTACTAACAAAAAAAGAATATTTTCTATTGGAACTTTTAATGCTAAATGCAGGTGAAGTAACAAGTCGAGATACAATTATTGACTATGTATGGACGAGAAGAAATTTTATTTCTCAAAATACAATTGAAGTTTACATAAGCAGATTAAGAAAGAAAATTGACTCTGAATCAAAAAAATCTCTTATATCAACCGTTCCTTGCTTAGGATACCAATTGGATAAAATGTGAACTTTACAAAAATATTACATGTGATAGTGTGTTGTTAAATGTGTGAGAAATCCTGGCTACTATTCTAACAAAATGTGAACTATGGTCACTACTAACTTCACCGTTGACAATAAAATGTCACCTCAGGATTTGCAACTTCACGCTCTTATCACTCACCTTCTTATTGTTCTTTCTGAAAAAGAAAAGTTCATTATTGAAAATCGCTTTGCCCTTGAACAAGGAAAAAGAATGACATTGGAGGAAATCGGATCTCATTTTGGAGTGACTCGTGAAAGAATTAGACAAATTGAAAAGAGCGCACTTCGTAAATTAGAGAGGAATGCTCAAAATACAAACGTTAGAATTCTAACTGAATTTGCAAAAGCACTTTTAGAAAAACAAGGTGGAATTGTTCAAGACCAACATTTCAAAAATCTCCTTTTAAATATTCTTCCAAATATTACATCTCAAGAAATTCAAGATTTACACCTTGCTCTAATTTTGGATCAAGGAATCCAAAACGAATCAAACACTTTGAAATATCATCCTTATTTCAAACTTTCATCATTCAATGATGATTTGATTAATTCAGTTGCAAGTACAGGTTTGAAAATCTTGCAAAGTTCAAAGCATGTTATACCAACAGATAAATTGGCTGTAAAAATCAATGAGGCCCTTAATACAAAACTTGATACAAGAACAATAGAAAATATTCTACGAGTTGTTAAAGAATGTAAATTTACAGACGGAGGAATCGGATTATTCTCATGGAGACACATCCATCCTCGAACACTTCGCGATAAAATCAATTATATTTTCACTCGTGAAAAAAAGGCACTTCACTTTCAAAAAATTGCAACACTTATTACTGATTCTAAATTTGATTCCAAGAGAGTTAATGTACAAGCAGTTCACAATGAACTAATCAGAAACTCTCAATTTATTTTGATCGGACGTGGAATTTACGCTCACAGTGATTGGGGCTATAAAACAGGTACAGTTGCAGACGTAATTGAAGAAATTTTAGTGGACGGAGTTGCTCGAACTCGTGAAGAAATCACAAAAGCGGTTCTTGAAAGACGCCATGTCAAAACAATTACAATTTATCTCAATCTAAAGAACAAATCTCAGTTTGTTCGTGTCGGTCGTGATAAATACAGCCTAGCGGGAAAGAATTAGTTCCATTTGATAGAACAACCCATTGATGGTTTCTGACTCTCAGTGGGTTTTTTGTTTTCTAACAAATCTGAAACAGCAGATTTTATGCCATCAAAGTTCCCTCGATAACTCAACTTATGCTGAGCGTCATATACAAAAAAATCGGGCGTACAAACTGCACCATAAGCCTTAGCTGCTTCTTGATGTTCATCATATAAGTATGGGAAATTATGACCTTTTTCTTTCGCATACTTAGACATTTTTTCAAAAGAATCTTCCGGATAATTAGAATTCGCATTCGAGTTAATTCCAACAAATTGGACACCTTCATGCATCGAGACCACAAGCTCCACCATATCAGTCCAGATTTTCTGAACATAAGGACAATGATTACACATGAAAATAATCACTAAAACTTTTGCAGAGGAATACTCCTGAAGAGTATGCATTTTATTATCAATCCCTTTTAAATCGAAATCCGGTGCTACACTACCGAGTGGCAACATTCTCGATTCAGTAAGCGCCATAAATGTCAGGATTAGAAAGCAGTAAAGTAATTAAACCCATAGTTACAATAAAAAACATTGATAAAATCGTTCTTCTGCCTACAGCCTTTGAAGCAAAAAAGAATACAATAAAACCTTTTGTAAGTGTATTTGTCATCACAGCAATCGAAATTGCATTACTCGCAACAACAGAAGTAATTTCACCTTTCATAGACAAATTTGCCATTGAAACTGTAATTGCATCAACATCTAGTAAGCCGGTCAAAAAAGAAGTTACATAAATTCCACCACTTCCATAATATTTACTAACATAAGCCGTAACAAAAAGCAGACCAGTTAAAAGTAAGGAAAATTGAAGAGCGGTAGACAATTGAAGTGGGCTTTTTAATTTTAAATCTTTATCTGAATAATTATTCAAACTACTATCCTTATCTTTAAACCAAAATAGGGCAGAGACCAAAAGTCCTGATACTGCCATAACTGAAAGTGGAAATATTAAAGTTGAAACAAGAGAAGGATTTACAAATGAAATTTCAAGTAAAACCCTAACGAACATTGTTGAGGATGCAAGTAAAATTCCAACAACAAATGGATTTACTATTTTTTTTGTTTTTTTACTTATTTCAGCAAGACTTATTGAGACTGCTGTTGAGGAAATCAGTCCACCCAACAGCCCACTAGCTCCAATTCCTCGTTTAGGGCCTATAACTTTTATTGACACATAACTTAAAAAAGAAATGGTAGAAATTAAAACTACGATCAGCCAAATCAGATATGGATTTATTACTCCAAACGAATCATATGTTTGATTTGGTAAAATCGGCAAAATAACAAAAACTACTGCAATAAATTTTATGGCATCATAAAGTTCACTTCTCTCTACATGATGTGCAAAATCATGAAGTTTCTCCTTAAAATAAAGGAGTAACACTACAATCAAAGTTACTGAAGAAGCATATAAAAGCTGGTCTTGAGCTACTAAAATACCCATTATATAAGTGAATATTGCGGCTATTTCTGTTGTTGCCCCGGTATTCTTATTAAGCGCCGAGGTTACAACATAAGAAGCAATTAACAAAAGTAAAAATGCTCCAGTGAAAGTTGCAAGCAGAATCAAATTATCTCCAAATACCTGATAAACCAAGTATCCAAGCATCCCAATAAGTGACATAGTTCGAATGCCACCAAATTCATGCTTCACATTCTCAATATTTCCATGATGATCTTTTTCTCTTTCAACACCAATTAAACTACCCAGTAAAAGAGCAATTATAAGGTTCTGCAGGAATTGTAGGTTGGCGTCCACGGCAAAATAATAACATTATTCTTGTACTTTAGAAAAGATCAGTTAAAATTCGCAGTACTACCACTCGCTTTATGCGAGCTAGGCTAAGAAAATGTTCCAACGTGGGCAAATGGCGGAACTGGTAGACGCGCCAGATTGAGGTTCTGGTCCTGAATTTTCGGGTTGGAGGTTCAAGTCCTCTTTTGCCCACCACATCCCGCCATGGCGGGACTTTCCGCTTTCAGTTTAAGTTTTGCTCTTGAGTTCCTCCGAACTTTTGGTATATTTGCTCAGCACTCGACATGCGCGATTAGCTCAGTTGGTTAGAGCGACTGGTTTACACCCAGTAGGTCGTTGGTTCGACTCCAACATCGCGCACCATATACTCGACGAAGTCGAGCCTTCCGGCTCTGCATTTTCTCTCTACATAAATGGAAACTTGGATAAAAATAATCACATTAATAGGTATACTCTTAGTTGCAACGTCAAATTTTTCCACAGAGATAATAAAAAAACTCAAAATTAAAAATGGAAAAGTAATTGCTCTCTTCAGAGATTCACTTGGAACAATCGGATTCTCTGCGTGGTTAGGTGCCAGCCTTTTAAAGCACGATACAATTCTTATATTAATCACTGGAGCTGGATTTGTTTTATGCCTAACCAGGCTCATTATCATAATAAGAAGTTTGAGTACTAGGAAATAATAAAACTTTGCTCGCCACATATCCCCTATCTAAATGGAAATAAACTGGACTCAAGTCATCGGAATAGTTGCAGCAATATGTACAACCGGAGCTTTTTTACCGCAAGCAATAAAAACATTCAAAACTAAGGACACGAAAGGTATTTCCATTTTAATGTATTCATTTAGCACATTAGGAATATTTCTCTGGCTAGTTTATGGACTATTACTTCATGACACACCTTTAATACTAGCCAACTCGATTACAGTTTTATTATGCGGAAGTATTTTGATTTTAAAGATAAAGCATGGCTGAATGTTAAATTTGATCTGAGTAAACTTGGGTGTATAATACATATCGACTGGCCCAGCAATTATACATTGCCACATAAAAAGACCCTAGCTAGGGTCTTTTTATAAGTCTTATTCGGGTGGTGGAGGTGATGGGAATCGAACCCACAATTGTCAGGTGACTGGCCCAACAACGCAAACCAATTGCCACCCCCACATGCCGAACAATCTAAAATTAACTGTTAAAGCTGAATAAGTCCTGAAAAATACCTGCAATCGACATCAGAGTAATAACCTGTAACTTAAATCACCTGCCCCACCAGCACAGCCATTCTTTCCGCGTGGGTCATGGTTTTGAAATAGTGAGTTGAAGGCTCGGTTAGAATGAAACACTGTTCAACGCCGCGAATTTTCACAAGAACCCCACGAATTCCTTCTTTTACCTGAAACCAAGTGCCATGCGTTTGAGCACGATTCGCAATTATTTCAACGAGTTCAGGCTGCATATGAGCCCACTTCCCGGCTGTTAAAGACTCTTTTTTGCAGTGAAAAAATTCTGAATTACCCCAAAAAACCAAGCGATTCTCTCCATACGCCCTAATCAGCAAAACAGGTCTGGAATCTAAAACTGAAACTCGCACGAAATCACCGTCAATTCTAAAGTTATGCTTCAGTTGCTCTGAAGAGGAAATTTCATTCTTATTAAATTCAACTGCAACGCACATAATTTAAAAACAAATTTTACCGGCTATATCAACAATTTCGTAATCACTGGCCTTATCTTTAAAAACTTTATTCGCATAAGCCGTTGAGGCACTACGCAAAGTAAAAAGCCCATGCTTTTCATTTATATTTTGCTTAATTTGATAAATACGAGTTCTGCGCTCATCCTCCAATCCAAAAAAACTCATCTGTTTTGCGTAAGTCGATCGAACCGGCGAACCTATTAAGTGGCAATAACTATATGTTTCACCAACAATAAACATTTTCTTAACAGCCTTTTTAAGAACCTCAGTTAATATTCCAAAGTCAGAAGTAAAATCCGAAAGTTCTTCAACAACTTTAAAGCATTCTCCTTTTTGGGTTTGTAGAAGCAAAGTAAAAACTCCAATTTCTACTTCTTCTTTCAACAATGATTCGCAAAATCGTTCAAGATTTCTCATCAAAAAGCCAAAAATATATTTAGGATCTTTATGATGCCCCCATAAACTTCCTCCACGCGAAATCACTTTTCTTTGTGGCTTTGCATCTTTAATTTGAAGAATCGACTTTCCTTGAAGCTCGTACCAAATTTCTTCCCCTGGCTTATTAAGTAGTGATTTTATTCTTTTGGCAGGAGTAGAAACAAAATCAAAACAAGTCTCTATTCTCTGGCTTTTTAACCTACCAGCAAGTTTCTCTCCGACTCCACATATTTCTGAAACAGTAGTCGACTTCAAAAATTCCTCCAAATTTTCAGGAGTCACAACTTTCAAACCGAAGGGTTTGTTTTTGTCAGAGCAAATTTTCGCAAGAGTACGAGTAAGCGAAATACCAACACTCACGGGGATCTGAAGTTTTTCCAAAATTTCATTCTGCATTTTATAGCCGAGCTTTAAAAGATCACCCTCATAATTTCCAAAATCTATAAAACTTTCATCAACCGAATAAAACTCAACCCTATCCGAGTAAGACTTGAAAATATCTTGCATTGCGTGAGAAACTGCACCGTACCATTGAAAATCGCGCTTCACACAAACAGCCTCGGGGCAAAGTTGACGCGCCTTCCAAATAGGCATGCCAACCGTTACCCCGAAAGGCTTCATTTCATAACTCCGCGCAATAACACAAGCACCCTGATTTCCAAGCACGACAACAGGTTTGCCAATTAAACTTCTATCACGCACTCTTTCGCAAGAGACATAGAAGCAATCGGCATCAACATGAGCAATAATTTTCATGCCCACATAATAGGTGAGTAAGTACTCACCGTCAACATATTTATTCTGCTTGTCGCTCTTCTAATTCAACCTGGAGATTAATCGTCTTGCCATCTCGCAACACTTCAAGTGTTACAGTATCACCAACAGAGTAAGAAGAAATTGCATTTGAAAGATCAAAGTTTTGACCGATTTCTTTTCCATCCAAAGTTAAAATAATGTCTCCTTCTTTCACTCCGGCTTTATCGGCAGGGCTATCTTTCATAACAGGCAGAAGTCCGGCCTGAACATCAGCCACAACATAAGCGCCATGATCAACAGAGAGCCCATTTTTTTCACCAAGAGCAGGCGTAATAATCATATATCTAACTCCAAGATAAGGACGAACAATTCTACCAAACTGTTGATAAGATTTAACAACTCTTTGAATTTCATTTGAAGCTATAGCAAAACCAATTCCTTGAGAAGAACTGTCAACAGCGGTGTTCATTCCAATAACCTGACCAGATAAATTTACAAGCGGCCCACCGCTATTTCCAGGATTTATTGCGGCATCTGTTTGAATCAAGCCTGTTAAACTTTTTGCGGCTTCCATACCTCCACCTGCAATAATTTGCCTTCCAGTGGCAGAAATAATTCCAGCTGTAGTTGTATTTGCATACTCACCTTCGGCGTTGCCAATCGCAATAACATGATCACCAACAGACATAATATCAGAATCTCCAAATTCAACAGTAGAATACGTCTTCACCGAATCACTTGAAAGTTGTAATAAAGCCACATCGTTCAAAGTGTCTTTTGCCAAAACTTTCACATCGACTTCAGTTCCGTCAGCCAAAAAAGCAACATATTGACCACTATCATCAGCAACAACATGCTTATTTGTAACAGCCAAACCGTCAGATGAAATCACAAAAGCCGTTCCGGCAGCAACCTGAGTCAGTACACCATCAGCTGAGGGAGCCTGCTGCTCACCCATAAAAAACATATTATAATATTGACTCACATCTTTAAGTTCAACCACACTAACAACTGCAGGAGAAGCTTGATTCCAAGCATAAGAAAAAGAGGGCTCACTCATATTGAGCGCAATCTGAGAATTTTCTTCGCCGTCATCCGAATAATGCAAAATCGCCAAAGTTGTGACAGCACCTCCAGCAGCACCAAAAACTAAACTTACAAGAGCCGCACTTAAGACCACCATTTTTAACCTGATTGTGTTCATATAATTGTGATTTAAAGTGTGCAGGATTCTAACACGTTTTTTTGCTTTACAAAAGACTTCTTCAAAGGCAATATTCGGTCGCCTAGAATTCAACTATGAAGAATGCATTAAGGCAGGAGACGCGGGAGAAGCGCCAGTCGCTCTCGCCTGATTTGTATGCAAAAAAATCCGCCCGAATAAGGCAAAAACTTGAAAATTTGCCAGAATTCAAAGCCGCAAAAAAAATCATGGCATACGTTTCAACAAACGAAGAAGTTGATACTCACGAGCTAATAAAAAATGCCTTTAAAAAAGGCCAAACTGTTTACATTCCAAAAATCGACCGTAACGAATTAAAAATAATTCCCGTTAAAAGCTGGGAAGTTTTGGAGCCGGGAACTTTTAGCATATTGGAGCCAATGATGAACAGTGAAGAAGCCGCCCATCCAGAAGACCTCGATCTAATTCTTGTTCCCGGAATCGCCTTCGATAAACGCGGCCACCGCATTGGCCACGGCCGTGGTTTTTACGATCGAACTTTGAAAAATACGAAAGCATTTAAAATTGGCCTCGCATTTCAAGAGCAAATTGTTGATGAAGTTCCGAATGAAGAGCACGACGTTCCCATGGATTTAATTATCACTGATAATTCCCTTATCACCCCTAACCCCCTTTCCTAATGCTCACACATTTGCAGAAGCAGGACCCGCAAATTTACGCCGCAATAATGCACGAAGAAAAACGCCAAGCCGAAGAGTTAGAGTTAATCGCCTCAGAGAATTATGTTTCTCCGGCAGTTTTGGAAACAATGGGAAGTATTTTAACAAATAAATACTCAGAGGGTTATCCTGGAAAACGTTATTACGCTGGCCAAGAAAATATCGATGTTATTGAGAATCTTGCCATCGATCGAGCAAAAGAACTTTTTGGAGCCGAACACGTGAACGTTCAGGCACTTTCAGGTTCTCCAGCCAATGCCGCAGTTTATATGGCCTTCATAAAACCGGGCGATAAAGTTTTGGGATTGAGTTTAGATCACGGTGGTCATCTTTCACACGGACACCCAGTGAACTTTAGCGGAATGCTTTACAACTTTGTGCGCTACGGAGTTGAAGAAAATGGAATTATTGATATGGATAAAGTTCGAGAAATAGCGCTCAAAGAAAGACCAAAAATGATTGTGGCAGGATTCTCAGCATACTCTCGAAACATGGACTGGAAAAAATTCAAAGAAATCGCAGATGAAATTGGAGCAATCACATTTGCCGACATTGCTCATATAGCCGGATTGATTGCAGGTGGTCAAATTGAATCACCTGTCCCACACTTCGACGTTGTTTCAACAACAACCCACAAAACTCTCCGTGGCCCTCGTGGCGCAATGATTATGTGCAAAGAGCAGTTCGGCAAACAAGTCGACAAAGCAATTTTCCCAGGAATGCAGGGCGGCCCACACGATCATATCAATGCCGCAAAAGCCGTGGCTTTCAAAGAAGCACTTCAACCTGAATTTAAAGAATACACAGCTCAAGTAATTAAAAACGCAAAAGTTCTTGCAAGCGAGTTGATGAATTATAACTTCAAAGTAATCTCAGGCGGGACAGATAACCACTTGATGCTTATCGACATGACCAGCAAAAATTCTACTGGTAAAGAAGCCGATCACGCTCTCGAACTCGCCGGAATTTCTTGCAACAAAAACATGGTGCCATATGACACTCGTTCACCTTTTGATCCATCTGGAATCCGTCTCGGAACTCCTGCAGTCACAACTCGTGGGCTAAAAGAACCCGAAATGAAAATCCTCGCAAAATGGATCAACGATGTTTGCTCAGCTCCAACTGACGAAGCTACACAGGCCCGAGTTCGTGGAGAAGTAAAGGAACTATGCAAACGATTCCCAGTGCCTGGAATTTTGATCTAAAAATCTTACTTCCCCTTCATCACAACCACAGTCATATCATCAAGATATTCGCTGCCGTTGATGTGCTCAATAATGTTACTTAGAATTGTATTTTTAATTATTTCAGCAGGCTTGTCTTCAACTGCGGCATCCTGCACAACCAATTTCAATTTAGCAAGACCGAATTGTTCTTTAGCTGGATTATTCGCCTCAACGATTCCATCGCTGTACATAACAAAAACATCACCCGGTTTAATTGTAAATTGTTGAGTTTTAATCAATTTTTCAACATCTTCAAGCATACCAATCGCCATTCCCTGCAATCTCACATCAATAACTTTTTTTGTCGCGGAATCATAATAAAGAACAGGAGGATGACCGGCATTAGCGTAAGTAATTGTTCTAGTAGCTTCATTCCAAAGAGTTAGAGCCATTGTAACGAAAACCTTCTGAGAGATTTTCCTACGAATCACGTCATTCAATTGCTTCACCATTTTAATTAAATCCACTTGTTCTCGAAACGCGTACATCAAAGAATTCACAATCGACGAAACTATTCCGGCAGGTACACCGTGACCGGTAACATCACCAAGATAAGTAATATATTGATTGTCGTTAACCTTTATATAATCGAAGGCATCACCTCCAACTTCAGTTGCAGGAATCAAGCCTCCGGCTATATCGAGGCCATTCAAAACAAGTTTATCTTTCGGCAAAAGATTAGTTTGAATTTGAACAGCAAGCTCCAATTCCTTGGCAACACGCTCCTTATAAACCAACGCCTTCGTGGAAACCTGCAACTCTTGCGCCATTATATTAAAAGACTGAGCGAGTAGACCGACTTCATCTTGAGTTTTAACCTCTACTCTCGATTCAAAATCACCGGTCGCAATCTTCAAAACACCACGCTTGAGATCTAAAATCGGGTTCGTAATACTTGAAGAAAGTACAAATGAAACAAGCAAAGTTAAAACCAAACCGATAATTGTGAAAATACTGATTTGATATTTTGCAAGTGCCAGACGCGTCAAAAGGCTCTGATAATTTATTGTATATACAATCGAATATGCATTATCAATTGGTACAATTATATTCGTAATTCTATCACTAGGTCCGATTTGATCCATCGGTTTTTCATTCACATCTAACGAAGTAACATTCCCAGCACTATCAAATTTCAAATATATAACACGTCCGGTCCGCAAGAGCACAGAAATATTAATAGATTGAATTCTATCTAATGTCGCCTGATCAGGAACAGTTCGTGGCACCCCGGTATACTGAGCATTCTGTTCAGTTGCTGAATCAAAAAGCGTAAGTCCAGAATAACTTGAAATTCCAATCGAGGTTATATCGGTATCTCTTTGCAAGAGTCCTCTTAGCTCCCTGTTAAATGAAACAAAATCGCCCGGCTCAAGATATTGTTGATAATTTGCAATTACAGTATTTTTCGTAAAATGAGCAAAACTCAAAGAATTTTGAGCAATATCAGCAGTAATTTCTCTTGATTTTGCATCAATCAAAAACACTCCGGAGGCCGTAAACAAGAGCACAATCAGTGTACCGAATGATATAGTGAATTTTGCTTTGAGCGAATGGAACATTCAAATTAGATAAATTTATCTAATTATTATACTCCTTTTCCAACAATTTCGGAAGCCAAAATCTGACCATCCAATCTTATATCCCAAATAACTTCTGGTCTTATTCCATAAAGTAGCTCTGACTCAAAAAGTGGAACGCCAATTCTATCATCCAATATGCGCTTAGAAATGAGTGCAAGCACATCTTGCCTTTCACTTACATCAAGCAATTGCGATGCTTGATAAATATATTCATCAACATCAGCATCTGAGTAAGACATTCCATTAAAACTACCATAGGCTCCAACTTGACTGTGAACTACAGTTTCAAAAAAATCAGATACATCTGCAAGATCATATTTCCATCCAAAAAAGTAAAAATCCGATTCCCCTGCTAATATTTTATTTTGAAATTCAGAAGGATTCGAAACCAAAACTGTTACATTAATATTTACCATTGCTAAGTCTGATTTTACTTTTTCAGCTAGTTTTTCCAAACCCGTTGGAACATCTAAAGTGACATCAACATCACCTTCATATTTAGATCTAAACTCATTGGCCGTCTCAACATTTTGATTTCTATCTGTAAGTTTCCTACTATATCCGGACATCCCTGAAGCAGAGAATTGATCTGTTGACAATAAATATCCAGATCCAAATTCTTCCGCGTAATCAGTAGCTAAAGCATAATAAACAGCATCTCTCAAATTTTTATCAGAAAAAATTCCGCTAAAATTAAACATCAAGCTACTAACTTCAAGATTAGGAAAGTCTTGAACATCAACTCCAGACTCCTCCATTTCCTCAACATATTGTGGGGGAACATTCGCCAAAACTTGAACCTCATTTGATAAAATTGCAGACAGTCTTAACTCGGGGTCAGTAATAGCAGTCAAAAACGCCTCTTTATAATATGGACTTGGACCCCAATAAGAATCAAATCTCTCAAGAGTTATATTTACGCTCTCACTAGATTTTATATAGTAAGGGCCGGTGCCAATAGGCGTATTAAAATCAGTATAATTAGACTGAAAGATATAAACATTAACCAGTTTATTTAGAAGAAGCGGATCGGGAGATTTTGTAAATATTCGAACTTTATAATCATCAACTTTTTCAATTTTATCAATATTATTCAAGAGTGATTTTAATTGAGAAGAATTATCAGTCATTGCCGTCTGAATTGAATAAACAACATCTTCGGCATCAAAAGAATTTCCATCTTGAAAAATAACTTCAGGTCTTAAACGAAACTCCCAAGTTAAATCATCAAAGCGCCCCCAAGAAAGTGCTAAAGAGCTATCATAATCAAAAGTTTTATCATATCTAACAAGAGTTTCGTAAATATTCGACAAATATTTTCTATTGTTCGCAGAATAATCTAGAGGTGAAAAACTCGTTAAAGGCTCAGCGTAGGCAATACTAATTTTTTCTGGAATTTGAGCTTTTTGTTGTGATATACAAGAAGACAACAATAAGGCGAACAAAAGTAATATGCGGAAAAATTTCATTTGATGGTGTTTGCGAAAATCTTAATCTTCTTTTTTAAGAACTGCAAGAAATGCCTCCTGTGGAATATTAACTTTTCCAAACATCTTCATCCTTTTCTTACCTTCCTTCTGTTTTTTCAAAAGTTTATCTTTACGAGTTCTATCACCGCCATAAAGGTAGCCGGTCACATCTTTTCGAAGAGCAGCAATTGTTTCTCTCGATATAACTTTTGCCCCAACTGCAGATTGAATTGGAATTTCGAATTGCTGTTTTGGAATAATTTCCTTCAATTTTTTGCAGACTTTAATACCTCGTCCAAAGGCCTCAGATCTGTGAATAATAATTGAAAGTGCCTCTACAACCTCATGATTAATCAAAATATCTAATTTCACCAAATCACCAATTCGATAATCTAAAACTTCATAACTCATTGAAGCATAACCTGAAGAAATACTTTTCAACTCATCATAAAAATCAACCACAATGGAAGCAAGTGGTAATTCATAAATCACATTTGCTCTTTTCTCATCGATGTAAACCAAGTTCTTTGAAATACCTCTTCTATCTTCAAGCAATTTAATGACCGCACCAATGTAATCAACCGGCAGCAAAATTTCCACTTTCACCCAAGGCTCTCGAATAACATTTATATGAGCAGGTTGAGGAAGTTCAGAAGGATTTGCAATAGTAATTTCATCACCATTGTTCTTTCTAACCTGATAAGACACGCTCGGCGCCGTCACAATCAACTCCAAATTATATTCACGCTCAAGCCTTTCCTGAACTATATCCATGTGAAGAAGACCAAGGAATCCACATCTGAATCCATAGCCCAAAGCCCCTGATTGCTCAGGTTCATAAACCAAAGAAGAATCGTTCAAACTCAATTTATCAAGTGCATCGCGAAGTAGTGGATAATTTTCACCCTCCACACAAAACATTCCGGCAAAAACATAAGGCGTCACAGTTTTATAACCAGGTAATCCACTCGGACTGATAAGATCTGTTTTATTTCCGTATTTTTCATGTCGCCAAATTGTATCTCCAACTCGAGCATCACGAACTGTTTTCATTCCGGTAACGACATATCCAATCTCACCGGCGTTCAAACAATCAAGCTGCTCATATTGCGGCCTAAAACAACCAACCTCAGTGATTTCAGTTTCAGCCTTTGTATTAACGAATTTCACTTTTTGACCCCTCTTCAAACTACCTTCCATCATTCGTACGTAAGCAACAATTCCTTTGTATGTATCATATTTTGAATCAAAAATCAGAGCTTTCGTTTCTAAAGGATCGCCCCAATCTTTTGGAGGAGGAACTTTTCTTATCACCTCAGCCAAAACCAAGTCCACATTCGTTCCCTCTTTCGCCGAAATCGCAATAATCGATTCTTTTGGAATTCCCAATGCATTTTCAATTTCACGTGCACGTGCAGGCACATCGGCCGCAGGCAAATCGATTTTATTCAAAACCGGAATAATTGTAAGATTATGTTCTAGAGCTAAGTAACAGTTTGCAAGAGTTTGCGCTTGAATTCCCTGGCTCGCGTCTACAACCAAAATCGCGCCCTCACAAGCCGCTAAAGACCTTGAAACTTCATATGTGAAATCTACGTGCCCCGGAGTATCAATGAGGTTCATTTGATAGTCAGTTCCCTCAAATTTCCAGTTCATTCGAACCGGCTGCAATTTTATTGTAATTCCCCTCTCCTGCTCAAGCTCCATCGTATCCAACATTTGACCGTGTTTCATCTCACGTTTTGACAAAGTTCCTGTCACCTCCAAAAATCGATCTGCAAGCGTAGATTTTCCGTGATCAATATGCGCAATGATGCAAAAATTTCTTATGTTTTTCATACTCGCTGGAGAATATCAAAAAACAACAGATTAGGCGAGAGGAAATAAAACTCATTTTACAGGGTGCATCACCGTTTTCTAGTCAATAGCTTGGAAACACTTCATTGATTGCATAGGTGTTTTTAA